>NZ_JAIZRY010000015.1:0-212548 GCF_020420125.1 Burkholderia sp. AU30280
GGCATGCCGCGCGAGGCCGGCGAGCCCGGCGCGCACGCGGCGGCGCGCGGCGTCGGGCAGCCCGTCGCGCGCGGCGCCGCGACGGATCCGCAGCAGTTCCTTGCCGACGTGCAGCGCCGCGAGCGCCTCGATGCTCGCCTGCGTCATCGCGGCCGGCTGGCTCGCGAGCAGCGCGCCGAGCTGCGCGATGCGGTGCTGCTGGCGCTGCTGCCAGCCCGCTGCCGTGACGCGCTTGCCGGCCACGAGCGCGAGCGTGTCGTCGCGGATCGTGCGGCGCATCCGCGTGGCATCGGTGGCCAGGTTGCGCGGCAGGATCAGCCGGAACGTGAGCAGCGTGAGGAAGGTGGCGAGCACCCACGCGACCGACTGGTTCAGGAACAGCGCAACGTCGGGGCGGAACGGATTGGTCGCGCCGGTCAGCGTGTTGAACGCGACCAGATACGCGAGCCCCGCGAGCGAAGTCTTCGGCACGCTCGTCGCGTAGATGCCGGGCATCCAGAACAGCGCGAGTGCCACGACGAGCAGCGGAAAGCCTTCGATGCGCGGCAGGATGCCGAACGCGCACACGAACGCGGCCGGCACGGCCAGCACCGTGCCCTTGATGAACGCCTGCGCGCCGGCGGCCGGGTTGCCGGCGGTCGCGAGCAGCGCGCAGTACGGCGCGACGACGAGCAGCATCATGTCGCCCTGGTTCCAGCCGGTCACGAGCCAGAGCGCGCCGGAGAGCGCGATCGCGCAGGCCGAGCGCACGCCGTTGCGCAGCGCGGCGCCCGTGTCGCGGTGAAAGCGCACCCGGGCGGGCCGGTCGCCCGGCCGCGGGCGCTGCAATTCGACGAGCCCGTCGAGCGCCGCGCGGTAGTCGTCGATCTGTTCGATCAGCCGCTCGCCGGCAATCAGCCACGCCGCCTCGTCGCGCGGATCGCCGAGCGCGATGCCGTCGAGCGCGTCGCGCAAGCGTTCGCGCGCGTCGCCCAGCAGCGCAAGCGCGTGCACCGCGCCGCCGGGGCCGGCGCCCAATGCATCGGCGGCGGCCTGCCACGCGGCCGCGAGGCGCGGCTGCAGCGACGCGACCGCTTGCGCGCCGGGGCTGTCGGCCGGCAGCGGCGGCGTGCCGCCCGCGAGCGCGCCGAACAGCGACGCCATCCCGTGCCGCACGGCAGCCGCGCGCTGTGCGAGATCTTCCGATTCGGCCTTGCCGAGCGCGAGCAGATCGTCGATGCCGTAGATGCCGGCGAACAGCGCGTGCCGCTTGTCGTCGGCGGGCGTCGCCGCGAGGCCGTTGCGCTGCGCGGCGATGGCCCGTGCGACGTCGGCCGTGACGCGCGTCACCAGCGCTTCGAGTCTTGCGTGCACGTCGCGCGTGCCGAGCAGCATCGACACGAGGCTCAGGCACAGCACGCCGATCGCGACCGTCGAGCCGCGCCCGATCACGTGCTCGAAGGTCAGCTCGGGATGCTGCATCGCGCCGTAGGTCGCGAGGCCGATCGTGTAGCCGGCCACCACGGTGCCCGACGCGCGGAAGTGCCGCAGAAGCGTCATGCCTGCAACGCAGAGGCCGAGCCAGAACGCGAAGCCGAGGATGAACAGCAGCGGCTGCTGCGCGAAGCAGCCCATCAGCACGAACGCGACGACCATCCCCGCGATGGTGCCGACCACGCGCCACACGCCCTTGCCGATCACGGCGCCCTGCACGGGGTTGATCACGAGCAGCACCGTCGACGCCGCCGAGTACGGGGTTTCCAGTTCGAGCAGGTACGCGACGCCGAGCGCGAGCGCGGCGGCAATGACCGAGCGCGCGACATACGCGCCGCGCGGCGTGAAGATGTCGATGCGCGCGATCAGCGCCGCGGCCGCGCGATTCAGGCGGCGGGGCGGCGCCGCGACGGCGCGCGTCTGATCGGCTGCGTCATGCACTGCGCTTGCTCCATGAGAAAGGACGAAGCCAGTCTACGGTCGAGCCATGCATGCCGAACAGTGACGTCTTTGCACTCGACGAGTGCGTGCGACGCATGCGTCACGCGTGCGCCGGATGCAGCACCGGCTGGCCCGTGCACAGCCCGCGCACGACACGCCGCAACCACTGGTGCGCGGGGTCGCTCTGGAAGCGCGGATGCCACGCCTGCGTGATCAGCACGGTTTCGAGCGGCACCGGCAGTTCGAACGCGCGCACGCCGAGCCCGGCCTGCACCGCGCCGCGCGCGAGATGCTCGGGCAGCGGCAGGATCAGGTCCGACGCCTGCAGCGCGAAGATCGCCGCATACGGCGTCGGCACGACGAGCAGCACGTGCCGCGCGAGGCCGCGCGCGGCGAGCGCGTCGTCGATCGGCCCCGCCGACTTGCCGCGCCGCGAGACGCCGATATGCGGCCAGCGCGCGAAGCGCTCGGGCGTGATGTCGTCGTCGAAGATCGGGTGGTCGTCGCGCGCGAGGCCGACGAAGGTCGTCGTGAACAGCGGCTGCACACGAATTTCCGGCCCCAGGCGGCGCGATGCGCTGATGAACAGGTCGATGCGGCCGCTGCGCAAGGCATCGTCGTCGATGTCGTCTTCCTCGGGCGTGAAGCGCAGCATCGCGCGCGGCATCCCGCGCGCCATCTCCTCGAGCAGGCGGCTGCTGTGCAGGCCGACGAAGATGTCGTTCGCGCGCACGTTGAATTGCTTGTCGAGCGTGCCGAGATCGATTTCCGCGGACGGGGCGAGCAACTGCGACGCGCGCTCCACGGTTTCGCGGACGACGCCGCGCAGCTCGAGCGCGCGCGGCGTCGGCACCATCTTGCGGCCCGCTTGCACGAAGATCGGGTCGCCGACCGTTTCGCGAATGCGCGCGAGCGTGCGGCTCATCGCGGGCGGGCTCAGGTTCATGCGGCGTGCGGCGCCGACGACGCTCCCCTCTTCGAGCAGCGCGTCGAGCGAAATCAGCAGGTTCAGGTCGGGTGCCATCGGCTTCTCCGTGTCATCGCGTGCATGCGGCGCAATGGTAATGCGGGATAGGCGCGCGCAGCGTGACTGCAACGCACGCAACGATTGCGCGCGGCATCACGCGTGGCGCACGCATCGGGGTGTCACTGGCCGGCGCCGGCATCGGGCGACAGCGAGCGGACGGCGGCGAATGCGCCGTTCACGTACATCAGCGGGTTCACGTCGTCGCACATCGCGACGCGCGTGACCCGTCCGACCAGGATCGAATGCGAGCCGACCTCGACCTGTTCGAGCGTGTCGCAGAAGAAGGACGTCTGCGCGTTCTCGAGGTAGGGCAGGCCGGTCGCCGCGTCGGTGCGCCACGCATCGTGCGCGAAACGCGCTTCGGAGCCCGTCGTGCTGCATGCGAGCGCGAGCGGCACGTGGCAGCTTCGCAGCGCGTTCACGCAGAAGCGCCGGTGGCCGGTGATCGACGCGTGAATGCTGGCGCGCCGGTTGATGCACACCAGCACGGTCGGCGGATCGAGCGCGACCGACGTGAACGAGCTGGCGGTCAGCGCGCACGGTGCGGCCGCGGCGCCATCGCCGCCGGTCGTGACGATCGTGACGGTGGCGGCTACGCCGCGCATCGCCTGTTTCAGTTGCTGCGCAATGTCCACGGTGTTCATCCTAATGCGGTCCTGTCACGAGGGCCCCGGCGCCGCGCGGCGCGCGCCACACGGCGCCGGGGCGGGCGTCAAAGCTGGTACGCGTCGGCCCAGGTCCAGTGGTAGGACTTGAAGTCGGCGCGGCGCGACTTGAGCTCGGCGTCGCGCGCCTGTTGCTCGGGGCCGTCGGGCAGGTGGAACACGCCGCCGTTGCCGGCCGACGCAAGCTGGATCCGTGCGCTGCGGTCGATCCGCAAGCGCTGGTACTCGACCAGCGCGGCGCCGAGCGCCTCCTTCGACGCGAGCCCCGTCACGCACCGGCCGAGCACGACCGCGTCCTCGAGCGCCTGCGCGGCGCCCTGCGACTGGTACGGCAGCATCGGATGGCACGCGTCGCCGAGCAGGCACACGCTGTCCCACACCCAGCGCGTGAGCGGCTGGCGGTCGTGCAGCGACCAGCGGCTCAGGTCCGACGCGCAGCGGATCAGCCCGACGAGGCGCGGATCCCAGCCGTCGAGCTCGGCCTCGAGCGTCGCGCGGTCGCCCTTGCTGCTCCACGATTCGCGCGTGCTGCCGTCGCCCGGCACGATCACGACGAGGTTCAGCAGCCGGCGGTCGCGCACCCAGTAATGGATCGCGTGCCGACCGGGCCCGAGCCAGATCGTCACCTGCGGTTCCTTGACGATCTCGAACGCGGGCGAGCGCGGATCGATCGCATCGACGTCGATCAGCGCGCGATACGCGTCGTCGCCGCTGTAGTGCGGCGCGTCGTCGCCGAGCAGCGCGTGGCGCAGCGTCGAATGAATACCGTCGGCCGCGACGACGAGATCCGCGCGCCAGCGCGTGCCCGCCGCATCGACGAGCGTCGCGCCGTCCGGCCCGCACGCGACGAGCCCGCGCACCGCGACGCCGCCGAGCACGGCGACGGGCGGGCCGGCTGTATACGGGTCGCGCACGGCGTCGAGCAGCGCGGCATGCAGGTCGGCGCGATGCGCGTTCCAGTACGGTGCGTTGAAGGCGGCCTCGACGTCGTCGCCGAGCGGGAAGGCGCCGAGCAGGCTGCCGTCCTGCCAGCGGCGGCGGATCGTCGCGGTCGGGGCGACGGCGGCCAGCCGTTGCCGGTCGAGCACGCCGAGCGCGCGCAGCGCGCGCGTGGCGTTCGGCACGACCTGCAGCCCCGCGCCGACTTCCCGGAACGCCCGGCTCTGCTCGAGGACGGTGACCCGATGGCCGGCGCGGCGCAGCGCGAGCGCGGCGGCCAGGCCGCCGATGCCGGCGCCGACGACGATCGTGTCGAGTGACAGGGAGGGTGTCATGGGCGAGTTCGCTGTGGGTCCGGAAGGGATCGGCATGGCGTCACAGTCCCGGCAGCACGTCGCGGGCGAACACCTCCAGGTTGTTGCTCATCAGCTCGTACGGCTGCGCGCCATAGTCGATGTGCCACAGGATCGCGTCGAGCCCGAGATCGGCTTCCAGCGCGCGAATGCGCTGGCGCACGGTGTCGGGCGTGCCGAGCACGGCGGTCGCGTCGAGGTCGGCCGTGTCCATCCCGCCCATCTTGTTCTTCATCGCCTCGTTATAGCCCTGATAGGCCGACGACTGCACCTGGTCCCACGATTTCGCGGCTTCCGCGAAATAGCGCCAGTGATGGCGCAGGCGCGGCTCCGCGAGCGCCAGCGCGTGCGCGTCCGACGTGCCGATCATCAGCGGGATGCTGATCGCGACCTGCGGCCGGCGGCCGGTGTGGCCGTGATGGCGCTCGAACGTCTCGCGATAGAGCGCCACCATCTCCTGTGTCTTCGCGAGCGCGGCCTTGCGCGGCGGCGCGGCCATCAGCAGGTTGAAGCCGCGTTCGCCGATCCACTCGAAGCTGGACGGCGTGAGCAGCGCGGCGACCCAGACCGGCGGGCGCGGCTGCTGCGTCGGGCGCGGCAGCGATTGCGCGTCGCGATAGCGGAAGAACGGCGTGTCCTCGCTGACCGATTCCTCGGCGAGCAGGCGCACCGTCGCGTCGATCGTCTGCTGGAAACGCGCCTTGCTCGAATCGAGATCGATGCCGAACGCATCGAATTCGTACGGCAGGAACGCGCGCGCGAAGCCCAGCTCGAGCCGCCCGTTCGAGATCGCGTCGAGCTGCGCGGCCTCGGCCGCGAGCTGGATCGGATGATGGAACGACGCCTGGATGCCGCCCGTCATCAGGCGGATCGACTTCGTCTGCGCGGCCGCGGCCGCGAGGAACATCAGCGGCGACGGGCTGTAGCCGCCGTACGGCTTCAGGTAGTGCTCGGTCATCTTCACGTACGTGTAGCCGAGCCGGTCGGCCAGCGCGCTGAGCTTCAGCGCGTGCGCATAGTAGTCGGCCGCCGGGCGGTCGGCCGGGCCGGTATCGGGCAAAAAGGACACGCCGAACTTCATAGACACCTCACAGGTTGATGTGCTGCCGTTGTCTGCAAAGGGGACCCGATGCCGCGTCGAATGCGTCCCCCGGTCGGGAAGCGGGATCGCTCGCAATGTACTTGCAAGGATGATCCAATCATAGGATGATTGGGTCTATGCAAGTCTTACACGATGCAAGATTTGCTGCAAGCGTTGCTCGGTTGTTGCTCCAGTTCCGCCCGCAAGCGGGCACTCCGGGGGCAGGCTGAAGTGCACGGGCCGGCCTCTCCATTCCGGCGAGGAATCAAGGATGGACGCTCTTCTATCGGTTTCTGGCAAGGCGCTCAGGATGCGGCGGGTGGTGCGCGCCGCGTCGGGCAAGTGTCTGATGGTGCCGCTCGACCATTCGCTCGCGGACGGGCCGATCGCCCATCCGCAGCAGTTGCGGCAACTGGTCGGCGACATCGCCGCGCACGGCGGCGACGCGATCGTCGTGCATCGCGGCCGCGCGCGCTTCCTGTCGCCCGACGTGCTGAGCGATCTCGCGCTCGTCGTGCACCTGAACGGCTGCACGCGCTACGCGGAGGATGCGAACGCGAAGACGCTGTTCGCGAGCGTCGAGGATGCGCTGGCGAGCGGCGCGGATGCGGTCAGCGTGCACGTGAATCTCGGCTCGAAAACGGAAAGCCAGCAACTGCTCGACCTGAGCCGCATCGCGACCGAGTGCGCGCGCTGGTCGCTGCCGCTGCTCGCGATGATCTATCCGCGCGGCCCGGGCCTCGGCGATCGTCCGCAGACCGAACTGATTGCCCATGCGGCGAACGTCGCGGCGGATCTCGGCGCCGACATCGTCAAGCTGCCGTACAGCGGCGACGCCGCGAGCATGGCCGACATCATCGCCGGCTCGTCGCTGCCGGTGCTGGTCGCGGGCGGCGCGAAGCTGCCGGAAGACGAGTTCGTCGCGTTCACGTCGCGCGTGATGCACGCGGGGGCGCTCGGCATTGCAGCCGGTCGCAACGTGTTCGCCGCGCCGAAAGCCGCACCGCTGATCCGCCGCCTGTCCGATGCCGTGCACGGCGTCGAGCGCCGCGCCGCGCACCTGGCCGCCTGAGCCGGTGCGCCGGGCCGTCGCGCCCGGTTTCTTTCGATCATCGAGGGGTTCCATGTATCGCTATCCGTGGATCGACCTGCGCGCGTTCGGCGCGCAGGCAGGCGCCGTCGCGGCCGACGCAGCGAGGGCCGGCGCGTGCCGCTTCGTGGTGGCCGAGGCCGAGCGCGACACGTGCGCGCCCGGCGCGGTCGCGCAACTGGCCGTTTCGATGGCGGGCGTCGCGACGCTGGTCGACGACGCGCATGCGCCGCTCGCGGGCGTTCGCGTGAGGATCGACGGCGCGGCCGATTTCGACGCCGCGCGCACCGCGATCGCGCGGCACGCGCTCGTGCTGCTCGACTACGCGCTCGCGACGACGGTGCCGCTCGAGCGCCTGCTCGCGGGTGTCCGCGATGCCGCGTGCCGCATCGTCGTATCGCTGGCCGACCCGCACGGCGCGGCCTACCTCGCGCGCAAGCATGCGCAGTCGCCGGTCGACATCGCGTTCGCACCGCGCGATGCGGCCGCATTGCGCGGCGTGCTGGCTGCCTGCGGCGAGCTGCGCCCGCGCGAGCCGCTGAAGCTGAAAACGTTCGAGGTGCAGCGCGTCGAGCCGCTCGGCGCCGGGCTGCATGCGGTGATCGACGGCTGTTCGCAGCTGGACGGAGAAGAGTGCGTGCTGGCCGGCGCGAGCGCGACCAGCATGCTGCTCGTCGTCGCGGCCGGCGCCGCGCACCCGCCCGGCCAGCCGCTCGCGTTCGGCATCGACGCGGGCTCGGCCGAATCGTTCGTGTTCTGCGGCGGCGACCGCGCGCGCCAGCTTTCGCTGCTGCGTTCCGGCGAGCGGATCCTGACGGTCGGCGCGGCAGGCGACACGCGCGCGATCGTGGTCGGCCGCGTGCGGATCGAATCCGCGCCGCTCGTCGCGCTGCACACGCGCAGCGCATCCGGCGCGAACACGCGCGTCGTGATGCGCGGCGACCGTGCGGTGCAGTTCCGGACCGACGACGGCGCACGCGTCGGTCTCGCCGATGTCGCGCCCGGTGTCCGGCTTGCCGGCTTCGAACCGGGCGCCGGCTGGGTGGATTGCCGGATGAGGGCCGCCGCGTCGCGTTTGGCCGTTTCCGTCAGCCGCTAGTTTCATCCTGTCATTCAACCTGCGTTATCCCCTTTCGAAGGAGATTGGCCTTGAAGAAGCTTTCCTGGATTGACCTGCGCAACATCGGCGAGCTCGCGGACGAGATCACCGAGGAGGCGCTGCATGTCGGCGTGTCCGCATTCGTCGTGAAGGATGCGGAGCAGGCCGGCCGGCTGCCGCCGAGCGCGCGCAAGGTCGCGGTCGTCGATCGGCAGCCGGCCGATGCGGCGCTGCTCGAGCAGGTGCAGATCGTCCTCGTGAAGGATGGCCTGCCGGTCGATTTCGCGGTGCCGGACGGCGTCGAACTCGGCGTGTTCATCGAGGTGACGGGCGAGGCGACGCTCACCCGTGCGTGCGAGCTGTCGACGTCCACGCCGTGGCTGCTCGTCGAATTCCTGCAGGACCCGAGCAAGATCCCGCTCGAGATCCTGCTGGCGGCCGCCGATCGAGCGACGGGCGAGCTGATCACCGTCGTCGCCGACCTGGAGGATGCGGAGGTCACGCTGAACGTGCTGCAGCGCGGCCCCGAGGGCGTGCTGCTCACGCCGACGCAGGTCGGGCAGGCCACGCAACTCGTGTCGATCTGCAGCGACACGGTCGAGGATCTGCAGCTCGAGGAAATCGAGATCGTCGGGCTCACGCACCTGGGGCCGGGCGAACGCGTGTGCGTCGATACCTGCTCGCGCTTCGAGCAGGACGAGGGCATCCTCGTCGGCTCGTATTCGACCGGCATGATCCTCATCAGCAGCGAGACGCACCCGCTGCCGTACATGCCGACGCGCCCGTTCCGCGTGAACGCCGCCGCGCTCCATTCGTACGTCGTCGCGCCGGACAACCGCACGCGCTATCTCGCCGAGCTCGAATCGGGCGCGGAGATCCTCGCCGTCAACGTGCAGGGCAAGGCGCGCCGCGTCGTGGTCGGGCGCGCGAAGGTCGAGACGCGTCCGCTGCTGCTGATCGAGGCGAAGAATGCCGCCAATCGCGCGATCAACATCATCGCGCAGGACGACTGGCACGTGCGCGTGCTCGGGCCGAAGGGCAGCGTGCACAACATCACGGAGCTCAAGCGCGGCGACCGCATCCTCGGCTACACGCTCGATGCGCAGCGCCACGTCGGCTACCCGATCCGGGAATTCCTGCACGAGCAGTGATCCGCATGCTTCGTTGACGATGCGATCGCCCGGTGCGTCACGCGCCGGCGCGGTCGATTCATGTTCAGGAGTGCTTTATGGAAAATGCGGCAAAACAGGTGCTGGACACGCTGTTCGGACGCTGGCGCAGCCGGATCCTGTATGCGGGCACGCGGCTCGGCGTGTTCGATGCGGTCACGACGGACGCGCCGGTGTCGTCGGCCGCGCTCGCAGCGAAGCTCGACGTCGACGAGCCGCTGCTGTATCGGTTGCTGCGCGCGCTTGCGTCGCTTGGCTTGCTCGACGAGGACACGCGCCGCGGCTTCCGGGCCACCGCGTCGGGGGCGCTGCTGCATGCGGACGCCCCGAGCACGCTACGCGATTTCGTGCTGCTGCAGGAAGGCCCCGAGCACTACGCGATCTGGGCGCACCTGCCCGACATGGTGCGCGAGGGACAGCAGAATGGCTTCATTCGCGAGTTCGGCGCGATGGCATTCGACTATGCGAAGGACCACGAACGTTACCGCACCGATTTCAAGCGCGCGATGTCGAGCTTCTCGACCGTGCAGTCGGAACAGGTCGTCGATGCGCTGCGCGACGTCACGTTCGCGCCGGGCACGCATGCGTGCGACATCGGCGGCGGCCAGGGGCACATGCTGTGCAGCCTGCTGCGGCGATTTCCGTCACTGACCGGCGTCGTGTTCGACCTGCCCGAAGTGATCGACGGCGATGCGGATGACTGGGCGCAGCGGATGGGCGTGAGCACGCGTTGCAGCAAGGCGGGCGGCAACATGTTCGACGCGGTGCCGGCGGCCGACGTCTATCTGCTGAAGCTGATCCTGCATGACTGGAACGACGACGAGTGCGTGGCGATCCTCAAGCGGGCACGCGAAAGCGCCCGGGACGGCGCGCGCGTGTTCGTGATCGAACGGGTCGTGCCGGCGCCGGGCGTCGCGCATTTCTCGAAGCTCTACGACATCCACATGATGTGCTGGGGCAGTGGCCGCGAGCGCACGCGCGACGAATACGACGCGTTGCTCGGCGCCGCCGGCTGGCGGCCCGCCGGGGTGCGCGCCGCGCCGGACGGGCAGATCGACGTGATCGAGGCCGTCGCGGCGTAGCGCGGGCCGGGCGCGTCAGGCGGCGGGCGTCTCGCGGGTCTCGAGCCAGGTCATCTGAGGCTTGAGGATCGCGAGTGTCGCGCGAACCGCCTTGTTCTCGTCGCGCTGTTCGATCGCGTCGAGCACCGCCTGGTGCGCCCGCATGTCCGGCTCGGGAATCTCGGCCTCGTCGAGTTCGACGAGGATGTCTTCGACGTTCGCGAGGATCGAGCCCGAGAAATAGCGATACAGCGCTTCCAGCGCGTGATTGTGCGATGCGGCGGCCACGGCGATGTGAAACGCGCGGTCGCGCTCGACGAACTTCTTCACGTCGCGCGTCGCTTCGCGCTCGCCGCGTGCCTTCAGCAGCTTGCGCAGCGTCGCGAGATCCTCGTCGGTGCGCCGGCGCGCCGCGTAGCGCGCGCATTCCGTTTCGAGCATGCACTGAAGCTCGAGATGGTCGCTGCGCGCGGCGCGATCGACGTCGCGCATCGTCTCCGCCGGATCGACGTTGCGGCGCACATAGGTGCCGTCGCCCTGGCGTACTTCGAGCACGCCGGAATACGCGAGCGTGCGGACTGCCTCGCGCACCGTGTTGCGCCCGACCTCGAGCTGTTTCGCGAGATCGAGCTCGGTCGGAATGCGCTGACCGACGCGCCAGATGCCGGAAGTGATGTTGGATTTGAGGATCTCGATCGCCGAATCGACGAGCGAGTGTCGGGTGGCCGGGGGCAGGCTTGACATTGCGTGTTTCGCTTGAAACTTGAGGGTGTCGCTATCCTATCATCCGATCATTCGTTTGGTCGTTCAGGATAACGATATTCAAACGTGACATTTTGTTAACGTCAGACGAATAAATCTTCGACCGATCGATGCGTGCCGCACATTCGTCGATTGCGTCCACCGGCATTTACCCGCGCCGCGCCGACGTAAATGATTCCCATTCGCTGTTCAGTCGAGGTCGCCGTTGCAAGAGCGGCCCGTCTTCCTACCCGAGGGCGCGGTGAATCCGCCGACGTCCGTCTCCGCTTTCCGGATAACCCGAGATGAATCGATCACACACCGGCGGCCGTGCGCGGCCAGGATTTCCGTTGCCGCGCGCGGCGTTGCGGCGCGTGCCGGGCTGGGCGGCCGCACTGGCCTGCACGGCCGCGATGCCGGTTGCCGCCGCGGCGCAGGATGCGCCGGACGCGGGCGAGCCCGCGAATGCGCCGATGCTCGCGCCGATCGTCGTCGACGGGCGGCGCGAGACGGGCGTCGGCCCCGTGCAGGGCGTCGCGGCCGACGTGTCGCGCGCGGGCACCAAGACCGACACGGCGATCGTCGAGGTGCCGCAGGGCCTGTCGGTCGTCACGCGCGAGCAGATGGACCGTCAGGACGTGCATAGCGTCGGCGAGAGCCTGCGCTACACGCCGGGCGCCTATGCGGACTCGCGCCCCGGCGGCGTGCTCGAAAGCGTGTTCCTGCGCGGCTTCGGCGGGTTCGCGGCGGCGGCGATCAATCCGCAGATGCTCGACGGCCTGCCGCTGCCCAAAGGCGTGAACTGGGCCGCGAGCGTCGTCGATCCGTGGACGCTCGAACGCATCGACGTGTTGCGCGGCCCGGCGTCGGTGCTGTACGGACAGGCGAGCCCCGGCGGCATCGTCGACATGGTCAGCAAGCGGCCGACGCGCGATGCGCAGCGCCTGCTTGCCGTGCAGACCGGCAACCGTGATCGCGGGCAGCTTGCATTCGATTTCAGCGGACCCGTGACGCAGGACGGCACGTGGCGCTACCGGATCGACGGCCTCGCACGCCGGGCCGACGAGCAGATCGATTATTCGCGACAGCAGCGGATCGTCGTCGCGCCGTCGCTGACGTGGCAGCCGAACGCCGATACGCGTTTCACGCTGCTGGGGTCGTTCCAGCGCGATCCGCACAACAACTTCGCGGGCTGGCTGCCGGCCCTCGGCACGCTTTGGCCGGATGCGGGAAGGCGGATTCCGACGCATTTCTTTCCGGGACTGCCGGGCTTCGATACCTACGACCGCACGCAGGCGATGATCGGCTATGCGTTCGAGCATCGTTTCGATTCGACGTGGAAGGTCCGGCAGAACGTGCGCTATACGCATCTCGATGTCGACTTCGCGGGTGCGGCCGTCAATTTCATTGCGCCGTATCTGGCGCCGGGCGTGCTGAATCGTTCGCTGTCGTGGTCGCGCGAGCACGTGAACCATCTCGCGCTCGACAACCAGGCCGAGATGCGCGTGATGACGGGGCCGGTCGAGCATACGGTACTGGCCGGGCTGTCGTATGAGCATGCGGTGGCGAATCTCGTCGGGTCGGGCTTCGGTGCGGCGCCGCCGCTCGATACGCGCGCGCCCGATTACGGGCAGCCGTATGCGGTGCCGCCGGTCGCGCAGCAGACGCGCCAGACGCCTGACCGGATCGGCGTCTATCTGCAGGATCAGGTGCGCTGGGATCGGTGGGTCTTTACGCTCGGCGGCCGGGAGGAGTGGTCGCGCACGACGACCGATGACCTGCTGCGATCCGCGAGCGTGCGGCAGAGCACGCGGGCGTTCACCGGGCGTGCGGGAGCGGTCTATCTGTTCGATAGCGGCTTCGCGCCGTACCTGAGCTATTCGACGTCGTTCGAACCGGCACTCGGCACGCGCTTCGATGGACAGCCGTTCACGCCGACGAAGGCGAAGCAGTTTGAGGTCGGGTTGCGTTATCAGTCGCCGGATCGGCTGCAGAACGCGTCGATCGCGGCGTTCGATATTCGCCAGCGCAATGTGCTGACCGCGGATCCGGAGCATCCGTTCTTCAATGTGCAGACGGGGGAGGTGCGATCGCGCGGGATCGAGCTGGAAGGGCGTGCGCGCGTGTGGAAGCAAGTGGATGTGATTGCCGCGTATACGTATCTCGACACGACGGTGCAGGCCGATACGGATCCGACTGTCGTCGGCAAGCGCGTGGCGGCGGTGCCGCGCCATCTCGCGTCGCTGTGGCTGGACTATGCGGTGGAGCGGCCTGGGTTGCGCGGGTTGAAGGTGGGGGGCGGTGTACGTTATGTCGGGCGCAGCGCGGGCGACAACGTCAATACTTTCGATGTGCCGGCTGTCGTGCTGTTCGATCTCGGGCTGTCGTATGACCTTGGCGTTGAACGGCCTGCGTGGAAGGGGTGGCGTGTTGCAGCGCACGTGAACAACCTGTTCGACCGGACTTATGTGTCGTCGTGCTTTTCGGCGGGCGGGTGTTTCTATGGCACGCGGTTGATGGTGACGGGGGATGTGAGTTACCGGTGGTGATGGCGGGTGACGATCGCGATGCCGCTGCGGCGGGCTGTGCGCGTGCGGTTGTCCCGACCGCGCCGCCGCCCGGATACACTGATGCCTTCGCCGTATGTGCCGCGGCAGCGTGGGCCGTCGCGTCGGCTGCGGATTCGTGGAGAGATCACCCATGAGCATCGTCGTTCGTCGAAACCGGATCGCCATCCGCCTGTGTCGCGTGCTGATCTCGGGCGCGTTGATCGCTTCCGTCGTCGGCTGCGCGGCGACGGCGGTCGAAGACACGTCCATCGCGCCGGATCTGCATGAAACCGTCGTCAAGGTCCCGGTCGACGAAGGGGCGGGCACACGCGACATCGTTGCCACCACCTACATGCCGGACGGCCCGGGGCCTTTTCCGCTGATCGTGCTGAGCCACGGCAGCCCGCCCGATCCGCGCGACCGGCCGAAGGTGGGCCGCTACCGCGCGTTGCCGCAGATCCGGACGTTCGTGCAACTCGGTTTCGCGGTCATCGTGCCGATCCGCCGCGGGTACGGGGCGACGGGCGGGGTCGATGAAGAGGATGCGGGTTCGTGCCGGCATCCCGACTACCTTGCTGCGGGGCAGCAGGCCGCGCGCGATGTGTTGGCGGCGGTGCGGTATGGGCAGACGTTGCCGCAGGTGGATCGAAACCGCGTCGTGCTGGTCGGGCAATCGGCGGGTGGTTTTGCTTCGCTGGCGGCGGCCAGCTACGCGCCGCAGGGGGTAGTCGCGGTGGTGAACTTCTCGGGCGGGCGTGGGGGGAACCCGACGACTCATCCCGGGATGCCGTGCGATCCGAAGCAGATGGCGGACACGATCGGGCATTTTGCGAGTACGACGCGCGTGCCGGTGCTCTGGCATTACGTACAGAACGACAAGTATTTCGCGCCGGAGGTTGTGGCGACCTGGTTTGCCGCGTTTCAAGGGGCAGGTGGGCGCGGGCAGATGATTGTCGAGCCGCCGTTCGGCAAGAACGGGCACGGGATGTTTTCGGTCAAGGAGGCGATACCGATCTGGTTGCCGCACTTTGAGGCGTTTGTCGGGCCGTTGGTGGCGATGAGGTTGGCGGGTTGATTCGGGAGGCGGTCGAATCGGGTTGCAGGGGGCTTGCCTGTTGTGATCGTCGGCCGCTGGTCGAACGGCAGAGTGCGCTTGCGAGTCGTGGTTGCTGGCAGATTCGCATGGTCACATGAACCTTTCTACGTACCCGTGCGCCTGAGAACGGTACTTCAATGATGCGGTAGTGCCTGCGCTTTGTTTGGAAGGGCCTCGGTCAGAAAGATGAGCCGAGGCCCGCGCTGCAGGGTGTTGTAGCGGTGGGTGCCGACCCGAAGCGGGCATTTCCCGTGCCAGACCGAATGACTCAAGCTCACTCGTCAACGGCCGATCGCATCGCCACGTTCAAGAACATCGCCGAATGATTTCGAGGTCCTCAACACGCTGTACGGCGTAGTGTCCGTCGTGGCTGTCGATGCGATACACATCGACCTTCAGCGGCGTTCCCGGACGGACTGTTACCTCATAATTTTCCCCGGATTTGGGGGTGAAGCGAAAGGCGCTATCGTATTGGTCTAGTCCCGGAAGGGCAACGCGCAGCGTCAGCAAATGATCCGCTTGCATCCTGAGTTCGAAGTAACTTTGGTCGATATATTTATCGGCGATTGGCATTCCCAGTCGCGGCTGCTGTCGATGTGTCGAAAAGAGAATGATCGTGTGGTCGTCTTTGAAAGGAATATCCGCCACGCCAATGGGTTCGCCGCCCAGTGGATCGCTCGGCACGTAGCAACCCGGCAACGGAGGGGGTTGATAGAGGAAGAATTTACCTTCGCCGATTTCGCGGAAGCGAATGTGTGCCGTCGGCACACCGGGCGGTGGCATGTAGTTTGTTGTTACACACCCTGTCA
Source organism: Burkholderia sp. AU30280 (assembly GCF_020420125.1). Classification (NCBI taxonomy): domain Bacteria; kingdom Pseudomonadati; phylum Pseudomonadota; class Betaproteobacteria; order Burkholderiales; family Burkholderiaceae; genus Burkholderia; species Burkholderia sp. AU30280. Next base: position 15,594 of record NZ_JAIZRY010000015.1, read on the forward strand.
CCGACAAGGAGAACGCAAACATCGCCAATCGAGTCAGGCGTTTCGCCCCTGGTGTTTTAACTTTCATTGGTGCGCAACCTCGTGTTTTACCTCTACCGTGCCGCTATAAGCGTTGGGGATTGCCCACCGTTTGCCGGTTTGTGCCGTGAGAATCATTCGATCGGATTCCGACGAAGCCGAGTAGAGGATAAAGAATCGCGCGCCAGAGGGGACGATGAAGTAGGTTTGCCTGTAGTGGCCCTTCACGAAGGTCGACCCGTCCGTGCCGTCGAATGACTCGACGTGGCTGACAACGCGCTTGTCGGCATCGAGGAATATGACATACGGCTTCAGTACCGTTGCCAGCGGCAACCACGTACTCGAAAACCATGTGCGGACGCGCAAAGCGGTCGCCGTGGACTGTTGATCCAGGGAGAAGGGAGCATAGACGCCAAGACCGTCTGGAAATCGAGCCACCGGAGAAGTGTTCGCGTCGAAGTCAATCGTCTTTGCATCGTTCAGTGCAAGTGGCTGATAAGACATCTCTGCGTAGCTCTTCACGCCGATCCGTGATTCAGCCAAAGGCGTAGCCACAAGTTGCCGGGTTGCACATCCGCTAAGCGCCGCACAAATTAAACCGATTCCAATCCAGAATTGCCGTTTCACGTTGTTCCTAAAACTCGATTTCCCAATAGATCCCTGATTACGGCAATCGGAGGCGGTTCTTTAGCTCATGTGTGTATGAGCAATGTCCACCGCAAAAAGGCCGGAACTGAGAAATAGTCAAGCATGGTATATGCGGGTCGGTCGGCAGGATCAGGCGGCCAGTGCTTAAGGAATCGGTGTGCTTTCGATCACCGGGGCAGTCGTTGAAGGGGATGCGCTTCAGAGGAGAGTTCCACCTAGTCGCATTGATAGATCACCCGAGCTTGCTCGAAACGGCGGGCGGCAAGGTCTTCCTCCCGTATGATGACGTAGTAGGCGCCCGGCCCTTCCATCCCGGTGTTCGCGTCGGCGCCGATCTGGAGCAGAAGCCGCCAGGATTTGGCCCCGGGAAGCAGGGCCTTCGCCGCGGGCGTGTCCCAAGCGTTGCTGCGACCGCAGTCGATACCGTTGGCGGCAAGCTGGCTCCTGGCCTGCAACCCGTTCTGCAGCGTGCGCGGATAGCCACCAAGCTGGTGGTTCTCTCCGTCCTTGTCGGCGGGCGTGCCGAATTCCTCTAGCCACTCGCAATAGGTATCAAGCAATTCTTCGTCATCGAGATCGAAGGCATCCCAGCTCTTGTCGTTTGGTGGGATTGGCGTAACGACGGGTGTGGCGGATAGGGGCGCCGGCTTGAAGATCGTGGTCCAGTGGTCGTCCGAGATTGCTGCGAGCGCCTCGGGGATAGCCGCGCGCGCTAACGATTCGGTCGGAGTCCTGTCCCAGATTACGCGCCAGCCGACGGCCGCTTCAGGGGTAAAGTCCTCCGGCGTCTCCCAGAAATCATAGAAGACGAGGAGCCGACCGTCCTTTGGCAGCATCGGCTCGAACCCCTCGACCTGTGATAGCGCCGCGAGGTCGAACTGCCCGAAGAAGGCGAGTGGGAATGGCTTATCCATCGCATTGGCACGGACCAGAGAGTCTCTGCTGAACGTCTCGCCTTGCTCAGGGGTCATCCACGAGCCCGGCTTCCTCGAATCCACCAGCAGCCTCTCGGCCTCGCGCCGGTATGCGGCGACGCGTTTCGCCGCGTCCGGATAGGGAGGGCGCTCCGGCCATGTTGATCCGACAGGGAGGTCGGGGGTGCCTCCGAGTTTGCTCGTGCCAAGGGATATCGCATCCGCACCGGCCGGGACTGTGGTCAAGAGCAGAGCCGACCGCGCCTGGGCTGCGAGATGCAGCACAATTTCCTCCGGTAATTCGGTCTCCTGGAGCGAACGGAGAAGTTCGTCACGGGTGCGCGGCAAGGGCTTCGGACATTGCTTGTACACGGTTCAATCCTTTCTCGATTCCAAAGGTGTACTGGTATGCACCTCGAGCGATCTTCATTGTCTCCGTCTGGACGCGGTCTCCAGGCACCGGCCGGCTATCGCGTTTCGGCTGCGCCGGTCGCCTGGATCGAATCAACGGTTTTACACCCGGCGCGCTCGAGATCTTGTGAATGGTCGTGAGGGATAGTTCTCGTTGCTCGTACAGTCGCAATTCATTCTGAATTCGCCATGCGCTTTTGCGCTCGGCACGCAATTGGAGGATCGTCGCCCGATCAGCCTCGGAAACCTTCCGGTTTGGGCTGCGTAGTGGACGACGGCTTTGAGACTGGAGTCCTGCTTCGCCGTCTTCCTGGTAGCGGCACAGCCATTTACGAAGTGTCGGTCGAGATATGCCGCATCGCGCACACACGCGGCCGGCATTGCCAGTCTCGTGATACATGCGCATCCAACGTAATCGCACGGCGATCTCTCGGTCCATCGCTTCATTTTATTTGAAACGATGTCTATGAATCACACACGCCGAACTTTTCGTGGCTCTCACGGATGCACCGGCGCGTGAGTGTCTTGAGCCATCGTCTTCTTGTCGTAACCGCCCGCAGGGATGCCCGACGCGCCGACGCCCGGCAGGTCCGGCGCGATCACGACGTGATTCACGGCCCGCTTGGGCATGAGCGGCAGCCACATGGGGCTCGTCTCGCCGTAGCCGGCCAGCAGTACGAAGGGCGTGCCGTTCCCGGTGCCCGCCTCCAGGTAGTGAAGCTTGATTCCGTTGGCCGTCAGCGAATGTTCCGTGACCACGGGGGCCGCCGCGTACGATTGAGTCTGAAAGGCCGACAGTAAAACCAACGCGGCACCCGCGCACCGCAGCCAAAGCCCGGGTGATTGCATCGCCTGCTCCTCTCTTCGAGCGAATTCAACGAGACATTCGAGTGACAGGGCGCCCGCGTCGATATGGCGTGTCCAGGTCCGCATGACCGCGCTCGAACGGTCATGTCATGGTGTTGCGGCCACGCAGCCCGGACGTACCATCGACGCGACGAAGACGTTCGGTGCTTTCGAACGAGTCTGCACGGGAACTCGGTGGCCTCGATTCGCCTTGAAATGCCGTATCAGGACGGTCTATGGGATTCACTCAACCATCTCCAGTCGTCTGAAACTCGTGCCGGTAGGCGAATAAGCCAGGTAACCCCCCGGTCATGACGAAGAGAATGTTTTGATCGCGCGCGTAACGACCAGAGGTAACCCCTTCGATCAGCCCTGCAAACGCCTTTCCGCTATAGACGGGATCGAGCAACAGGCCTTCTTGCGAGGCCAGCAGCCGCACGGCTCGGCGCATCGCTTCCGTGGGAATGCCGTAGCCGGCGCCGAGTTGCGACGCGTCGACGCGAACGGCATCGGGCGAGATTTCCGTATCGCGATTGATGATGCGGGCCGTCTGTTGCGCCTTGTCGAGCGTGGCGCGATAAGCGTCTGCGGCTGGAGCATAGACGGTGTACGCGTCGACTTCGATCGTCCCGGCCCCGAGTGCCGCAAAGCCGGCAACCAGCCCGGCATGCGTGCCGCCACTTCCGTTGGGCACGATGATCCGATCGAAGTGGTTGCCTTGCGCCCGGGACTGCTGGGCGATTTCGGCTGCACACGCGGCATAGGCGAGGCAGCCGACAGGACTCGATCCACCGAACGGGCAGACATAGACACGATGGCCCGCCGCACGCAGTTCGTCTGCACGGGCGATGGCGTATGCCATCGCATCGGCCGAAGCCGGCAAATCGTGCACACGTGCGTTGAACAGGTGATCGAGCAGGATGTTGCCGCTTTCAACGTAATCCGCGTCGTCGCGCGGCACGGAGCGTGTGAGAACCACCTCGCATTGCATGCCCGCGCGCGCCGCCGCAGCCGCGGTCAGCCGAGCGTGATTCGATTGCCTCGCGCCAACCGTGATGACCGTGTCGGCTCCCGAGTGCAATGCTTCGCCAATCAGGAGTTCCAGTTTCCGCAATTTATTGCCGCCGCCGCCCACGCCCGCGACATCTTCCCGCTTCACATGAATGGTCGCACCGCCAAGAAAGGCACTCAGGCGCGGCAGCGGGTGAATCGGCGTTGCGCCGTCGAGCAGGCGGTAACGCGGTACCCGGATTGAATCGAAGCCGAACAATTCCTGGAGGTTCGCTCGCGCATGGCGCGCGAAAGAGGTTGGCGCGCTGGAAGTCATGCGAGCACCTGATGCTGATGGCGATTGATGCCCGCAAGACAGATCTGCTCGCAGAGCTGCGGAAATGCGATACCGGATGCGGCCGCAGACTGCGGGAGCAGGCTCGTGGCGGTCATGCCCGGCAGCGTGTTCACTTCGAGACACCAGAGAATGCCGTGCGCGTCCAGCCTGAGGTCCGTGCGGCTGTAGCCGTCGAGTTCCAGCAGGGCGTGAGCGCGCAACGCGATGCGTTGCGCCGCTTCGAGCGTGGCCGCCGGCAAGTTGGCCGGAAACTGTTCGAGCACATGTCCCGCTTGATACTTCGACCGGTAATCGAAAATCGCCCCCGGCTCGATGACGATTTCACCGACGCTCAGTGCCTGTGCGCCGAGTACGCCGACAGTCAGCTCCCGGCCGGCGATGTACTGTTCCACCATCACCTGCGTGTCGAACCGGCGAGCGACGCGCACCGCGTCTTCCAGTTCGTCTGGAGTGCGTACCAGTGACAGGCCAACTGTGGAGCCCTGCCGATTCGGCTTGACGATGAGCGGATAGCCGACGCGTCGGGGTATGGCATCGAAGTCGCACGGCAGCATCAACCAGCGTGGCGTGCGGATGCCGGTGGAGGAGAACAGGCGCTTTGTCATGTTCTTGTTCATGGCAATTGCGCTACCCATGTGTCCGCTGCCCGTATAAGGCACGCCCGCCAGGTCTAGCATCGCCTGAATGGTGCCGTCCTCACCGGCGCCGCCGTGCAGTGCAAGAAATGCGACATCGGCTTCGGTCAGTTCGCGATAGCGAAGCAGGTCGAAGACAGTCGACGGCGATTGGGCCGACACGCAGGACGGCGGCGGTGCATCCTTTATCCGCGAGGTCAGGAGAAGCGCATCGTCTTCCGGCGACAGCGGGCCACGAGAGGTGTCTATCGCCACCACGCTGTGGCCGGCGCAACGCAGTGCCTTGATCACTTGAGCGGCGCTGGAAATGGAGACGTCGCGCTCTTCGCTGGCGCCGCCGAACAGTACCGCGATCTTGAGTATGGAATCACGCATCGTTTTCTTCACGCGATGAAAAATGGGGGGGCGACAATCAGCGGCAGACACACCCGAGCGATCGAAGTCGATGGTTCAGCCAGTCAATTTATTGCTGACGCGAAGTCTGGCGACGGCATGTCCGTGTTTTCCGCTATTGCTGGCTGGCTACTTTAGGTAGCAATTTCATCCACGTATACTTATCGTTTATTGAGTTATGCATTAGCTATTTTTAACGATCCACCTTGTGGAGGTACGCGTTGGAAGTCGGGCGACTGAAGGCACTCCTGGAGCTGGCGAGGTATGGCACGATGGCGGCCGCCGCTGAAGCTTTGCACCTGACACCATCGGCTGTTTCACAGCAGATCGCGCAGCTGGAAGAGGAGGCGGGCGTCAAACTGACGGAGCGCGTCGGCCGTGGCGTCAGGCTCACGCCGGCGGGGCATGCATTGGCAGGTCACGCCGAACGGGTGATGGTCGTGCTGGACGAGGCGCGCTCGGAATTGGCCGAGCTGCGGCGCGAGTTAGTGGGGGAACTACGCGTAGCTGCGTTTCCGTCGATTGCTTCGCTGGTACTTCCTGACGTGCTCAAGAAGCTGCGGCCCGCGTATCCGCGCCTGGAAATCGAACTGGAAGAACTGGAGCCAATTGATGCGGTCGCGGCGCTCCGTGCGTGGCGAACGGATATCGCGCTGATCGACGATCTTTCGATCGCGGCGGGCAATGACCGGGAGAACATCGAGGTCGTGCCGCTGGCGGAGGATGTCCTTTACGTGGCGGTCGCGACGGATCATCCGTTGAGCAACATGCCGTCGCTTGGCGTTGCCGATCTCCGGAACGAAACCTGGGCGATGGAATCCACGTGGAGTACCTTCGGCGGTTTCGTCATCGACTTGTGTCGTCGCGCCGGCTTCGAGCCTCGTATCAACGCCAAATGTCGTGGATCGGAAATGGTCGAAGCCATGGTGGCCTCTGGCTGCTCGGTGTCGGTTGCCCCCGGGCTCCGGGTACTGCGGGCACCGGCCGGCGTGGCGTGGGTCAAGTTGAAGCCGGAGGTGCGGCGCAAGATTTATGTCGCCTATCGCCGCGGCGAGCGCAACCATCCGATGATCAAGGTGTTCCTCGAGGAAGTTGTCGGAACCGTATCGAGCGTTCTTGGTTAGCTCAGTCAGCGGGGGCTTGAGCTTTCTCACGGGCTGCGGTAGCCCGTCAAACGTGACCACTCCTTTCCAGCGTCCGGGCGCTCGTCGGGGATCTGCATCCGCGAGAATGGCTGTTCGAAACGGCCACCCCGACCGCCCCAACGCGGCACGCCGATTGCTCGCCGATTCATCTGAATGATCGAAACCGGCTCCGGTCAAACCCCTATCCAGCCGACCTTTCCCCGCCCACCCCCCCCACATCCCGTGGCCGATTTTGTCACCACATGGGCCGGATATGACAATAAGAATCGCCCGCCCTGGCATTACGATGCCTCACGTCGTCGCCCGGGCCTGAGCCGGTTTTCCCGCATCAAGCCCCATAGCGCCCCACATACCCCGTCTGATTGGAACATCGACCATGAGCTATCACGCCCCCGTCAAGGACATGCTGTTCGTGCTGAAGGAACTGGCCGGCATCGACGCCGTTGCGCAGTTGCCGGGCTTCGAGGATGCCGGCTACGACACGGCGCAGGCCGTGCTCGACGAATCCGCGAAATTCTGCGGCGAGGTGCTGGCCCCGCTGAACGTCGAAGGCGACCGCAACCCGAGCAGCTGGAAGGACGGCGTCGTGACCGCGACGCCGGGCTTCGGCGACGCGTTCCGCCAGTTCGTCGAAGGCGGCTGGCAGGGGCTGCAGCATCCGGCCGAATACGACGGCCAGGGGCTGCCGAAGCTGATCGCGACGCCGTGCATCGAGATGCTGAACGCGTCGAACCTGTCGTTCGCGCTGTGCCCGCTGCTCACCGACGGCGCGATCGAGGCGCTGCTGACGGCCGGCACCGACGAGCAGAAGCAGCGCTACGTGCCGAAGCTGATCTCGGGCGAATGGACCGGCACGATGAACCTGACCGAGCCGCAGGCGGGCTCCGATCTGGCGCTGGTGCGCTCGCGCGCGGAGCCGCAGGGCGACGGCACGTACAAGGTGTTCGGCACGAAGATCTTCATCACGTGGGGCGAGCACGACATGGCGGACAACATCGTCCACCTGGTGCTGGCGCGCACGCCGAACGCGCCGGAAGGCGTGAAGGGCATCTCGCTGTTCATCGTGCCGAAGTTCCTGGTCAACGACGACGGCTCGCTGGGCGCGCGCAACGACGTGCACTGCGTGTCGATCGAGCACAAGCTCGGGATCAAGGCGAGCCCGACGGCGGTGCTGCAATATGGCGACCACGGCGGCGCGATCGGCTACCTGGTCGGCGAGGAAAACCGCGGCCTCGAATACATGTTCATCATGATGAACGCGGCGCGTTTCGGGGTCGGGATGCAGGGGATCGGCGTGGCCGACCGCGCGTACCAGAAGGCGGCGGAATTCGCGAAGGAGCGCGTGCAGAGCCGCCCGGTGGACGGTTCGGCCAGGCAGTCGGTGACGATCATCCATCACCCGGACGTGCGCCGCATGCTCGGCACGATGCGCGCGCTGACCGAAGGCGCGCGGGCGCTGGCGTACGTGGCCGCCGCGCACAGCGACATTGCCCACCGCCATTCGGACGAGGCGACGCGTGCGCGTCATCAGGCAATCTACGAGTATCTGGTGCCGGTGGTGAAGGGCTGGAGCACGGAGATGGTGAACGATGTGGCGAGCCTGGGCGTGCAGGTGCACGGCGGGATGGGCTTCATCGAGGAGACGGGCGCGGCGCAGTATTACCGCGATGCACGTATCCTGGCGATCTACGAAGGCACGACGGCGATCCAGGCGAACGACCTGGTGGGCCGCAAGACGATGCGCGACGGCGGCGCGGTGGCGAAGGCGCTGATCGCGGAGATCGGCGAGACGGTGGCGGCGCTGGGCAGGCTGGACGGCGCGGCGGCCGCGTCGGTGAAGGCGCAGCTGGAGAAGGGCGCGAAGGCGTTGTCGTCGGTGGTGGATTACGTGGTGGCAAACGTGAAGCAGGACCCGAACGCTGTGTTCGCGGGCAGCGTGCCGTACCTGAAGCTGGCGGGCGTGGTGCTGTGCGGGTGGCAGATGGGCCGCGCGCTGGTGGCGGCGCAGGCGCAGCGTGCGAGCGACCCGGCGTTCTTCGATGCGAAGATCGCGATCGCGCAATGCTACGCGGAGCACGTGCTGGTGCAGGCCGGCGCGCTCGAAGCGTCGATCGTCGGCACGAAAGGCAACGAGGGCGTGCTCGCGTTGACGGAAGACCAGTTCTGATCGATTGACGGTCGGGACGCAGGAGGAGACAGGATTTTGACCACACAGGACTTGCTCGCGCAGTACGGCCCGCGCGAATCGATGGAATACGACGTCGTGATCGTCGGCGGCGGCCCCGCCGGGCTGTCGGCGGCGATCCGGCTCAAGCAGCTGGCCGCCGAGAAAGGCGCCGAGATCGGCGTTTGCGTGCTCGAGAAAGGTTCCGAGATCGGCGCGCACATCCTGTCGGGCGCGGTGATGGACCCGCGCGCGATCACCGAACTGTTCCCCGACTGGAAGGAACGCGGCGCGCCGCTCGACGTCGAGGTGACGGAAGACCGCTTCCTGTTCCTGTCCGAGAAAAGCGCGGTCACCACGCCGAACTGGGCGCTGCCCGCCAACTTCCAGAACCACGGCAACTACGTGATTTCGCTGGGCAACGTCACGCGCTGGCTGGGGGCCCAGGCCGAGGCGCTGGGCGTCGAGATCTTCCCCGGCTTCCCGGCCGCGGAGATTCTCTACAACGACGACGGCTCCGTGAAGGGCGTCGCGACCGGCAACATGGGCGTGGGCAAGGACGGCGAGCCGACCGAGAACTTCCAGCTCGGCATGGAGCTGCACGCGAAGTATACGCTGTTCGCCGAAGGCTGCCGCGGCCACCTCGGCCGCCAGCTGATCGCGAAGTTCAAGCTCGACGCGAACGCCGATCCGCAGGCGTACGGGATCGGCATCAAGGAGCTGTGGGAAATCGATCCGGCCAAGCACAAGCCGGGCCTCGTGATCCACACGGCCGGCTGGCCGCTGAAGTCGGATACCTACGGCGGCTCGTTCCTGTATCACATGGACAACAACCAGGTCGTGGTCGGCTTCGTGGTCGGCCTCGGCTACACGAACCCGTACCTGTCGCCGTTCGAGGAATTCCAGCGCTACAAGACGCACCCGTCGATCCGCGCGTTCCTGGAAGGCGGCAAGCGCGTGTCGTACGGCGCGCGCGCGATCACGGCCGGCGGGCTGCTGTCGCTGCCGAAGACGGTGTTCCCGGGCGGCGCGCTGATCGGCGACGACGCGGGCTTCCTGAACGCATCGCGGATCAAGGGCAGCCACGCGGCGATCAAGACCGGCATGCTGGCGGCCGACGCCGCGTTCGACGCGGTGCAGGCCGGCCGCCAGTCGGACGAGCTCAACGCATATCCGGACGCCTTCAAGCAGTCGTGGCTGTACACGGAGCTGTACCGCGCGCGCAACTTCAAGCAGTGGATGGCGAAGGGCCTGTACCTCGGCACGCTGATGGTCGGGCTCGAGCAGAAGGTGATGGGCGGCAACGTGCCGTGGACGCTGCACCACAAGCACGCGGACCACGAGATGCTGAAACCGGCGTCGCAATGCCAGCCGATCGAGTATCCGAAGCCGGACGGCAAGCTGACGTTCGACCGGCTGTCGTCGGTGTTCATCTCGAACACGAACCACGAGGAGAACCAGCCGGCGCACTTGACGCTGAAGGATGCGAACGTGCCGGTGAACGTGAACCTGCGTACCTACGCGGGGCCGGAGGGGCGGTTCTGCCCGGCGGCCGTGTACGAGTTCGTGAAGAACGACGACGGCAGCGACCGGCTGGTGATCAACGCGCAGAACTGCGTGCACTGCAAGACCTGCGACATCAAGGACCCGACGCAGAACATCGTGTGGGTCACGCCGGAAGGCGGCGGCGGGCCGAATTACCCGAACATGTAACGCAACGCATCCCCGCGCCTGCGGGCGCGAACGAACCGGAGAGAGACGATGAGCAATGCAGCGAAAGAAGTCGTGGTGGTAAGCGGTGTCCGTACCGCGATCGGTGATTTCGGCGGCAGCCTGAAGGATTTCTCGCCGACCGACCTCGGTGCGAAGGTGGTCGCCGACGTGCTGTCGCGTGCGAACGTGCCGGGCGACGCAGTCGGGCATGTCGTGTTCGGCCACGTCGTGAACACCGAGCCGAAGGACATGTATCTCGCGCGCGTCGCAGCGATCAACGGCGGCGTGGCGCAGCACACGCCCGCGCTGACGGTGAACCGCCTGTGCGGTTCGGGCCTGCAGGCGATCGTGTCGGCCGCGCAGACGATCATGCTCGGCGACGCCGACGTCGCGATCGGCGGCGGCTCGGAAAGCATGAGCCGCGCACCGTACACCGTGCCGGCCGCGCGCTTCGGCCAGCGCATGGGCGACGGCAAGCTCGTCGACATGATGCTCGGCGCGCTGCACGACCCGTTCCAGACGATCCACATGGGCGTGACGGCCGAGAACGTCGCGGCGAAGTACGGCATCTCGCGCGACGCGCAGGATGCGCTGGCGCTCGAATCGCATCGTCGCGCGGCGCGCGCGATCGCGGAAGGGCGCTTCAAGGACCAGATCCTGCCGATCTCGATCCGTACGAAGAAGGGTGAAGTTGCGTTCGACACCGACGAGCACGTGCGTCACGACGCGAGCGCGGACGATTTCACGAAGCTGCGCCCGGTGTTCGCGAAGGAGAACGGCACGGTGACGGCGGGCAACGCATCGGGCATCAACGATGCGGCTGCGGCCGTGCTGATGATGAGCGCCGACGCCGCGCGCGCGCAGGGCGTGAAGCCGCTCGCCCGCCTCGTCGCGTACGCACACGCGGGCGTCGATCCGGCCTACATGGGGATCGGCCCCGTGCCGGCCACGCAGAAGGCGCTCGAACGCGCGGGCCTGAAGATCGGCGATCTCGACGTGATCGAGGCGAACGAGGCGTTCGCGGCCCAGGCGTGCGCGGTCACGCAGGAACTCGGCCTCGATCCGGCGAAGGTCAACCCGAACGGCTCGGGCATCTCGCTCGGTCACCCGATCGGCGCGACCGGTGCGCTGATCACGGTCAAGGCGCTGTACGAACTGAAGCGCATCGGCGGGCGTTACGCGCTCGTGACGATGTGCATCGGCGGCGGCCAGGGGATTGCGGCGATCTTCGAGAACATCTGATAATCGAACGCTCAGCACCCGAACACACAGGAAATTTCATGGCCATCGAAATTGTCGGCGTCGTGGGCGCCGGAACCATGGGCAACGGCATTGCGCAGACCGCCGCCGTGGCAGGACTCAATGTCGTGATGATCGACGTCAGCGACGCCGCGCTCGAGAAGGGCATCGCGACGCTGAAGGGCAGCCTCGAGCGGCTCGTGTCGAAGGACAAGCTCGACGCGGCCACGCGCGATGCGGCGCTGGCGCGCATCACGACGTCGACCGACTACGCGAAGCTTGCAGCGGCCGATATCGTGATCGAAGCCGCGACCGAGAACGTCGAGCTGAAGGGGCGCATCCTGAAGCAGATCGAGGCCGTCGCGCGGCCCGAAGCGATCATCGCGACCAACACGTCGTCGATTTCGATCACCGCGCTCGCGGCGCCGCTCGCCGATCCGTCACGCTTCGTCGGCATGCACTTCTTCAACCCGGTGCCGCTGATGCCGCTCGTCGAGATCATCCGCGGGCTGCAGACGAGCGACGCGACCGCGTCGGCGGTGCGCGAGCTGACCGAGCGTTTCGACAAGTCGCCGATCGGCGTGCGCAATTCGCCGGGCTTCGTCGTGAACCGGATTCTCGTGCCGATGATCAACGAGGCGTTCTTCGTGCTGGCCGAAGGCATCGCGTCGGCCGAGGAGATCGACGCGGGGATGAAGCTCGGCGCGAACCACCCGATCGGGCCGCTCGCGCTGGCCGACCTCGTCGGCCTCGACGTGTGTCTCGCGGTGATGGACGTGTTCGTGAAGGACTTCGGCGATCCGAAGTATCGTGCATGCCCGCTGTTGCGCGAGATGGTGACGGCCGGAAGGCTCGGGCGCAAGACGGGGCGCGGGGTGTACGACTACAGCAAGTAAGCGGCGGGCTGGAAAGTCTTCAACGCGGGTGGCGAGTCGTGCCGGATGGTGTATTCATCCGGTGCGGTTCGCCATCCGCGTTTTTCATTCGATGGTGACGCCTGGCTTCAGTGCATGTTTATCGCAAGGCTCGCCGAATACTGTCCGCCGGGCAGTGACGCATGCGCGTTGTCGCTCGACCGGATGTAGGCGGGCCGTGCCGGACGGTTGAATTGTTTCGTAAATCGATTTTTATCTATGAATAATAAAGCTAATTAACGCTGAATTCTTTCATGTCGATTAAATTGACGTTTCAAACTGTAATGTTATATCTTGGTTGCGCAAAAACAACCGAGAGAAAATAAAGTGGCAATAAACGACGTGCTTCAAAAAAGCCGCCGCTGGTCGGCCATCGTCGCGTGGTCGGTATTCGCCGGACTGGCCGGTACCGCGTCGGCCAATACCGAGCCGGGGCAGCCGACGCAACCGACGCAACCCAAGCAGGCGCGCATGCCTCGCGTGCCGCAGAATCTGCCCGTGTCGCCCGAGCAGGCGCAGTACAACCTGCCGCTCAGCGAGCAGGATCGTGCCGCGTTGACCAGGCCTTCGCAGCTCAAGCAGCCGGCCGCGCGCAGCAAGCGCAGCACGTCGGGCGCCGATTGCCGCGACATGTCGGTGATGGCCCAGTATCGCGGCGCGGCACTCGCCGATTACATCGCGAATCTTCCCGATTACGAATGCCATTACGGCCTGTTCTCGGTCGATAAAGCGCAGGCCACACAGATCTTCAATGCCGAAAACGTGCACGCTGTTGCGGGTCGTTTCGTACAGGAAATCTATCAATACGACGCGAGCAATTTGATCCTGGTCAATTTGCTGATTTATCTGCGCGCCGCTTATTACCAATATGATGTATCGGGCATTGCGAACCCGATTCCGAATCTCGCGGTGTCGCTGCGCCCGTATATCAAGCAAAGCCTGGAGGGCGATGCGCTCTATCGCGACAATTCGCGTGCGCCGAGCACCGCGAACGAGCTGATGAAGCTCATCACGAACATGCGGGACGAAGCGTACTACCTGCCGACGCTGAAGAACCGCATCGCGTCCTACACCGTGAGCGCGGCGAATCCGCAGGCGGCGGCGCCGCTGCTGCAGCGCAGTGCGGCGGGCGGCTTTACCGGCTTGCTCACGGTGTTCTTCTATGCGCACCAGCGCAGCGGCGCGCAGCCGATGCTCGACAGCGACGCGACGCTCCCGGAGACGCTCAACCGCTTCGTCACCGCGAACCGCGCGAGCCTGTCGAACACGAGCGCCGCCTATCAACTGGCCGACGCGGCGCGCGAAACGTTTCGCTTTCTCCGCTATCCGACGCAGAAGCCGCGCGTGAAGAAAATGATCCAGGACATGCTCGCGTCCACGAGCATGACGGGCGCGGACAGCGACCTCTGGCTCGCGGCGGCGGAAGCGGCCGACTACGGCGATCCGGGCAACTGCGCGGACTACGGCACCTGCGACTACAAGAAGCGGCTGGCCGACACGGTGCTCTCGAATCGCTACGCGTGCAATGCGGGCGTGCGCATTCTCGCGCAGGACATGACGATGCCGCAGTTGCGGTCGGTCTGCACGGCGGTCGCGCAGCAGGACGACTACTTCCACCGGATGATGAAGACCGGGCGCAAGCCGGTCGCGGGCGATCGCAACGACACGATCGAGCTCGTCATTTTCGATGACTACGCGAACTATCGAAAATACGCGTCGGTGATCTACGGCATCAGCACCGACAACGGTGGCATGTATCTCGAGGGCGATCCGTCGGCACCCGGCAACCAGGCGCGCTTCATCGCGCACGAGGCATCCTGGCTGCGGCCCGAGTTCAAGGTGTGGAACCTCGAGCACGAGTTCACGCACTATCTCGACGGCCGCTACGACATGGCGGGCGACTTCTCGGTGAGCACCGCGAAGCCGACCGTGTGGTGGATCGAAGGCGTCGCCGAGTATCTGTCGAGAAAGAACGACAACCAGGAATCGATCGACGCGGCGCGCACGAACGCGTACCGGTTCTCGGACGTGCTCGGCACGCGTTACTCGTCGAGTGACTACGTCACGCGCGCGTACCGGTGGGGCTACATGGCGACGCGCTTCATGTTCGAGCGCCATCGCGCGGACGTCGACACGATCGTGGCGCGCTTCCGGGTGGGCGATTACGACGGCTACGCAAACTATGTCGCGTACATCGGCAATCGCTACGACACCGAGTTCGCCGACTGGGCGCGCAGCGCGACGACGGCGGGCGAGCCGCCGGTGCCGGCGAAGCGCTGACCGGCACGGGCCGGCGCCGCGTGACCGGACGCCGGCCACCGCGGCGCCCGACGCATCAAAGCAGGAAGCAGGAAGCGGCCCTCGAACGGAAATTCGAGGGCCGCGGCGCGTCGACATGACGCGCCGCCACCGCGCTAGCGATCCGTGCCGGTATCGGCAACATAGTTTGCGATACTGAAGAATCGATAGTCGCTCAGCAGATCCGGCCCCGGGAACCCCTCCGGATGAATCCGCCCATGAATCGGGCTGTCGGGGCGCAGGCCGGCCAGGGTCAACGCGAGCGTGAATTCGTTGAACGGCGCCATGAACTGACGCGACACGAAATGCATGCCCCAGTTGAACACTGACGGAAGCTGCTCGGTGCGCAACCACGTGTCCGGCCCGCCCGGCGCACGCGCGCAAAGATTTTCCGCCCACGGGCTGTGCCCTTCCACGATGAGAAAGCCATGCTTCGCGTGGCGCTTCCAGCGGGTCAGGAAATCGATGAGATCCGCGGCCGCCACGTAACCGGGAACGAGGCCTTCCGCATCGCTGTACGCCACCTTGAACGCACGCTTGATCTGGTCGAGCGAGATCGGCAGCTCGGCCTGATCCGATACCGCCAGCGTGCCCGCGTAGTGCTGATCGACAACCGCGCGCAGGCGTGCTCGATCGACGGTGCGCAGATGACGCTCGAGGATCGCCTCGGCGGCGTCCTTGCGACGGATGCTCAACCGTCGGTTGTGGACCAGGAACATGAAGGTATGCAACAAGTCGCTCAGTTGCGCCGGGCGCACGCTGCCGTCCGGCTGCGTGACGGTCAGGCCGCTTTCGGCCACGGCTTCGTCGTAGCGGTCGGGCCGGGAAATGTCGGCGGCGATCACGCGTACCTGCACGCCGGAGATGTCCCGCAGCGCAGACAGCGTGGCGGCTGCGCGGCCGCGCGCGGATTCGTTGTAGTCCGCGCCGATCACGAGCAGCGGATAGGCGTCGAGGTGCCGGCCGCGCCGCGTCGACGCAATGACGTATTCCGCCAGGCGCTTCAGCGCGCTGCCGTCGCCGCAGCCCATGTCGGCGATGCCCGAGGGCTGGCGATCCAGCGGCGTCTCGTCGAACAGCTTGCGCAGGATTTTCGTCGTGATTTCCTGTGACGCCGGCCCGGACCCGGCGCCGCTCGACGCATACACGTTCATCACGCGATCGATGTGGCCGTCGCTATCGATATCGAGCGGATCGGGGTTGCCGAACAGCAGTTCGTCGAGCAGCGCATACGAACGCAGATAGGACGCGGGCAACCCCGCGTAAGGGGCGGCAATCGGACGGTGAATCCGGCCCGACTCGGTGAGGCGCACCTTTTCCCGATCGATTTCCGCCATGCCGAACTTGCACATCAGCGCCCAGGCCGCGTGCAGCACGACAGGATCAGCCTGCGTCCAGGCGCCGACCGGGACGCCATCGGGCTCGCTGTCGAGCCTGCCGAGGATGCCGGGCGCCGATTGCGAGTACTGGCCGTCCGGCTGCCTGTCGAACACCGGCATATCGAGTGCGACCCAGGTCGGGCCGAGCAACAGGCCGTCCATCGCCGTGCGCAGCTGTCCGTTCGCCTGACGCTCCAGATCGGTGGCCGGGCGCGGCAGCTCCGGCCAACCCGCTACGCAGATCCGCGCGAGCTGGGCATACAGCATGCTGTCGCCGGCCGCCGCGCGCGTTCGATGACACAGGGCGTGCAGATGCTGGAGCACCGACGTGGCATTCGCCAGTTGCTCGAACAGCGGCCGGGTGCGCTCGACGCATGCCACGACATATTCGCCGGCCGGCGTGAGTGCATATTCGGCGTCTTCGTCGCCGCGATCGAGGGTCAGCCAGCCGGCCAGGCTCAACAGGTTGAAGGCGCCCCACAGAATCCCCAGGTTACGGGTCGGGTCGGGCTGGCGGGACGTCGCGAACGCGCGCATCGCGCGGGGCGCTCCGGCCCTCAGGCCGCGGAACGCGCCGGCAAACACCAGGCGCGCCAGCGTCGGCACCAGCACGATGCCGTTCGCCCAGTTGCAACTGCGCGTATAGGCCATCACGCGCTGAGCGTCGTGCCGGCCGATGCGCAGCGTGGCTGCATCTGTGTGTTGCTCGAGCTTGACCGGCAGCTCCATGTCGAGCACCTCGACGCCGATCGTGGTGCCGGCCGACAGGCCGAGCAAGGTACGGGTTTCGTCGGGATAGGCGCCGAGATAGTGTTCGAGCTGCCGGGCCAGTGCGGTGGAGGAATCACCAAGGTCGAATCGGGCGTGCATGTTGGACGGTCTCACAGGGTCGAAGGTTGGGCTGCAATGCGTGACGATGCATCCGGATCGGCGTGCGCCACGGCAACCGCCGGCGCGGCGCCGTGAGTTCGTGGCGCGAGATGGGCGGCCAGCGCGCGAATGGACGGGTAGTCCCAGACCGCGGACGGATCGACGGTGACGCGGAACGCCTCGCTGAGTACCAGCGTCATTTCGACGGCGAGGATCGAGTCGAAGCCGATCTCGGCGAACGTCGACTCGCGCGTCAATCGAAGCGTGCGGTGCTTGAGGCGCTCGCCCAGCCATGCGATGAGCCATTGTTCGACGGCATGCACCTGCTGGCGATCGAGCAGGCTTGCCGGCTCGTTGACGATCGGGGCGGCGGCCGGACCGGCGTCTTCGCCGGCGGGCGCATCGGGCGCATCGGGCGCGCGGGAGACCGAATGCGCGCCGGTATCGGCGTCCAGCAACGGATCGATGCGTTGGCTTGCGCCCGGGATCGTTTGCTCGATCGAGCCGATCTCGAACCCGGTGCGCGCGGCCCAGTCGTTCAATTCCACCGTCGTGGGCAACGCGGATCGCAGGCCGACCTGCCGTTGCGCCGCCTCGATCGCGAGTTCGTACTGGCGCTGCGCCCAGCGCAGCGTGCCGTCGCCGATGCGCTGCTGTGCCGCCGCGCGTTCGATCACCGCCAGCAGCAATCCCCATTGCGCGATCGTGCCGAGCCAATAATTGACCCAGACGGCGGCGTGCGCGGCGCCGTCGAGTTTCGCCGCATTGGCGAGCCCGTCCTGCGCCAGCTGCGCGCCCAGCTCGCGCAGTTCCCTGGCCAGCGCACCGGCGCTCAGCGCACTCTCCAGATAGCGCAGCAGATCGTCGCTGCCGTTGAGCAGACGACTGCCCAGGTGAACCAGCAGCGTTTCGGTCGGCCCCTCGAAGATGCGGGTCAGGCGCGCGTCCCGGAAGATCTGCGGCGCCAGGTTGGTCTCGATATAACCCCGGCCACCCAGGAACTGCATCATCTCGTCAGCGGATTGCGACAGCAGCTCGGAGCCGAGAATCTTCGCAATCAGGAGGCAATCTTCAGGCGGCGCGATGCCGAGATCCAGTTCGGTGGACAGGTGCTCGACCAGCGCGTCGAGCCCGTCGATGCGGTCCCGCAATTCGCCCAGGCGCAGGCGGCTCAGCGGGTTGTCCAGCAGGAGGCCGGTGCCGACCTGGCGCCGCGCGCCGTAGCGATGCATCAGCTGCGCACAGCGTTTCATTCCGCCCACGCTGACGGCAGCGATGCCAAGGCGCGCAACGTTCATCGCGTGCTGCGCCACGTGCATCCCCTGGCCGATGTCGCCGAGCCGGTATGCGTCGCTGATTCGCGCGCGATCCAGATGCAGCGAATTCTGGATCATGCCGCGCACGCCCATCGTCAGTTCCTCGGCGCCGATCCGCACGCCCGGTGTGCCGGGGCGCACCGCCAGGCCGACCATGCCGGTGCCGTCGGCCTGCTTCGCGAACACGTTGATGATCCCCGCCCACGCGGATGAGCCGCTCCAGCACTTGTTCCCCGTGACCAGCCAGTCGCCGGACGCGATGCGCTGCGCGCGGGAGGCAATGGCGCGCACATGCGAGCCCGCGGCCGGCTCCGTGATCGCGAACGCGGCGAGCATCCGGCCGCTCGCGAGGCTCGGCAGCAGTTCCTCGCGCAAGGGCGGCTGCGCATGCTGCATGATCGGCAGGATCCCGAGCGTGTTGTTCAGGGCGACGAAGAAAGCCAGGGTCGAATCGATCGTGGCCAACTGCGCCATCACGCGCGACATGTCGCGCAGGCCGAGGCCGAGGCCGCCGTGCGAACGGTCGATCGGCATGCCGAGCAGGCCCCGATTCCCGAAATCGAGCACGATGTGCGGCGGAATGGTGCGACGCTCGTCGATGGTTCGCGAATCGATCCGCGTGCGGGCATAGTGCCTGAGCCAGTCGTTCAGTTCGTCGACGGTGGCGCTGTCATCGCGCCGGCGATCGTTGGCCGCCGGCTTGTCGGCAACCGCTGCCGGGCGCGCGGGTTGCCCGCGATCGGTCGCGGGCGGTTGTACGCCGCCCTCGACGTCCCACTGCGCGAGGATCGTCAGCGCGCCGTCGTGCAACTGGGTGCGGCACGTGCTGCGGCGCACCTTGCCGCTCGACGTTTTCGGCACGCTGCCGGGCGACACCAGCACGATCGCGCTCGGGCCGATGTCGAGGCGATTCCAGATCGCCTGGCGAATCGCGTCGATGAGGCTGTCGAGATTGCCCTTGCGCTGCGTGCGCTCGACTTCCGCGACGACGATCAGACGTTCCGCGTCGACCTGGTCGTCCATGAAGGCCGCGCAACCGTTCGGCACGAGTTCCGGCACGCCGACGATCAGCGCGTACTCGATGTCTTCCGAGTAGTAGTTGCGGCCGGCCAGGATCACCATGTCCTTGAGCCGGCCGGTGACGTAAAGTTCGTCGTCCAGAATGAAGCCGAGATCGCCGGTGCGCATGAACACCTGGTCCCGCTGGCCCGCCAGACGGTGCTGGAAGGTCGAATGCGTCTGCTCGTCCAGGTGCCAGTAGCCGGCGGCGACGCTCGGGCCGGCCACGCAGATTTCGCCGATGGTCCGATCGGCGCAACGCTCGTTCGTCTCGAGGTCGCGCACGATCACGTGTTGTTCGCCGTCGGTGCGGCCCACGCTGACCAGGACCCGTTCGCCCGGACGATCCAGCGGCTGCTGCGACACGCCCAGGAATGTGTCGCGCAGCACCACGGATTGCCGCTGGAGGGCAGCCTGGTCGACGCATAGCGTCCGGATCGGATACTGCTTCATGCGACCGGCGACGTACAGCGTGCCCTCCGCCAGCCCGTAGCACGGTCGAAAACTTCCGGCGTCGAAGCCCGCGGCGGCAAAGCGCTGCGCAAAATCCGACAGGGTGCTCGCGCGCACGGATTCCGCACCGTTATACGCGGTACGAACACACGACAGGTCGAGCGTCGCCAACTGTTCGTCGGAGATCCGCCGGCAGGCCATCCGGTAAGCAAAATCCGGCGCGCCCGTCAGGTCCGCACGGTACTGGCTGATCGCGCGCAACCACAGGTACGGATGCTGGATGAAGCGTTCCGGGGCCATCAGCACGCTCCGGAAGCCGCCGTAGAGCGACGTCAGGATCACGCCGATCAGGCCCATGTCGTGGTAGGGCGGCAGCCAGCTGACGATCGTGCTCTGCTCGTCATAGGCGAACCATTCGCGCATCAGCCCCAGGTTATGCATCAGGTTGCCGTGCGACACCATCACGCCCTTGGGGCTGCCGGTGGTGCCCGACGTGTATTGCAGGAAGGCGATCTGGGATGGCTGCACGCGGGCGGGCGAATGCACGGGCTCCAGCGCCTGCGCGGCCCCGACGTCGAGCAGCGTGCTGCCGGATACGTCGGTATCGGCGAGCCAGGTCGCGCAGCGTGCATGGTCCTCGGCCGAACACAGGATCGTGTCCGCGCCTGCGTTCTCGACGATGCCGGCAATCCGCACCATGTGCTGCCTGTTGCGCGGCGGGTAGGCGGGAACGGCGATGGCGCCCGCATACAGGCACCCCATGAAGGCGCTGACATAGTCGAGCCCCGGCCGGCACAGCAGCAGGACCCGGTCGCCGATGTCGATCGCGTTCTGCCGCAGCAGCGCGGCCACCCGGCGCGCACGTGCGTCGAGTTCCGCGAAGGTCATCGATTCGGTCTGCTCCTGTTCGGGCGGGCCGCTCAGGAACACGTAGGCGGTCTTGTCGCCGAGTGTGGCGGCCCGGTTCTGAAGCAATTCGCTAAGCGTGGTCGGCAAAATCGCAGTGGTCATGGTGTCGTCGGAAGAGGAATGAAAACAGCGAGCAGCGGCCTGACGCCGGGCGGCGCTCACGCGTTGCCGCGGCGGGAATCCGAGGAGGCTATTCGGCGCGATGGAACAGGTCGATCATGTGCCTCATGCTTTTGAGATGCAGGAAATGCGGCACCACCCGTTCGCTCCTGGCCGCATAACGTGCCGTCCAGTGGTGGGCCAGCTCGTGCGTGGCGGCGGCGTTGCCGCGAACCGCGCGTGCGTCGGCCTCACGCGCATCGAGGCATGCGCGCGCGTGCCGAACGGCCGATCGGGCGAGCTCGCCGGTGAGGATGCCGTGGTGTCCCAACGCGAGCCGCGGCGGCTGCAGTTGCTCGATGACCTGTAGCGAGTGCCGATAGGCAAACAGGTCCTGGAAGACCAGCGGCAGCCAGCTGGTGGCGCCGTGATACTCGCCGAGCGCATCCGACACGAAACCGATGTCCAGCTGCGGACAGTAGTAGCCGAACTGGCAACGGCTGTGGCCCGGCAGCGCGATCGTGCGAATCTGCATCCCGGCGCCGATGTCGAGCTGCGTGCCCGGATTGACCGGGTAGAACGGCAGGTCGGACAACTCGGTGAAATCGGCGTCGGCGGCGGGCTGCCACGACATCGACGCGTGCGTGTCGAGCTGACGAATGGTTCGGCAGGCCGACGGGCTCTGGAACGCATCGAACGCGTCGGGCGAGCCGGATACATGGAGCCACGGCATGCGCGACTTGAGCGTCATCAGCAGGCTGCAATGGTCGTAGTGCGAGTGGGTGATCAGCCAGTAGCGCAAATGCCGGATGCCGCCGAAGTCGCGCAGCAGCGCGTGAAGCTGCTGCCACACGAGTTCGGTCATGCCGCTCAGGCCGCCCTCGATCAGCGTCGCGGCCTCGTCGTTGACGATCACGTACAGCGGCACGTCAGCCGTGCCGACGACGGCCAGCCGCGGCTCGATCCATCCCGTGGAAGCGTTCAGCATGCCGTTCAGCTCCGATAGAGCGCGCAGGCCCACGTCGCGCCCGCGCCATAGGTCACGAAGAGGTTGAGCTGCCCGACCGGCATGCGGCCTTGCTCGCGCGCGAGGGCGAGCGCGACCGGAAACGCCGCACTGGCCATGTTGCCCAGCTGTTCGACGGAAATCATGCACCGCTCGCGGGGCAGCCCGAGTTGCCCGATGACCGCGTCGAGGATGCGCAGGTTCGGCTGGTGCGGTACGACCAGGCCGATATCCGACAGCGTCAGCCGGTGCTTGTCGAGCATCTGCCGGCACGCGTCGACGATGCGCCGCGTGGCGTCTTCGAACATCGGCGCGCCTTTCATCCGGAAATGGTGCCGGCCGGCCGCGATGTCGTCCTCGTCGATGAAGCGTGGGCGCCGCGCGCCGGGCGCTTCGGTGCTGAGCAGGTCGAACTGGGTGCCGTCGGCGCCGAGCGTCAGGTCGATCAGCCCGTGCGCCGGGTGGTCCGTCGCTTGCAGCAGCAGCGCGGCGGCGCCGTCGCTCAGCAGGATCGACAGATTGCGGCCCGCATTGCTGGTGTCGATTCGCCGCGACAGGGCCTCGGCGCAGATCAGCAGCACGTTGCGATACAGGCCGCTCGCGAGGAAATGGCGCGCGATCTCGATCCCGTAGAGCCCGCCGCTGCATTGCGCGCGGATATCGAAGCACGGAATCTCCCGCAATCCGAGCCGAGGCTGGATGTAGCACGCCTGCGACGGATCGTGATGATCCGGCGACAGCGTATTGACGATCAGCAGATCGACGTCGTGCGCCGTGACGCCGGCGTCGGCCATCGCCCGTTCCGCGGCCGGGCACGCGAGATCCGCCAGATGCTGGTCGGGGGCGAGATAGCGACGCGCCACGACGCCGGTTCGTTCGCGAATGAACGCGTCGCTGGTGTCGATCATGCCGGCGACTTCGTCGTTGCCGACGATCCGCTCCGGCAGCGCGTGGCCCATTCCGGCGATGACGAGTCTGGCGGTCATGTTTGCACCTCCTGCTCCATCGCGGCGGCGACGGCATCGTCCGCATCGGTCACGACGGTTTCGCCCCAGCGCCACAATTGCGCGCCGAAGCCCCAGCCGGCGCCGGCGCCGGCGATCACGACCAACGATCCCGGCCGGATCACGCCTTCCTGGATCGACTCGTACAGCGCATACGGCACGGCGGCCGACACGAGGCACGCGCAATCGGCCACGCGAATCACGTATTGGTCGGGCTGGAGCCCGAGCCGCTGTGCCCATGCGCGCACGAGCAGCGCCGACGGCTGATGGAACACCATCGCGTCGACGTCGGCGATGTCCGTACCGCTGCGGTGCAACAGCCGCTCGACGATATCGGGAATGGCCACGGGCATGAAGCGGGCGATCGCCTCCTGCGCTTCGGGCTTGAGCGTGAAATACACGCCGAACGGGTTGTCGGCGCCGGCTGCCGAGTCGTCGTCTGTCGCAGCCCGGGCGTGACGCCACTGCATCGTCACGAGGTCGTAGTGCGTTGCATCGCTGCGATACGTGGCATCCAGCCAATCGGCGCCGCCGGGATCGGCCGGCTCGGCGACGAGCACGGCCGCGGCCGCGCCATCGCCGAAGTTCGTCGACGATTTGCTGGTGTAGTCGACCACGGCCGACATGCGCTCCGTCGAACACACCAGCGCACGCTTCACCCGTCCCTGCTTGATGAGGTTGGCGGCGATCTGCAGTTGCAGCACGAAGCTCGCGCATTCCATCTCGACGTCGGCGTCGAGCGCGCGCGTGGCGCCGAGCCGGTCGCGCAGCACACGCGCAAGCCGTGGTGCGAAACGGCGCCGGCCGTCGGGGAGCGAGACGAACGGCGACGTCATGTTGAACAGCACCAGATCGAGTTCGGCGGCCTCCACGCCGGCACGGGCGAGCGCGTCGCGGGCCGTGCGCTCGGCCAGCGCAAGCTCGGATTCGCCGGCATCGGGATCGATCATGTAGCGCGATTCGATGCCCCAGAATTGCCACCATTCCGACGGAATGGGCTCGACGCCCGCGAACACGGGATCGTCGTTGGGCACCTGGCGTGCCGGCAGGCGGCAGGCGAGACTTGCGATTCGGACGTTGTGCACTGTCAGACCTCCATCATGCTGCAGGCGATGCGCGGCCGGAACGGATCCAGTGTCATCGCGACCACCGTACGTTCGTCGTCACGCAAC
This sequence comes from Burkholderia sp. AU30280, assembly GCF_020420125.1. NCBI lineage: Bacteria > Pseudomonadati > Pseudomonadota > Betaproteobacteria > Burkholderiales > Burkholderiaceae > Burkholderia > Burkholderia sp. AU30280. The sequence goes on from NZ_JAIZRY010000015.1 coordinate 39,547, forward strand.
GACATCGAATGTGCGACGCGGGACGAAAGCCACGCGGGCAACTGGAACGGGTTCGGGATGTCCGCCGAACCGGCGACGACATCGACGTGGAAATCGCGACCCGCGCCGATGGCGATCGATGGCCATCCGCTCAGCCACGATTCGCAAAACAGCGGGGTGGCGCGCCGGCCGATGCGGCTCTGCATCGCGTCGGCCAGCGCGCGCACCGCGGTGGCCGCATTGGCCGGTTCGGCGTCGAACCGGCCGGTTGCGGGATCGAACCGGCTCTCGAAGCGGGCCAGCGACAGGGCGCCGTTCACGCGCCGGGCGGGAAGGGCGTCGAGCGTCGCGAACGGGGGCGCGTCGAGGTCCGCGTAGCGGCTGGCGTGGTCGCGGTCCTGGCCGGCAGGCGTCAGCACGATCGCCCCCGCGCCGTCGGCGAAACCGCTCGTGGCCACCTGTTCGACGTCCGCGAGCGCCTCCGCGCGAACGACAAGCGCGCGTCGATAGCCGAGCTGTTTGCAATGGCTGTGCGCGAGATCGAGTGCGAGCGTCCAGTCCGCGTCGAGCAGATCGAACACGGCCGCGTGTCGCGCACGCAGGTCGCGCTGCACCGGGTGCGCCAGCCGCGGCCCGGCGATCGTCGGCGCGTCCGCCATCCGGCTGGGAGAAATCGACAGGCTGACGATCAGGTCCAGTTCCGACGGCAGGCAACCGGCTTGCAGCAGCGCCTGCCTGGCTGCCTTGATCGCATAATCGTTGGCGCAGGATTGCGCGGTGGTCGCCGGGTCCGGAATGGCCACCGAGGCTCCGAGAATTTTCATAGGGCGTGTTCGTTCTGGACTGTTTGATTCTGGGGGCGCGTCGCGCCATGACCCGCCTGCCGGAGCAAGGCGCGACGCAATTTGCCCGATTCGTTACGCGGCAAACCGCCGGCGTGATAGGTCACGCGATGCGGGCATTTGTACGGTGCGATCACGTTCTTGACGTGCTGCTGCAGTTGCGTCGTCAACGCCTCCGAGCCGCCGACGCCCGGTCGCAGCACCACATGCGCGCAGATGAGCGTGCCGCCCCATTCGTCGATCTGCCCGACGACGCCGCACTCGGCGATATCGGGATGGCGCAGCAACACCTGCTCCACTTCGCCGGGAGACACCGTGTAGCCGGCGCTGATGATCATGTCGTCCGCGCGTGCCTGGTAGAACAGATAGCCGTCGTCGTCGAGGTAGGCGCTGTCGCCCGTCAGGTTCCAGCCGTGCTTGACGTAGTCGCGTTGCCGCGCGTCATTCAGGTAGCGGCACCCGGTCGGTCCCTGCACGGCCAGATAGCCGATTTCGTAGGGCGGCAGGCGTTGGCCGTGCTCGTCCACCACGGCCAGGCGGTAACCGGGCACCGCCTGGCCGATTGCTCCGTCCTTCGTGCCGGCGTCGCCGGTGGACGCGAAGATATGCAGCATCTCGGTCGACCCGATTCCGTCGATCAGGTGCAGGCCGGTGCGCGTGTGCCATGCGGCGCGCGTCCACGACGGGAGCGCCTCGCCCGCCGACACGCATTTGCGCAGGGACGATACGTCATGCCCGTCGAGATGGTCGAGCATGGCCCGATAGGCCGCCGGCGCCGTAAACAGGATGCTGACCCGATGCCGGCCGACAGCGGCCAGCAGCCGTTCCGGGCTCGCTTTCTGCAACAGCACGACGCTCGCGCCGACACTGATCGGAAACAGCAGCAGCGCGCCGAGGCCGAACGTAAACGCGAGCGGCGGCGACCCGCAGAAGACGTCATCGGCGCCGGGCTTGAGCACATGCTGCGGAAAGCAGTGGCAGGCCGCCATCACGTCGCGATGAAAATGGACGGTGGCCTTCGGTTCTCCGGTCGTCCCCGACGTGAACGCGATGAGGCAAGGATCGTCCGCGCGCGTGCCGGCGGCCGCGAATGTTGCCGAATAGCCGCCGAGCCAGCCCGCGTGCGGCTGCGTGTCGTTCGTCTCGTAGCGCCGGACGTCGCCGCGCCACTGCATGCGCGCCATCGCCGCGTCGAGCTCGGCGGACAGCCCGGCTTCGCAGATGACGTGCGTGACCCGGGCTCGCCCGATGACGGTCGACAGTTCTCCCGCGCGCAGCTTCGGCATCGTCGCGACGGCCACGCCGCCGGCCTTGACCACGCCGAACCACGCAGCGGCCAGCATCGGGTGATTGGTGCCGTGCAACAGCACCCGGTTGCCGGCTACCAGGCCCGCATCGTCGGCCAGCATGTTGGCGATCCGGTTGCTGGCATCGCGCAGTTCGCGATATGTCCATGTGATGCCCGACTCGGTCCTGATCGCAACGCGATCGCCCCAGCCCCGTTCCTCGACGGCGGTATCCAGCAGCGCGGCGGCGCAATTGAGAAACGGCGGAAACTGCAGCCCCGGCAACTCAAAGACAAACGTCGGCCAATCTTCGGCAGGGGGCAGGTTCGCGCGGCAAAAGTCGTCCATCGTCAGCGCTCGCAAGAGTGTGAGTTTGAAGTCCGCGATAGCGGTGCGGCGCGGGGCGGGCCATGGGGTCGGGCCTGTCCCGCGCAACCTGAATCGCGATGGCAAGGAGACGTGGTCGGGGCGACAGGCACAGGTCGCCGGGCGACGCACGGAGAATCCGGTCAATCACATGATGACTTGCCGGTTTTTGTGGATTTATTGCGTCTCATTTGATTTTAGAAATAAGCAACAATCGGTCGATTTAATTCGGATTAATTGTTTCCTGGAATTCATCGACCGATCGGGTTGGTTTAAAAATGTGCCGCAAGCTTAGCGGAACAAAAATTGGAAAGTAAATGGTCAAGTGGGTTGGAAATTTGAATTATTTGTTGAAATCGATTCCATTAATCATCAGCATTTCATTGAATCGGCTGATTTTGGTTAATCATCTTGCGATTTGTTGACTTCGGTGGAATCAGGTTGCCGGGACGCTGAATAAAGTCTCGAGAAGTTCACCAAGGCGAAACGAGCATCGCGTCACGAAATGGCTGGCCCCGCGCGAAAGGCGAAAGACCCGGGCTCTCGGGAGCGGCGGGTCTTGAGTGGAGGTCTGAATGGAAAATAGGGGATTCGGGCGCCGGGGTCTCGGATTGCGCCCATATGAATTTGTGTAATTGTATTAGCGAATATTTTATTTCTGGTGAGACGTCCGAATGTCACGGTTCGAAGGTTTGAGCACATCCTGGCTGTCAAGTACCGATAAATCCTTCGGCAATGTCCGCTTGAACATCGCAAGGAGCTGCCGCGCCGCCTTCGGCGGCAGTGTGATCGCGTGGCGTACGGCCGCCGCGATCTGGATCATCATCAACTCGGCGAAGGCGCTGCGTTGCGAGCGGGTCGTGCCGGGCGCCACGTCGGCCAGCGCATCCGCGAACAACCCCGCCAGAAACGCCCCGTCCGCCCGGTCGAGCGCCTGCAGCGCGCGGTCGGCCTGCGTGGCCCGCCAGATATCGCGCATCAGCGGCTCGTCGACGAACATCCGGTAGTAACTGTCCGTGATGCGGGCGAGCGTGGCGTGCAGGTCGTCGAGCGTCTTCATCGTGGCGAGGTCGCGCCGCACGCAGACGTGCCCGGCTTCGTTGTAGCGCTCCGCGAGCGTGCCGATCACGGCCGCCTTGTCCGGAAAGTACTGGTACAGCGAACCGAACGAGATGCCCGTGCGTTCGACGATGTCGCTCATCCGGAACGCGTCGCAGCCTTTCTCGATCATCACCTCCGACGCGCACGCGAGGATGCGCTCGAACCGCTCGCGGCTGCGCTGCTGCGTCGGCACCAGCCGCGCGCGCGCCGGCGTAGTCGCCGAGTCAGCCGCTGCTTCGGGCGCGTCGTTCTGCCCTGATTTTTGTCGGCCCATGCTGCCTCCGGAAAACTTGACGTTGCTAATGCGAGAGTCTATCGTGTTTTTGAAACGCGAGATATTCTCGTATTTTAGTCAAAGGAGACGGTCATGTCGGCACTTCCCACCCTCATCGTCGGCGGTTCGGGCAAGACGGGCATCCGCGTCGATGCACGGCTGCGCGCGCGCGGCATCGCAACCCGGCCCGTGTCGCGCACGTCGGCTGCCTGCTTCGACTGGACGGCGCCCGCGACGTGGCCCGCCGCGCTTGAAGGCGTATCGGCCGCGTACGTGACGTACCAGCCCGACCTGGCCGTCGAAGGCGCGGTGGATGCGATCACCGCATTCGCACGGCTCGCGCGGGAAAGCGGCGTCGAGCGCGTGGTGCTGCTGTCCGGGCGCGGCGAGCCCGGCGCGCAGGCCGCCGAGGCCGCGTTGCAGGCGTCGGGTGTGGAGTGGGGCGTGGTACGCGCGAGCTGGTTCAACCAGAACTTCTCCGAGGGCTACCTGATCGACGGCGTGCTGGCCGGTGAAGTCGCGCTGCCGGCCGGCGCGGTGCGTGAGCCGTTCGTCGATGCGGACGACATCGCGGACGTCGCCGTGGCCGCGCTTACCGATGCGCGCTTCGCGAACCGCGTGATCGAGGTCACGGGCCCGCGCGCGCTGACGTTTGCCGAGGCGGTCGCCGAAATCGCGCGTGCCGCTGGCCGGCCGATCGTCTATCGCGAGATCCCGGCCGAAGCGTTCGTTGCCGGACTGCGCGAGGTTGGCGTGCCCGAGCCGGTCGTCGCGCTGCTCGACGATCTGTTCAGCGTGGTGCTCGACGGGCGCAACAGCGCGGTGACGCACGGCATCGAAGAAACGCTCGGGCGGCCGGCACGCGATTTCGCCGACTATGCGCGCGCGACGGCCGCGACCGGCGTGTGGGGCGCACGATCATGATCGCGTTCGCGACCGCCGCATTGCTGTGGGGCTCGGCCATCGGCTGCGGGTTGATGGCCGGCGTGTATTTCGCGTTCTCGACGTTCGTGATGACGTCGCTCGGACGGATCGCGCCGCAGGCCGGCGTGGCCGCGATGAACGCGATCAACGTCGACATCGTGCGTTCGCCGTTCATGCCGCTGTTTCTCGTCACGACGCTGATGGCACTCGCGCTGGTCGTGATCGTGTTGTTCGATCGCGAGCAGGCGGGCGCGACGGCGGCGGTCGCGGGCGGCATGCTGTACGTATTCGGCATGTTCGCGGTGACGATGGCGGTCAACGTGCCGCTCAACGATGCGCTCGCCGCGGCCGATCCGTCGACGCCACAAGGCGCGGCGCTGTGGGCGCGCTACGTGCACGACTGGACGAGGTGGAATCACGTGCGCATGGTGGCGTCGGCGGCCGCGTGCGTGCTTTTCATCGTGGGGATTGCGGCGCGGTGACGGCGCGCGTCAGGCGGTGGGTGAGGCCTGCCCGGGCAACCGGTATTCGGCGATCGTGCCGGCGTCGAATGCGATCAACGAGCCGCGTACCGGATCGTGCCGCCGTGCGACGAAGCCCGGAAGCGCGCCGAGCGGCGTACCCGAGGCGATGCGCCAGATCGTCGTGCCGGCGGGTGTCGCGACATACAGCGATGCGCCATCGCTGAACAGGCCGCCGATCCGGTCGGGTTCGGTCGCCATCGGGATGCGCCGGTCGTTCGATTGAAGGGCTTCGGTCACATCCAGGATGCGCACGCCGGCGTCTTGCCCGGTTTCGGCGAATTCGTCCTCGTCCCAGTCCGCGAGCCCCCAATACGCGATATGCCGGCTGTCGATCCAGCAGGCCGGCGTGTCCCAGTCGTCGCGCCGGGTCAGGCTGACCACCGATGCGCCGTCTTCGCTTTCGAAGGGATTGGCGTCGAGCCAGGCGGCGACCGACCATGCGCGCGGGATCGAAACGGGATGCCAGACCCATCCGTCATCGAACAGCCGGCTGCCGTCGGGGCTCGGCACGAGGCGGCCGTGGAAGTAGTCGAGGTAATGCGCGGGCCGGTCGTTGTTCGTATACGGCGCGATGTCGCGCGCGGTCAGCGATGCGCCGGTGGCCGGGTTGGCCGCATCGAGCCGGTTCCAGGCGGTACGGTGCACGAAGATCGTGCGATCGCGATGACGGAGGAAGCATGCGCTGAACGGGACGGTATGCGGATAGTAGTCGCCGCCGTCGAGCTGCATCGTCGGTGAGCCGGTGGCGACGTCGACGACGAGACCGCGCCGCCCGTAGTCGGTCACGATCGCCGCGTACCGGCCGTCAGGCGAAGCGTGCAGGCGATAGGCGGGCGTACCGAATGCGGTGTGACCCGTCGGTGGCGGGAGTGGCGGCAACGGCACCGAACACAGCGGCGTGCGGCGCCCCGTATCGAGATCGATGCCGTGCAGCGAACCGTCCATCGTCAACACGAGCAGATGGCCGTAGCCGGCCTGAACGGCGAAGGTATCGACGATCGGCGCGTGTTCCCACGTGAGCATATTCACGGGATGGGATTCGTGCGTCGATGCAGACAAACGGTGCGGGCTGGCCGGATGCATGGTCGCGATTCTATCGTCAACGATGCCCGTGCCGCGCACGCGCACGCCCTACGCATAAAACGCCGACGGCGACACACCGAAATGCCGCTTGAACATCGCGGAGAACGCGCTCTGGCTGCTGTAGCCGTGGTCCATCGCGACGGTCAGCACCTTCTCGCCGTGCGCGAGGCGCTTGAGCGCGAGCAGCAGCCGCGCCTGTTCGCGCCAGCGGCGGAAGCTGAGCCCCGTCTCGCGCCGGAACGCGCGATGGAGCGTGCGGACCGACAACCCGAGCAGGTCGGCCCATTCGGCGATCGTGCGCAGGTCGTCGGGCGCGGCGACGAGCGCGTCGCAGATCGTGCGCAGGCGCGGGTCGTGCGGCCACGGCAGGTACAGCGGCAGCAGCGGCGCGACCGTCACCTCGGCGAGCAGCAGGTGCATCAGGTGATCGTGGCGCGAGCCCGGCGCATAGTCGAGCGGGATGTCGACCGCGGCGAGGATCAGCTCGCGCAGCAGCGGATGCACTTCCACGACGCAGCTTCGCGCGGGCAGGTGCTCGACCGCGCCCGGCTCGACGAAGACGGTGCGCATCTGCACGTCGCCGCTCATCTGCACCGTGTGGTCGAGACCGGCTTCGAGCCACACGCCGCGCGTCGGCGGCACGACCCACGACGCGCCTTCGGACTGCACGTGCATCACGCCCTCGATCGCATAGAGCAGCTGCGCGCGGCGATGCCGGTGCGGCGCGATCGACGTGCCGTGCGCGTACGTCGCCGCCATCGCCGATACGGGCATCGGCGTCGATTCGAAGCGCAGGTGAGCACCGGGCGGGGTGGACTCGAGTGTCCGATTGGCGACAAGTCGTGACATTTTGGCGTGAGACAGGCAGTTGGACGAGCGGGCACGATGGCGTTCCCCTCCACGCCACACCCCTGTCAGGATATTAATCCGTCAAATGCGATGAACAAGTCTCCTTTTCTGTTTCCTTTCTGCGCGATCGCGCTGTGGGCCGGCAACGTGGTCGTGTCGAAGCTGTCGGCGTCGACGATCGACCCGTCGGCGATCACCTTCTACCGGCTGCTGCTCGCCGTCGCGCTGATGAGCGTGTTCACGCTGCGCCCCGCGTGGCGCAACCGCGCGGCGCTCGTCGCGCACCTGCCGAAGCTCGCGGTGCTCGGCTTTCTCGCGATGGCGCTGTTCCAGAGCCTGTCCTACGAGGCCGCGAAAACGACCAGCGCCACCAACATGGCGATCATCACGGCGCTCGTGCCGCTGATGACGATGGCGCTCAGCTCGCTGCTGCTGGGCGATCCGCCGGGTGCCGGCATGGTCGGCGGCGGGGTGCTGTCGCTCGCGGGCGTCATCTACCTGATTGCCGAAGGGCATCCGACGACGATCGCCGCGCGCGGCGTGCAGGCGGGTGACCTGCTGATGCTGGCCGCGTCGGCCGCGTATGCGCTCTACGGCGTATTGCTCAAGCGCTGGCGCATCGGCGTGCTGCCGGCGTGGCAGTCGACCTACGTGCAGGCGCTCGCCGCGCTCGTGTTCATGGCGCCGATGCTGCTGCGTTTGCCCGCGCAGGCGGCGTGGCCCACGCGTGCGAGTGTGCCGCTGATCCTGTATGCCGGCGTGCTGGCGTCGGTGGTGCTGCCGTATCTGTGGATGCAGGGCGTGCGGCTGCTCGGCCCGAGCCGCTGCGCGATGTTCATGAACCTGTTGCCGGTGATGACGGCCGGCGGTGCAATCGTGCTGCTTGGCGAATCGCTGCGGCTTTATCACCTGGTTGGCGGCGGCGTCGCGCTGTTCGGCGTGGCGATCGCGCAGCGGTTCCCGTTTCAGGCAGGCGTGTCGCAGGGTGCCCGGCAATGAGCGGCGAGCGCGACATGCAGGACCTGGTCGCCGCGCTGCCGGACGGGCGCACACCCATTGCCGTGGCGTCGCTCGCGCGCCAGCTCGAACGGATCGCGGCCGCGCTCGAAGCGATGGCGCCCGCCGGGCGGCCGGCGGCCGTCGATTTCGATGCGGCCGTTGCGTTCCGCTGGCGCGGCTTCGGCGGCGGGCATCGGGCGGCGCCGCTCGAGCCGATCCCGTCGCCCGCGCTCGTCGCGTTCGACGCGCTGCGCAATGTCGGCCGTCAGGCGGCGATCGTCGAACGGAACACGCGGCAGTTCGTGCGCGGGTTCGCGGCCAATCACGTGCTGCTGACCGGCGCGCGCGGCACCGGCAAGTCGTCGATCGTGAAGGCGTGCCTGCACGCGTTCGCGGCGCACGGGTTGCGGCTGATCGAGGTCAGCAAGGAAGGGCTGAACGACCTGCCGGCGATCGTCGAGCTGGTGCGTGCGCGGCCCGAGCGCTACATCGTGTTTTGCGACGACCTGTCGTTCGAGGCGGGCGAGACCGGCTACAAGGGGCTGAAGACCGTGCTCGACGGGTCGGTCGCGAGCGACCTGTCGAACGTGCTGGTGTACGCGACGTCCAATCGCCGCCACCTGATGCCCGAGCACGCGAGCGACAACGCGAACGTGTCCCGCGCGGAGAATGGCGAGTTGCATCCCGGCGATGCGGTCGAGGAGCGGATCTCGCTGTCGGAGCGCTTCGGGATCTGGGTGACGTTCTACGGCTTCACGCAGGACGAATACCTGGCCGTCGTCGAGAGCCGTCTCGGCGCGGCAGGTTTCGATGCCGCGCGGATCCGCGCGGCGCGCGAGCCCGCGCTGCAGTGGGCGCTCGAACGCGGCGCGCGCTCGGGCCGTATCGCCGTGCAGTTCGCGCGTGATTATGCGGGGCGGCTTGCCGAGGAAGACGACGCGGATGCATACGAGACCGCGCGGCGCACCGGCTGAGCGCCGCGCTACAGCAGCCGCTCGGAGAGCACGCGGAACGCGACGTCGGGCACGACGAAGCACATCGGTTCGCCGGTGGCGCCGATGCGCGCGAGGAAGTCACCGCCGCCCGCGGGCCCGACCGTCTTCAGCGGCCGGACCGCGTCGACGTCGATCGGCAGGTCGATCGACGCGTACGCCAGGCGGTCGCAGTCCGCGACATGGGCGACCGCCGCGTGCTGCAGCGACAGGGAGGCGACGGCATCGCGCCAGTCCTTGAAGAACGGCGCGAACGCGTCGGGCAGCGCTCGATCGTCCGATGCTTCGGCAGTGCAGTGGAAGTCGGGCGCGCTGCCGCCGCCGCCCGCCAGCCGCGTGTCGTAGCGTCCGTCGCGCACGGCATGCGTGAAGCGCCGCGCGAGATGCGACGGCAGTGCATCGCTGAAGAGGCGGCTGCCGAGCGCATAGAGCGGGTGGTCGAACACGTTCTTCACGAACAACACCGTTCGGTCGGCCGGCGTCCCGCCCGGCAGCGCATCGACGTAAAGCCGCCAGTTGCTCTGCAGCGGCGACGGAAACATGCGACGCAGCGGGCCTGCGACGCGCGGGCCGAAGTGCCGGTGCGCATAGGTGAGCGTCGTCAACAGCGTGCGGCCGTCGCGGCTCGCGAGCGCGACGCCGCGCGGCACCAGGTGCGCGACGGCCGCGACATCGACAACCCACGTGCAATACACGACGTTCTCGACGTCGCTCGCGAGCTGAAGGAACGGCAGCCGCGACAGCAGTGCGCGGCGCGCGCGCAGCAGCGGGCCGCTCGCGACGATCCGGTTGGCGAGCCGGCCGATCAGGCCGGCGGACGGGTAAACGAAGGCGTTGTCGTGGCGCATGAGCGGCATTGTGCCGGGGTTGCCGCGCGGGGGGAAGACGCGGGGCGGCGTCGCGCTGCCGAACCGGGCGCGGTGGCGGCCGCATCGATCGCGAGTAGAATTGCCGGCGCCGTGCCACGTGTCAGGTGCATCGGCATCGCAGGGCCGCGCATCGCGAGACGAATTCAAGAACCCACACACGTCCACGCCGGGAGGCAAACATGAATGATCTGGCGCAGCAATCCGAACCCGAGTTGATCGTGCGCGGCAGCCGTTTTGCGCTACCGATGCTGGTGTTCGCGCTGGTCGTGATCGGCGGCGGCTGCATCTGGGCCGCCAGCGCGGATCCGTTTTTCAGCTTCACGACGTTCATCATGCCGTTCATTGGGGCGCTGGGCGGCCTTGGGTACATGTTCGTCATGACGCGCGCCGTATTCTTCGCCGACACCTTCAAGGTGCAACGGATCTCCGTGCCGTATCGCGATGTCGTCGAAGTGACGCGCGGCCCCTTCTCGCTGATCGTGCTTTATCGTGTCGCGACGCGGTCGGGCGGAAGCAAGGTACGCAAGGTCAGGCTGCCTTTTGTCGAAATGCGCGTCGACGACCGGAAGAAATGCCTCGAGATCCTGCGCAGGCACGCGCCGGACGCGTTCAAGACGGATATCGCCGCCTGAACGGCGCGCCGGGGCCGGGCGCGCCGTTCAGGCGGCCGATCCGCGGCGCCGGTTCCGCCGACGGTGCGGCGTTGTCCGGGCGCTGGTTCGGGCAACCGGCCTTCGCTTGCGGCGCGCGCGGGCGAAAGCCGGTGTTCACGCGTCAGTACCCGGCGTCGCTGCCACCCTGATCGGTCACGATTGCCACCCCCGAACTCGTGCCGAGCCGCGTCGCGCCGGCTTCGAGCATCGCCAGCGCGGCCGCGCGGTCGCGTACGCCGCCCGATGCCTTCACGCCGAGCACGGGGCCGACCGTGCGGCGCATCAGCGCGACATCCGCGAGCGTCGCGCCGCCGTGGCCGAACCCCGTCGACGTCTTCACGAACGCGACGCCGAGATCGCGGCACATCTCGCACACGCGCACCTTCTCGTCGTCGGTCAGCAGCCCCGTTTCGAGGATCACCTTGAGCGGTACCGCGCCGCACGCGCGGTGCACGGCGTCGATGTCGGCCTTCACGTCGTCGGCGCGGCCGCTCTTCAGCGCGCCGATATTGATCACCATGTCGATCTCGCCGGCGCCCGCCGCGATCGCGGCGGTTGCTTCAAATGCCTTGGCGGCCGACAGCCCCGCACCGAGCGGAAAGCCGACCACGGCACAGACGAGCACGCCGGTGCCGGACAGCTCGCGCGCGGCGAGCGGCACGTTCGCCGAATTCACGCAGACCGAGTAAAAGCGATGCTCGGCCGCCTGGCGGCAGAGTTCGCGGATCTGCGCGTCGCTCGCGTCGGGCGCGAGCAGCGTGTGATCGATGGTTTGAGCGAGCTGGGCGTTGGAAAGCGGCATGTTTCAGGACTCCACGAAGCGTGTGCCGGACGGGCACACGTAAAGTTGATGTTTTCACATCGGTTTGTTACAAATACGACATTCCGGCCGGGCCTGCACGCCCGGCACGACAAGCGACGGATGCGACGGGCACGCAGGATACTGGCATGGAAACGAAGAAAGGCGAACGGATCAAGACACTGATGAACGTGCTGCAAGGGCAGAACGCGATTCATCTGAGGGAAGTCGCCGAGCTGTTCGGCGTCTCCGAGATGACGATCCGCCGCGATCTCGCGGACAACCCGCACGGCCTGAGCCTGATCGGCGGTTACGTGACGCGCCACTTCGCCGCGCAGCGCAGCGATATCGGCGAGTATGTGGTCAGCGCCGAGAACAACCGGCAGACCGAAGAGAAGCGCCGCATCGGCAAGCTGGCCGCGCAGTTCGTGACGACCGGCGACACGATCTTCGTCGACTGCGGCTCGACCACGCCGTTCGTCGTCGACTTCATTCCGGACGACCTCGAATTCACGGCGGTCTGCAATTCGCTGAACGTGTTCGCGAAGCTGCAGCAGAAGCCGCATTGCAGCGTGATCCTGTGCGGCGGCGCGTACCACCGCAAGAACATGGTGTTCGAGTCGGTGGCCGAGACGGGCATTCTCGACACGGTGCGCGTGTCGAAGGCATTCATCTCCGCGGCCGGCGTGAGCGAGCGCTGCGGCGTCACGTGCTTCAACTTCCACGAGGTCGACGCGAAGAAGAAGGTGATGGCGCGCGCGCAGAACCGCTTCCTGCTGGTCGACCACACGAAGTTCGACGAAGTGCGCGCGGCCTATTTCGCCGAACTGACCGACTTCAACTACGTGATCTCCGACGGGCAACTGAGCCGCCGCTACGAAACGGCGATCCGCGAACACGGGATCGCGCTCGTGACCTGACGCAACGCGGCCGCCCATCGCTTCACGCATTGCGGGCTTCCGCCGCGCTCAGGTAGCCGGTGACGACTTCGAAGTGTCGCGTCGCGCCCGGCGCGAGCGTCGCCACATGGCCCTTGCGGCGTTCGGCTTCGTAACCCTCCGGCTCGCAGGTCGACGGGAGCGCAAACGCGGCGACCTGTTGGTCCGCGTTGTGCAGGATCCAGCGCGTCGCATGCGGGAATTGCGCGGGGCGGTATGCGGTGTGGAACGCGCCGCCATCCGGATGCTCGAGCAGGAAATGCGCGACGCCGTTGGCATCCGTTGCCACGTCGTTCATGAAGAACACGATCTCCGGGTCGTACAGCGCAGGCGCATCGAGCGTGTGAAGCCGTTCCGGTTCGCGCGCGAGCGTGGCCGTATAGTCGCGCCACGCGGCGGTCGGCTTCACGTGCGCGGGTACGCTGTCGCGCAGCCGCACCCCGCCGCGCGGCAGCGACTGCACAAGGCGGCCGCCCGGCACGTACGCATGGTTCAGGTGCGCCATGTACATCAGGTCCATCGGCGCGCCGCCGAGATTCGTGACGTCCATCGCGATCGTCATCCGCGCGTCGTGCTCGGCGAGCCTTACCGACGGGCACGCCAGATAGTGGCTGCCGAAACCCTGCACGTATTCGTATTCGCCGGTCACTTCGACGAACGCACCGCGCGCATCCGCGCCGACCACAAGGCTCGCGCGATCCATCGGTGCGCACGGCATCTCGCCGTGCAGCGCATGCGTGTCGTCCGGCCCCGGGCAGCCGTTGCGCAGCAGCCCGCTGTGGAACATGAAGCAGCCGTACGTATCGATGATCGATGCCGCGCGCTTCGGCTGCCGGAACATGTGCTTCATCGTCAGGTCGCGGCCGTCGAACGCGGCGGCCCAGATCATCTGGCCGAGATACGGCAGCACGACGAGATGGCCGCGGCGGTTCTCGAGCTTCAGCGCCTCGACGCCGGACGGATACGCGAACGCGGTGACGACGAGCCCGTCGGTGCGGTACAGCGTGTGCGGCGTGTCGCGGAAGTCGTCGCGTCGCAGGTCGATTTCGCCTTGCATGCTCACGCTCCCGACGTGTTGCGGGGGGCGGCGTAGCGCGCGGGCGCGTTGCCGTCGGCGGCCGTGCCGGGCGTCGCGGCCGGCAGGTGGCGCAGGCAGTAGAAGCCGTAGTAGACGATCACGGCGAAGCACGCGAGCGGCACGACGAACGCGAGCTGCATGTTGCCGCCCGTGTGATCGGAAATCAGCCCCTGGATCAGCGGCACGACCGCGCCGCCGACGATGCTCATCACGAGAATCGAGCCGCCGTACTCGGTGTCCTTGCCGAGGCCGTCGATCGTGAGGCCGTAGATCGTCGGCCAGCATGGGCCGAGGAACACGCTCACGCCCACGGCCGCATAGACGGCCGTGATGTTGTGCACGCCGATCGTGTACGCGAGCAGCGCGATGCACAGGATGCCGTAGACGATCAGCACCTTGGCCGGGCCGACGCGCTTCATCACGAGCGTGGCGACGAGCTTGCCGACGAAGAATGCGAAGAACGTGGCAAGCAGGTAGTGCGACGCACCGCGCTCCGTGAGGCCGCCGATCTGCATCGCCAGCCGGATCGTGAAGCTCCACACGCCGACCTGCGCGCCGACATACAGGAATTGCGCGACGACGCCCGCGACGAAACGCCGGTTGCCGAACAGGCGCGCAAGCGTGCCGCGCGCGTCGATCCGGTGCGTGGCCACGCTGGGGCCGTTGCCCTTGCAGGCCGGGTACGGCGTGAGCGCGAACACGATGAACACGGCGACGAGCACGACGATCAGCCATTTGTACGGCTCGAGCGTGGCCTGGATCATCGCGAGCTGGTGCACGCGGGCGTCGGCCGCCGACATCGCCGCGAGCTGCGCGTGCGACGCATCGCCTTCCTTGAAGATCAGGAAGCTGCCCGTGTAGACGCCGGCCATCGCGCCGAACGGATAGAACGTCTGCGAGATGTTCAGCCGCCGCGTGCTGGTGTCGCGCGGGCCCATCAGCGTCGAATACGAGTTCGATGCGGTCTCGAGAAACGACAGGCCGGCCGCGATCACGAACAGCGCGACGAGGAACATCCCGTACTTCGCCATCGACGCGGCCGGGAAGAACAGCAGGCAGCCGGTCGTGTAGAGCAGCAGGCCGACCAGGATCGTCGTCTTGTAGCTGAACTTCTTCACGACGGTCGCGGCCGGAATCGCGAGGAAGAAGTAGCCGAGATAAAACGCGGATTGCACGAACGCCGATTCGAAATCGGATAGAAAGAACGACTTCTTGAACTGCGCGATCAGTACGTCGTTCAGGTTCGCCGCGGTGCCCCACAGCGCGAACAGGCAGCACAGCAGCGTGAACGCGAAGAGCGGCGTGCGGTTCAGGTAATAGCCGTCGGGTGTGTGTTCGATTCTGGCTCGGCCCATGGGTGTCTCCTTCCCAATTGTCTCGTCGATGAAGGCGCCGTTCACATGCCGGCGTCGCGGAGGAAGCGTTCGAACGTCGCGGTGTCGGCGTACGACTTCTGCGTGCCGAGGCCCGTGACCGAATGCGCGGCGTACGCGGACGCGTAACGCATCGCGTCGAGCGCGTCGCGCGACGCGGCGTAGCAGCGCGCGAAGCAGCCGATATACGCGTCGCCCGCGCCGGTCGTGTCGCGCGCGTCGACCGGTACGCCCGGCACGTGCCGCACGCCGTCGCGCGATACCAGCAGCGAACCGTGGCTGCCGAGCGTGACGAGCACGTGCTTGAGCCCGCGTGCGACCAGCGCTTCGGCGGCGCGCGCCGCGGTGTCGCGCGAATCGACCGGCATGCCCGACACGATCGCGAGCTCGGTTTCGTTCGGCACGAAGAATTCGACGGAGCGGATCCGCTCGAAATCGAGATCGGCCACCGCGGGCGCGGGGTTCAGCAGCACGGGGATGCCGTGCCGCGCGCCGAATTCGATCGCGTGATAGACGGTGGCGAGCTCGATTTCGAGCTGCAGCACGATCAGTGCGCATTCGGCGAGCTGCGGTGCGGCTGCGTCGATGTCGGCCGGCGTCAGGTGGCGGTTCGCGCCCTTGACGATCAGGATGCTGTTGCTCGAATCGGGTTCGACGAAGATCGGCGCGACGCCGCTCGGCACGCCGGCGACCTTGCGCACGTGCGTGGTGTCGATGCCTTCGCGCTCGAAGTTGCGGATCGTGTTGTCGGCGAAGACGTCGTCGCCGACCTTCGTGACCATCACGACACGCGCGCCGAGGCGGGCGGCCGCGACGGCCTGGTTCGCCCCCTTGCCGCCGCAGCCGAGCGCAAAGTTCGGCGCTTCGAGCGTTTCGCCCCGGGCGGGCATGCGTGTGACATAAGTCACGAGGTCGACCATGTTGCTGCCGATGACGGCGATTGTCTCCATCTGCGTGTCTTCCTTGGTATGGGATGCGCCGCGTGCAGGGGCGGCGGCGGCGTGCGAGATGTGATAATGGAATCACATAAAATGTGAAAATGCAATCACGTGGTGTTTTGGGGGTGACACTTGGTGTGACCCTGGCTCACAAAACTGTCCCACTTGGAAGTGGAAAATTCCGGCATGACGATGTCATCGAGACTTGGAGGTCATGCCTGGAAGCGAGGCGGTCGGGGGAGCGTCGCGAAATGGCGCGACGAGAAAGACACTTGCGGCGGAAGTTTGGCGGAATCCCGGATCGACCGGTCACCACCGAAATCGATCACCCGCCAACCTGGAGTGTGCGCCCCAACCGTCGGGGTGATACGTCACGCTGGGGATGTAGACCGGGGTGGACGTCGGATTGCTTGCCACCGGACGACTGACGTTGGGTGCGAGGCTTGGCCACGCCCAAGGGTTGTCCACATGCAGTATATTCCGCGCCGGGACAACGACGTGGCTGGCCGTTCCCGCACGTGAGCTTGTCGAATGGCCGGGCTGTACGACGACCAGGGCGACCAGCAGCGGTAGCGAAATGCCTTCCACTTCTCCTCACCGATTCAGGTTGATGGGGTCAATCCACACAGTGACCGGAGCAGCGACCGATGAAAGCACTTTGCACTACCCGTCACACGCGCCTATATTTTAGGTCACGTGATGACATGATTCCAGAAAACTCCCGGTGTTCCAGGAGTTCGTGATGGCAGCAAGTAATCGAAAGGCCGGCGCAAGCGCCACGAAACACGACCTCGAGCAGCTATCCGAATTTCGCTACCGGCTGCGGCGTTTTCTGCGTTTCTCGGAGGAAATCCTGCGTGCCGAGGGGCTGACGCCGTTGCAATACATGCTGATGTTGCACACCTGTGCGTTCCCGGACCGCTCGTGGGCGACAGTCGGCGAGATTGCCGAGCGGTTGCAGGCGTCCTCGCATGGCACGGTGGCGCTCGTCACCCGCTGCGAAGCGGCCGGGCTCGTCCGGCGCCAGACGAGCGAGCAGGATCGACGGCAAGTGGAGATCCATCTGACAGAAAAAGGGGCGGATTGCTTGCGCAAGGTTGCGGCTTTGCACAAGTCGGAAATTCAGGCGTTCGGCTGGGCTTTCCAGGACGTCACCGATATCAACTGAGCGCGCGACAGCGATGCGCGCGCAACGGGTTCCCCGAACGGCCGACACACATCGGCCGTCACAAGAACCGGCAGGGTGGGAGAACGAACACACACGCAGCAGGGGGAGGTCGTTTGCAAGGAGTGGCATATGAGCACGACCTCGAGCCTCAATCTGGAAGGCAAACTCCGGCGTGACGCCGGAATCATCGGGCTGTTGTTCGCCAGCACGACCAGCATGGTCGGTTCCGGCTGGTTGTTCGGCGCCTATCACGCATCGCGCATCGCCGGCCCGCTGAGCATCGGCAGCTGGGTACTCGGCGCGGTCATCATCATGCTGATCGCACTGTGTTTCGCCGAGCTCGCGGCGATGTTTCCGCGCAGCGGAGCGCTGGTGCACATGAGCCATGCGAGTCATGGCGTCGGACTGGGCCGCATCTGGTGCGGCCTCCTGTTCCTGGCGTACGTGCCGGTTCCGGCGGTCGAGGCGGAGGCGATCGTCACGTACGCGAACAACTATCTCCCGTGGTTCATCCAGCCTGGAAGCGCAGGCTTGCTGACGGCCGCCGGCTTCGTCGCATGCGCCGGCCTGCTCGGCGTCATGGCATTGCTGAACCTGATGGTGATCCGCTGGCTGCTGGGCGTGAACTCGACCATCACGTGGTGGAAGATACTCGTGCCGCTTCTGACGATTGCAGGCTTGCTGGGTGCGAGTACGCATTGGGGCGTCATGCAGGCGGCGCCTGGCAGCTACCATGTGTCCGGCATGTTCACCGCGCTGCCGGCCGCCGGCATCGTCTTCAGCTATCTGGGCTTTCGAACCGCGATCGACCTGGGCGGCGAAAGCGCCAATCCGCATCGAAACATCCCGCTGGCCGTGATCGGCGCGGTACTGCTGGCCGCCGTCATCTACATCCTGTTGCAGGTCGCCTTCATCTACGCGCTTGCGCCGGCCGATCTTGCCGCCGGTTGGAACAACCTCAGCTTCAAGGGCGAAATGGGACCGTTCGCGGGGCTCGCAACGACCCTCGGCATGGGATGGATGGCCACGTTGCTTTACATCGACGCCTACGTCTCGCCAGGGGGCACCGGCCTGATGTACGTCACCGGCGGCTCGCGCATCCTCTTCGCGTCAGGAGAGCTGGACGCAGGCCCGCGCATGCTGACGCGGTTGAATGCCAACAAGATTCCCTGGGTGGCCGTACTGATCATGTGGGCGGTCGGCGTGCTGTTCCTGATGCCGTTCCCGGCGTGGCAGCAGATGGTGAGCTATATCACGTCGATCACCGTGCTCACGTACGGGCTGGGGCCGATCGCGCTGCTCGTCCTGCGACGCAACGTGCCGGAACTGCAGCGGCCGTTCCGCATGAGCGGGGCCGGGTTGATCGCGCCGCTCGCATTCGTGTGCAGCAACCTCGTCATCTACTGGACCGGCTTCAAGACCAACAACTTCCTGTTTTCGCTGGTGGCGATCGGCTTCGTCCTCTACGCGCTTCACCATCATGTCGTGTTGCGCCGTAGCGCGCGAGACTTCGGCTGGCAGCACATCGCGTGGTTGCTCCCGTGGTTCGGCGGGCTGTGGCTGTTGTCGTGGCTGGGCGGTATCGGCGGCGGCCTGGGCGTCATCGGATTCGGCTGGGACATTCTGCTGGTCGCCGTCTGGAGCGTGGTGGTGCTTGCGCTGGCCATGCGCAGTGCGCTCGACGCCGGCGAGACGTCGGAGATGATGGGGCGCATGAACGAGACCAGTTGACGGATCGACACACTCGACACAGGCGGGCGTCATGACATCGGGATCGACAGGAGGAGAGGACAGCGCGGCCGGCGAACTCGCATCGCTTCGCGTGGAAACCGGTCGCGTCCAGCGTTCGTCACAAACGGAAGACGACGCGTCGCCGATCGACATGTATCGCCTGAGTTGCCTGGGGATCGTGGTCGGCGTCGTCACCGGAATCGGCGCCGTGGCATTTCGCGGCTTGATCGGCTTCGTGCATAACGCCTTTTTCCTCGGCCGATTGTCTGCCTCGTACAACGCGAGCGAGTTCACGCCGCCTTCCGTCTGGGGGGCGTTCGTCATACTGGTGCCGGTGGTCGGTGGCCTCGTCGTGACGTGGCTCGTCTGCACCTTTGCGCCGGAGGCGAAGGGGCACGGCGTGCCCGAGGTGATGGACGCGATCTACTTCAAGCGCGGGGTGATTCGCCCGGTGGTCGCGATCGTGAAATCGCTGGCATCCGCGTTCGCCATCGGCACCGGCGCGGCGGTCGGTAGAGAGGGGCCGATCATCCAGATCGGTTCGGCGCTCGGCTCGACGCTGGGGCAAGCCGTCAGGATGACTGCCGGCCAGCGCATCACGCTCGTGGCCGCGGGCGCGGGTGCCGGGATCGCCGCCACGTTCAATACGCCGATCGGCGGTGTCCTGTTCGCGACCGAACTGATGATGCCCGAAATCAGCGTGAACACGTTCCTTCCCGTCGCGCTGGCGACCGGCACGGCGACGTTCGTCGGACGGTTGTTCTTCGGCAGTGCGCCGGCGTTTCTGGTGCCGGCCCAGCTCGGCGCGATTCCCGATCGGCCGGGCAGTGTGCTGACACTCCTGCTGTATGCGGCGCTCGGCATCGTCACGGGTACCGGTGCCGCACTGCTGACCCATGGACTGCATTTTGCGGAGGATGTCTTCGAGCGTATTCCGGGCCGCTATGCGCGTCACGCGCTGGGGATGTCGCTCGTCGGGGTCACGATCTACCTGCTGATGCGCTTCGCCGGGCATTACTACGTCGAAGGTGTGGGATATGCAACGATTCAGGCGCTGCTTTACGGACAACTCGGCGGCAGCCTGTTCCTGATCACACTGGCGCTCTGCAAGACCCTCGCGACATCGATCAGCCTGGGCTCGGGATCCTCGGGCGGCGTCTTCTCGCCGTCGCTGTTCATCGGTGCGGCGTTGGGGGCGGCGTTTGCCGCATTCGTCCAGGCGGTACTGCCCGCGGCACCCGTCAGCGCGCCTGCGTTCGCGATGGTCGGAATGGGGGCGATGGTGGGCGGCGGAACCGGCGCGGCGATGACAGCGGTCGCGATGATCTTCGAGATGACCCGCGACTACGACATCGTGCTGCCCATGATCATCGCCGTTGCGGTCAGCCTCGCGACCCGGCGCCTGCTTTGCCGCGAAAGCATCTATACGCTCAAGCTCGTGCGTCGCGGCCACGTGATTCCGAACGCCTTGCATGCCAACATGTTTCTCGTACAGAACGCGGCGCAAGTGATGGAGACGGACGTGCTCGTGCAGGACGCCGAGGTACTGTTCCGCGACATTCTGGGCAATCTGGACGGCCCCCCGTTCCGCCACGTGGTCGTCACGCGATCGGGCCGGATCGAGGGTGTGCTTCGCATCAACACCGGATTGCGCCGGGCCATTTCGCACGATCATCTTTCGGTGACCCTCGGTGCGCTCGCTCAACACAATTTCATCGTGGTCGCGCCGGGTGAAGCGGCGTTCGACGTGATCAGCAAGCTGCGTCAGAAGCACGCAACCATGGCGGTGGTCGTGACCCAGCCCGAAGAAGAGGGGGCAATGGAAGTGGTCGGGGTCATTGCCAAGGAACACATCGCAGACGCGGTGGCGAGCAGCATCAGGATCTTTCCCGAGAACCGGCGCGAAACGGAGCGCAGCCGGCGGTCAGGGAAACAGCACGGTGACAGCCACGCGTCGAATCGGGCCGAAGCGCCTGCCGGCAAGGAGGGGCAGCATGAAACTCAGCGTTGAGCTGGCCGTTCTGCGTCGGCGCCTTGCGGTGGCCCTGCATCTTGATGAATGGAAGGAAGTGCTGGCCGGCAACCTGGAAGACGAGGCGAGCGACGATCGCGAGTGGGTCATCGTCTACAGAACGGCGAATGGATACTGTTGCCTTTACCGGGGGAAGCCGGTCGAGTTCGATGAACGCACCGATGTGCAGTCATGGTCCGCCGAGATGGACGTCCGGACGTACTTCATGGGCTTGTGACCGCGATATCGGTGCCGAACCGATTCCGCCGGTCAATGCGTGGCGGGAGCGGGCTCCCGCCACGCTGGCGCGTCATCGATAAACGATATCCGCGCGACGATTCTGTGCCCACGATGCTTCGTCGTGGCCCAACGCAACCGGCTTCTCCTTGCCGAAGCTGACTGCCTCGATCTGCGAATCGGGCACGCCGAGCGTTTCAAGTGTGCGAAGCACGGCCTGCGACCGGCGCTCGCCCAACGCGAGGTTGTACTCGCTGGTGCCGCGTTCGTCGGTATTCCCCTGGATCAGGACGTGTCGCGCGGGATGAAGACGTAGATAGTCGGCATGCGCCTGCAGCAGCGACTGGTATTCAGGCTTCACTTCATAGCTGTCGAAATCGAAATAGATGCTGCGTTTCGCGAGCGGGCTGTTGGGGTTGTTCAATTCGTCAGCCATGGTCGACGGCGTCCCGATCGCCTGACCATTTGCGGCCTCCTGATTCATCATGCCGGCGGTGCTGGACGTCTTTGTTGCGGAATGGCACCCACCGAACAGGACAAGGGCCAACACCACCGCATATCGCATCAAGCCTTTCATCACGGGTCTCCCGAAGAGGGCGTTCGATCGAACGGAATGGGTCGCGGATCAACGGAACGGGGCGCGGCATCGCTGCGGGAAGCACAGTGAACCGAGCGGTTCTTTTTCGACGGGCGACGGAGTTTTGTAAATGAGCTGAAGGGTGAATCGTAAGATCTTCGGGTTCACGCGGATCGGGAAGATGATCTCCTTTACTAGAGTAGGAGAAATGTCACATCGTGACTAGTTGTCGTGTTACGATGCGGAAATTCTGCGAAATTGTGAATTCAGATGTGCTCCATCAGCTCACGTCACTCGACGTCCGGCCGTCCCGGTATGAAAGGCCGGGGCGAGCTTCTTGAACCCGGCTGCCCAGCTGGGTTTTTTTTGTCTGTTGCTGGATCTGTTCGGTAAATCGCGTCAACGATGTCCCAGTCGCCCACCGTGCCTTCCCGCATGACTGCGCCCGAATTGCGCGTGACCGCGTCGCTCGCGGCCACGGGCCTCTACAACACCACGCAGTCGATCGCCCTCGCGCTCGGCGGCATCGCGGGCGGCTGGCTGCTGAAGCAAGGTGGCCCGAACACGGTGTTTCTGGTGCGTGCCGACGTGGTTGCAGTATGGCTGGCGATCGCTTTCGGCATGAAGCCGCCGCCGCGGCGAACCTGAACGATCGGGGCATCGTTTGACAATGAACAAGACTGACGAGTGGGTAGGGGGAGACCGATGATCCGTATTTCCGCGCTCGCAGATCGACGCGCGTTGCTGCATGCGCGGCGTCTGTGGCTTCACTATGGCGTGTTCTGGCTGGGTGCGGTGGCTGTCGGCCTCGTAGCGGTGCTTTACGCGAAGCTGATCGATTTCGGCTACGCGGTGTTTCTGGGCTACGCCGCCGAACATGCCTGGTTGCCGCTGATCGTCACGCCGACGATCGGTGCGGTGACGGTCTGGCTGACACGGCGATTCTTCGATGGTGCGGAGGGGAGCGGCATTCCGCAGGTGATTGCCATGCTGCATGCTCCAGGCAACACGGGGGCGCGGTTGCTCAAGGTCCGGATCCTGATCGGGAAGATACTCGTCTCGTTCCTGGCCATTCTCGGAGGGTTCACGATCGGTCGCGAAGGTCCGACGATTCACGTCGGCGCCGCACTCATGTTCAACCTGCGGAAGTTTTATCCCCAGCGGTTCCGTGCGATCCGCCCGGGCGTCCTCGAGCACCGGCTGGCCCTCGCGGGCGCGGCAGCGGGCCTTTCCGCCGCGTTCAATGCACCGCTCGCCGGCGTCGTGTTCGCGATCGAGGAACTCACGCGTAGTTTCGAACAAAGGACGAGCGGCGTGCTGATCACGGCGATCATCTTCGCCGGTATCGTGTCGCTCGGCATTCAGGGTAACTACGTTTATTTCGGCACGATCGATGTCGGCGCGCGCCTGCCTGAGTCGCTGGTGCTTGCGGTCGTCCTCATCGGCGTGATCGCCGGCGTCATGGGCGGAATCTTCTGCTGGCTGTTACTCAACACGCGACGCTGGATGCCGCGAGGGCTTCAGGATTTTCGTGCCGGCCAGCCCGTGCTGTTCGGCGCAGCGTGCGGGCTGGTTGTTGCAGTCGTCGGCGTGGCGACGCACGGCCATACGTTCGGCAGCGGATACGCGGAAGCCCGCGGCATGCTCGAAAGCCATGCGAACGTGAGCGTCCTGTACCCGGTGTTCAAGATGGTTTCGATGATCGGCTCGTACCTGCCTGGCGCGCCGGGTGGCTTGTTTGCGCCGTCGCTCGCGATCGGTGCAGGGATCGGCAACACGCTGCATACGCTGTTCTCGGGCATGCAGCTGCAGATGCTGATCGCGCTTGGCATGGTCGGCTATCTTGCCGCGGTCACGCAGAGCCCGATCACCGCGTTCGTGATCGTCATCGAGATGATCAACGGCCACGCGCTGGTCATCTCGTTGATGGCCACGGCGCTGATCGCCAGCCGCGTGTCGCGATTCTTTGCTCCGCCGCTGTACGAAGCGTTGTCGACGCGCTATTTTCCCGCTGACCACCGATGACCCCTGACGCCCCAGGCGTACCTGATGGGAAAGGAGCCACCCTTACGCTTCAACCGTGGTCGTTGAGCGCGGAAATGGGCAGCTTCGCGGATTGTCGAGGCTATGCTGCGCCATGTTCGTCCTGACCGATCAGCAATTCGGTTGGTGACAGGAACATGTAGCGCGGAACGTCGAGGTTCTGCGGGGCCGGCTTGTCGCGGAATACACGTCCGGCCAGATCGTAGGTTGATCCGTGGCATGGACACAGGAAGCCGCCTGGCCAGTTGTCGGGAAGGTTCGGCTGAGGCCCGGATTGAAACCTGGGGGTCGGTGTGCAACCGAGATGCGTGCAAACGCCGACCACGACGAGAATGTTCCGATGCTCGGGCCGCGAGCGAAACGGGTTTCTGCAATAGTTCGGCAGCGGCATCGAGAACGCGTGGAGCGAGTCCGGATCAGCGACCAGTGGGGTCGCCATGATGACGCTTGCGAGCATGGCCGGCGATCGATCGACAATGAACACCGGTTTGCCTCGCCATGCAGCCGTCAACATCCCGCCCTCCGACAACTGACTGATGTCGACCTTGACCGGGGCGCCTGCCGCGAGCGCGCTGGCGGGCGGGGTCAGCGAATCCACAAAGGGAATGACCGCTGCTATTGAGCCGACGCCACCCGCGACGGTTGTCGCAATGAGCCAACGACGGCGATTGACGTCGGGGCCCGCAGACTCGATCGGCTTCTCGTCCATGTCCACTCCTTCAAGACAAAAGGCGCACGTGCCGTCACGGCGGCTACCGTGACTGAAACGGTGGCCGAACAGGGTAGCCCGGCGCCTCGTGTCGATTCACATGGTCCAGACGAACACCGCATGCGCATGCGACGACGCCTGTATTGAGACGCTCCGACGCATGACTTTCCTGTGATACGTGGCCGTTACGGCATAGCATCTGTGAGGATGTCCCCGTCCGGCGAGATAATGAAGCCGCTGGCGTGTTGCCGTGTGAGGGCACCGCGATCGTCGCCTGGTACGGGAGAGAATTCCCTGAAGAAGCGAAGGAACGGATCGTTTCCAACGCTTGGCGGAGGCCATAGTTGCTTCACACCTGATGCAGTATCGAGTGGAGATGCGTTGACCGCTACGACGGCGGGCCCGTCTACCCTCGCTATGTTCTCGAAGTCAGACACGATGCCCGGATAGGCCGCCATGTCTGAAGTTGTGGAGAGAGCGAGTGGAGGAGCCCGCGTTGTCTGCGACGGGGCAACCGATGCCTTCGACATGCAACTTGCCGACAACGCTGCAATTGCGACACTGGCGACCGTGATACGCGTGAATCCGATGCTTGCCATGACTACGCTCCTGTCGCGCGGAGCCGAACCGGTTGAGCGAAACCGTCGGTAGGGCAATTTCGTGACGCGACGATTCCACCGTAGGTCGCGAGAATTAAATTGTGCTTAAGAAGCCGGAATGAGTGCGGCCGATTGTCTTGGGGCGCGATGATTTTCGCGCCCGGGTATACCGCCCGGCTTCGGCCGATGTCACGATGGACATTAACCGTGACTGGTGCCCGATACGGGTGATGTATGCTCCTTCGCGCCGCGGTACGATCTGACGAATGCGTCAAATCTTGAACGCGATTCAACTCAGAAGATTCGTCGCCCGGTGCCCTGCGTAAGACATGCGGTCATGGGGTGGGGCGGCCAACTTTCAGCAGGACCTCGGATAG
This sequence comes from Burkholderia sp. AU30280, assembly GCF_020420125.1. Lineage (NCBI taxonomy): Bacteria > Pseudomonadati > Pseudomonadota > Betaproteobacteria > Burkholderiales > Burkholderiaceae > Burkholderia > Burkholderia sp. AU30280. The sequence continues at coordinate 64,866 of NZ_JAIZRY010000015.1, forward strand.
GTAAACATGACGTTTTTTCAAGCGCTGACTGCCTTGATTGTCCTGGCTGCACTAGGTAGCTACGTCAACCACCGCGCTTTTCGTTTGCCGCCGACTATCGGGGTGATGACGATCGCGCTCGTCGTGACCGTCCTGCTCGTCACGCTGGGAGAAATCGGGGAAATCGACGTCGCGCGGTATGCGCGACTGATCCCGGAGATCGACTTCAGCGAACTCCTGTTTCACGGCTTTCTGCCATTTCTGCTGTTCGCCGGCGCATTGCACGTCGACTTTGGTGACCTACGTCAGGTCAAGTGGACAGTCGGTGTGCTCTCGACCGTCGGCACACTGATTTCCACCTCCGTTGTGGGTGTCGCGTTCTGGTACGCGTCGTCGTGGGTGGGTGTTCGTATCAGCTTCATGTATGCATTGCTGTTCGGGGCGCTCATCTCCCCCACTGATCCGATTGCCGTGATGAGCATCATCAAGAAGGCGGGTGCGCCGAAGGAGCTGGAAACCCGGATTACCGGGGAAAGTCTCTTTAACGACGGTGTGGGTGCAATCGTCTTTCTGACGCTACTGGGTATAGCGACCGGTGCTCATGATCCAGATCCGGTCACCGTCGCATTTTCGTTTCTTCAGCAGGCCGTTGGAGGCGCATTGGCGGGATGGTTGACCGGTTGGCTCGTGTTCCGCCTCGTCGGCAGCATCGACAATCACCACGTCGAGATCTTGCTGTCCATCGCGCTCTGCATGGGATCGTACGCACTGGCAGAGGTTGCACGGGCATCGGGCCCTATCGCCGTGGTGGTGGCCGGACTGTTCGTTGGTAACAAGGGGGGAATGACGGCGGCGGCCGGACAGGCCGGCGATTATCTGGGCATATTCTGGGAGGTCGTCGATGAGATGATGAACAGCGTGCTCTTTCTTCTGATTGGCCTTGAGGTTGTTTCGGTCCATCAGACCGGACCGTATCTGATAGCGGGTCTCGTTGCCATCGTCTGTGTGCTCGTCGGGCGAGCGGTGAGCGTGGCCATTCCGCTCTGGGCAATCAATCTCCGTATCCGGTTTCCGAAAGGCACAACCACGCTGCTGATCTGGGGCGGCCTCCGCGGTGCCATCTCGATCGCGCTCGCGCTATTGCTTCCACATGGGCCGCAGCGTGAGTTGGTCGTGACCGTCACCTATGTCGTTGTTGTGTTCTCCGTGCTGACACAGGGAATGACGTTCGGATGGTTTCTCCGGAAGTTGACGGCGACCTCGAACCGGCAAAGGCAATCCGGTCGCGAATCATGACGCGACGCCCCCGTCGACGGTCGATAGTTCGACGATTTCGGCAGTGATTTGCTCCTGCCTCAAGCGGTGATAGTCCCGGCTCAGGCGTTGCGCGGTGTCGTCGATATTGCGTTTCGCCGCGATCATTGCGCGCATGCGCGCTTCGTTCTCCGCCGCGAACGACAGGATGATAGCCTCGCAAACCTGCGTGTAGACATATTCCTCGGCCAGTCTTTCCTGCAGTTGCTGTATCGGGAGCGTGACAACCGGCGGAAAGGGGGGCGTGACCTGTTTGAATCGCCGGAAATCGAAGGGCAGCAGCGATGTCGTCTGGACGACCGCTTCGCTGATCGCTTGCGGTACACCGTGCACGAGCGTGACATGCGACGCGTTGCCGTGACGCAGGCGACCATACAGCGCATTGACAATCTTCTCTGCGAGATCGGACGCGGCATCGGCGTGAACGATCATTTCCGATGACCAGGTCATCGGGAGACCGAGCTCGTCGGCCGCACTTCGTGCGCGATCGCCCACGATGAAATACTCGACGGATCCGGTTCCCGGCCGGTGGATTGCCTGAAGCACACGTTGATTGTAGGTGCCGACGAAGCCGTGTTCCGGGCCGATAACGATATAGACATGGGTGTCGTCCGGAAGCGGCAACCCCGGGCGCTCGGGTGGCTGTAGTACGGCAATGCTCATTGCGTCAGCGATCGCAAGGCCGATCAGATCGGCGCATGCGCGGATTCCCGGCAGGCGCGAGAGCGCTTCTCGCGTGCGTGTCGCCGCGATGCCGCGCATCGCGCTCACCACGGATTCCAGTTCGCGGACCGTACCCAGTCGGTTCTGAACGTCGCCGAGCCGATTGCTCATCGGTCGCTCCGGAGTTCCGCCGATTGCGGTATGAGATCGCGGACGATGCGAACGAGTTCGGCGCGATCATCGGATGACACGTCGTGGCCGGCAACGAGCACGGGACCGAGCTTGGTCGCGATACCGGTCGAATCGAGGCGGGCGGGAAGAGCGACTCGCACCGCTGCGATCGCCGACGGTGCGCATGCATCGAATACGCCGTCGGCCAGTGCAAACAGCAATGCGATCTCGCCTACCGGGCGTAGCGGCGCGAATCGCGGTTGCGCAATCAAGGCGCGAATGCGTTCCCCACGATCGATTTGCGCCTTGATTCGGGTATCGCTGAGCCCGCCGAAGCGCGTGAACATCTCGAGCTCGAGAAACTGCGCATAATCGAGCCGCAATCGTCCCGACGCAGCTCTCAGTGCCGGCAACTGGGCCTTGCCGCCGACCCGGCTGATGCTGAGCCCGACATCGATGGCGGGGCGCTGGTTGGCCGCGAACAGGTGGGCGTCGAGCACGATCTGCCCGTCGGTAATCGAGATCAGATTGGTTGGAATGTACGCCGCGAGATTCCCGGCATCGGTTTCCGCAATGGGCAGCGCGGTCAACGAGCCGCCGCCGCGCTCGGCGGAAAGCTTGGCGGCCCGCTCGAGCAGGCGGGCATGCAGGTAGAAGATATCGCCAGGATAGGCCTCTCGTCCGGGCGGATCGCGTGCCAGGAGTGCCAGCTCACGATGCGTTGCGGCGTGCTTCGTCAGATCGTCGATGACCACGAGCGCGTGCTGACCCCGATCGCGGAAGTATTCCGCAATGCTGAACGCTGCGAACGGTGCGATCCATTGCAGACCGGGCGGATCGGCCGCCGATGCGACGACGAAGATACAGCGCTCCGGTGCGCCGTTCCGTCGAACCGCATCGATGACGCGTTCGACTGCGGTGGCCCGCTGGCCAATCGCCACGTACACGCAGATCACGTCGGAATGCTTCTGGTTGACGATCGCGTCGACCGCGATGGACGTCTTGCCCGTTGCCCGATCGCCGATGATCAGCTCGCGCTGTCCGCGGCCGATCGCGAAAAGCGCGTCGATCAAGAGGATGCCTGTTTCGACAGGTTGAGAGACCGCTGCGCGTTCGATGATCGACGGCGCGGCGCGTTCGATCGGAAGGGACGCCGAACATTTCGGCGGTTGGCCGCGATCGAGCGGCCTCCCGAGCGGATCGACGACGCGCCCGAGCAGGTTCGAGCCCACCGGCACCTCGACGACGCGGCCGGTACCCGAGACGCGCGTGCCGGCCGCAATGCCGCTTTCGGCGTCGAGTAACACGCAACTGAGCGTGTCGACGTCCAGCTTGAGCGCGAATCCGAACTGTCCCCCGTCGAACTGCAGCAACTCGTTCAGGCGAACATGCGGAAGGCCGCTCACCCGTGCAATACCGTCAGCGATGTGCTCGACGCGCCCGACCGATTCCGCCTGCGGTGCGAGATTCAGCGCCGCCAGCACGGTTCTGCCGTGCGCCAGCCATGTATCGGCTGTGCCGTCACGCGTTTCGTTCGTCGCCATGGGAAATGAGATCGCTCTTCAGGGATTCCAGACTATGTCGAAAGCTGTTTCGCACGATGAAGTGCGGCGCGACAAGTTCGAGTCCCGCGATCAAGGCCGGATCGACGTCGGTGTGTATCGGCGTGTCGTGACCCAGCGCCGTTGCGAGCATCGAGCGACAGCGGGCCAGCTCGTCGTCGCGCAACGTACGCGGGGCGATCAGGCGCGGCATTTCGCCGTCGCGGCCGAGGCGTGCGCGGTCCTCCGCAGGCAGTGCCCGGACGGCTTCTGCGAGTGGCTCGATGAAGCCTTCCACCAGCGAGCCGGCCGGGAGTGTCGTGAGCAATCGGGCCGCGATGTCGATCGCAAACTGGCTGGCCCGTGCCGCGTTGTCACGCAGCGCGTCTTTTTTCATCGCTTCGATTTCAGCCTCGGCGGCTTTTCTCAGCGCATCGGCCTCGGCACGTGCGTCGGCGAGCAGCGATGCCTTAAGGTGCTCGACCTCGACGGTGGCCGCACTCGATCGCTTCAGGCGAGCGGCCTCTTGCTCGGCAACATCTCTGGCCGCCTTGTCGCGATCCTGCTGCGCCGCGTCGCGGGCGGCCGATGCGTCCTGCAGAAGACGCGCGGCGGCTTGCTGACGATCGGCCATGATCCTGGCAACCGGCTTGAACAGAAAGCGCGACAGCAGCCAGATCAGGACGAGGACGTTGACCGTCTGGAAGCCGAGTGTCCACCAGTCGATTCGCATGGCCAATGCTTACTTGGTAAACGGATTGGCAAACAGAACGAGCAGGGCGACCACGAGACAGTAGATCGCCATGGTTTCGATCATCGCCAGGCCGACAAATAACGTTCGTGAAATCGTACCCGCCGATTCCGGTTGGCGCGCCAATGCATCCATCGCGGCAGCGACGGCGCGGCCCTCGGCCAGTGCCGGGCCGATTGCGCCGAAGGAAACGGCGATCGCAGCCGCGACGATGCTTGCCAGTTGAATCCAGTTGTTCATGATGCCCCTTGCGGTGGATGCGATGCGGGCGCGCCTTCGCCGCCGAGCGCGGCGCCGATGAAGACCGCCGCGAGTACCGTGAAGATGTATGCCTGAACCGCGCCTGTCAGCAGGTCGAGCGCCATGAGCGGAATCGGAACCAGCAGGCCCGCGAGCGACAGTACGATGCCGATCACGAACACGCCGCTCATGACGTTGCCGAACAGGCGCACGATCAGTGAAAAGGTACGGGTTATCTGCTCGACCAGATTGAGCGGAATCATGATCCAGGTCGGTTGTGCGAACGACGCGAGATACCGGGCGAGCCCGCGCTCGCGGATGCCGTAAAGCACCGTCGACACGAAGACGATGCCGGCGAGGGCGGCGTCGGTTTCAAGATGGGCGGTAGGGGGCTCGACACCCGGGATCACGCCGGACCAGTTGCACGTCAGGATGAACAGGAACAACGTTCCGAGCAACGCTCTGCAACGCGCGGGTTCAACTTGCATCGTGTCCTGCAACTGGCTGTCGAGTGTCGAGACGAACAACTCGGCCGCCGTCTGGAGTTTGCCGGGCGTCAGCGACAGTCGCCGGCGCATCGCTATCGCGGCGACGGCAATGAGCGCCATCAGCACCCAGGTGGTTGCCACCGGCGTCGAGACGGGTACCTCCCCGATGCGAAACAGCGGTTCGGTCATGAGCGGTGAATGCATCATGACGAACCTCCGGGCAACCGGATCATCACGCGGCGAGCGAGCATGATGCCGACGAGGCTGCTCAGCAACGCGCCGTATCCGATTTGCGCGAGGCCAAATAGCACTACGGCGAGCGTGCCGAAGCGAACGAGATGCATGATGATGGCGATGCTGATCGCATCCCGTGCATACCAGCGCACGTTGACGAGTAGCGACGCGAAATAAGCGACGCCGACCATCCCGCCGGTTATTCCGCCGACGGCAGTCTGGAGGGGAAGGGACCACGTCTGGATCGGTATCACGTTTCAGCTCCCTGGGCCCTGGCGATGCATCCAGCGCCACGCGGACCACAGACCGAACGCCGCGCCAAGCATCAGCAGCGGCGCGGAGAAGAACACGCCGGTATGAAAATGCCGGTCGAGCCAATGCCCTAGCCATAACGCCAGCAACGCCGGGATCACGATCATCCAGCCAAGCATGCCGATCTGCCCGAGTCGGGAGCCGAGTGTCGGCTCCGGCACGTCGCGTGCCAGCCTGTCGCGCTGGACGGCGCGTTGCGCGGTCTGTTCGAGTACCGGCGCGTCGGGCTCGTGGGTTTTCGCCTCCGGGCCGGATCGGGCAGGCGCATCCTTTCGGGGTTCAGCGCTCATGTCCGGCGCCCTCGTCGATACCGTCAGGGCAGGCTGCCGTATCCGGCGCACCGGGACGCAGATACTTCAGTATCTGCCGAATCGCTTGAGCATTGAGGCGCGTTTGCTCGACGCGCACTCTGCGCGCCGCATCGAGACGCGATTCGCGGGTTTCCCGCACGCGTGCTTGCAGTGTCTCGAGCGCATCGCCGAGTTCGCCGTCACGGCACGCGATACTGATGTCCGTGCCGTTGACGACCCGCAATACGCCGCTGCTTACCGCGCAAAACCGGCGCGTGCCGTCTGCCGTTCGCCAGCGCACGACACAGGGTGACAGCACGGTCAGAAAATCGGTATGCCCGGGCAGAACACCGAAACTGCCGGTCGCATCCTCCGCACGGAAGGCGACGACATCCGGTGTATCGACCAGCATCCCGGCCGGCGTCGCGATGGTCATGTGGAGAGCGGTGCTCATGTTGTTTCCCGCTCCCGCTCGCGGGCTTCGTCAAGCGTCCCGATCATGTACAGCGATTGTTCCCGCCACGCGTCGCATTCGCCGTCGAGTATGGCGCGGCATCCGGCAATGGTGTCGTCGATCGCGACGGAGCGGCCCGGCACACCCGTGAACGCTTCGGTGACGGCGAACGGCTGGGTCAGAAACCGCTGCAGACGGCGGGCCCGTCCGACGATCCGGCGGTCGTCCGTGCCCAGTTCCTCGATGCCTAGCAGCGAAATGACATCCTGCAACTCGCGGTAATGCTCGATCGTGCGCCGCACGTCGGTTGCGACCTGAACGTGATCGGCGCCGACCACCAGCGGATCGAGCAGGATCGACGACGAGGTGATCGGATCGATCGCCGGATACATGCCTTCGGCGGCCATCGTGCGCGACAAGACGACCATGCTGTCGACGTGCGCGGCGATGGTCGTGACGGCAGGGTCCGTGAAATCGTCCGCCGGAACGTAGACCGCCTCGATCGCCGTGATCGAGACGCCGCCGACGGACACGATGCGCTCCTGCAACGCCGCCACTTCGCTCGCCAGAGTCGGCTGATAGCCGACGCGTGACGGGAGCCGCCCGAGCAAACCTGATACTTCGGCGCCGGCTTGGACGAAGCGGAATACGTTGTCCATCAGGAGCAGCACGTTCTGGCGCTGTTCGTCGCGAAAATATTCTGCAACCGTCAAGGCGGTCAGCGGAACGCGCCAGCGCGCCCCCGGGGGTTCGTTCATCTGACCGTACACGAGCACGGTCTTTGGCAGCACGCCGGAATGCTGCATGTCCACCAGCAGTTCATGGCCTTCTCGCGAGCGCTCCCCGACGCCGGCGAACACCGATATGCCCTGGTAGCGCTCGACCATCGCATGAATCAGCTCCATGACGAGGACGGTCTTGCCCACGCCGGCGCCGCCGAACATCGCCGCTTTGCCGCCCCGGGCGAGCGGGGCGAGGAGATCGACGACCTTGATGCCAGTCGCGAAGATGCCGGTTGTGCTGTCCTGTGAGGACAATGCCGGTGGCGGTTGATGAATGGGACGGCGCTGGACATCGACCGGAAGCGGTTCGCCCTGGTCGCCCGGCGTACCCATCACGTCGATCAGGCGTCCGAGTACGGCTTTGCCGACCGGCACCGCAATCGGCTGACAGGACGCTTGCGCCGACGCGCCTCTCGGCAATCCGTTGGTCGACTGCATCGCCAGTGCGCGGACCGTCCGGTCATCGAGGTGGGCCTGGACTTCCGCGACGATCGAACTCCCGCCATCGATTTCGATCGAGATCGCGGTATCCACCGGCGGCAGCATGCCGGACGGGAACGCGATATCGACCACTGCACCGCGGACTGCGACGACGCGTCCGGGAAGCTGTCGGCTGGATGCACTGGCGATCGATGCTGTGTTCATCGGTTTTAGTCGCGGTTGGGGGCGCCCGTGTACAGGTCCGTGCAGTACGGAGCCGAGTTGCGGGCAAAGGCCACGGCCAATATTTACTGCGACGCATCCTGCCGACGATTGATCGTGATCAAGGAGCTTGTCGGCGGGGCGGCTGGGAGGTGAGGGCGGGGACGTTCACGTCAGAATGGCGCTGGTTCTCGGTAGTCCGTGCTGTGACAACCAGATTGATGCACATCAGGGGTTCTCCTGATTTTCGTGCACTTTGCCGCTGGAGGCCGGTCTGGCTGCGACAAGGGCTGGCGCTCAGCCCCAAAAGCAACGGTCCTTTGCCGAACCACTTGCCGGGTGCGCCCGTCGTCAGGCGCTCGGCATCCTCTCGGGGCGGCTCCATTACCTGGTGGCGGCCGGAGCCGACAGGATTCACACTCGAATATCGACTGTCGGCCCGGATCGCCGCGACAACGCGCTGCGCATTGCCATTACTGCGCGGGTTTGCGCGTACCCCTGCTTCGCGCGGGCAACCCCAATCGCTCAATTCACATTGAAATGCACGCGCACGTCCTGTTGGCTCTCGACAGGATGCCCGTTTTCCATCGCGGGGAAAAAGCGCCATCGGCGCAGCGTCTCGAGCAGGATTTGATTGAGTCGAGGATTCTGCGTCGGTTTGACAAGATCGATGTCGAACGTGCCGTCTGCGTGGACAAGAAAGCGTGCGACCGCCATCGCCTGATATCCCTGCTCGCGCAGATCGTCGGGGAGTTCGGGCAGCGGCTGCGAAATCAGACGTGCCTGCGCATTGCCCGCCGAGGCTGAATGAGTCGTGGCGGTGTCCGCTTTCGTCGCAGAGGCAGGCCGCGCATCGTCGAGTGCCGCATGCGTGGTGTGTGTCTCCGGTGACGCAACCGGTTGTTGCGTCGGCAGCGCGTCGTGCGATGAAGCCGGATCGAACCGCTTCGCGGCGGCAGCAGGCCGAACCGGCGCGAGCGCCTGCGCTGGCCGTAGCGGTACAGGCTTCGATACGGTGTGTTCGATGGGTGCCGCTTTCGATACCGCATGCGTCGTGGGTGGCGCGCTTGGCGGCAGTTCGACCAGCTGCATCTGAATTGAATCCGGGGTGTGCGGAGCCGGTTCGTCGCCGGAGAATAGCCGCGTCGAACTCACGAGAAACGCACCCCAGATCACGCTGGCGAGCGCGATCGTTCCCGCGAACCGACGCCCGTCACGATCGGGCGCCGAACCTGATTCGAGCGCGTTCCTAGTCACGATGAACCGCGATGAGAAAATGCTCGGCCCCGGCCCGCCGGGCTTCCAGCATCACCTGCACGACGATGCCATGCGTTGCGCCGTCGTCCGCCGCGATCACAATATCGTGATTCCGGCCGAGCAGATGGGCGACGGTACCGTTCACGCGGTCGAGCGACACCGGTTGCTGATTGACGAAGATCTGGTTCGTCCGGCTTATCGCCAGCGTCACTGGCCGATCCGCCTGCAACTGCTGCGCGTGTCCACGCGGCAGATTGATCCCGACCGCGTCGAGACGCTGCATCGCGAGCGAGGTCAGCATGAATGTCGCGAGCAGGAAAAACATCACGTCGATCATTGGAATGATCTCGATACGGCCGCGCTTCGATGTGCGCGAACGGCGCAGCTTCATGACGCCGTCCCCGCCTGTTCGCGCGCCAGCCGCATTTCGGCGAGCCGTTCGTTCGCGAACGATTCGAGATCGTCCATCAATCTGTCGACGCGTCGCGAAAAATAGTTGAATGCGAACAGCGACACGAGCGCGATGACGAGGCCGATCGCAGTCGCGACGAGCGCTTGCGCGATGCCGCCCGACACGCCGGCGGGACTCACGAGCCCGTCGCCGCCAATCAGCCGGAACGAGCGCATCATCCCGACGATCGTGCCGAGCAGTCCGAGCAGCGGTGCGGCCGTGACGATCGTTTCGAGCAGCCAGAGGCCGCGGCTCATGTCGCGCTCGACCTGCTGCGCGGCGGCATCGAGCTTCGCTTCGACGTGCCAGAGCGGCGTCGTGCCTTGATCGAAGATCGCGGCGAGTCGACGCGTCACGTGCCGCTCCGGCAGGGCGAGGGCAGCGCTGCCGCGCCCGCTCGTGAAGCGCCAGAACACGTATGCACGGTCGAGCGTGATCGCAAGTGCGATGATCGCGAGCGCGCTGAGCGGATAAACGACCCAGCCGCCGATGCGCAACGCATCCGTGAAACCTGCCCATTCATTCATCGTGTGTTACCTCGTGTGATCTGGAGCTCAGAAGTGCTTGGTCAGGCCGGCGTAGATCGCGCGCCGCGGTCCGAATTGCGGCGCGCCGACGCCGATGCCCGAGCCGTCCCGCAGTTCATAGACGCGGCCGAACGTATTGATGAGCGATACGCGCGCGTCGAATTTGCCGACGATCGGTTCCTCGAAGTGCTCGAGCACGCCGAGATTGACCTGTGCGTACCATGGCAGGCGATCGGTATTCGCAAAGCCGCTCCGCAGGCCGCTTCCAACGATGCCGTCGGCGCTGAAGGTCGTCTTGCCGAGCGTATACGCACCGCCGAACGACGCCGTGATACGCTGGTCGTGATCGAGATACACCCAATTGTTCGCGATGTAAGCGAGCTCGTCGGGACCGAAGTTGAATTGCGCGGACTCGATGTTCTTGCCCTGCGCGCGGCTATACGCGATGTTCATATACGCGGAAACGTTGCCCTGCTTGTAGCTCGACGTGAATTCGAGGCCGTATACGCGACCGTACTGGTAGTTGAACGGCGTGAAGATCAGTGCGGTGCCGAACTGGCCTTCGTCGAGCAGATCGGACACCTTCTTGTAGTACGCGTCGAGCCCGACCGTGAGCGCGGGTGTGAGCCGCTGCGTGATGCCGACGTCGAAATAGTGGCTGCGCTCGGGTTTCACGGGATCGTTCTGCGCGCTGGGGCTCTGGTTCGTCGTGCCATTGAAGGTGCCGATCGTCGAATCGGACACGAGTTCGAACGCCGGAGGCGTGAAATAACGCGCGTAGCCTGCGTGCAGCGTCGTCGATTCCGTTGGCTGATAGACAAGGCCGATACGCGGACTCAACTGCCCGGCCTGCACGTATTCGTTCATGCGATCGACACGCAGGCCGTAGTTCAGCGTCAGCTTTGGCGTGATCTTCCACTCGTCCTGCGCATAGAGGCTATAGAGATAGCCCGACTTGTCGTTCGAATCAGAAATCGTGGTCGGCTGATCCGACAGCTGATTGCCGTTGGCGTCGACAGGAAATACGGCGACGTTGTTGTTGAAGACCGCGTGCTCGCGCTCGAACATCAGGCCGGCACGCAGTGTATGGCTGTCGTTCAGTCGATAGGTGAAGTCCGCCTGGGCACCGTTCGCGCGGTTGCTGTGGAAGTCGTCGGACGCGACGCCGTTGAAGATCAGATCGCCGACCGGATCGGGATTGAATTTCGTGCGTGTGTAGCGCGTGAAGAGCGCAACCTGATAGTCGAGCGCACCGCCGTTCGTGCCTTGCAAGGCGAGCACGGCGAAGTTGTTCAGTTCCGCCTGCGTCTCGTTGAGCGCGGCCGAGTCGAATGTCGAGTTCCCGTTGAGCGTGAACGCGGGCGCGATGCCGGGGGTATTCGGGATCTCGAAGCGATTGCTCGTTGTGCCGAACATCAGGCTCGCGCGCGTGAATGGATTCAGCAGATACGACAGGTAGCCGAACGCGTTGCCTTGCCGCGTGTGGTCGTGCAGCGGATTTCCGTTCGATGTCGGCGCCTCGATGCCGAGATTGTTTTCGCCGAGCGTACCGGAAAAGTAATAGCTGAGCGGGCCGTTCGAACCGAATACGTCGGCGCTCGTCTGGATCGTCTGATGACTGCCGCCGTAGACGTCGATCGTGCCGCCGTTGCCGGTGTCACCGGATTTCGTGCGAATGTCGACGACGCCGGCCGTCCGGTAGCCGTATTGCGCGGGCAGCGCGCCGGTGACGAGGTTCATCTGGTCGATGATCCGCGAGTCGAGCGACTGGCCGAAGCCGCTGATCGGCTCGGGAATGATGATGCCGTTCAGCCGGTATTGCAGATTCGCGTGGTCGCCACGCACATGCAGTTGTCCGAACGAATCGTAGGCAACGCCCGGCGCTTGCAGCAGCACCTGATTGAGCGGCGTGTTCTCGCCTTGAGGCAGTGTCTCGATGTCGGCCCGCGAGAACCGGTAGACGCTGGCGCCGACTTCCGGAAGCAGCCCGTTGCGCGCGCGATCGAGCCGTTTCGCGTTCACCGTCACGTCCAGCGTGCCGGCGTCCTTGCCGAGCGTCACGTCGACCGGGGCGGGTGCCTTGCCTGCTGCGACTGTCGAGATGCTCGTGCCGGTCGTGTATCCGGGCGCGTCGACGACTGCCACATAGGTGCCGGGCGCGACATTGTCGAACCGGAAGTGGCCGTCGGCGCCGGACTGCGCGTGCGCAACTGTATGGCCGTCAGCATCCTGGAGCGTGATCCGGGCGTGTACGAGCGCGTGACCTTGCGTATCGGCGACGGTGCCGGCAAGGGTCGCGCCGGCATCGGCGGCGAAAGCTTCAGCCTGGAGGAACGCGGCGAACGCCAGGATGGCGGCCTGAGACAGTAGCAGGCGGTTGATTTTCATTGTGCGGTTCGGGATGGGGGTCGTTTTTTTTCCCGCGAGAGCACGCTGAAAGGCACGTCGAAATGATTGGAAACGTTATAACATATCATTTCTAAGGCGCCATTTCCCGTCTACGGGAAGCCTCTTGCCGGCGTGAGCAAACAGGACGTACGCGTCACGCCAAGATGGAGATGATATAACATTGCATTCGTCGTGCACAATGACCCTGTTTGTTGCAGGTCGGTGAGTTTCGCTCGACGCAGCCATGCCGACTGGCCTTCATGATTGGCCGGGAGTATTGTTAGGAGGCGTGTCACGCGTTCCGGTTTCGCTTCCTGATGGCGCAGAGCCGGGCCAGGCTGGTTCCCCGTCGAAGCCGCTTTCGATGGGGCATCGACAGGTGGTCATCGAATGTTCCCGTGCGGACAAAGGAGACAAGCATGAACCCATGCAACGAACCTCATCATGCTCACCATGACCATCAGCATGGCCCGGGCTGCGGACACACCGCAATCAAGCACGGCGACCACGTAGACTATCTGCACGATGGCCATTTACATCATCCGCATGGCGATCATGTCGACGAACACAAGGTCGAGGTCAGTGCAAACAATCCCGACCAGTGCACGCCGGGTTGCGGCGGCCATGAACCGGGCCACATCCACGGCCCCGGCTGTGGGCACGAGCGGGTACCGCATGGCGATCACGTCGACTACCTGGTCAACGGCCATCTTCATCACCCGCATGGCGATCATTGCGACGACCACGGTCCGGTAGAACTCGCCTGAGCAGTATCGAAGCGCGGCGGGGAATCGGATTCCCCGCTGCCCTCCCGGACGCCGACAGGTGCGTCAGGCGTGCCGGTATCGCCTAGGCTGAAGGCACGCTTTCCTTGCCCCCTGTTTGGCAGCGAATTGCCATTCATGGGCGGAGTGTCGTCCGGATCGTGTCGGAGCGGGCAGTGGCTGCCTGTAGCGACGCTCCAAGTCAGGCTGCGCGATGGCATGGCGTACGAGCCGACGCAGATCGTGCAACCTCGGTCGCTGGAATGTCGATTGCCATGTCACGTGCGCGTCTTCAACCATTCCTCGTCGAAACGCTTGACTCGATAGATCACGATCGACGCGATCCAGCTGACCGCGAAGATGGCGATGATGATGTAGCCGAGCATACCGAAGTTGTCGTTGAGTGTGCCGATCGCGTCCCACGGTGCACCCTTCAGCTCAAGCTGATCAGCGAGCAGGCCGAGCGCCTCGATGCCGCCGATCACAAGCGCGACCACGATCGACACCAGCGTGATCGTCATGTTGTAGTAGATCTTGCGCAGCGGCTTCTGGTAAGCCCAGCCGTAAGCGCCGAGCATCAGGTGGCCGTCGAGCGTGTCGACGAGCGACATGCCTGCGCTGAACAGGACGGGAAAGACCATGATGGCCCACGGCGACAGGCCCTTCGCCGCCTGTGTCGCGGCGATGCCGAGCAGGCTGATCTCGGTTGCTGTATCAAAACCGAGGCCGAACAGGAAGCCGATCGGGTACATGTGCCAGCTCCGCGTCACGAGCCGGAACAGCGGGCGGAACAGCCGCGCGAGAAAGCCACGATCGGCGAGGAGCATGTCGAAATCGTCGTCGACATAGGCGCCGCCACTGCGGACGTGACGCCAGGCGCGGTAGATGCCGCGCAGGATCATGAAGTTCATCAGCGCGAGCGCGAACAGGAAAAACGCTGAAACGGCCGTGCCGATGATGCCGCCGATCGCCTTGAAGTTGTCGAACCGGCTCTGGATCGCCGTGGTCGCGAGTGCGACCGCGATCGATGCGAGTACGACGACGGTCGAATGGCCAAGCGAGAAGAAGAACCCGACCGCGACCGGTCGCTTCTTTTCCTGCATCAGCTTGCGCGTGACGTTGTCGATCGCGGCGATATGGTCGGCGTCGACCGCATGGCGGAGCCCAAAGCCGTATGCGAGCATCGCGGTGCCGAGCAGGACCGGATAGGCATGGAACGCCACCAGGGCCCATACCCACGCAAGCACGTTGATGGCGATCAGCACGCCATAGATGCCCAGCAACTTCCGCCGTACGCTGAGATTCGAGTCGTTGAAAGTCTGGGTGAATCGCTCAAGCATTGAAAATCTCCCGGAAAGCACGCGTTCCGAATAGTGAAGGGGCAGGTGCATAACGAGGTCTGGCTTCGGGATCGACTGCGATTTCAAATCGCTGTCCCGACACAGTGGCGCGACCGTACCGGAATCTCACCGGTTTCCCGTTGTGTCTGCTTCAAGAGAAATCAGCACCGCTTATACCGCGCGGAAATGGAAAAGTCGATTCCATTCGCGACGGTGCTCGACCCACATTCTTTCAAATTACATTCGGAAATATCGCATTCGTTTACCTGAATATTTCAAGAGCTTGCTCCTGTTTTCAGCATGGCATAATCGCCGTCCGTCACACCTCACGTCATCGTTTCTGCGCGTCATGCACGTCGCCCGTTTCCGCAAGCCCGGCAGCCTGATCGGATTGATCGCAATCCTGATGATGGCGCTCGCCCCTGCGGTTTCGCAGATGATGGCGTCGCGTCACCGGCTCGTCGATGGGCTGGCCGTCTATTGCACGGCGAGCGCCGATGAAGGGGTGATCGCGCACGATGACGGCAAGCCCGCGCATGGCGTCAAGGCGCACTGGCAGGCTTGCCCTTATTGCAGCTTCGTTGCTCACGCCGTTGCACTCCCGGGCCATGCGGTCGCGTTCGCCGTTCCGCGTCCGGATGCGCAACAGCCGATCGTGTCGGCGTCGATTCCGGCACGCGTGCGTCTCGTCCATACCGTCGCGCAATCGCGCGCGCCTCCCGCGTTCTCCTGATCTCGTCTGATTTTTCTGCCTGACAAGCCGCCGCTTCGCGACTGGAGCGAGCGGCCGTTCGTCGCGCACGTGCGCGACGGCATCGAACGACAACCGGAGAACACACAACATGCCACGCTTGAACGAACGGCACGCGCCCCGCGCATGTGCCGTGCTGCTGGCCGCCATCGCCGGCCTTTCCCATGCTTCCTTCGCCAATGCGCACGCCGTGGTCGGCGACCGCGTCTTTCCTGCCACGATGACCGTGGACGATCCCGGTGTCGGCGACGAGTTCGACATGCAGTTCGGCCATATCAAGTCGCCGGACGACAATGGCGACAACATGAACGTCAATACCGTGTCGTACGAGTGGGACAAGCTGATCACGAAGAACCTCGCATTCAGCGTCGCCAGCCAGTACGTGTCGCAGAACGACCCGAACGGCGGCTCCGCGAAGGGGTGGGACAACGTCACGCTTGGCGTGAAGTACCTCGTCTACACGAATGCCGCGCACGAGTTCATGGCGTCGGTCGGTCTGGAAACCGAAATCGGCGGCACCGGCGCGAAATCGATCGCGAACGCTTACTCGACGTTCACGCCGACCGTCTACCTCGGCAAGGGCTTCGGCGATCTGCCGGCGTCGCTCGGCTACCTGCGCCCGCTCGCGCTGACGGCCGAACTCGGGCCGAACCTGACCACCGCGTCGTCCGACCAGGGGCCGAATTCGTTCGGCTGGGGCCTGACGCTGCAGTACAGCATCCCGTACCTGCAGCAGCAGGTGAAGAACCTCGGCCTGCCGCAGCCGCTCAGCAACATGGTGTTCGTCGTCGAGGCGCCGATGAGCACCTGCACCGCGGGCGCGTGTTCGGGCCAGACGACCGGGACGATCAACCCAGGGGTACTATGGCTCAATCGCTACGGGCAGTTCGGCGTCGAGGCGCAGATTCCGGTCAATCGCGCGAGCGGCAATCACGTCGGCGTGATCTTCGATGCGCATCTGTATTTCGACGACCTGTTCCCCGGCTCGCTCGGCAAGCCGCTGTTCTGATCGACGGAGAAACGCCATGAACCGACTGACCACCCTGCGCGCGGCCGCCGCCGCGCTGCTGCTCGCGGGCGCGCAGTTCGCGCATGCCCATGCGTTCCCGACGCATCAGGCGCCGTCCGCGGGCGAGACCGTGACCGGCGCGCCGAAGACAGTCGCGATCGATTTCGACGACGGGCTCGAGCCCGCGTTCAGTTCGATCGCCGTCACCGATGCGCAGGGCCATGCCGTCACGAACGGCAAGGCCGAGGTCGATGCGTCGAACCGCAAGCACATGTCCGTCGCGCTGAATCCGCTCGCGCCGGGCGTCTACACGGTCGCATGGGTGGCCGTCGCGCTCGACGGCCACCGCACGCAGGGGCACTACGCGTTCACGGTGAAGTAGCCGTGGACGTGCTCGTCAACGTGCAGATCGCGTTGGCCGCCGTGCAGGACCTGCTGCTCGCCACGGCAGCGGGCTTGCTCGCGTGCGGCGCCATCGACCGGCGCATCGGATTGTTCGACCAGCGGGCGCTGCGCGTCGTGCGTGCTGCGCTCGGCCTCGCGCTCGCGCTGACGGCGTTCGGCTATCTTTGGCTGCAAGCCGCCGTGATGAGCGGCTCGCCGCTCGGCGACGCCGAGCCTGCCGTCGTCGCCGTGCTCACGGAATCGCATTTCGGTGTCGCCTGGTCGATCGGATGTTCAGGCGCGCTGCTCGTCGCGGCGGGCATCTTCGCGCGCGGCCGTGACACCGTGCCGTGTGCCGCGGGCATCCTGCTCTGGGCCGCCGGCAAGGCGGCCATGGGTCACGCAGCCGATGGCGGCGACTTTTCGTGGCGTGAAGCGGTGCACCTGACGCACGTACTCGCGACCGCGATGTGGGCCGGTGGCGTGATCGCCGCCACGGCCCTGTTGCGGTGCCTCGGGCGTACCGGGGCCGCGAGCGTGCCGGCGCAGCAGACGGCTGCATTCTGCTCGGCGCTCTCCCATCTCGCGACCGGTGCATTCGCTGTCGTGCTCGTCACGGGGCTCTACAACGTGCTGCAGGATACGGCGCACACCGGCGCGGCGCTGTTTGGCATAGCCTGGGGCCGCGTGCTCGCGGCGAAGCTCACGTGCGTCGCATTCGCGGCACTGCTCGGCGGCTGGAACCGCCTGGTCGTATTGCCCGATCTGCGCTTGCGTGCCGAACGGCACGATACGGGTTATCCGGCCGCGCAACGCCGCTTCGACAGGGCGCTTGCCGTCGAGGCCGTCGTCATGGTCGCGGTCCTGGCGCTTGCAGCGTTGCTGGGCCATACCGCGCCGACGGCGGGCGCGTCCTGACGATACGTTTGCCCACGGAACAAAGCAGGGGGAAGGGGCCCCTTGGTTATCCAACCATTCATGACAGAGGATCGAC
The DNA here is from genome assembly GCF_020420125.1 of Burkholderia sp. AU30280. NCBI lineage: Bacteria > Pseudomonadati > Pseudomonadota > Betaproteobacteria > Burkholderiales > Burkholderiaceae > Burkholderia > Burkholderia sp. AU30280. The sequence continues at coordinate 82,592 of NZ_JAIZRY010000015.1, forward strand.
AATGAATATCACGAAAAAAACGCTTGCTGCGCTCGCTTACCTGTCCGTCGCCGCATTGTCGCCGGTCGCGCACGCGGCGCCCGCACAATCGGTCGCCGTCTCCGACTGCTGGATTCGCGGGATGCCCGGCAATTTGCCGTCGGGCGGCTTCTTCAACGTGAAGAACAGCAGCGGCAACCCGATCGACCTGACCGGCGTCGACAGCGATGCTTTCGGCATGGCGATGCTGCACCAGACACAATCGAACGGCAGCACGTCGACCATGGTGATGGTCGACAAGGCGACGGTGCCGGCCGGCGGCACGCTGTCGTTCGCGCCGGGCGGCTATCACGTGATGCTCGAGCAGCCGACGCATCCGCTGAAGGTCGGTACGACGCTACCGCTCACCTTCACGTTCGGCGACGGCGAGAAAGTCACCGCGCAGTGCACGGTGAAGGCGCCGGGAACGATGGCGAAGTAAGCATGGCGAACGAGCATGCCGGTGCCGATACGCACCGGCATGCTTCTACCACTTGAATGTCTGCCAGCGGTACGTATCGTCGAGTGACTCGATGACGAGCCGCTCGACCGGAACGGGTTTGACCGATCCGTACCATTGGAGCGGATCGGCGCCTTGACGCACGCCTGCTGCGACGAGCGCGTCGCGTGCCGTGTCCTCGATCCGCGCCCGCCGCCAGAGTGCCTGATCGTGAAGCAGCTTCGTCGCGTCGATCCCGAAGCGTACGAGTCCACCGCCGGCCTGGCGCGTTTGCCACATCGTCAATGTCACGCGATCACCGGTGCCCGGGTCGATCGCCCGTCCGTTGGCCGTTTTCTCCCAGTAGGGATTGCGCGAAAACCACGCGACAGGCTTCGCTTCCGGTGCCATGTCGAGCGCTTTCGGCATGATGACCTCGCTCATGATGATGGACTCGAAGTGCAACATGACCGTGTAGTGCCATGCCATCGTAACCATGCGGAAATTCCCTTTTTCGATTGAACGCATGCCGTGACGTTTCAGTAGCGCACGGTCAGCGACGCGAACGCGGCCCGGCCGGGCGCCGGCGAATGCAGTGTCTGCGAGCCGTCGTACCAGACGTATTCGTTGAACCGGTTGAACAGGTTCGTCACCTGCAGCTCGACGGTTGCCCGCTTCGATACGCGATAGGCGGCTCGCGCGTTGACGGTCACCGCCGCGCCGAAGCGGCCGGTCGAGTTGGTTTGCTCGAGGTAGTACGCGCTCTGGGCATTGCCCCATGCCGACACGTCGAGCTCGGGCGTTGCCCGCCAGTCGATCCCGGCCGACAACAGATGGTTCGGCACGTGATCGACCTGCTTGCCGGCGCTCGCCGGGCTCGCAGGCCCCGGATCGACGATGCGCGCCATCTGGTACGTGTACCCGAACCACAGCCCGACATCCCGCGCCACCCGCAGGTTGGCCTGCAGATCGACCCCGTGGCGCTTCGTCTTGCCGAGATTGTCGTAGTCGCCGGTCGGGTCGTTCAGCTTGCGGCGCACCTCGTTGGTCGCGAGCTGTTCCCAGTAAGCAACGCGGCCGTCAAGCCAGTCCGCCGGCTGGAATTTCACGCCCAGTTCCCAGCCGTCGTTGATCGACGGCGCGAGATCGCCGGTGCGCGGCGGGATCTTGTACGCGCCGGCACCGACGCCGACCTGGAATGAACGACCGTAGTTGCCGTACACGCTGTAGCCGTGCCACGGCGTATAGACCGCGCTGATTTTCGGCTGGCCGATCACGCCATAGCCGTTCATGTCGTAGCGCGCGCCGCTCAGGTTGTTGGTGAGATGCCCGCTTAACACGTCGACGCGATAGGCCGGCACGATCTTCAGCGCTTCGACCGGCTTCACGACGGCCTGCACGTAAGCGCCCCAGGTGTCGTACGAGAACGCCTGATCGCGGGTTTGCGACGTGCGCACGTGGCGGTCGGTGAGCCAGCGGCGGCTGACATCGTCCTGCCACTCGCCGCTCACGCCGGCCTCCAGCGCAAAATCGCGCAGCCCGTTCACGCGCGGACGGAACGTCAGGGTGCTCAGGAAGCCGAGATGTCGCTCGTCGGAAAAACGCTCCTGCTGGCTGGTCGCCGAAGAGAACGTGACCCAGCGGCGCTCGCGAAACGTGTTCAGGTATGCGATCGTCGACCACGACAGCCGGTTCGTCAGATTCACGTCGGCGTACAGCGCGTACTGCCCCGTTTCGCGAGTTGCCTGATCGGTCGAGTTGAACGCATACGAGGTGCGCGGATTCGCGCGGGCGTCCGCACCGCTCAGGTAGCCCGGCTCGTCGGCCGACACGCGCGCGTAGCGTGCGGAGAAACCGACGCGGACGTCGGCTGTCGGGCTGTAGAACCACTTGCCGGCCACGCCAACCTTGTCCGATCCCGAGTGATCGCGATAGCCGTCCGACTGGCGGTAGCCGAACGCGTAGTTCTGCGAGAACGTGTCGGTTTCATGGCCGGCGACCGTTTCCGCATCGAACGTGTCGTAGCTGCCATAGCCGATCCGGCCGCGCGCGTAGGTGCCACCCGTAAGTGTCGCGATCGACGCGTTGCCGGCGATCGCGTGCAGCCCGTAGCGTGGGTCGTTGGTGCCGCGCACCGTCTCGAGCGAGTCGATTTCGAGCGGAAACACGGCATCCATGAACGGCATGTTGCCGTCGTTGCTGTTCGACGGCACGCCATCGATCAGCAGCTTGACCGCATTGATCTCGCCCTCGCCGTTGAAGCCGCGAAAAGACAGCTTGCCTGAAGTGGTGCCCTGGTTGAAATCAGTCAGCAGCACGCCCGGTAACTGGCCGAACAGCTCCCATGGACTGCGCGCGTTCTGGTTCTCGAGATGCTCGGCGTCGACGCGGTCGACCGAGGTCAGGATGTTCCTCGACGTCAATGCGCCGGTACGCGTGCCGCTGACGTCGATGGTGCCGAGTATGAAGGTAGAGTCGCCGGTCGCGGTCGCGGTCGCGGTCCGGGTCGTGGTCGTGGTCGGACCGGTTTTCGGTGCGGCGTGGGTGTGGCCGCCGCGCGTATCGACAGGCTCGCCGTCGTCGCGCTCGGCGTCAGGTTGTGCGGCGGGCTCGGCCTGCGCGGTCATCGCGATCGCGATGCATGCGGGAGCAAGCCACGTTTTCCGGGTGTGTCGGATGCTCATCAAAAAGCTCTGGTTCGGTTGATTGGAATCGGGAGGATTCCCCGCGTGCCGCGGCCACGGCACGCCGGGACGTGACGTCAATGCGGGGCGGCACCCGATGCGGACGACACGTCGGAAGGCATGAGGAATCGGTCGAAACGCGCGGTCGTGACCGGACGCATCGGCCGCTCAGCATCCGCGAGACGAGACCGCAGCACGTGCACCTCCGACGACGGCACACCGGCATCCTTCAGCCACGCGGGATCCTTCAACGCAGCGCCGCCGCAGGTGACGATCGTCCAGTGGTCGTTCACGACGCGCAGCAGCGCACGGCCGGCCATGTCGCGCTGCGTCCAGTCGGCGATCGCGAACTTGCCGGCAAGGGCGACGGCCTCGGTCACGACATGCCTGTCGGGGCCGTCGTAGGTATGGGAGAGCAGTTGCGCGATCTGCGTGGCGGCCGAGGATGGGGCGTCGGCAGCGCATGCATTCGCGGTGGCCATGGCGAGCGCGATGCCGCATGCCATTCGTCCCGCGAACGACTGGATCCGAAAAAGTCGCTTCATGATGGGAAGTAGGCAACGTGTTGAACAGGTCGGCATGGAAGTGCCGGCGCCAGAGCGTCCGGTAGCCGGCGCGGGCGGATTGGGCGGGCGACAGGGCCCGCAAAGCGGTGGTCGACATGGTGTCAGTTCCTCGTGCTCGTCGATCGATCTGGCCGGCTCGGGGCCGGGCCGTCGACGCGCGGCACACTCGCGTGCGCACGCCGGCGGAACGGACGACGACACGTCATGCGCGGACGGTCATGGCGCGCATGGCGACGTCGCCGGAGCGGCGGGCGCTGCCGGGTGATCGCTTGAATCGGATGATGTGAAACGAACGACGTGACGATCCGCGCACGTCGACGTACGCGGGCCGTCAGGCAAATCGATCAGCAGAACAGAGGAGGGGCGCGGCAGGGCGGGCGATCGTCGAATATTGACCGCACCACGCGAGGGAAGTCGAAATGAATCCGGAACCGTTGAGGTGCCGCGACGGGAAACAACAGAGCCAGTAGCGCGACCGACGCCAGCGCCGTGAACAGCGCCGCACCGAATACGCAGAGGCCGTCGCCGCCGGCGGACGACGCTGCGTTGCCGGCATGGGCATCATGCTTCAGCGCGCCGGCGAGCGCGAACGCATCGTTGGCCGGTGTGATCGGCGCATCCGCATCGAATCGGGCAGCGAGCGCAGCCACGTTGACAATCAGCGGGCCGCGGCCCGAACACAGCACCACCGAGCCCGCATCCGGACCATCCGGATCGAGCATTAGGGCGCTCGACATCAGCGCCCGGGACAGCAGCGTTACAAGGAGGAACCCCCACAGAAGCTGTCGCGCGACGCCTTGCCGGAGCAGGAAGCGGCGAAGTGCGTTCATGGCGCGCGATTGTACATGGGTTTCCGGGCAGGGAAAGACTGCCGCGCCGATGGGCGGTATCGGTCGTTATTCGATTGGACCAGTCGGAGACGAGGTCAAGAGCGCATACGGTCTCGTCCGCTTGTCATGCTGCCAAAGACATTGCGGCACATAACGCAGACTACGAATTAATTTGACGTAATTCGGTGACTTGGACATCAGTTCGCCCGATCCGGCGGCGGCAAGGCGTGCGCGCCCGACGCTCACGCGTATGCGTCGATCAACGTATCGAGATTGCGCAGCGCGCGCGGTGTGAGCGGCGCGAATTCCGCCGATTGAAACAGCGGGGCCTGCGCGCGCAGATGTTCGAGCGCCTGCTTGCGGCCCGCGCGGAACGCCGCGGATGGCGCATCGGGATCCTGCGCCCATTCGAGAGCAATTGCGCGGTCGTATTCGCGCAGCCGGTCGGGCGCGGCCGCGAGGATCGCCAGATCGGCGTCGAGAAAAATCCGCCCGGCGCGCTGCAGGTCCGGGTCGGACGCGAACGTATCGGGCAGCCGGTGCGACTTCGTCGCGAGCACGAGATCGTGCGCAACGCGCACGTGCGATGCGTGCGCATGCAACCAGGACTCGCCGCAGTGTGCGTTCGTGACCTGCACGAGCCATCGTGCGCTGCGTGCTTCGTTGTCCGCATAATCGGGCAGCGTCGTCGCGTACACGAAGTCGTGCGCCCATACCGCGAGCTCGATCGCGGGCCACAGCGGTTCCGCGCGATACGGCGCGAGATGCGCGAACAGCTCGGCCAGGTGCGCGAGCGTGTGGTAGTAGCGTTGCGGCTCGCCATACGCGCGCTCGATGAGCGGCCAGACGGCGGTCGTGCCGAAGCAGGCGTCGCAGGCGTCGTTCAGTGTGCGTGCAAGGTCGGGGGCGAGGTCGTTCATGGGCGGCAATCGGCTCGGGCTGGCGATGCGCGCAGCATAGCAAACGCCGCCGCCGCTACACGTTGACGACGCCGCGCCCGAGTTCGATCACGCGCCCGCCGACGCGGATTTCACCGGCTGCGCTGACCGACAACCGCAGCAGGCAAGGCCGGCCGACGGCTTCACCTTGCGCGACCTGAAACGCGGCAGGCAGGTCGCGCTTCATCGCGAGCAGCCACCCGCCCAGATTCGCGCACGCAGACCCCGTGCCCGGATCTTCCGAGACGCTGCCCTGCTTCACGAAGAAGTAGCGCGACACCACCGTCCCTGGGCGCTCGGCGTCGAACGCGAACACATAGGCGGTCTTGCGGCCGAGGCTGCTGGTCGGCCAGAGGCCGAGACATGCACTGTCGGGCTGCGCGCGGCGCACGGCGGCAGGATCCTTGAGCGCGACCAGCAACTGGTCGGCGCCGGTGTCGACCCAGATCGGCGGGGCGAGCAGATCGTCTTCCGTCAATCCCAGCACGGCCGCCATCCGGGCGTCGGGCAATGCGCACGGCGCCGTCTTCGGCATGCCTGCGTGCGGCGCGGTGAACGTCCACACGTCGTCGCGCGCGTTGACGTCGACCACGCCGGCCTTGAATTCGAGCGCGAGATCATTGCCCGTACCCAGCAGGTCGCGCACGACATGCGCGGTGCCGAGCGTCGGATGGCCCGCAAAGGCCATTTCATGGCCCGGCGTGAAGATGCGAACCCGCGCATGCGCGCGCTCCGACGGCAGCAGGAAGGTCGTTTCGGACAGGTTGAACTGCACCGCGAGTGCCCGCATGGTCGCGTCGTCCATCGCGCGCGCATCTTCGAATACGCAAAGCGGGTTGCCGCCGAACGTGGATTCGGCGAAGACATTCAGCAGGCGGAAGGCATAGGAGGTCATGGGAGGATTACCGTACCTGGGGAGGGGGCGCGCGGCTCGATGCACCGGCAACCGCGCAGCGTCGCATGGGTCAGCTCGGCTTGTCGAGCGGCGCAAGCATCGCCTGCATGTCGGGATGCTTCAGGATTTTCCTGTACTCCGCCGGACTCATTGCGTCGATCAACACGCGCCCGCTCACGTCCGCCTTGATGTACTCGACCGCGAGCAGCGCGATGACCGGATTGGTCGTCAAGGTGGCGTGATCGGGTGAATGATCGCCGAATTCCGCCACCACGGCCTCGGTGTTGTCCGCCACCGCGACGGCGAGCCGGCGGCCGGACAGCCTGAGCCGCGCGCTGGCGCCGCATTTGGCCATGTCATAGTGGCGCGGCCCGTTGAGCGTGCGATTGCCGTAGATCGCCACGTGTGTGTCGACGCCCCGCGCCGCGGCGGCCTCGAGCAGCGGCCCGAGATCGTCGATCTCTTCGTCCCAGACACCCGCGAAGATCTGCGTTTTCGCATTGACGATGACGCGCGCGAATGCGCTGGCGATCGCTTCCCGCCCACTCAACGACCAGACGAGCCCCGGCTCCTGTTGAACCGGCAGCCGATCGAGCGCGCCCGCGGCCAGTTCGAGATCCGCATTGAAGCGCGTGCGCAAGTCCTCGAGCAACGACCGGTGGGGCACGGCCGCATAGCGGACGGGTTCCGACCGGTTCACGAGCACCGCACCGCGCGTTTCCAGGCGACCCAGGGTTTCGTAGATCTTCGATGGCGGCATGCCGGCGCGCCGGCCGACTTCCGCGCCCGTCAGCGCGGCCTGTCCGACGAGGGCCGCGTAGGCCTGCGCCTCGTACTGGGTGAATCCAAGCCGGATCAACGACGTGATCAGCTCCGTGTTCTCGCTCATGTGTCTCGGCTCCTGCGCCCACGACGACCTGCGTGGGATTCCTTGATTAACTACTGGAGTAGTATACAATCGCTCAAAAGTACTACCCAAGTAGTAATCAATGTTCGTCAACCTGCCTGGAGGGATCTTCAAGATGCGTAAACGGATCAGCACCGGCTCCCCGTGGGAGCCCAAGGTCGGCTACTCGCGCGCCGTGGTCGTCGACAACACCATCTACATTTCGGGGACGGCCGGCAAAGGCGCGGACGTGTACGCGCAGACACGTGACGCACTGGCGACGATCGACCGTGTGCTGGCGGACAGCGGGTTCTCGTTGTCGGACGTTGTCCAGAGCCGCCTGGTGGTGGCGGACTTCGACAACTGGGAAGCCGCGGCGCGCGCACATGGCGAAATCTACGGCGATATCCGGCCGGCGTTTTCGCTCGTGCATGCGCTTCCGTTTGTCGATCCGGAGATCCTGGTGGAAGTCGAGGCGATCGCGGTCAGGGCCGCTGCGTGACCGTCGCCGGCAACCGCGTGCCGCTGTCGCGCACCGTGACGGTGGTGCTGGCACTGGCGGCCGGCGTGGCAATCGCGAACGGCTATGCGTTGCAGCCGTCGCTGTCGGCCATCGCGAGCGAGTTCGGCGTGGCTGCGTCGCGCATGGCGGCCCTCTCGTCCGTGACGATGCTCGGTTACCTGGTCGGTCTTGCATGGCTGGTTCCGCTGGTCGACCGGTTCAGTCCGCGCGTGCTGGTCTCGACGCAGATGGGCGCGCTCGCGTGGTTGCTGGCGTGCGCGTCGTGGTCGCCCGGGCCGCTCGCGCTCGACGCCTGCTTCTTTCTGGTGGGCGCGGCGACGACGGTGGCGGCGCAATGCAGCGCCGTCGCCGGCAAACATGCGGATCCGCAGCGGCGTGGCGTGGCGATGGGGGCCGTGTCGGCGGGCATTTCCGCCGGGATCCTGCTGAGCCGCTTCGTGGGCGGCGTGCTGTCGCAATGGTGCGGATGGCGCGGCGCATTGCTCGTGCTGGCCGGGTGCGTTGCGCTGGCCGCCATAGGCGCTGCCGCGCTGTTGCCCGGCGCCCGGCCGGAAGGGCTGCCCGGCCGGGCGAACGCGCTCGGTGCCGTTGCGCGGCTGCTGCGCGATAGCGCGCAATTGAGGCGCCGTACCGGTGCCGGCATGCTCTGGTTCTTCGCGTTCAACCTGGTCTGGGTGGGGCTCGCGCTTCGCCTGGCCGAGCCGCCGTATCGCCTCGGCGCCGCGGCGATCGGCGCGTACAGTCTCGCGGGCGTGCTGGGTCTCGGCGTGACGCGCGTGGCCGGAAAACTCGCCGATCGATTCGGCGATCGCGCGGTTATCCGCGGCGGGCTCTTCGTGGCGGCCGTGTCGAGCTTGCTGCTTGCCGTTGCGCTCGGTCATCCCGGATGGCTGGGCGTGGGGCTGGCGATGTTCGATGCCGGTTGCTTTGCCGCGCAGGTCGCGAACCAGACGCGCGTGGTCGCGATTCAGCCGGCCCGGGCCGGGGCATTGAGCGCAGCGTACCTGACGCTTTACTACGCGGCCGGTGCCGGCGGTGCGGCGGCGGCAGGGTTGCTCAACGCGCGGGTCGGGTGGGGCGCGATGATGGTCGTGACGGCTGCGACCATCGCGGCGGCCGGGTTGATCGGTACCGCATCGACCCGCATCGACGCGCGGGGCGAGCCGACCTCCGCCGCTTGAGGGCGGACCCGACCTGCGTGCGCGCACGATCGAATCGGAACTTCATTTTTCGTGCATGATCGGCATGAACCGTTGATCGACGGCGATCCGGTTCCGGCATTCGACCCTCCGAACGCTGGCGGATAGTTTCGCGCCGGAACAGGCATTCACGCTCCGGCGCGTGTCATGCTCGATCGCCTGCGAGCACGGGCTCATCGGATGGGCCACCACGACGCCGTGCCCATGCAACACGTGCCGGGCTCCGTGTCGTTCGGCGCGTGCCGGTTGCCGCACGCAGGAGGAAGACATGGAACCCGACGGAAGCGCCTCGAACGCCAGCGGCGGGCGGGTCGGCGCGCATGCGGAAACCGGCTCGCCGCAGGCGCTGCTGGACGCGATCGTCCGCGGCGTGGAACGCTGCGGCATCCCGGCCGGCACTGATTGGCCGACAGCGAAGCAACTCCTCGCGGACAACGACAGGCAGTGGAAATTCTCGGCGGTGCTGGTCGCGATCGTCGCGCGGCGCGAGCCGACGATCTTGCTGACCAAGCGCGCGTCGGATCTCAGCGAATACTCGTCGCATGTGAGTTTCCCGGGCGGACGCCCGGCCGAGTCCGACCGCGATATCGGCGCGACGGCATTGCGCGAGGCGTTCGAGGAAATCCGCCTCGCGCCGGGCGCGGTTCGCGTGGCCGGCAGCTTGCCGATCCATAAAACCCGAAAACGCAATCACGCGATCTTTCCTGTGATCGGCATCGTGCCGGACACGGCGACATGGGAGGCGGCGCCCGCGGAAGTCGCGGAGATCTTCGAGTTTCCGTTCTCCGCGCTGCTGAATCCGGATCTGCCGCGGCAATACACGGACGGCGAACGCACGGGCGCATGGTATTGGGCGGAGCAGGCGCAGGACATCTGGGGCGTGACGGCCTTCATCCTGAATTCGCTCGCCGGGCTGGTGCGCGCCGCCGCGCGCTGACGGCATGCGTGACGGCATGCGTGACCGCAGGTGTCGACGCACCTCAATGCGACGACACGAACACCGCATCCGCGAATGCCGCCGGAATGGCGAAGCTTGCGCGCATGCGCTGCGTTTCCTTCGCCGGCGTCAGGCCGAACAGGCGCTTGAATTCGCGGCTGAACTGCGACGGGCTCCCATAACCGACCGCGTAGCCGGCCGCCTCGGCCGTCAGATCCTCGCGCACCATCAGCAAGCGCGCCTGATGCAGCCGCGTCGACTTCAGGTATTGCATCGGCGAGACCTGCGTGATCGCCTTGAAGTGGCTGTGAAAGCTCGGCACGCTCATGCCGGCTTCGCTGGCCAGTTGCGGCACGTCGAGCGGTTGCGCGTAATCGGCGTGGATCACGCGCAGTGACCGGCCGATCCGGCCGAACTGCCCGCGCATCGCCAGCGCGCTGCGCATCGCGCTGCCCTGCGCGCCGGTGAGCACGCGGAAATACAGCTCGCGCAGCAATGCCGGGCCGAGCACCGCGGCGTCGAGCGGCCGGTGCATCGCGTCGACGAAACGCAGCACCGACGCGTGCATCGTTGCATCCATCGGCGTCGACATCATGCTCCTGGGCGTCTGCACCGGCTCCGCCGTGCCTGCGCGGTCGATCTGCGCCGCGAGTTCGGCGGCCATCGTGAAATCGAGGTGCAGGTACAGCGCGAGCAGCGGGCGCTCGGGCGTGGCGTCGGTTTCCATGCTGAACGGCACCGGCACGGACACCGCCAGGTAGTGGTGTTCGTCGTACAGGTAGCATTCGCCGCCGAAGTAGCCGCGCTTGCGGCCCTGGCACACGATCACGATGCCCGGGTCGTACAGCACCGGCGTGCGCGACAGCGCGCGGTTCGAACGCAGGATGCGCACGCTCGGCAGCGCCGTCAGGTTGTAGCCTTCGTCGGGCGCCAGCGCGCGCAGCAGCGCCGCCAGGCGCTTCCGGTCGCGCGTCGGCAGCGATGGGGCTCGGGCGGAGGCGGGATCGGTGCTCATAGTTTTGTGCAAGAAAATCAGCGGAATCGGGCTTATTCGACGTGGTTTGCCAGACTAGTATGCACGCTCCTATCGACATTCGGGAGAAGTTCACATGGCATCCGGCAACCTCATCCTCATCACCGGCGTCAGTAGCGGCTTGGGCCGCGCGCTCGCGCAGGAGGCGCTCGCGGCGGGTCACACGGTGGTCGGCACCGTGCGAGGCGCGCAGGCGGCGCGGGATTTCGACGCGCTGTCCGCGCGGGCATTCGCGCGGGTGCTCGACGTGACCGACTTCGATCGCATCGACGGCGTCGTGGCGGAAATCGAGGCGAAAGTCGGGCCCGTCGACGTGCTGGTGAACAACGCCGGCTACGGGCATGAAGGGATCATGGAAGAAGCGCCGCTCGCGGAGCTGCGCCGGCAGTTCGACGTGAACGTGTTCGGCGCGGTCGCGATGATGAAGGCGGTCGTGCCGTACATGCGCGAGCGGCGGCGTGGCCGCATCCTGAACATCACGTCGATGGGCGGCCACATCACGATGCCGGGCATCGCTTACTACTGCGGCAGCAAGTTCGCGCTGGAAGGCATTTCCGAGGTCGCCGGCAAGGAACTCGCGCCGTTCGGCATCGCCGTGACGGCCGTGGCGCCGGGTTCGTTCCGCACCGACTGGGCCGGCCGCTCGATGCTGCGCACGCCACGCTCGATCGCGGACTACGACGCGATCTTCGACCCGATTCGTCAGGCGCGCGAGGAGAAGAGCGGCAAGCAGCCGGGTGATCCCGCGAAGGCCGCACGGGCGATGCTCGCGGCGATCGCGGCGGAACATCCGCCCGCGCACCTGCTGCTCGGCAGCGATGCGCTGCAGCTCGTGCGCGGCAAGCTGGCGGCGCTGGACGAGGAAATCCGGGCGTGGGAGGCCGTCACGCTGTCGACGGACGGTTGACGCGCGGCGGCGCACGATCGTTCGCCCGTCGCGGGGCCGTCCACGTTATCGAAAGTGTCGACGATCATTTGCATCGTCGCATCATCGTTTAACAAACCTGTCCGATAATGGCTGCCGGCCACTGCGCCGAGTTCATCCACCTTACAGGAGTCCATCGCGATGCCAACCGTCACAACGAAGGATCACGTCGAGATTTTCTACAAGGACTGGGGCCCGAAGGACGCGCAGCCCATCGTCTTCCATCATGGCTGGCCGTTGTCCGCGGACGACTGGGACGCGCAGATGCTCTTCTTCGTCCAGAAGGGCTATCGCGTCGTGGCGCACGACCGTCGTGGCCACGGCCGGTCGGCGCAGGTGTCGGACGGCCATGACATGGATCACTACGCGGCAGACGCGTTCGCGGTCGTCGAAGCGCTCGACCTGCGCAATGCGGTGCACATCGGCCACTCGACCGGCGGCGGCGAAGTGGCGCGCTATGTCGCGAAGCACGGCGAGCCGGCCGGCCGCGTCGCGAAGGCGGTGCTGGTCAGCGCGGTGCCGCCGCTGATGCTGAAAACCGAATCGAACCCCGAAGGCTTGCCGCTCGAGGTGTTCGACGGCTTCCGGAAAGCGCTCGCCGACAATCGCGCGCAGTTCTTCCTCGACGTACCGAGCGGCCCGTTCTACGGGTTCAACCGCGAAGGCGCAACCGTGCATCAGGGCGTGATCCGCAACTGGTGGCGGCAGGGGATGGAAGGCAGCGCCAAAGCGCATTACGAAGGCATCAAGGCGTTTTCGGAAACGGACCAGACCGAGGACCTGAAGGCGATCTCCGTCCCGACGCTCGTGCTGCATGGCGAAGACGACCAGATCGTGCCGATCGCGGATGCCGCGCTGAAGTCGATCAAGCTGCTGAAGAACGGCACGCTGAAGACGTACCCGGGCTACTCGCACGGGATGCTGACGGTCAACTCGGACGTCCTCAACGCCGACCTGCTGGCTTTCGTGCAGGCGTAATGTCGTCGGCGCAGGCCTGCCTCGGCGGGCCTGCGCTGTCATTGCGGGCCGGTGGCGCGAGGTTGCGCCAGTCGCGCCGTCGGCAACGCGGCGGGATCGCCGGCCGCAGCGGTCAACCCGGGCCGTTGAAGCGGATGCCCGGAAACGTCAGGCGCGGCATCCGGCTCTCCAGGAACGCGAGCAGTTCGCGTACCTGCGCGGCCTTGGCGGAGTCTTCCGGCCACACGAGATAGTACGCGTCGCCGGTATTGACGGCCGTCTTGAACGGCAGCACGAGCTGCTTTTCGTCGATGGCCGTCGCGCACAGCGCGAGATCGCCGATCGAGAGGCCGTGGCCGGCGATGGCCGCCGCGATCCCCTGTTCGAGCATGTCGAACACCTGCCCGCGCGTGATGTCCACGTCGAGATCATGGCCGCTGCCCTTAAGCCAGCGGCGCCAGTCGCGCCGATCGGGCGACGGGTGGATCAGCTCGCACGCCGCCGGATTCGTGCGTGCAACCGTCGCGGTCGCCCGCGAGCACACCGGAATCAGCCATTCGTCGAACAGCTTCACGCACTGCGTGGCCTCGCCGAACCTGCCTGCGCCGAGCAGGATCGCGCAATCGTAGGATTCGCTGAAAAAATCGACGGTATCGACATCCATCCACACGCTCGCGATCTGCACCTCGAACGCCGGCTGCGTGTCGCGGAACGCGGCCAGCGCGTCGAGCAGCCAGCGCATCGTGAGCGTGGACGGCGCCTTGAGCTTCAGCACGTCGCGTTGCGACTGGAACAGCACGCAGGCTTCCTCGATCTGCCGGAAGCCGCGCCGCAGGCCTGACGCGAGGATGTGTGCTTCCGCCGTCACGGTCATTTTCGGGCCGCGCCGGACGAACAGTTTCCGGCCGAAGTAGGACTCGAGTGTCCTGACGTGCTTGCTCACCGCGCTTTGCGTGAGGCTCAGTTCCTCGGCGGCCAGCGTGAACGAGCCGGTGCGCGCCGCGCTTTCGAACGCACGCAGCGCGTAGACAGGGGGGAGCGGTTTGGCCTTCACGGGTTTCGAATATGAATAAAACTCATGTCATCCGGCAGGATTTTCCGTTTTTCAGCTGCGGGCCGGGCACGTAATACTTCATTAAACCCTGCAATCCGCCGCGCTGAATCCCGATGATGCCACCGCGCCGGGCACACGCGTTAACCCATTCAACAACTTTTTGTCATGGCACTCCTCATGGCACTCCATTACCCGCTGCTGTTCGCCTATCTCGCCGCGATCGTGCTGCTCATCGCGACGCCCGGCCCGGTCGTCATGCTCGTGGTCGGCACCGTCGCGCGGCGCGGCTTCCGCCAGGGGATGCTGACCGCGGTGGGCGCGAATGCCGCGAGCCTCGTGATGATCGCGGGGGCGATGCTGATGGTGTTCGGCGTCGTGCTCGTCAGCGAGCGCCTGCTCACGGGGTTGCATGTGGCGGGTTGCCTCTTCATCGCGGTGCTGGCCGTCCGGACGCTGCTCGGCGAATGGCGCGCCGGCCGTGCGCGCGAGGGCCATGACGCCGCGCAAGGCGAACCGGCATCGCGGGCGCGGCGCTTGCCGGGTGCCGTGCGCGGCTTTCTGGTCGGCATCGCGAATCCGAAGGACCTGCTGTTCTTCGTCGCGTTCTTTCCGCAGTTTGTCGCCATCACGCCGGATTCGCGCGTGAGCCTGGCCATCCTGGCCGCGCTGTGGATCGCGGTCGATTTCACGATCCTGACCGCCTACATGGCCGCGATCAACCATCCGCTGATTCATCGCAAGCAGCGCTGGATCACGGCTTCGTCGGCGGGCGCGCTGCTCGTGATTGCGCTTGCCGGGCTCGGCGGCGCGATCGCGGGTGCCGCGTAAGCCCGTCGGCGATCGGCGTCACGCTTCGTTTGCCCCAACGCCTTTATCGAGTTCCATCATGTCCGGCACCGTCCGGGCTTTCTCCGAGCTAGCCGTTGCGCAGGAACACGACGTAGCCGCGGAACCACGGGTTCGTCGCGAGGTACGGCGGCGCGTCCCATTCGCCGCCCTGGATGATGCCGATGCGAAACGGCAACTGCAGCCGCGCGACGCGCGGCAGGTAGTTCGCGTAGTCGGGGATCGTGCTGCGGCCCTGGTAGGTCTGCACGACCACTTCGTCGACGATCCCCCTGAGCTGGTTGACCTGGTCGGTATCGATGCGGCTGCTCCAGTCGAGCAGACCCGTGATGCTCAGCCGGCAATCGGCGGGCAGTGTCTCGCGCAGCGACCGCAGGAATTCGAGGTAATCCTGCAGGTGGCGCGTCCGCGCATCGAAGTCGATCTGGATGCCGGTAATCGTGCGGCCCGATGCGCGCCAGCGCGTGAGCTGCGCGAGCATGATCTGCGTGACGCGCGGCGTCCAGCGCAGCGTATGCGCTCGATAGACGAGCCACACACGCGCCTGCGGGGCGGGCGGCAGTGCGACGCCCTGCGCGATCACGCGGACCTGCGACTCGTCCTGCGGCGATGCCTCGATCTGCCCCTGCAGCACGTAGACGGTGCGTGCGCCGTGCACGACCGCCTGCGGCTTGACGCCCGCCCATAGCCAGAACGCGTCGTACCGTGCGGCATCGACGGTGCCGGCCAGTGCGACGCGTCCGGCCAGCAGCAGTGCGATGCACGCCAGGCACGCGATACGGGTCACGCGGTGCTCACCAGTAGTAGCGAAGTTTCTGCGCCCACGGGCTGCCCGGGTAGCTGGCCTTCAGCGCATCGAACCAGCGCTTGCGCGTGTTCTTCGGCACGTCCTTGCCGCCGCATTCGTTGTAGCCGGCCGGCGCATAGCACTTGATCGCGCGGTAGTACGCGTAGGCGCGGTCGTTCGGGTTCGCCTGTGCATCGGCCATCACCGTCACGTAGCTCGACATCCGCTCGTACGGCTTGCCCGGGAACTGCGACGGCGCCCCGCCGAGCGCCGGCGGGATGCGCGTGGCGGAGGCCGCCGACGCGTTGCGCATCCACGGCGGCACCGGATCGCTTTCGAGGCCGGCAGCGGGCGGGTGCAGGCGCACGAAATCGGCGAGACAGTTCAGCCCCTTCGCATCGGCGGGATTCTGCTGGAGCGCCGCGGCGATGTCGTTCGCGGACGGGCACGGATAACCGTCTTCGTTTTTCGCACCGGCTGCGACGAACGGCTTCAACGGATCGGCAGGCTTGCCGGACACGAGCGCGGCGTCCGCGATGAACTCGCCGTAGTGCGAACGCGTGAGTTCCTTGTACAGCAGCGTATACAGCGCGGTGTCGCGCAGCGCGCCGCCGGCCGCCTGGTTTTGCGCCTGCGCGCGCAGCAGGTCCGCATTCGCCGAGCGTTGCAGCAGCACCGCGCGAATCGCGGCGTTCTGCACCGGCGAATCGTCGGCGAACGCGTCGTTGACGAGCCCGGCCTGCTCCAGGTTGATCGCGAGCGCGAGTTCCAGCGCTTCGCGCTGGAAGCGGAATTTGGCGAGCGGGATCAGGTCGCGCCACAGCTGGCGCGCCTTGTCGGTCTGGCCGCTGTCCTCCAGCGCGAACCCGCGCAGCGCCTGCTGGCTCAGGCCGAAGTAGTCGAGCGGCTCGGCCGGAGTCTGCGGCAGCAACGCGAGCGCGGCGTCCGGCTTGCGGCCGAGCTGGACATACCAGGTTGCGAGCAGGTAGTCGTAGAGCGCGGGCGCGTTCGCGAAGCGCGGCTTCTGCGCCTGCAGGTCGTCGAGCGTCAGGGGCTTGCGGCTCGAATCGCTGCTGTCCGACGTGCGCATGCGCAGCAGGTCGACGGTCGCGAGCACGGTCGGCGACTGGATCTGGCGCGCGTCGAATTCCGGCCCGAACAGCAGCTTGCTGTCGAGTTCGTTCGCCAGCTGGATCAGCGGCACGTTCGACGTCGCCGGCGACCAGCGCGCGAGCGCGTGGCCGTACAGGTCGGCCTGCTGCGTCACGTTGCCGCCGAGCCACGCGACACGCCGCAGCAGCCCCGTCGCGGAGGTCGCATAGCGCCCCTGCGGATACACCTTCAGGTAAGTGCGAAACACCGTATTCGCGGCGTCGAGCGACACCTTCTCCACGCGGTCGCGCGACGGCGTGGGGCTGTCGTTGCCGAACACGTTGGCCTGCGCGGCGTTCAACTGCGCGCGCCCGGCCATATAGAGGCCGGTTTCCTTCAGCCACGGGTTCGCGCTGTGCGACGCACTCGCGAAGGCTTTGGTCGCGGTGAGGAAGTCGGCGCGGTAGAACGCGTTCGTGCCGTCGAGGTACGCGGCGAACTGCTGACCGAGCGGCGACTTGACCGGCGGTTTCGTCCAGGCGGCGCTTGCGCCGCCGGCCGCGCAGGTTTTCTGCGCGATGTCGGCGCGCGCCGCGCGCAGGCGCGCGGCTTCATCGGCGGGGAGGCCGCCGGCACTGCCCAGGGCGTCGTTGAACGCGTCGGCGCCCGAGGCCATGCTGCGGCAGATGCTGCCTTCGCCGTCGGCGTACTGGTTCGACGGCGTTTCGGCATCCGTTGCGTTGCCATCTTTATCGGGCGCCTTCTGCCCGATATAGATCCATCCGGAGAAGTCCATCGGAAACGGCACGATGATCTGGTTGATCCGGTCTTTCGCCGGGATCGTCTTCGGATCCGGAAACGCCTGCGCGACCTTGGCGCTGTCGACCATCATCAGCATCGCGTTGATGCGCGTGTCGTTCGCGGGGCTCAGCATCGGCACGTTGGCGCAGGAGTAGGCGGTCTGGCGGAGCGTGGTCGGCGCATAGCAGCCGTCGTCGCCGCTGGCATGGGCGGCCGGAATCCAGAACAGGCCGGCCGCCAGCGCGGCGAACAGGTGTCGGTGCAGCAATGGGTGTTTGGGCATGTTTTTCTTGTGCCGGGTGTGGGGCCGCAGCGGCCGGTCTCTCAGGTGAGGCGTTTTCGCCCCGGCGCGTATCGTACCGCACTGCATGCACGAATTTCGCAGGTGCGGGCCGCGGCCGGGCGCATCGGTGACCGGTGCGCGCCGGCGGGCAAGCCGTGTCGATGGCCGGTGCGGCTTCCGTCTTACGCGTACGCGCTGCTGGCGACGCCGTCGTCGGCCGCATCGTCGATCGCGGCCCGCAAGTCGTCGATCGCCACCATCAGCTCGCGGACCTGCCGCAACGACGGGTACTGGTGCAGCACGGCATGCCATTGCGGCAGCGTCAGCAGCGCGTGCCAGACGACGCCGAGGCCGCCCGGATCGGCATCCGGCCGCTGCGCGAGCGCGCTCGCGTATTCGAGGCTGGCTTGCGCCGACAGCAGCTGCATCCGGCTTGCGGCGCCCAGCAGGCGCGGCGTCGCGTCGGCGGAGGCATCGCAGCAATAGAGCACTTCCCGTGGCAGCGTTGCTTCGTCGGTCGTCAGCGCATGCAGCGACGCGCCGTGCACGCGCACCGTGCCCTGGTGCGTCTCGAACGAATAGATCGTGTCCGGGTCGGCCTGCGCGAGCAGGTTCAGGCCGCGCAACAGCCGCGGCAGGTCGGTCGTCGCGGCATCCGCGGACGCCTTCGCTTCGACGAGGAAGCGCACGTTCCACGCGGGCGCCGGGTCATCGCCGCGCGGGCGTTCGAGCAGGATTGCGTCCCATTCGGTTTTCGCGCGATCGTGGCGGCCCGGTATCGATGACGGTACACGCATCGACGTCACCACCCGGTACGTGCGGTGCGCGTCGACGGCGTCGAGCCGGCGGGCCAGCGCGTCGAGCGCCTGTGCGGCCAGCGCTTCGACGGCCGCGCCGCGCTGCTGCGACGCGACGCCCTGCGCGACGGCGACGGTGCTGCCTTCGAGCGGGCCCTGGCGTACCCAGAGCGCACGGTAGCGACGCACGTGCTCGTCCGACGCCAGTGCGTCGACGCGCAGCATGCGCTCGAGCGCTGCGCTGTCTTTCAGCTTGACGATGTCCTGCTCGAACGCGGCGTCGGTCGCCATGTCGGGTAGCGCGAGCAGTTGCCGCAGCGTGTCGTGCAGTTCGGCCCACGACGCAGCGGCGGCGGCCGCATGCAGCCGCGCGAGCCCGTCGCGTTGCCACGGGCGGGCGCTGCGCTCGAGCTTGGCCGGGTGCGCGATCGCGTTGACGGCCGAGTGCAGCGCGCGGCGGTCCTGCTCGGCGCGGGCGGACAACGACGCGTATTCGCGCACGCTCGGCGCATCGTGTCGCAGCACCGCGGCCTGAAAGGCGGGATCGCCGGCGCGCGTGTCCATTGCATCCCGGATCATCTGCGCGAGGGCGTCGACGAAGCGCTGCCGCAGTACCGCGTCGGGCGTCTGTCCGTCGCTTCGCATCCTGCGCGCTTCCTCGATCACGATCGCGAGCGTGGCGGCCGGGTTGGCGGCGGCGTCGGCCGGCGACGACGCGCTGTCGAGCGGCGGCAGCCGGTAGCGGCGCGCGACGGTGCGCAGTGTTTCGTCGAGCAGGGCGGGAAGCGGTGTCAGCGACATGGTCGGTATCGGCGTGGAAGCGGCGCACATGCCTGAGGTTCGGGCTTGCGCGCGCGATGATGTGCAACGTTATCACGCCGGGACGGGCGGGATGCGGGGTGTGTCGTTGCGAAGGGGCTTGGTGGCGGGGCACGCGGCATCAGTCGCGAGCGATGTTCCTGGTCAACGTTTCGATGGTCAGGGTTTCGTCTCGCGGCCGGCCGACGCCGGCGTCGAACGGGTAGCCCGTCCGCTCGCCCGTTCGCATATAGCCGCGGCGCAAGTAGAAGTCGATCAGTTCGTGGCGGGCCGACAGGACGACCATCACGGCCGTTCCGAGCTTCCAGCGGCGAACGGCGAATTGCTCGGCTTCGTTGAGCAACGCCTTTCCGAGCCCGCGATCCTGCATCGACGGTGCGACGGCCAAGGTGCCGATATAGGCCGCGTCTCCGTCTTTCCTGACTTCGATGCAGCCGGCGACGCCGCCGTCGATCTCGGCGACGAGCAGGACGGCGTCCGGTGCCCGCAGCGTCGCGGCGAGCTGTGACGGCGTTATTCGCGGGCCGTCGATCAATGCGGATTCATGGGTCCATCCGGCGGCAGCCGTCGTCGGTCGGTACGCCGCATTGACCAGTTCGACGAGCGCGTCGATGTCTTGCTCGCCTGCTGCGCGGTAGCTGGCGGCGCGCTTGATCGCGCCTGTCGTTTCATCCATTGAAGCCCTCGGTGTCCGTTGCCGCGGTTTGTCCTGAAGGTCATGTCGTACAAGGGCAGACGAACGATCGTCCGGCATCGGCATCGGCATCGACCCGGCCGATCAACCGGCAATCCACATTTCGCGTCACGCTGAAGCGTGCGCGCCAGGTCACTGACATTATCTGCTTATGCGGCCCGTGCAGAACGGGCCGATTCCGACTCCGTCATGAACCGCGAACGTGCCTCCCCGCCATGCAGCAGCCCGTCATGCGCCGCAGCCCGCCCGCCGTCGCGGATCGGCTCCTGCTCCTCGCGCTCTCGACGTTATGGGGCGCGTCCTACACGTTCATGGCGCTGCTCGGCGAATCGCTGTCGGCATCGGCGTGGGTGGGACTCGGATGCGTCGTCGCGGGCGTGGCCGCGAGGACGCTGCCGTCACGGAAGCGTGGGTAGCGAAGCACCTGACACCGGCCACAAAGTGAGCCACGCGACGGGTGCTGCCGTCACCCTGCGGGCAACGGGCAACGGGCAACGGGCAACGGGCAACGGGCAACGGGCAACGGGCAACGGGCAACGACCAGCCCGCCCAGCCCGCCCAGCCCGCTCAGCCGTGCCCGCGTGCCCCGCGCATCACGCCGTCAACGTCACCGACAGGCTGCCGAGTTCGCCGAACCGCACCGTCAGCGCATCGCCGAGCGGCACGTCGATCGCGCCCGCGTACGAACCGGTCGTCACGATCTGCCCGGCGCGCACGGCGTCGCCGCGCGAGGCGAGGAAATTGACGAGCCACACCAGCGGTTTCAGCGGATCGCCATCCGGATGGCGGCCGTCGATCGCGCGGTTCAGCGCGCCCTCGAACGACAGCGCCAGCGTCTCGAGCGGCACGTTCAGCCCGTCGGGCACGACCGGGCCGACGCACAGCCCCTGGTTGAATTGCCCGTCGGCCAGCAGTTCGAACTTCGACGCGCGCGTGGGCTCCGCATAGCGGCAGCCGAGCACTTCGAGCACGATGCGCACTTCGCGGATCGCGTCGCGCACGTCCTGTTCGCCGTACGGCTCGCCGCGCGCGGGCAGGTCGCGATCGAGCACGAACGCGATCTCCGGTTCGATCCGCACGATCGGCCCGCCGACGACGCGGTACGGCGCATCGGCCTCGCGGATCGTCGACGCGAAAATCGGCGCGAGGATCACGCGGTCGGGCGGCGGCAGCGCACATTTCCAGCCGCCGACGGGTTCGCCGAGCAGGTCGGCCACGCGCTGCTGGATCGCGAGGGCGGTCTCGACGTTCTCGGGGCGCAGCGCATCGGGCAGCAGCGGGCCGGGCGAGCCGGCATGGCGGGCGGCGACGAGATGCTGGGCGGCGCCGTCCACGCGTTCGGTAGTCGTTGTCATGTCGGTTGAGCGAGTTGAAAGTGGGTCGGCAAATAAGGGCCGGACGAAAGTCGCACATTCGATGATAGCGCTTTCGGCACGATGAGCGCTCGATCCGGCTGTTTCGGGCGCTTGGTCAGCCGGGTTTGCGACCTTGCCGCGAGCGACATGTATTGGCTGCCCGTCGCGTCGCTTTGCCGCACGTGCGGCTCCCGCTCGACCTTGATCGCCGTCAACATTCGAGCCGGCCATCCGCCGATGATGGTGACAGGCCGTGTGCGATCGGACGCGCGGCCATTCACCCCAGTGAGGTTCGCATGTACAAGAAGATCATGGTGGCCGTCGACGGCAGCGCTTCGTCGAAACAGGCGCTGGCCGAGGCAGTGAAGGTCGCGCTGGCAGGCGACACGCACGTCAGTGCCGTGTACGTCGTCGACATGTCGGTGCTCTTTAACTACGCGGGCCGTCTCGACCCGCACGCGCTTGTCGAGGAACTGCGCGACGACGGGCGCAAGGTGTTGCGCGAAGCCGAACAGGTCATCGCGCTGGCCGGCGCGAAGGGCGAGGCCGAACTCGTCGAGACCGAGAGCATCGGCGAGGACATCGCGGAACGCCTGCAGCGCTACGTGAAGGAAGGCGGGATCGATCTCGCGGTGGTCGGCACGCACGGGCGGCGCGGTATCCGGCGCGTGCTGCTCGGCAGCGTGGCCGAGCGCTTCGTGCGCGGCTCGACGTGCCCGGTGCTGCTGATTCGCGGCGACGATGACGACCTCGCGGCTACGGCTGCCGCCGCTTAACGGCCGGGCGCGCGCGATGATACGCCGCCAGTCCCGGATCGTCGTCGCGGCGATCGCCGTGTTCGTGTCGCTCGCGGGGATGATGGCCGTCGTGTCGGGGCTGCTGTTCGACAACACGACGGCGCTGCGCGGCGGCGCGATCGCGCTGATCGTCGGCGTGGCCGGCTTTGTCGTGATGCTCAATCCGGGCGCGAAAGGCGAGGAGTGACGCGTTGCGTTGCATCGCTCCTTGAACGAATGCGCGTAGGCACGAAGCAGCGCTTTGCCGCCAACCGTCACGCGAGGGTGAACGCGTCCGGGAACGTCTACATGCTGTCCCGCGACGATCCATGCCAGCCGTGACCGGCGTTGTCCCGACGATCACGACCCGCGGCGCGTGCCGTTACGTGCCGCTCGTACCGGGCGGCGTCGCGCTGTCCGGGCTCGCCTGCACGTTCAGCCGCTTCAACGTCTCCGCCAGCTCCCCGTTCTTCGGCTGAACCTTCCGCGCCTGCGCGAACGCTTCGCGCGCTTCATCCCGGCGACCCAGTTTCCACAGCACTTCGCCCTTGTGCGTCAGACCGGTCGCATAGGCTTCGCTCGCGTCCTCGTCCGTGTCGCCGTCCTTCGCGAAGATCGCGATGGAGCGGTTGAACCACGTGAGCGCTTCGTCGTAGCGGCCGAGCCGATACAGCGCCCAGCCCTTGCTGTCGAGCGCATACGCATCGTTCGGCGATTGCGCGAGATGCGCGTCGATCATCGCGAGCCCGCGCTCGACCGCGATGCCGGCGTCGGCGAGCTGGTAGCCGATGTCGTTCAGGTGATCGTCGGGAATCCTGTCTAAATCGAGCGCGGCGGCCACGCGGCCCTCGTCGCGTTCGGCGATCGCGAGCGACAGCAGCTTGGCGACGATCTGCTGCCGCAATTCGCTGCTGATCCGGTCGCCGTTGGCGACCAGGCTGCCGAGGTATTGCGTGTACAGGTCAGGCGCGCCCGGCGTGTTCGCGCTGTTCGCGATGGTCAGGCCCGGGCCCGCGCACCAGTCGGCGTCGGCCGACCCGGCCAGCATGCCGGTGTAAAGATTGACGCTGCGCGGCGTGTGGGTTTGCGCGTAGTAGGTGTAGCCGTTCGCATCCGAATAGCCGCACGCCAGATATTCGTTCTCCACGTCCAGCACGTACGGGAAATGGCCGAGCGGCGCCGTGCCGCCCGGGTCGACCAGCCGGAACGATTCGCCCAGATCGCCGTCGCCGACGATCGGGTTGAACACCCATTGCTTCTCCGGATGCCGTTTCGGCAGCCGGACCCGGACGGTGCGCCCGGCCGCGTCGGTCGTGCCGAAGATCACGCTGTCATGCTGCTCCGGCTTGACGGGCAGCCCCGCGATGACCTGACCGGGCAGGAACAGCCGGTAGCGCGCATTCGGCAGCGGCTCGCGCGTGACGGGGTCGCGCAACACGAACTGGTGAACGTAGGCCCCTGTTCCGAGCGACGCCGTCGGCGCGACGTAGGTGCGTGCGAAGGCGGCGGGCAGGGCGGTGCAGCTCAAGGCCGCGGCAACGAGCGCGGCAAGCAGGCGGGATGTCATGAAATGGCGGTTCTTGTTGGTAAAGGTGTGATTGACCGACGGCCGGAAATGCACTGAACGAACCGCGCGACCTTCGATATCCCGCTGCGGATACCGATACGGATGGCCGGAACGTCCAGCGCAAATCAATGCGGATCGCGCCCGCTGCCACGTGATGCGAGGAAGCGGCGGACGGATGACGCGCGAATGCAGTGCGCAGCATAACAGGCCGTGTCGAGCGTCTCGCTCGTGCACGCGTATCCTGCCCGGCGCGCCACGCGCGACGTTTGCGGCCGCGCGCGCTTCTGTCAAACTGGCGCCTATGAAACCGCGTCTCATCTCACCGCCTTCCTCCGATTCCGCGCCTGCGCCCGCAGGCTTTCCCGACGCCGACGAACTTGCCGCGCTGCGCGCGTGGTACGCGGGCATGACCGTGCGCCAGGCCGTCGAGCGCTATCTGCCCGATCGGCTTGGCGAAGGACGGTCGGCGCGCGGCGTGATCGGCGGCATCCGGCGCCGCCTCGTGCGCGTCGCGCGGCAGGTTGGCCGGCCCGATCTCGCGGAGCGGCTCGGTCATGCCGACGGTGAGCGTTTGCAGGAGGCGAAGGCTGCCGCGGAAGCGATCGGCCAGCTGCGTCACGCGCACACACCGGTCCCGCAGATCAGCGACGATGTCGGCCTGTGGCTGCCCGCGCGCGCGGTCGTCGCGCTGCGTGCGCACGGGATCGCGACGCTCGCCGATCTGACGGTGCGGATTCCGCGCCGGCGCCAGTGGTGGCGCGCGATCGCGGGCCTCGGCGTGGCGAGCGCGCGGCACATCGAGGCGTTTTTCGCCGCGCATCCGGAACTGACCGAACGGGCGCGCGCGCTGATCGCGGCGACGCCGCGCGGCAGCATCGTGCCGTGGGAGCACCTGAAGCTGCCGCACGAGGTCGACGGTTCGGCCGGCACGTTCCGCGCGCCGCGCGCGACCAGCACGCTCGATGCGGACAACGACTACGCGGCCGTGCACGCGTGGCTGTCGCTGCACGAATCGGCCGCGACGCGGCGTGCATACCGGAAGGAGGCCGAGCGGCTGATCCTGTGGGCGATCGTCGAGCGCGGCCGCGCGCTGTCGTCGCTGACGACCGAGGATGCGCTCGCGTATCGCGCGTTCGTGCGGCGCCCGACGCCGCACGAACGCTGGGTCGGGCCCGTGCGGCCGCGCGGTGCGCCGGACTGGCGGCCGTTCTCGGGCGCGCTGTCCGCCCGCTCGGCCGCGTACACGCTGTCGGTGCTCGGCGCGCTGTTCCGCTGGCTGATCGAGCAGCGCTACCTGCTCGCGAATCCGTTCGCGGGCGTCAAGGTGCGCGACACGCGCGGCGCGAACGCACTCGACACGTCGCATGCGTTCACCGAAGGCGAGTGGCTGCTCGTGCGCACGATCGCCGACGGGCTCGAGTTCCGCAAGGGCACGACGGCCGCGCCGCAGTCGGGCTGGACGCCGGCCGCCGCGCAACGGCTGCGCTTCATTCTCGATTTCGGCTATGCGACCGGGTTGCGTGCCAGCGAACTGGTCGGTGCGACGCTCGGCGACATCGAGACCGATGCGCACGGCGACGCGTGGCTGAAGGTGATCGGCAAGGGCAGCAAGGCCGCACGCGTCGCGCTGCCGCCGCTCGCGCGCACGGCGCTCGACCGTTTCCTGGTCGCACGCCGGCTGCCGGTCACGCCGTCACGCTGGCGGCCCGACACGCCGCTGATCCCGAGCCTCGCGGAAGACGGCGCGGCCGCGATCACGAGCGTGCGGCTGTGGAAGGTGATGCAGCGTTTCTTCGCGCAGACGGCCGATCAGGTCGATGCCGACAACCCCGCACTCGCGCAGAAGTTGCGGCAGGCAAGCCCGCACTGGATGCGTCATACGCACGCGACGCATGCGCTGGCGCGCGGCGCCGAATTGACGACCGTGCGCGACAACTTGCGACATGCATCGATCTCGACGACGTCGATTTATCTGCACGGGGACGACGTGAAGCGGGCGAGGCAGATGTCGAGCGCGTTTGCGGCGGACAAGTAACGGCATCGTTCCGGTCGGGCGGCTGCTGCGGTCGCGTGCGGGGCATGTCTGCTGTCGGCGCGTGTTCTGCCTCTGCCACCCGCGTTTCCGCGCCACGCTCGAAAGTGGAGCGGCCGTGGTGCGGCGCTGGCGAATGCGTGCGGTTTCGGCCGGACGGAAAACAAGCAGCGCAGTTTTCAGCGCGGACTGGAGGTTGCACCGTCATGCAACTGTCACGGCGCAGAGCGCAGGGCGCCATGGGCCGGCAAGCCTTGCCGCCCGCGCGTGAATCCGCGTTCCGCCGACGAATGAATGCCGCACTGCACCGCCGCGGGATTCACCCATCGTGCGGAACGGTCCGCCGCACACGACAGTCATAAACTTTTTGAAAGGAGCAGCGGATGGCATCGAGCCAAGGCACGGTTGATTTCATCGTCGAGCAGATGGCGGCGGCCGGCACGGTATCGGCGCGCAAGATGTTCGGCGAGTACGGCATCTATTGCGACGGCAAGATGGTCGCGCTCGTCTGCGACGATCGGCTGTTCATCAAGCCGACGGCCGAAGGCCGCGCGTTTCTCGGCACGTGCGAAGAGGGTTCGCCGTATCCGGGCGCGAAGCCGCACCTCGTGATCGGCGGCGAGCGCTGGGACGATCGAGAATGGCTGTCGGCACTGATCCGGATCACCGCCGCGCAGTTGCCGGTGCCGGTGAAGCGGAGTCGATAACGGCCCGCTCGCGTGCCATGTTGCGCTGCGGCCAGGCGTATTCTGTGAAACATGTGCGCGACCCTCACGCGCCAGGCGGGAGCACAAGAATGAAGACATCCGGAGATCCGCGCGGCACGCGGCTTGCTCGCCGCGCCTGGCACGCGCTTGTCGCGGCCTTATGTGTCGGCTGGAGCGCGCAGTCGTTCGGCGCGGACGATGCGGCGACGCTGCTCGAGCGTTACCGCAGCCTCGGCGCGCAACTGAAGGACAACGCGTTCCACCGGCCGCTGGTCCTCGAATCGGCGGAAGCGTCGTCGTCGCTGAAGGGCGACATCTACGCGGTGGTCGACTATCCATACGCGGTCGTGAGCGGCCAGCTCGACGATCCCGCGCAGGGCCCCGCGAACTGGTGCGCGGTGCTGATCCTGCACCTGAACACGAAGTATTGCCATGCGTCGACCGGCAGCAACGGCCCGGTGCTCGACGTGAACCTCGGCCGCAAGATCCAGCAGAAGCTGTCGGACACCTATCGCGTGCAGTTCCGCTATCGCGTGGCGGCCGCGACGCCCGACTATTTCCAGGTCGACCTGACCGCCGACAGCGGCCCGATGGGCACGAAGGATTACCGGATCGCGCTGGAAGCCGTGCCGGTCGGCGGTTCGCGCACGTTCCTGCATCTCACGTATTCGTATGGCTTCGGCACGGTCGGGCGCATGGCGATGAAGACCTACCTCGCGACCGTCGGCAGCGACAAGGTCGGCTTTACGAACATCGGTGGCGGATCGGCCGCGCAGCCGCAGTACATCGGCGGCGTGCGCGGGCTGCTGGAGCGCAACACGATGCGCTACTACCTCGCGATCGATACCTATCTCGCGACGCTCGACAAGCCGCTCGACCAGCGCCTCGCGCGCTGGTTCGACGCGACCGAGCAGTATCCGCAGCAACTGCACGAGGTCGAGCGCGGCGCGTATATGCAGATGAAAGCGCAGGAGGTGCAGCGGCAGCAGGCGGCGCGGTGACGCCGCCTGCTGCCGGCTGCTCGGCGTCGATCAGTTCGACGCGCCGCCGACCGTGCGGATGCTGCGCCACTGCCCCTGTTCGACGCGGAACAGCGTGTACGGCGGCTTGATCAGGTCGCCGCGCGCGTCGAACGAGATCTTCCCGGTCACGCCGGTGACCGATACGCCGGGCAGGCTCGCGACGATCTTGCCGCGATCGGTCGAATCGGCCTTGTGAACGGCCGCGATCATCGCGAGCGCCGCGTCGTACGCGAACGGCGCATACAGCTCGACGTCCTGGTTGAAGCGCGCCTTGTAGCGCTGCGCGAACGCGACGGCCGACGGCAGCTTGTCGAGCGCCGGCCCCGGTTCGAGATCCTGCGTGCCTTCGCCCGAGCTGCCGGCAATCGTCAGGAATGCGTTGCTCTTCAATGCGCCGGCGCCGAACAGCTGTGCGCGGATGCCGAGCGAGCGCATCTGCTTGACGAGCATCGCCCCCTGTTCGTCGAGCCCGCCGAAGAACAGCAGGTCGATGTTGTTGCTCTTCATCGTCGTCAGGATGCCGCGGAAATCGACGGCCTTGTCGTTCGTGTATTCGCGATCGACGACGCTGCCGTGCGCGTCCTTCACGCCTTTCTCGAACGCGTCCGCGAGCCCCTGCCCGAACGCGGTGCGATCGTCGATGATGCCGATTCGCTTCGCCTTCAACTGCTCGACCGCGAAGCGGCCGGCCACCACGCCGCCGACGCCGTCGTGCCCCATCGTGCGGAACACGTTCTTGAAGCCCTGCATCGTCAGCTGCGGATTGGTCGAGCCCGGCGTGATCATCGCGACGTTCGCCTGCCGGTAGACGGCCGACGCGGGAATGCTGCAGCCCGAGTTGTAGTGGCCGACCACGCCGATCACGCCGTCGTCGACGAGCTTCTGCGCGACCTGGATCGCGATGCGCGGATCGGCCTGGTCGTCCTGCACGTCGAGCACGAAGCGCACGGGCTTGCCGCCCACGGTCGGATGTTTCGCGTTCTCTTCGTCGAGCGCGAGTTGCGCACCGTATTGCAGATCCTTGCCGACGCGCGCGACGGGCCCCGTCAGCGGGCCGGCGAAGCCGATCCTGATGGTTTCCGGATCCGCGGCGTGCGCGGGTGCGGCGACCGTGCCGATCGAACAGAGCGCCAGCCATGCCAGCCAGTTACGACGATTCATGATGCCTCCTTGCAGGGGTGGAAGTCGCGGCGCGCGTCAGAATCGCGCGGCCCGGTACGGCGTGAGGTCCAGCGGCGGTGCGCGCTGGGCGACGAGGTCGGCGACGATTTGCCCGGTGATGCCGGCGAGCGTCACGCCGAGATGCTGATGGCCGAATGCATGGATCACGCGCGCGCTGCGCCGCGCGCGGCCAATCACGGGCACGCCGTCCGGCAGCGTCGGCCGGAAGCCGAGCCAGTTGCGCGTCGGGGTGCCGAGCGACGGCACGGCTTCGCGTGCGGAACGCGTGAGCAGTGCGACGAGCGACGGATTCATCGGCGCGTCGAAGCCGCCGAGTTCGACGGTGCCGGCCGCGCGCAGCCCTTCGTCGAGCGGCGTCATGTAGAAGCCGCGCTCGGCCCAGCCGACCGGCCGCGTGACGGCCGGTTCATGCGCGCCGAACTGCACGTGATAGCCGCGCTCGGTATCGAGCGGCACCGCGTCGCCGCACGCGGCCGCGAAGGCGCGCGAGCGTGCGCCGGCGGCAATCACGACGTGATCGAACGCGCGCGCGGCGCCGCCCGCATGCAGGTTCACGCTATCGCCGGCGGGCTCGATCCGGTCGACCCGCGCGCGTTCGAGCGTCGCGCCGCCGGCGGCGAGGTGCGCGAACAGTTCGCCGAGAAAGCCGCACGGATCGGAGAAATGCCAGCTTCCGACGAACAGCACACCGCGCGTGAAGATCGGCGCGAGTGCGGGTTCGAGCTGGCGGATTGCGCTGGCGTTGAGCGTCTCGAACGGCACGCCGAGCCGGCGCCGCAGCGCGAGCGACGGCTGCGCGGCGTCGAACGACGCCTGCCGCGCGTACAGGTACAGGCATTCGCGCGGCCGCACGAACGCCGCGAGCCGCGGCGTTTCGAGGAGCGGTGCATAACCGTCGGCGGCATGGGACAGCAGCGCGGCTAGCGCACGCGCGCTCCGTTCGTGCCGCGCCGGCGTCGATGCGAGCAGGAACCGCGCGAGCCACGGCGCGCCGTGCAGCAGGTACGGCCAGCGGATGCGCAGCGGGCTGTCGGCGGCGAACAGGAAATGGGGGATGTTGCGGAATACCGACGGGCCGTTCACCGGCACGCAGCCATACGGCGCGAACGTCGCCGCATTGCCGAACGACGCGCCCTGGCCGACGCCGGCCGGATCGAACAGCGTCACGCGATGCCCGTCGCGCTGCAGCCATGCCGCCGCGCCGAGCCCGATGAAGCCTGCACCCACGATGGCGACGTTCGCCATGACGCATCTCCTCCGGTCCACATGAGTCACACAAAGTTGAGATAAAGAATCACACAGCAATTTTTTGTGTGCAATCAAAATCAGATTGTGTGGTGCTGGTGTTTACCCGATTTCAACTTATTGATTCAACGGATATTTGAACTGACGTTTGACGGGGAGGGGATGTCGGATACAATCGCTGGGCAGGTCAAAATGGCAGACAAACGCTTTTTGTGTGGTCACGGGCGACAAATGGCATCAGACAAACTTTCCGGCGAGCGGGATGGCAGCCTGCCGGCAGCGGCGAAGCGGCCGACTTACGTCGAGGTATCGAGCTCGATCGAGGCGGAAATCCGCAACGGCACGTATCCGCCGGGCAGCCGCCTGCCGCCGCAGCGCCAGCTCGCGACCGAGCTCGGGATCAACGTGTCGACCGTGTCCCGCGCGTACAAGGAACTGCAACTGCGCGGCCTCGTGATCGGCAGCAAGCGCCGCGGCTCGCTCGTCACCGGCGGCGCAATGCCGAGCATCGCGCCGGCCCGCGCGTCGCTCGCGGCGGGCAACGGCGTGATCGACCTGACCGTGAACCGTCCGGCAACCGGCGAATTTCTCGCGAGCCTCGCGCAGACGTTCGCCACGCTGCCGAACGATCCGCGTTTTGCCGCGCTGCAGGAATACCAGCCGCCGCAGGGGCCCGACTGGGCACGCGCGGCCGGCGCGCGGTGGCTTGCCGCGCCCGGCTTCGCGCCGTCGAGCGATCAGGTGGTCGTCACGAGCGGTGCGCAGCACGGGCTGTATGCGGTGCTGAACAGCCTGATCGGCACCGACGGCGTGATCGTCGCCGATCGCCTCACGTATTACGGGCTCAAGGCGCTCGCGCCGGTGTTTCAGTTCGAGATCGTCAGCGCGCCTTCCGATGACGACGGCCTGCTGCCCGACGAGATCGAGCGGATCTGCGAGCGCATGCCGGTCAAGGCGATCTTCGTCGTGCCGAACCTGCAGAACCCGACCGTGACGACGATGAGCCTGGCTCGCCGGATGGCGCTCGTCGACATCGCGCGGCGTCATCACGTAACGATCATCGAGGACGATGTATACGGCCCGCTCGTGCGCGACCGGCTGCCGGCGATCGCGGGGCTGTGCCCGGAGCTGACGTTCCATATCGGCGCGACGTCGAAGATCCTCGCGCCGGGGCTGCGCCTCGGCTACCTGAGCTGTCCGCGCGACAGCGTCGCGCTGTGCGCGGAGGCGGTGCGCACGACGGCATGGATGCCGGCCCCCACGTCGATGCTGATCGCGACGGTGTGGATCGAGAACGGCACCGCCGAGCGGATCATGGGCGCGCAACTCGCGGAGATCCGCGCGCGCGTCGATCTCGCGCGGGAGCTGCTGCCGGCCGGGCAGCTGAAATCCGATCCGGCCTGCATGTTCGTGTGGCTGCGCCTGCCGCCGCCGTGGCGGGCCGACGACTTCGCCGCGAATGCGAAGGCGCGCGGCGTGATCGTGATGCCGTCGTCGACGTTCGCGGTCGATCGCGCGGAAATCGAGCACGGCGTGCGCATCAACCTCGCGTGCCCGGCCACGCGCGACGAACTCGTCAATGGCCTGCGGATTCTCGCCGGCACGTTGAAGGACCGGCCGCGCGCGCTGTTCGGTTCGATCTGACGGCGGGCGTTCAGTCGAGCAACCCCGCGACCACATCGACGATCCGCTGCAGCAGCGCTTCGTCGTAAGGTAGCCACGGCACCGCGCGCAGCGGCGACGGCGGCGGCTCGATCGCGGGTTCGACAGGTTCGCCGTCGCGCATCACGCGCCCGGTCGCGCAATGCACCGACCACGCGCCGACGCGCACATGGCGTTCGTCGATCGTCATCTTCCCTTGCGCCACCGGCTCGGCGAACACGAGCGACAGCACGTGCCGGCGATGCCGCGCCATCGTGCCCAGCGGCATCTCCGACAACCGGTTCAGGCGCTGCCAGCGTTGCGCTTCGCGTTCGCGCTGGCGCACCGGGTCGACCGTGAGTGCGGCGGCGGCCGCGCGCGTCGCGTCGTCGTCGAGCGCGAATGCGGCGACGCTCACGAGCAGGTCGACGGCACGCGCCACTTCCGAGAACACGACACGATCGATCTCGCCGATCGGCAGCGGCACCCAGCGCCGGTCGTGCCGGCGTTCGAAGTGCAGCCGGCGCGACGTGCCGTGGCTTTCCGAGCCCGGATAGAGTCGCGCATCGACGAAGAAGGTCGCGCGCACGTCGCCGAATTCGCGGACGAGCCCGTCGTCGTATGCCCGGATCGACCAGCCTTCGCGGCGCGCGACGCCAATCAGCGGCCGGCTCGACAGCACGTGGCCTTCGAACATCGCGGACTCGTTGCCCGCCGCGTCGCCGTCGGCCGGCACGTAGTATTCGCGGAAGGCCTGCCTGACCGGTTGCCGCAGCGTGCGGCCGACGATCGCGCGTTGCCACGCGATCCGCTCGTCCGCGTCGGCCAGCAACGGGTGCCATAGCCTGATGTCGCTGTCGTCGGCGAGGTCGATCGCGTGTCCGGCCACGTCGCGCAGCACGACCTTGCCTTTAGCGATGTCCGGCATGAACGAATGCGTCGACCCATCGGGGCCGCGCGCGTGCCAGATCATGCGTGTGGCGAACGCCGCGCCGGCTGGCGCATCGACGAGGCGCTCGCGCCATTCGGCATGGCCGAGCGTCATCGACTGCCAGAAGCCGGCTTCCATGCACGTGGCGAGCATCGCAAGCTGCTTCTTGTCGGGCTTCGCGTCGAGCGTCATGCGCAGCGCGGTGTGCGGCCGCTCGCCGAGCGCGCGTTCGGCCGGCTTCAGGTTGCGCGCGAGTTTCTTCTGCACGCCGGCATGACGCACGATGGCGAGCGCATCGCGTAGCGCACGCACGCTCTCGGGTGTCGGGATCGTCTCGATCGCGTGGCCGAGCGCGATCGCAAGCGACTGCGACGGCGCGGTCTTCGCGGCCGTCGGCGCGACGCACACGCCGGTCAGCAACGGCCCGATCAGCGGGCGCAGCCACGCTTCGTCGCGATAGGCGGCCACGCGCGCGGCGCGCGCGACGACCTGCGCGTCGTCGGTCGTGAACGCGCGATCGGCCTCGTAGGGCACGGCACCCGCATGGAGCGCCGCGACTTGCCGCGCGGCCTCGGTCAGTGCGTCGCGCGCGAACGCGACATACGCGGCGTCTTCCGCGAGCGTGACAGCGGGATCGCTGAGGTCGAGCCACAGCCGCTTCGGCGCGAAGTAGCCGTCGTTCGTCGCGGCCAGCGCGAGCAGCGCGGCCGGCCCGAGTTCGGGCAGCACGTCGAGTTCGCGCACGCGAAACGGCGAATCCGCCAGCGCTTGGGCATACGCGTCGCGTCGCGCCGAGAAGTCGCGGCGGCCGGCGAACCGGTCGAGCGCATACACGCCATACGTGCTGGATCCCGAGCGCACGTCGCCTTCCTCCGGTTCGCCCGCAATGCGCGCGAGTTCGGCTTGCAGCGCCGGCGACGGCATGGTGTCGAGGCAGGGTAACGCCTCCAGCGCGCGTTTCCACTCGCCGGCCGGGATGTCGCGGAACAGTTCGAGCGCGGCATCGGCGTCGACGAGCGGCACGAGTCCGAGCGCATCGATTTGATCGTGCAGCCAGCGCGCGAATTGGGCGCGCGGATCGTCGAACGCCTGGTCGCGCACCAGGATCTCGTGCTCGACCCGACGCAATGCGGGCCAGACTGCGCCGAGCCCGTGCGCGTCGAGTGTCGACAGGTCGATCGGCGTGCCGGTGAAGTGCGGGTGGTCGGTGCGGCCGGTCAGCCGCGCGACGAGCTGGTCGACGAGGGCGCGATCAGTCATCCGCGGTCTCCATGGCGGACGTGTCGTTCTGGCGCCGTTTCTGTACTTTCCAGGCGGTGCGGATCATGCCGCCGACGGCGGATGCCTGTTCGATCGTGTACTGCATGGTCTGACTCCGGCAGTGAAAACCGTGCGGACGCACAGTATTGCACCCCAATTGATGCAGCCGGGCGAAAGGCCGTGCGGCGGGCGTTCCGGGCCGATCCGGCCACGCCGCGCAAGGCTTCCGTCCGTCCGGCCATTTCATAAGACGTACAGTTTTCTCGCGATACGCGATTCGCGCCGAACTGTACTCTTGTCCGCGTGGTCGATGTGTGTACTCGCCGTCAACTGTTCTGCTCTTAAGATTCCATCATCAAGTGCACAGTGCCGCAGATCCCGTTGTACCGGAACCCTGTTGGCGCATCTTCAAGAGCGAGCCAGTGCGATGGAAAAGGCAAAACCGGAGGGAAAGATCAGGAATCACGACGGCCCGGTC
The DNA here is from genome assembly GCF_020420125.1 of Burkholderia sp. AU30280. Classification (NCBI taxonomy): domain Bacteria; kingdom Pseudomonadati; phylum Pseudomonadota; class Betaproteobacteria; order Burkholderiales; family Burkholderiaceae; genus Burkholderia; species Burkholderia sp. AU30280. The sequence goes on from NZ_JAIZRY010000015.1 coordinate 116,791, forward strand.
GGCGGGCAAGACACGTGCGTGCCGGACGCGCGCGGCAGGGCGGCACGGCGGCGCAGGCCGGCGGGAGGCGCGCGATGAAGCTCTATGAAAAACTCGCGGACGACATCGAGCGCCTGATCCGCCAGGGCGTGTACCGGCACGGCGACCGGATTCCGTCGGTGCGGCAGGCGAGCCAGCAGCACCGGATCAGCATCACGACCGTGCTGCACGCGTATCTGCTGCTGGAAAGCCGCGGGTTGCTCGAAAGCCGGCCGCAGTCGGGCTATTTCGTGAACCTGCGGCGCGACGACAACCATGCGCCGGTGCGCGAGCTGCGGCCGTCGAAGCCGATCGCGATCTCGTCGTCTGTCGACGTGAGCCGGCTGGTGCTGTCGACGCTGCGCTCGATCGGCGCCGACGACGCGGTGCCGCTCGGCTCGCCGTATCCGGACCCGAGCCTGTTCCCGTTCGAGAAGCTGAACCGCTACGCATATGCGGCCGGCCGCGACAAGTCGCTGTGGGGCGTGACGGACGGGTTGCCGCCGGGGCATCCGCGGCTGATCCGGCAGATCGCGCGACGCTACCTGGAAAACGGGATGTCGGTGGACCCGAACGAGATCATCGTGACGGTCGGCGCGACGGAGGCGATCAACCTGTGCCTGCAGGCCGTCGCGAAGCCGGGCGACACGATCGCGGTGGAATCGCCGACGTTCTACGCGATGCTGCACGCGATCGAGCGGATGGGGATGAAGGCGATCGAGGTGGCGACGCATCCGGAATACGGGATCGACATCGCGGCGCTGGCCGCGATTGCGAAGTCGCAGCCGATCGCGGCCTGCATGGTGATGCCGAACTTCCAGAACCCGCTCGGCTTCCAGATGCCGGACGAGCGCAAGCGCGAGCTGGTCGAGTTCGCCGCGAAGGCCGGGATGCCGCTGATCGAAAATGGCGTGTACAACGAACTGTATTTCGGCGACGCGCATCCGAGCTCGCTGAAGTCCTACGACCGCAGCGGGATCGTGCTGCATTGTTCGTCGTTCTCGAAGAGCCTGACGGCTGCGTACCGGATCGGCTGGGCACTGCCGGGGCGGTATCGTGACCAGGTCGAGAAGCTGAAATTCCTGAACACGCTCGCGACGCCGTCGCTGCCGCAGCTCGCGATCGCGGAGTTTCTCGAACGCGACGGCTACGAGCATCACCTGAGGCGGATCCGCAAGGCGTATGCGCAGCAGGCGAACCTGATGCGCGCGATGGTGTCGCGGTTCTTCCCGGAAGGCACGCGCATCTCGAGTCCGGCCGGCGGGTACGTGCTGTGGGTCGAACTGCCCGCGCAGGTCGATGCAATGCGGCTGTACCAGCTCGCGCTGGAGCAGGGGATCACGATCGGGCCCGGCTACATGTTCTCGATCACGGACAGCTACCGGAATTTCATCCGGCTGAACTACAGCAGCCCGTGGTCGCCGGAGATCGAGCAGGCGGTGATCACGGTCGGCAAGCTGGCCTCCGCGTGCATGCGGTGAGCAGGCGGGAGCGGCATCTTGCGTTTCGACGACGAAGCCGGCCTTGTGCCGGCTTTTTTCCTGACGGCAGGGGGCCGCCGTCGCGTTACCCGCTCATCGCGCCGCGCGAATCTGTCGAGCCGGGCCGCGATGCCGGCCGCGCGCGGCCGATAAGCGACGTCAGCGCGTGCGAATCGCAACGGGCGATCGATGTCATGCCGGGTTCACTCCGGCACATCGTGATGTCAGCCGCCCGTCACCGGCGGAAAAAACGCCACCTCGCTATCCTCCCGCACGACGAATCCCCCCGTCACCATCTCGAGATTGACGGCCGCGCGCACGGGCCGGTCCGTCCGCAGCGCTTCCGCGCTGCGCGCGTCGCGTGCGGCCAGCGTGTCGCGCAGCGCGTCGACGGTGAGTTCGCGCGCATCGATCTCGACGATTTCCTCGTCGAGATCGAGTTGTTCGCGAATGCTTGCAAAGTATTTGATCGTCAGTTTCATCGCGATGTCTTGAAAGGAATCGGCGGAATCGGAAAGGGCGTGGAGCGCCCGCTCAGCCCCAGCGCCGCATCGCCTGGTCGTCGTGCGCTTTCGCCTCGACCCAGCCGGATACGCCGTCGTGGCGGATCTCCTTCTTCCAGAACGGTGCGTGGGTCTTCAGGAAGTCCATCAGGAATTCGCACGCATCGAACGCGGACCCTCGATGCGCGGCGGCCACCACGACCAGCACGACCGCCTGGCCGAGCGGAATGCGGCCGACCCGATGCACGATCTTGATCGCTTCGAGCCGCCAGCGTGCGCTGGCTTCCTCGACGATGCTCCACAGCGCCTGTTCGGTCATCGTCGGATAGTGCTCGACCTCGAGCGCGATCACGTCGTCGACGTCGCCTTCGTTGCGCACGACGCCGAGGAAATTCACGACCGCGCCGACATTCGGATTGCGAACGATCGGCGCGAGCTCGGCACCGGCATCGATCGACGCGTACTGCACGCGCACTTCAAAGCCGGCGGCAATCGACGGTGGCGGCTCGGGGTGCGGGTCGGTCGCGCCGTCGGGAGCGAGGCTGCCGGCGTGCAACGGATCGTCCGGCTGCCCGGCGCGGGATTCGGTGAAGGTCGTCATGACGGTTCTCCTGTAAGCGGGGCGTCCGGTGTCGCTTGGCGGCCCCTCAGCCGCCGACCAGCGACATGCGCACGGTCGGATAGGTCTTGCCTGGCGCACGGGCCGGCCGCGCGGCCCGGCGCTCGGAGTAGCGGTCGTCGCGGTGCGTCCAGCGGTCGCGCACGGCGACGGCGAGGTCGGCGATCGACGCCGCGTCGTCGAGCCAGGGCCGCAGATCGGCGCCTTGCGTCGCGAACAGGCACGTGTAGAGCTGTCCGTCGGCCGACACGCGGGCGCGCGAGCAGGTGCCGCAGAACGGATGCGACACGCTTGCGATGAAGCCGACTTCGCCCGCACCGTCGATGTGCGCGCAACGGATCGCGGTCGCGTCGTGCCCCGGTTCTCCGACGAGCACGAGCGGATAGTGTTCGTCGATCAGCTCGCGCATGCGCGCGGCCGGCACGACCTTGTCGCCGGACCAGAAGCTCGCGCCGCCGACATCCATGTATTCGATGAAACGCACGGCCACGCCCGACTGCCGGAAGTGCCGCACGAGCGGCAGGATCTGGTCGTCGTTCGCGCCGCGCTCGATCACCGCGTTGACCTTGACCGGCGCGAGCCCGGCCGCCTGCGCGGCCTCGATACCGGCCAGCACGCGCGACACGGGCACGTCGGCGTCGCTCATCCGGCGGAACACCGCATCGTCGAGCGCATCGAGGCTGACCGTCACGCGCGACAGGCCCGCGTCGCGCAGCGTGCGCGCCTTCGCGGCCAGCAGCGAGCCGTTGGTCGTCAGCGCGATTTCGACGGGCTTGCCATCGACGGTCGTCAGCACGGCGAGGCGTTCGATCAGCGCTTCGAGGTTGCGGCGCAGCAGCGGCTCGCCGCCCGTGATGCGGATCTTTTCGACGCCGAGCGACGTGAACGCGCGGGCGATCTTTTCCAGTTGCGCGAACGACAGCCGCTCGGACGACGGCATGAATGCATAGTCGGCGCCGAAGCTTTCGCGTGGCATGCAGTAGCCGCAGCGGAAATTGCATCGATCGATCACGGACAGGCGCAGGTCGCGCAGCGGGCGGCCGAGCGTGTCGGACGTGCGGGGGAAAGCGCCGGGCGATGCGCCGCCGAAAAGTGCGGCAGCGGCCGGTGCGGCGGAAGCGATGGCATTCACGATCGGTTCGTCGGCCTGCAGGAAGTAAGCGGTGGGGCGTCGCCGGTCGGCCGTGCGTGTGCGGATGGGCAGGCGCACGGCGCGTGACGAGCCTCTTCGTGAGGATAGTCCGCCGGGTTTTTCCGGCAGGGACACAATCGCGCCCGAATTGCAGGAATACAGTTCGCCGGGCGGCCTGCGTGGCCCGCGCGGCGAAGTGCGCGGATCGGGCGAATGTCCGGTGTCGCACTCATGCGAGCCAGTGCGCGAAATCGTAATACGGTACGGCGTCGCCGCACGCGATGCGCTGCCCGGCCGGCAACCGCGCCAGCCCGCTCGCCTGCACAAGCGACTGCAGCGTGCCGGCGCCTTGCTGGCGCAGCGTATCGAGGGCGGGCGTGCCGTCGAGGCCGACGGTGCAGTGCACGCGCATGAAGCGTTCGCGCTGCGCATCCGGTTCGAAGTCGGCGTCGATCGGCAGCGACGGCACGACCGGTACGCGTGTATCGCGCCCCTGCAGGCGGCGGATCAGCGGCGCGACGAACAGCGCGAACGCCGTCATCGCGGCGCCCGGATTGCCGGGCAGCAGCACCACCGGCCGCGTGTCGAGCCGTGCGAGTGCAACCGGCTTGCCCGGCTTCATGCGCACGCCGGCGACGATGAACGATGCGCCGAGCGCGTCCAGCGAGGGGCGCAGCAGATCCTTGTCGCCGACCGATGCGCCGCCGACGCAGATCACCAGGTCGCACCCCGCGTGCAGATCGCGCAGCGCGCGATCGATGGCGGCCGCGGTATCGGCCGCATGCAGGCTCATCGCGACATCGGCGCCGGTTCCCGAGACCAGCGCGGCGAGCATCGGCGCGTTACTGTTGTAAACCTGTTGCGGCGCCCGCGGCTGCCCGCACGCGACGAGCTCGTCGCCGGTCGTGAGGATGCCGACACGCAGCGCGGGGCGCACGTCGACGCGCGTGAATCCCTGCGCGGCGGCGACGCCGACATGCATCGCGCCCAGGCGCACGCCGGCCGGCACGAGCAGGTCGCCGGCGCGCACTTCCTCGCCGCGGCGGCGGATGTGCGAGCCGCTGCGCTGCGGCGCGTCGAATGCGACCCAACCGTCCTGCTCGCGTGCGTGCTCCTGCATCACGACAGTGTCCGCGCCCGGCGGTATCACGCTGCCGGTGAAGATCCGCGCGGCCGTGCGCGGGGCCAGCGGCGCCGGCGTGTCGCCCGCATAGCAGCGCTGCGCGATGTGCAGCGGTTCGCCTGGCGCGAGATCCGCGTGACGTACGGCGTAGCCGTCCATCGCACTCTGGTCGGCCGGCGGCTGGTCGAGCACGGCGGTGAGCGGCGCGGCCAGCACGTGGCCGGCGGCTTGCGCGACCGGGATGGACGTGGTGGACGCGAGCGGCGCGAACGCGCTCGCGAAACGCTGCTGCGCGGTATCGAAATCGGTCAGGGGTTTCATCGGGAAAGCGCCGGATGCGCCGGTTGGTCGGGAAGAGAGAGGGGAGCGATGTCGGGCGACACGTATTCGACGAAGCCGTCGTTGCGGCAGAAGCCGAGCAGGCGCACGCCGGCTTCGCGGGCGACGTCGATGGCGAGCGACGTCGGCGCCGAGATCGTCGCGATCATCGGGATGCCGACCCGCGCGGCCTTGCGCACCAGTTCGTAGCTTGCGCGGCTCGACAGGAACACGAAGCCGTCGTGAATGTTCGCACGACGCCGCGCGAGCCGGCCGATCAGCTTGTCGAGCGCGTTGTGGCGGCCGACGTCCTCGAACACGTCGAGCACGTCGCCGTCGCGGTCGCACCAGGCGGCCGCATGGATGCCGCCCGTCTCGCGCATCAGCGTCTGATGGGCCGGCAACGTGCGCGCGGCGCGCGCGATCGATGCCGCGCCGATCCCGGCGGCCGTGCCGGCGGCGGCGATGCGCGGCGGGTGCAGGTCGAGCTGCGCGATGCTTTCGATCCCGCATACGCCGCAGCCGGTGCGGCCGGCCAGCGCGCGCCGGTGCGCCTTCATCGCCATGAACGCCTGCTGCGATATGGTAAGCCGCACTTCGGCGCTGCCGGCCCGGCATTCGCTTTCGATGTCGAACACGTCCGACGCGCGTTCGACGATGCCTTCGCTCAGCGCGAAGCCGAGGCCGAACACGTCGAGGTCGATCGGGGTCGCCATCATGACCGTGTGCGCAATTCCGTTGAACACCAATGCAACCGGCGTTTCGTCGACGACACGGTCGACGGTGTCGCGTGCGTCGCCGGCACGGTGACGTGTCACATGACACGCGGTGCTGCCGGTCGGATCGTCGCGGCGGATGCAGGACTCCATGCGGTTTTCTCCAGGCGGATCGGCCGGCGGCCCGGCCCGGCCGGGTCGGGCGCGTGCGCCGGACCAGGGGATTCGATGCTGCCGGGCGGGCGTGGCCGAGGGGCTCGGCGTGGCCGTGGGCAGGCGTTGCAGCGGATGTTAGCGGGGATGACTGGCACGCCGGATATACAGCGCCGCCACGCGGAAAGCAGTACAGCTGACCGTCCCGCAGGCACGAAATGTGTTTTCCGTACACACATCTTCGGCAGCGCAAGCAGCACAGTTTCGACGCACGCTCGAACGATTGCGAGTATCGTTGCAAACGCGATATCGTCATTCACGCTTCGATGCCATGCGAGTGACCGTTGGTGTTCGCATGTGTTGTCGCCAAGCCGTCGCGCGATTTCCTGCTTCGAGCGTACGTCCTCACAACCACGAGCAAATTACGGTCATGGAAATCTTCGATGCGTTCCATCTCGCCCGCTTGCAATTCGCGTTCACGGTGTCGTTCCACATCGTGTTTCCCGCGATCAGCATCGGCATGGCGAGCTTCCTGGCAGTGCTGGAATGGCGCTACCTCGTCACCGGCGATGCCGCCTACAAATCCATGTTCCAGTTCTGGTCGAAGATCTTCGCGATCGGCTTCGGGATGGGCGTGGTCTCCGGCGTCGTGATGGCGTACGAGTTCGGCACCAACTGGGCCGGCTTCTCGCGCGTCGCGGGCAACATCACGGGCCCGCTGCTCACCTATGAAGTGTTGACGGCGTTCTTCCTCGAAGCCGGCTTCCTCGGCGTGATGCTGTTCGGCTGGCAACGTGTGAGCCCGCGCGCCCACTTCTTCGCGACGCTGATGGTCGCGGTCGGCACGCTGATCTCGACATTCTGGATCCTCGCGTCGAACAGCTTCATGCAGACGCCGCAGGGCTACAAGATCGAGAACGGCCTCGTCGTGCCGGTCGACTGGTTCAAGGTCGTCTTCAACCCGTCGTTCCCGTACCGGCTCGTGCACATGACGATCGCGGCGTTCATCGTCGCGGGCTTCATCGTCGCCGCGTGCGGCGCGTGGCACCTGCTCAAGGGCCGTCGCGACGAGCCGGTGAAGCGCAGCTTCTCGATGGCGCTGTGGATGCTGCTGGTGCTCGCGCCGATCCAGATCGTCGTCGGCGATGCGCACGGGCTGAACACGCGCGAATACCAGCCGGCGAAGATCGCGGCGATCGAAGGGCTGTGGGAAACCGAGAAGGGCGGCACCGCGCTGAACCTCGTCGGGTTGCCCGACATGCAGGCCGAAACCACGCGCTATGCGATCCAGGTGCCGCACCTCGGCAGCCTGATCCTCACGCACAGCTGGGACGGCGAGATTCGCGGCCTGAAGGAATTCCCGCCGCAGGACCGCCCGTATTCGCCGATCGTGTTCTGGACGTTCCGGATCATGGCGGGCCTCGGGATGCTGATGCTGCTCACCGCGCTGCTCGGGCTGCTGCTGAGAAAGGGCGGGCGCCTGTATGAAACGCGCTGGTTCCAGTGGTTCGTGGTGGCGATGGGGCCGTCGGGCATCCTCGCGCTGCTGGCCGGCTGGATCACCACCGAGGTCGGGCGGCAGCCATGGACCGTGTACGGCGTGCTGCGCACCGTCGATTCGGTGGCGCCGCTCAGCGCGCAGCAGGTTGGCGTGTCGCTGCTGATCTTCGTGGTCGTGTATTTCCTGGTGTTCGGAACGGGTATCTATTACATGATGAAACTGATGAAGCGCGGGCCGGCCGCGCAGGCCGGGTATATCGAGCTGCACCGGCATCCGGGGCTGCGCAAGAGCGCGCTGTCCACGCCGCTGAACGTCACCGAAGCGGAGTAAGCCATGCAAATCGATCTTCCTGTCGTGTGGGCCGCGATCATCGGCCTCGGTGTATTCATCTACGTGATGCTGGACGGCTTCGATCTCGGTATCGGCCTGCTGTTTCCGTTCTTCGACGCGAAGGCCGAGCGCCAGGTGATGCTCGACACCGTCGCGCCGGTGTGGGACGGCAACGAGACGTTCCTGGTGCTCGGCGGCGCGGGGCTCTACGGCGCATTCCCGGTCGTGTATTCGACGCTGCTGCCGGCGAACTACCTGCCGCTGGTGCTGATGCTGGTCGGGCTGATCTTCCGGGGCGCGGCGTTCGAGCTGCGCGCGAAGGCCACGCGCACGCAACACATGTGGGATCTCGCGTTCATCGGCGGCTCGGCGCTCGCCGCGTTCTGCCAGGGGATCGTGCTCGGTTCGCTGCTGCAAGGCATCAAGATCGAGAACCACCAGTTCGCGGGCGGGCCGTTCGACTGGCTGTCGCCGTTCAGCCTGCTGTGCGGGATCGGCGTGCTCGTCACGTATGCGACGCTCGGCTGCGGCTGGCTGATCCTGAAGGTCGACGGCGAACTGCAGCGCAAGATGCGGCTGCTGATGAAACCGCTCGCGGGCGTGCTGCTCGCCGTGATGGGCGTGGTCAGCCTGTGGACCGTGATCGGGCTGCCGGCCGTCGCGCATCGCTGGTTCGGCAGCGGCGACCTCGGCTGGTTCCTGCCGGTGCCGGTCCTTGTCCTCGCGTGCGTGTGGGGCATCTTCCACACGGTGAAACGCGAGCACGAGGCCACGCCGTTCCTGTTGACGCTCGCGCTCGTGTTCCTCGGCTACACGGGGCTCGTGATCAGCATCTGGCCGAACATCGTGCCGCCGTCGCTGTCGATCTGGGATGCGTCGTCGAGCCATTCGAGCCAGCTGTTCGCGCTCGTCGGCACCGTGATCGTGCTGCCGATCATCCTCGTGTACAACGCGATGCAGTACCGCGTGTTCCGCGGCAAGGTGCGCGAGGGCGATATCGGCTATCACTGAGCGGCTATCGCTGAACGCCGCATGATGTGACGGGCGCAGCGGGTGCAGCGGGCGCGGGCGTATCATCCCGCGCGGCGCAGCGCGGCACCCGTGCCCGGCATGCGCCCGACAGCGGCCCGCCACGCGCGGGCCGTTGCACATCGGGCGCCGGCGCGCCGTTCGATGCATCCCCTGGCAGTCGAGAAAACACCATGATCGTCCGACCACAACAAAACTGGCTCAGGATGCTGTTCGTCTGGAACGGCTCCGTGCTGCAATCGATCATTCCGCAGCTCGTGTTCATGGCGATCGTCAGCACGCTGGCGGTCTTCACGAACGGGCGCATCTTCGGCGAGAAGATCCCGCTCAACACCGCGCCGTTCACGCTGTTCGGGCTCGCGCTCGCGATCTTTCTCGGGTTTCGTAACAACGCGAGCTTCGAGCGCTTCAAGGAGGCGCGGCATCTTTGGGGCAGCCTGCTGATCGCGGCGCGCGCGCTGACGTCGCAACTGAATCGCTACCTGCCGGACAGCGTGAGCGACGCCGAGCGCCACCGGCTGGCCGACCTGCTGATCGCGCTCACCTATGCGCTGAAGCATCAGCTTCGTCATACCGATCCGACCGCGGACCTGCAGCGCATTCTCGGTGCGCAACGCACGGCCGAGCTTGGCGGCAAATGCTTCAAGCCCGTCGCGATCCTCGACGAGCTGCGCGGCGGCATCGTCCGCATGCTGGGCCGCGCGCCCGGCAGCGACGCGACCTGCTGGATGTTCGAGACGCAGCTCGACGAGGTCGGCAAATCGATCGGCGGTTGCGAACGCATCCTGTCGACGCCGATTCCGTTCTCATACAGCGTGCTGCTGCATCGCACCGTGTATGCGTACTGCGTGCTGCTGCCGTTCGGCCTCGTCGATTCGACGGAGTTCTTCACGCCGCTGATCTGCGTATTCATCTCGTACACGCTGATCGCGCTCGAGGCGATCGCGAGCGAAGTGGCCGAGCCGTTCGGCCTCGCGCCGAACGCGCTGGCGCTCGATGCGATGACGCGCACGATCGAGCGGTCGGTGCTCGAACTGGGCGATCGCCCGCTGCCGGAGGAATTCGTGCCGGCGTCGACGTACCAGATCACGTAAGCGGGGGCGCGCAGGCGCGGAAGGCGTGGCTCGCGTCGGGCGCTAGAATGGCGCTTGCCTGTTCAGGAGAGGCTGACATGCGAATCTACGTGACGAGTATCTTTGTCGACGATCAGGACAAGGCGTTGACGTTCTATACCGACAAGCTCGGGTTCAAGCTGAAGAACAACGTGCCGGTGGGCGAGTACCGCTGGCTGACCGTGGTGTCGAAGGACCAGCCGGACGGCACGGAGTTGCTGCTCGAGCCGAGCAACCATCGCGCGGTCGGGCCTTACAAGCAGGCGCTGTACGAGGACGGCATCCCGGCGGCATCGTTCCAGGTCGACGATCTCGATGCGGAGTTCGCGCGGCTCACGGATCTCGATGTCCGGTTCACGCTGGAGCCGATGGACGCGGGGCCCGTGCGCGTCGCGGTCATCGACGATACGTGCGGAAACCTGATTCAGCTGATGCAGATGAAGTGACGCAATGCGCCGCGTGGGACGCTCAGCGCACCGCGGCCGGCGCGCAGGGGGCATCCAGTTGCATGCCTGCGTGCGGCTCCGGATGCGCCACCCGCATTCGGTCTGCACCAGCAGGTCGCGATACCACAGCCCGACGAAGCACACGCGATCGTCGCCGGCTTCATCGGCCGAGATCATCATCGCATGCCCGGCCGTTCGCGCGGTCGCGGCGTCGCCGTCGACGATCAGCAGCGACGTCGAGATCGTGTGCTGCGTGCCGCGCATCGCGACGTCACCTGTTCCAGATAGGCGGCAATCTCCGCACGGCTGCCGGCCGGACCGCCGAAGGCCGTGTAGTCGAGCGTCGCATTGGCCGCGAAGAGGCGCTCGAATTCATGCCAGTCGCGGCGATCGACGGCGTGGCAATAGCGGGTCAGCAGATCCTGGATCTCCATCCGGTCGATCGTTTCCTGGGGCGTCATGGTGTCGCGGGTGAGTGGATGACGGGGAAACAATAGCGGGGGCGGGCGGGAGTGGCGTCGGCGGAGTGGACTAAGACGCGGTTTCAAAAAGTCCCAATGGGGGCCGCCAACTGATGCGGTGAACGATCAACCTCAGGCATCGCAGCAGTCGAGGCACAGGCGATGAGCCAACCGATCATTGGCGACGAATTGCGAATTCGGATGGAGCTGTTACTGCAGCCGTCGAGGCTACGGTTCGGCAAGAGTCCCGGGCCGCCTGCATGTTTCGATAGCGCCGATACGCTGAGCGCACCCATACCGGGCTGCATCACGTCGGCCGCCCTCTGTATTCGTTTCGAGCACCGCGCGAACATTCGCCGTGCACTCATCAAGCTCGGCGGCAACCCGATCTGCTGGAATACCCTTCGACGTACGGATCGACACCTTTGAAAAGAACTGTAAGATCGATGAAAGCGGGGTGGGATTGCGATTATAATTTCCGCTGATCCGGAGGGTAGTCAAATGAAAAAGATTCATCCCTTTATATTATCTTTGGTTTTTTTATTCGGCTGCGTCAATGCACCCGTCATTCAGTCGCCCAGTCAGCTTGCAGCAACGCACGGCTATGTATATGTTTCCATCCCCAAAGGGAGCGCGGTCGATGATGTACAACTGGAGTCTCTGAAAGATAATTCCAGTTTTTTGCTAAAGCCGCACCCCGGCATTGATTCATATGGCGCGGGGCTTTGGGTTCCGGCTGGAGAGTATCGGCTGACGAAATGGCAAAATTACAATTTGAAGGATTATCCAAAAATAGAAGTGCAGCGAGGTCGAATAACGGATCTCGGTGGGCTGATTCAATTGCCGATTGGAGGAGATAAATTTGTGGTGCTCCCGGTTAGGCACCGGGAATTTTCTGAAAATTTGAATTCCATTGCAAATGAATACCAATCGGTTTTGATATCGAAATATCCGATCGAGTGGGAGGTTCAGAAGGCGCCCGCGTCCATTGGGACCATATATCCCCTGACGGGGCTTGGCTTGCTGGCCGACTTGTTGCTTGCCTATGAACGGCACGTCAACATGCCGGCCATAAGCAAGCAACTTGTCGACGCGCAGACGGTGAATGATTTTTTCCGGCTATGGAAAACTGCGGCTCCGCCATTGACGCGGAAATTTGAACATGACGCGTCCGGCAACCTGTACTACGGCGCGGATATGGGGCAAATCCGGGTCAGAGGCCCTCAGGGGGGCTGGAGAGCTCTGGATACAGGCTCCCTCCACGAAGTAACTGCCGTCAAGGTAGATGGCAAGGCACTTGTGGCCGGATTCGACAACGGTGTTATTCGTGTCACCGAAGATGGGGGTGTGTCCTGGAAAATTCTTGCCACCATGGGAAGTGACGCCAGAATCGTGGATATCGATCGAAAAACCAACCGATGGTTCGTAGCAGTGGCGCGAGGTGTGGTGAATGGTACTGTCTGGAAGGAGGTAAATAATATCGAGGTGTATCAATCCGGTTCGAATGACCTGCGGGATCTGGTTAAGATAAAGCAAATTGGTGGTGAAAAAGGATTCAAGGCAATTAACGTGTTTCCCGTGCAGATCGAGTCAACCAATGATTTCTACTATGTTGGTACCCCGTCGCAATTGTTAAGAATGAATTTGTCCACAATGGCGTGGGCCCCAGTTACCCCGCCCACTGACATGACCGGTTTTCATGCTTCATCTGCATCCGGAGTGCTGACTGCTTATCATGCTCAAGGCGCGTTTTCCAAATTGTACTTGTCAAGTGACAATGGTGAAACCTGGGTGAAATACAATACTCCGCCGTACGTTTTCTCGGATATTCGGTTTGATAGTCTCAGTGAGGGAAGGGCGGTGCGTTGGAATACAGGAGCATTTAGCTCGGATATCGAGTTGAGGGAGTTTGATCGTCAGGGCGGTTCGTGGAAAACGCTAACGGAAGCGCCACATGGTTGCCGGCGCATGTTGCCGGACACGAATGGCATGCCAAGATTTTGCATAACGGCAGCCGGCAGTATTCTCAGCTATGCAGATTCAAAGTGGTCGGTTGAATATGCTGCAGACTAGCAGGCTGCTGGAACAGGGGGCTGGTCAGCGAAACACGATTCGGGAAACAAAGCGTCAGCGGATTCTTCTTTCGCTGCCGCTTGGGGGGGCGGTAGTAACCGTTCGATCAGTATCCATGGTTCGTCGTCGATTATCGGCTTGCCCATCTCGTCGGATCCGGTTGTTTCGATGCCAGGGTGAACAGCTTGTCGCCAACGTCATTCATCCCACGGAGCCCTTTCAAAGCCTTTTCCAAGGGCCGGCCCGCGGCCGGCAAGAACGCCATCGTACGCGACGATGTCGGGTGTTTGTATATCGCCCACGAGCAGCGAGGTGACTCCGGTGCGAAATGCCGCGCTCAGGTAGACTCGTGTGCCCTTCGACGGAGGAGATGCGATGCAACTGCTTGATCACGTGTCGATCGGCGTGCCGGATATCGAGCTGGCGCGCCCGTTCTACGATGCCATCATGGCCGCGCTGGGCGCAGCCAAGGTTTACGACCGGCCGACCGCGCTCGGCTACGGCGAACGCTGCAATGCGAACGACACCGTATCGACTTGCCTGGCGGTCTATCTGGATCCCGCTGAAATCGGCGCGAGCAAGCGGCACTGGTGCTTCAAGGCCGCGAGCCGCGAGCAGGTCGATGCGTTTTTCGAAGCGGGCCTTGCGACGGGCGGGCAGTCGGACGGCGAGCCCGGCTTGCGGCCGCATTACCACGGCGACTACTACGGCGCGTTTCTCGTCGATCCGGCCGGCAATCGGGTCGAGGCGGTGTGCCACGCGTCCGCGCCGGCGCATGCATCGTATTGAAGCGACGCATGCATCTACGCTCGCTTGCGCACGTGACGCGGTGATCGCCGCGCGCCGGCCCGATACCGCCCGGCGCGCGGAGCGCGTTCGCGCGCACGCTACCTGTGCCGCTCAATCGAAGTAGTTCAACCCCATCGCGCCTTTCACCTCCGCGAGCGTCGCGCCGGCCACTTCCCGTGCGTGCAACGTGCCGCGTTTCAGGATCGCCATCACTTCGGCCTTGTCGGCCTCGAATTCGCGACGGCGCGCACGGATCGGCTCGATCAACGCCTGCAGCCGCTCGTTCAGCACGCGCTTGACGACGCTGTCGCCGAGCCCGCCGCGACGGTAGTGCGCCTTCAACTCGTCCACTTTCTGCACGTCCGGCTCGAACGCATCGAGGAACGTGAACACGACGTTGCCCTCGACCTGGCCGGGATCGCTCACGCGCAGGTGGTTCGGGTCCGTGTACATGTCCTTCACGGCTTGCGTGATCTCGTCCGGCGTCGAGCCGAGCGTGATCGCGTTGCCGAGCGACTTGCTCATCTTTGCCTTGCCGTCGATCCCCGGCAGCCGCGTGACCGGCGACAGCACGGCCTCGCATTCGACCAGAACGGGTTGCTCGACGGTCGCGTTGAAGCGGCGCACGAGTTCGTTGGTCTGCTCGATCATCGGCAACTGGTCGTCGCCGACCGGCACGTGCGTCGCCTTGAACGCGGTAATGTCGGCCGCCTGGCTCACCGGGTAGGTCAGGAAGCCGGCCGGGATGTCGCGCTCGAAACCGCGCAGGCGGATCTCTTCCTTGATGGTCGGATTGCGTTCGAGGCGCGCGACCGTGACGAGGTTCAGCAGGTATTGCGACAACTCGGCGAGTTCGGGCACCTGCGACTGCACGACGATCGTCGAGATCGCCGGATCGATGCCGACCGCGAGATAGTCGAGCGCGACTTCGATCACGTTCTCGGTGACGCGCTGGCGGCGGCCCATGTTGTCGGTCAGCGCCTGCGTATCGGCGAGCAGCAGGAATTGCCGCGCTTCGTGCTGCATCTGCACGCGCGCGCGCAGCGAGCCGATGTAGTGGCCGAGGTGCAGCGGGCCGGTCGTGCGGTCGCCGGTGAGGATGGTCGGTCGGGTCGGGTGGGTCATGTTGGTCGTTGCTCCGGGTTATCGAAGCCGCCAGCCATGGTGTTCGCGCAGAAACGCAAATGCCGCCATCGCTGGCGGCATCACGTTTGGGACATGCAAAAGGAAACGGGCCGCCTGGGTCAGGCGCGCCACCAGCAATGCAGGTTTGGCGAGGCAGGTTGGGTTTCCATTGCGCGAGTATAGCGTAGTGCGGGGAGGGACGTGCCGCGTCAGCGTATGACCGACTCCATCGCAAGGTACGCGGTTTCGGCCGACGGCCACAGCAGGTACAGCAGGCCGGCCATCAGCAGCAGCGCGCCGGCACGTACCAGCGGCGTGCGGTCTTTCTCGCGCGGAGGGCGGGTGGACGGCTTCGAGTTCTTCATGCTTGCTGGCGCACGAGGCGCCACTCCAACGGTTGCTGCAACGGGTCGGGTGGGGCGACGCCGGGGTGTTGCGGGGAAACGGGGGACACAGCGGCATCGGTGGCTGGGCGGCGCAAAAAAGGGGTGACCGGATGGGTTGCCTGGATGCCCGAGTGCATGCTGCGCGTCACATATTGTGAGCCGACCGAATGCTACCAGTTTGGCGGTTCGCGAACCGTCAAGAATTGTCGGGCGATGATCGGGTTAAAGAGCGGTCGGGCGAGCAGATTTTTTTCGTCGGGTATCTGAAATACTGAAAATTATTAATAAATTCAATGAATTACTGTTGTTTTTTAAGGGGTCAAATTGGTCGGCGGGACATCGTTGTATTTGTCGCGCGTTCCTTCTTGCAATTGCGAGGTGGTTACCACAAGACGATTGTTTTTGTGTGAACGTTGCATTTAAAATCGACGGCTAAACAATTAAGCGCGTAGGTGACGTGGCGGTCTGAGAGCGCCGTCGCCGAATGCCCATCGACAAGTGAACGTGACCGAAATGCTGCGCGCCTTCGTTAGTGCGCTCGATCAGAACAATCGTGCGATCCGGTTTCATTGGGGCCGTCATCAGGATGCGCTAGCGCATGTCCTGGTACCGCAGAACGTGGATTTGACGGAAGGCCTTTGTACCGGGATCGAAGGGCACTTGACCTGTCTGTCTTCGCGCCCGGACCTTCCGCTGTCTGCTTTCTTGGGGCTGCCGCTCTCGGTGCAACTGGTAACGGATCGAGGTGAGCCGTATCCGATCAACGGGATCATCACCGACGTACGGGCCGGCCAATCGGACGGCTCTCTTACGTGCGTCCAGCTGACGTTGCGAGATGTGCTGAGTGTCCTCGAGCAACGAGTCAACAGCAGAACGTTTCGTTCAATGAGTGTCCCGGACATTCTGGAGACACTGCTGCACGAATGGCAGCAACGTAGCTCCGCGTTGGCGCAGGCGTTCGATTTCGAACTCGTGCTCGATCGCAACCAGTATCCAAAGCGCGAGCAGACGCGTCAGGCGGATGAGTCGGATGCAGCCTTCATTCGCCGACTGTGCCGGCGCGACGGCATTTTCTGGTACGCCCGGGCCGGCAAGCATGACGGCACGTCGACCGATACGCCAGTCCATACGCTTGTGTTCTGCGACGATCCGACGAAGTTGCCTCAGGCGGCAGCGGGCCGCGTGTCGTACCATCGCGGTGCACAGTCGAGGGAGCGCGATTCGATTACGCTCTGGTCCACCGCCCGTGCGCTGACGCCCGGAAGCGTGCGGCGCTCCAGCTGGGATTACAAGACCGGCAGGATGGCCCAGTCGGAGCAGGAGACGATCGTCGATCAGGGCGAGACCGGCAACGATCTCGCGAAGTTGTTGGCTGACTCTGTCATCGACGTCCCGCATGCAGGCGATTCCGACGCTGATCAAGAACGCTTGGCGAGGGCTCGCATTCTGGCGCACGAGTATCGCGCTGAGTGCGTGTATGCGTCGAGCGATGTCCGGGATGTCTCGCCGGGTTTTTGGTTCACGTTGCTCGGGCATCCGGAGGTCGATACCCGACCTGAGGAGCAGCGGCAATTCGTCGTCACCAGTCTTCACCACCGGGCCACCAACAATTTTTCGAAGGCGCTCGACGAGCGTGCCCAGGCGTTGTTTGCTGCGAGTCGCTGGAGTTTCGACGCATTGCCGGCCGAAGAGGGTGTCGGGGTCCGCTACGAAAACACTTTCATTTGCGTGCGCCGTGGCGTGCCACTGACACCGGCCTACGATCCACGCGTTGATTTGCCGCCTGTGCATCCGTTTACCGCGAAGGTGGTTGGTCAGGATGGTGAGGAAGTGCACTGCGACGAATTGGGCCGCATCAAGGTACAGATTCTCGGTTTGCGCGCGGACGATCACACCCATGCGCAGGGTGCTGGCACCAGCGGAACCGGGCGGGACAGCGCGTGGGTGAGATGGGTCAGCCCTTGGGCGGGCCCGAACTACGGCATGGACATGCTGCCGCGCGCCGGGATGGAGGTGCTGATCGACCATCTGCATGGCGATCCGGACAAGATGGTCGTTACCGGGGTGCTGCACGGCGGCCCCAATATGCCGACCAAGTTCAGTCATACTGGCGCGCTTCCCGGCAATCGTTACCTCTCCGGTATCAAGACCAAGGAGGTCAAGGCAGATCGCTATAACCAACTGCGTTTCGACGATACGCCCGGCCAGATCAGCAGTCAGCTTGCCAGCGAGCACACCTATACCCAGCTGAACCTGGGCTACCTGACGGAGCCTCGCGATGACGGCAAAGGGGCACCTCGAGGTGACGGCCTAGAGGCCAGAACCGATGCCCAGGCCGTCATCCGCGCAGCAAAGGGCGTCTATGTTACGGCACAGCAACAGGGGCGTGCCGAAGGCAAGATGCTCGAACGCACCGCGTTGCAGACGTTGATCGAGCAGTTGCAGGAACTGGTACGGAACCTCGGTGATGCATCTGCTGCGAACGATGCCGCCAACACTGACCTCGCACGTATCGAGAAAATCGCGTCGCAGATCAAGGGTTGGGACGCTGGAAGCAACGTCGATCAGGGCGGCGGTGCAGGCGCCGGCGGTGCGCCGATGGTTGCGATCGAGGGGCCGGCCGGCGTGACCGTGGTCAGCCAGGACGCAATGGTGCTCGGAGCGCAGACCAACATTGATGCCGTGAGCACCGGCAACACGCAGATCAGCACAGGACGTCGTCTGCTGATGCGAGTCGGAGACTGGATGAGCGCTTTCGCGGCCAAGGGCATGACGCTGGTCACGGCAGACGGTAAGCTCCGGATCGAGGCGCACAAGGAGGATGTCGTCGTGAAGGCCGCCAAACGCATCATTCTGGAGGCAGGCGAAGAAATCGTGTTCCGCTCGCCGAAGGTCAATACCCAGGCGAGCGACGCAGCATCGATCAATGGCGGCTCGAGCTACAGCCAGTGGAATGGCAGCGGCGTCGTGCACGGCACGAGCGGAGTATGGCGCGAACATGCGGCGTCGCACAGTCTCGTCGGGCCGGACAACAAGCCGGTGAAAGCACCTGATCCTCTGACCTTCAAGGAATTGGAGCAACAGGGCAGCCTCGCGGTGGTGCTCCGTTCACACCCGAACGACGGCCGGCCGCTCGCCTATGAGCCATACGCGCTTTACAAGGGAGCGGCCAAGATTGCGGACGGCGTGACCGACGAGCATGGTCAATTGATCATCTCCAATCACCAGAAAGGCACGTCTTCCTATACGGTCAAGCTGCACAACGGGCATGAGATTGAGGTGCCCGTCATGGAAGAGGGGTTGACCGACGACGATCGATTGGCCGCGCAGGGATGGCGGGCAGTCGACGGCGATCCGGAATCGCGTCAGCGTCACGCACAAGGCTGACGCACGATTGGCCGCAGTTTTCGACGAGAAACATGATGTCCGACACCAATACTCAAAACAAGTCCAAGGCGCCGATCGACGTTTGCAAGCGTCAGGCGGTTGCCAGTGCGCAGTGGTTTCTGGAAAAGCAGGGGGACTACTATGCACCGCCGTACGAAAAGAACAATCTCGATGTGTTTATCTGCGGAGAGGATGCGTTCAAGCAGATTGCTGCCGATTTGAAGGCGGCCAAGCATAGTGTCGAAATCATCTGCTGGGGCTTCGATCCGGGCATGGAGTTGATCCGGAACGGAGCGGTCTGGCCGCGAGGGGATACCTGGGGCGGGCTGTTGCGTGATGTGGCGGCCGGGAAATTCAATAACGGCAAACCGGTTCAGGTGCGCTTGCTCTCGTGGTATGGCTTTATCGGAAGTCTCGGATCCAACAACATGCCGGGTCATAGCAGCGGCCGTCTGAACTATGAAGAGAAGATGGCCCGGGCGGTCAGCATGGCGGGCGGCATCTATTTACCGACTGCCAATCCACCCCAGCCCCAGACACCTCAAGAGCGACGCGAGGATTTTAATGCGCGGTGGTATGACGATGCTTTTGCGGGGCGCTTACCCAACCTGTCGATTCGCACGCGCGACGGCAGCAGCAAGGCTGTTCACGAGAGCCTGAAAGGAGAGCCGGGCAAGCGCGATTTCTCGGAAGTGCTGGGTCTGGAGAAGGTGGCTACGGACCATCAGAAAACCATTCTGATCGACTATGAACTCGAAGGTGGTGCGCATGCAGTCGGCTATGTGATGGGACTGAATAGTGTGACGGACTATTGGGATACGCAGCAGCACCTCTTCAACGATCCACGCCGCGGCGAATCATGGGAGGGTGCCAATGACGCGCAACCGGGCCTGAAGCCATATCAGGACTACGCCAGCCGTATTCGGGGCGAAGCGCTGGTCGCGGTGAGCAAGAACTTTACAGATGCGTGGAACCGCGCCAAGGGCAAGGGCGAAAATGTGTCGCGTACGCACAATTTCAAAGTGGTACCCGCAGGCTTGACGCAGAATCTCGGCACCTCTTATCAGCGGGCGCAAGTCGTTCGTACCCAGCCCGAGGAAAAGGACAAATCTGTCAAGGCCTTGTATGAGCAGGCGACGTCGTTCGCGCGCAGTTATATCTATGTCGAGAACCAGTATTTTCAATATACAGAGTGGCCGAAGAAGCTGAAGGAATGGCGGGCCCAGTTCCTGTCGTGCAGTCAGGCAGCCGGCAAGAGCCCGGACGACATACCCAACTTGCACGTGATGGTTGTTATTCCCACGCCAGAGCGGGTACAGATGGTGCCGCGCACGCACGACACGGTCAAAGTGTTGGGTCATGGCACATCGATGCCCAATCAGGACAAGGCGGTGGAAGACGAACTCGCGCGCAACCGGCAGCAGCAGGCGACCTGGGACGCCTATGTTAAGAGACAAAAGGCAAGTGGCGCACCGCTCGACCCTGATCTTTATCCGGCACCGCTTTCACCCGCGGCGCAAAGTGCCAAGGACCTCGGCGATAAGACGTCTCTGGCTAAATCGCTGGATCAGATGGGCATTCGCGCACTAGTCGGTAGCCTTTGGACCTTTGATCGCAATTGGCGCAATTCCAAGCTAAGCACCGAGGCGGCGAAGCAGCAGGCTCGTTGGGATGAATATGTGAAGAAGCAGCAAGCCAAGGGCGAATTGCCCGACCCGGACATGGCACCGATGCTGCCTTTGCCGACGGAGTCGATCGCGGCTCGATACAGGGAAATCTACATTCACAGTAAATTGCTGCTGATCGATGACAGCTTCTTCACGTTGGGCAGCGCCAACCTGAATTTGCGGAGCATGGCGGTTGATGCCGAGATCAATGTGGGTAGCGATGATCGTGCCAAGAGCACCGATCTGCGGAAGCGAGTTTGGAATCTGCATACCGGTGGCAAACATGATGGCGGCAACGGCAGTCCCATCGCCATCAAGGAAACGTTCATGAAGTGGCAAAAACTCATGGATTCGAATGTCATGCAAAGGAAGCGCGGTCTAGAGCCGGTGGGCTTCCTGATGGCATTTCAAGACGATCGTACGTCCAGCGTTCGGCTGGCGTAGCGCGCTTTCAGATCATGCGAGTTCCGATGAGTTCTACAACATCTAAACGGTTGCGCCTGACGGGCGTGTTTTCCCTCTTCCTGTTCTTTGCTTGTGCCGCTTGCTCGATGAACGATTCCCTTCCGCGAAATATGTCGCTCGACGCTTTCAATCCACATCGCGAGACGTTTGATTGCGTGCACGAAGCCGCCGTCGTTCCGGCCGTTGATCCAGAGGCCGATCGCTGGAATCAGCAGGCGATGAAGATGACAAGTGCATTGTTGTGGCCGAACCAGCGCGACTACGCTGGTGCCGTCGTGCTATGGAGCAAGGCTGCTGAGCGCAAGCACTGGAAGGCGATGCTGAACCTTGCGAATGCCTACGCGCAGGGGTTGGGTGTCGATCGCGATACCGAGCATGCGTTGCAGATTACCGAGCAGGCCATGAAGCTGGGCATCCCTGCGGCTTATGATCTTATGGGCACGTACTACATGAACGGAGTTGGAGTAAAGCAGGATGCCAGCCGCGCGTATGCGTTCTGGCAACTTGCTGCGGACAAGGGTAGCCCGAGTGCGATGGCTTATTTGGGCAGTAAGCTCGATGCAGTCTACGATGATCCGAAATCGGGTTTTTGGGGCAATCGAAAGGTTGCGCTCAAAATGCTCGAGTGTGGCTTCGCCCAGGGTAGCGGGGATGCAGCGTACGCTCTCGGAACAACTCTCGTTGGCTCCGACCAATCACTTGGCGAAGATAACGTGCGGGCTCTAAAGATCCTGCATGAAGGCGTGAAATACGGAAGCGCCAAGAGCGCAGCGTATTTGTTTGGAGCGTTCGACGATGGCGATGCCGTGGTCGGCAACGTGAAGGATCGTGCCCGCGCCGAGCGTTATAGCGTTCTTGCCGATCGCCTCGAGCGCGACCCGGATCTTCGTCTGCCTAACCTGGACAAAGTAGCGCCGCTGCCGCCGGCCAAGCTGCCCAAGTGGGACGGCAACAAGGAAACTTTGATCAATGCGGCGAAGGCGGTGACATCGGGGCCGACGTCACTTTCCAAACCTGCCGTGCAACCGGTATCGTTGCGTGCCGGTCGCGCACACGTGCCGGATGGCTACATGCTGCCGGAGAAGCCGCAGGTCGCCGTTCCCCCGCAGGCGGAAACGACCGCCGCCCCTGTCGGGGGCTATTGGCTTGCACAACTGAAATATCCGGCTGCCGAACGGCACTTTGCGTGGAATACGGAACAGGTGCCGATGCGTTACCGGAAGGACGAATTGTTCGATCGGAGCCGCTCAGGCCTCGTGCCGGAAGATGGTCGCATCTTCTTCCACTACGTCGGCGATGCAATCCCCATGCCTGCGAAGCAGGAGGAATTGCATCCCCGCGTGGCGCAAGGTATTGCGCGCGCTGCCGAATTTCCCGACCCCGCCATCCAGTGTCGCGGTTCGCGCGCGTGTCCGGTGACGGGCGTCTGGCAGGCCAGCGTGGCGGTCGATCATCCTCGGGCGGCCACGTTCAATCAGTGGTATCGCCAGGCCTATGTCATGCAGGGGGACGCGTTCCCCGATCCGCGGACCGTGCATCTGGACGTATCGCCGACGGACGTGACGTGGACGTGGTGGAACGAGGCCAATCGCCTCGGGTTCGCGAAGCTGCCTCAGGTCAGCGTCGGCAACTTTTCCGACGATGCGTGACGGGAGGGGAGGTGCGTAAAACGACGATGGCCGCGACCGTGGTTGCCGGAGGCCTGATATTGGCGGCCTGGGGCGTGCTCGCGCTCGTGGGCGCTGTCGCCCAGGTCAGCGGAGGTAGCTACGGTTCGCACGATGTGAGTGATCTCGCGATCGGGAATTTCCTGTTTCTCGGGCCGCTGATTGCATTGGGCGGCTTGGTCGCATGGTTCGCCAGTCGTGACTCGACAACGCCCGGCGATGCTGACGATCCTCCGTCGGGCAACGGCGGGAGCGATTCGTCTGCTCCCGTGCATCGGGATGCAGACTCATGAGTAGTACCGAAATCATCTACAGGCATGACCAGTGGCGCAAGGGCGCGGGTGGTATGCCCGCAGGGCTGTCCGGTCAGTCGGACAGTTCGGCCTATGCCGGCCTCGATCTGAGTCTTGCGCAGTTTGTCGGCAGTAATTTCAGCGGCAGTCGCTTTACCGGAACGTCGTTCCGGCAGGCCGGCTGGAAGGAATGTCAGTTTTCAGCTTGTACGTTTGTTGGTTGCGATTTTGCGGAAATTGCAGTTTCCGGATGCACGTTCGTCGATTGCAGTTTCGATGAAGCGACGTTTCACGGCAGCACTTTCAATAGCGTCAAGTTTCTGAGATGCAAATGGAATGGCATTCGGTTCGACGGCAACACGTGGCATTCGGTGCAAGTGCTGGACTGCACCGGGACCACGGTCGAAGCTCACGGGCTCAAAGGGTTGGACGTGGATTTCACGGGGAGCTATTTCGAGCATCTGGCGTTCGAGGACGCGGAAATCAACGGTGGACATTGAATCAACGTTGTATCCCTCATCGCGGTTACGAACGCCATTGAGGCGCTGCACATGCAGCGTCGGAAGATCATCAAGGCACGAGGTCCCCTCCCGTCGGGCGAGGTCGCGCTCTAGCTGAGCTGGCTGGCCCTGCGTAACATCATTGCCAATTGGACCGGCTCCCGGCACGACTGGAAAAGCGCGATGACGCAGGTTGCGCTGCTTTGCCCAGAGCGATTCGACATCGGAATCTGAGTCCTAACCCGCTTCGCACACGGAATTCCGGTTACCCCCGAGTGCTGCCGCCGCTTCCCTCTCGCCTTCGGCGAGCAGCGGGAGCGCGCCGGCCGATTCGCGTCCGAAGTATGCGAGCAGGCTCCAGGCGTCGCTTTTCGCCTCTCGCGCGAGCGCCATGCGCCTCCGTTCGTCGGGCAGCAGATTGTCGAAGAACCGCTGGATCGGGCGATCGGTCGACGTATCGATGCACGTTTCCACGCGCAGCCCGAACGTCGGCGACATCCGGTACCCGGTGCACGCAGCTGGCGCGCGGCGACCGATTTCACGGACGCGTCTCACGGTTCGTCCATACAGCGGTCCTGCCGAACTTTCCGGCGAGGCCGTCGCACGTCCATTTCCGGGAGAACACCATGCGATATCCATTGCAGCCTGCCGACCAGGGCGCCTCGTCGCTGCGTCCGTCCGCACCCCGACCGCACGCACCGGCGCCGCGGGCCGACATCGAGGAGAGGAAGCCATGAGCCACGAAGCACTCGACCCGCTGCTGCGGCAGTTCGCGGAGAAGCGGCTGGGGCGGCCCCTCGCGCCGGCCGAAGAACAGGCGCTGCTGGAGCAACTGCCGGGCAGGCACGGGAACGCGCCAGCGGCGGCCGTCGGCACGGCCGCGCCGGCGGCCGCCGCGAACCCGCCATTGCCGCGCTTGAAAACCCGGCAGGAGGCGCGTGAGCAGGTCAAGCATTTCCTGCAGCTCAACCAGCAGAAGGCGTACGAGAAGATGCGCGGCATCCTGCAGACGATCGACGCGCAGAACGAGACGACCCTCGGCATGCTGGCGTCGGAACAGCGGAAAGTGTCCGGCGTACTCGACGCGCACGCGCCGCCGGACGACGCGCAGGCATCCGGCGCGGCCGAGATCCAGGACAGCACCCGCGAGGCGTTGGCAATGATCGGCGAACAGTTGACGGGCCTGATCCGGCAGGAAATCGACGCATGCTTTCGGCAATACGTCGATTCGCTCGCCGAACGGCTCGACGCCAGGCTCGATGCGATGGAGGCGCGGTTGCGAAGCGCCGACGCCGCCCCGGCCGAACCGACCGAACCGACCGCTGTCGTCGCGGCTGCCATTCACGATACCGCCGGCCAAGCGTCCATGGAGTAGCACGCGGGTGATTCGGCAGACAGCCAAACCGGCCGGCCCCGATGTGCGACCTCTCAACTACGTGAACCAAGGAGCAACAAATGACTGATACGTGTCAAGTGTGCCAGGTCAATCCCGCGATTACCGATGCGGTCACACAGGTCAACGTCAAGGTGGTCGCGGAAGCGCCGGCAATGGCGATGGGCTCGTTGTACCAGGCCCAGAGCCATTCGCTCAGCATCCTGTTCGAGAACGCGGTGCAGCAGCAGTCGCAGGCCGCAATCCAGTCGCAGACGTCGACGAACGTAGGGACGATGCAGCTCTATACGATCGGGCCGGAAAGCGCGGGCGCGGCCGCCACGGAAATCGGGGCGAACGGGATCATCTCCATTCTGGCCGACGTGATCGCGATCGGGAAGGCAGTCAAGCCCTGACGCGCCATCGCAACGCCGTGGTCGAGCGGCGGCGCAAGCGGCGCGCGCCGCCGAAGCCGCCGACGTGCCGCGGATCCGCAGTACGGCCGCCGGCGCCTGAACAGGGGGGCCGCGCGGTATTCCGGAGCAACAGACAGAACGGGTGGAGCCGATTCGATGCGGCGCCTGTTCGCGAACCAGGAGAAATACGATGCCAAACGACGCAAACGACGCAAAGGACCCGAAAGACGCCTGCAACTGCAAGACGTGCGCGGTGAACGCCGCGATCACCGACGCGGTCACGCAAACCAACGTCAAGGTGGTCGGCGAAGCACCTGCGATGGCAACGGGCTCGCTGTACCAGGCTCAGAGCCATTCGCTCAGCGTGCTGTTCGAGAACGCCGTGCAGCAGCAGTCGCAGTCGGCGGTACAGCTGCCGACCTCGACGAACGTGGGCACGATGCAGCTGTACACGCTCGGGCCGGCGAGCGCAGGCGCCGCCTCGACGGAAATCGGCTCGAACGGCGTGCTTTCCGTGCTGGCCGACGTGCTCGCGCTCGGCAAGGCGCTTGCCTGACGCGCAGCCTGGCGTCGACGCCGGGCGGCGGCCCTGATCGGAAGCTGCCGCCCGGCGCCCGATGTCGTGTCGGCGCTTGCGACGTATCGACAACCCGGTGCGGCGTGCGTCGCCGGCCGACCCTCTGATGCTTTCGCCGTGACTGCACCGCAGCGGCGAGCCAACCAGGAGCAACGACATGCCGGAACAGGTTTCCGCCGCGGTGACCGATGCGGTCACGCAAGCCAACGTCAAGGTGGTGGGCGAGGCGCCCGCCGTGGCCTTGGGCACGCTCATGCAGTCGAACAGCCATGCATCCGCGATCCTGTTGCACAACGCGGTGCAGATGCAGGCGAACCAGGCGATGTCCAATCTCGCCGCGACGACGGTCGGCGTCATGCAGCTTTATGCCGGCTCGCCGGCGGCGGCGGCGGCCGGCGCCGCGCGGTCGGCGAACGACAGCTTTGCGTCGCAGCTGGCCGCCGTCGCGCAGCTGATGAACGCGATCGGCCACTGGCGCGGCTGATCCTCCCCGCGCGGCGCCCGACCCGGCGCACGCGATTTCCCCGCGCCGCGGCACCGCACGACGCTCGTGCGTGCCCGGCCGTCAATTGGCGTCGACGATGGTCCGAAGCTGCTCCGGCTTCTGGATCGTGACGCCGTGTTCGTGAAGCCGAATCAGGCCGTCGCGCTGCATCTTCTGCAGGCTGCTGTTCAGTCGCGGCCGGCTGACGTTGAGCATCGCCGCGAGGACGCTCTGGTTCTCCGGCAGCGGCACCTCGAGATCGTTCCCTTGCATGCGGTTCAGCAGATGGCGCGCGAGCCTGGCTTCGAGCCGGTACAGGCATGCCGACTCGACGAAGTCGCTCAGCTGGTGGATATGCTGGCACAGCTGCTCGTGGATGCGCCCCATGAATTCCGGGTTGGTCAGCAGCGGCGCGAAGTACGGGCGATGCAGCAGCGAAATGCGGCAGTCGGCGCTCAACTGGGCGGTGAAGTTGCGCCGGTGCGCGCGAATCAGCGTGGTTTCGCCGATGAGTTCGCCCGGCATCGAGTGGCCGAGAATGATCTCGCGTCCACCGGGTTCGTGCAGCGTCTTGTAGACGCGTCCGCGGTGCACGAATGCGATGAAATCTCCCGGATCACCCTTGAAGAACAACAGGCGATTGCCGTGTTCGGGCCAGGGCGTGACATGCCGCTCGATATGAGCGATCAGGCTTTCCGGGAGGTCGGTGAGTATCGGTATATTGCGCAGCGTTTGAGCGTTAGCAGGGGCAGGCATGTTTTCCGCGCGAGGTTGTTTGACGATACGGCCACCTAGCGAAAAACGCTGCCTTCGGCATTGCGTGAAAAATGAATAATGAAAGTGTCGAGATAATCGGCAAGCAGTCCGGACGGGGCGGCACTTCGGCGGCAACGGCGCCTGGTCGATCGACATGGGTAGCTGCATGCCGGCGCACGAACAATGCGCGGCGGCAGTCGTTCTTTTTCATCGCAATGCCGTTATTCAGGCCCGGCGACGCACCTGAAACAACGGATCGGGCTATGCCGGAGAATTGAAATTTCCGTTCATAATAATCAAGAAAATTTACCCGATCCGATTATCGTTTTAACGGTGTTACGCGGGTAACAGCGCCATTCGCGGAGTCGAATCGATTCTGTGTTTTCCATAAAAACAGGAAGGCACGGGATGACAACCTCGAACCAGCACGCTGCGCCGGCGCCCGAGTCCCCGGCGCAGCAACTCGATCGCACCTGGCGGGAAATGCAGGGGAAATTGCGGCGCCGCGCGCGCCTGTTGTGCAAGGGCGATATTCACCGCGCCGACGAACTGCTCTCCGATACCGCACTCAAGGTGCACATTTACCTGCAGCGCTCGCCCGAGCGCGTTCAGAACCTGGCCGGTTTTCTCTTTCTGGTGCTGAACCACGCATTTCTCGATGGCGCACGGCGCCGGCTGCGCGAAAGCGGCATGCTCGAATTCGACCCGGACTGGGACGACGATCACACCGTCGAGCTGGCCGGCCACGCGCCGTCGGTGGAGCAGCAAATGCTGCTTCGACAGCAACTGCTGCGTCTCCAGCAGGCGCTGTCCGCGCTGCCCCCTCAGCAGCAGATGCTGTTCACGCTCAAGTTCGAGGAAGACCGGCCCTATCTGCACATCGCGGCGACACTCGGGATCAACGAGCCGCTTGCCCGAAAGCGGGTCGAGTTGTTGCGCAAGAAGTTGCGCGAGGAACTCGCGTAAGCGCGTTCACGAACGCGGGCACGCAGCGTTCCTAACGGCATGTGCGGCGTCGCTGGCCTGCCGGCCCGTCCGTTCCTTCAATCGCATGCCGGAGCCGGGTTCCGAGGAGGCCTCGTGGCAGACAAAGTCAATGAGCAGATTACCGATGCGGTGACGCAGACCAACGTCAACGTCGTCGCGGGATCGCCGGCCCAGGCGCTGGGCACGCTTTACCAGATGTTCAGCCAGGCCGTCGGCATCTCGGCGCAGAACATGACGCAGCAGCAGGCGGCGCTGAACCAGATTTCGAACGCCGTCGTGTCGAAGGCGGTGGCCATGATCCTGTCCGTCGAAGCATCGCCGAAGAGCGCATCGGGCGGTGGGGCCGGCGGCGCGCCGCAGGTTCCGGCGGCCGGGCCGCAGACGGGCTCCACGCATTAGGACGTGACGACTCTCGGGATACCTGAATCATGAACATGAAAGGTCTTTTGGGCGGACGCGGTGACGGCACGACGCAGCCGCCGGACGATGTCGCGGACGCCGCCGACGAAGCTGCGACGCCGGCCGATGCCGCGCCGCATGCCGCGACACCCAAAGCCGGCGCGCGCGCGTGGCCGGTGAACCGGCTGCGCCGGTTCACCGATGCATTGAAAGCACCGAACCAGGTCGCGGATGCGGCCGGGGGCGGCGGCTCGGCGCTGCGGACCGTGCAGGCGATCAATGCGGAGGCGGCGTCCTATGCGACGACGCAGATTGCCGTCGGCCCGAACATGATGATCACGCAGGCGGGCGGCATGGTCGCGCAGGCGGCGGCCAACTATTTCGAGGCGACGACGTCGCTGGCGATCGCGGGCAAGAGCGTGCTGATGAAGGACCTGGCGCAGAAGACCGTCGACGAGAACGTGGCCGGCATGGCGATGGATGCGGTGGGCCTGTTGTTGACCGACCTGTTCGTGGCGACCGCGGCGATCGTCGCGGGGGCCGCGGAAGCGATCGAAGGGGAGGCCGCCAATGTCGCACTCGACAGGATCGACGAGAGCCTGCAGAAGTATCAGGCGCTGCTGGACAAGAAGGGCGCGTAGGGTGCGCCGAACGATGCGGCAGCGTCGACGACGGCCGGCAGGCGCGCAACGACAGGCATCGAGTCGATGCACGCGCAACCGTCCGCGTGGCGTGGATGATCGTGCCGATGTGGAACGTCGCAGGCAATTGCCTGCCGCATGCGCACCGACGGCGCATCGATCGACACGACCCGCCGGGCCGTCGGGCCCGATGCGGGATGTGAGCGGCGGAACCGACGCACGTTCGCTGTCCCGAACCCGTCGAGGCCCGCTATCTGCAGTCCTATCCATCACGTGAGGAACCCATGTCCTACATCATTCACAACGTACACGGTCCCGCGCCGCTGGCGGTTGGCGAGCGCACCTGGGGAGATGCGACGGAAATCGATTTCGGTGCGATGACGAGCTGCATCGCGCTCGTCGAGCAGGCGCCGGCTCAGCCCACGCAGGTGCGCGGAGTCCACTTGTCGATCCTCAGCGCCGACGGCTCATGGGTCTACGATCCGGCGGAGAACGTGGCCGGACAGGTCGAGACGATCATGCAGCAAAGCGGCGATCTGCGTGCATGCCTTGGCCGCATCGACCTCTGGCAAGCCAGCCAGACGCAAGAGCTGCAGGATTTCTTCGTCGGGCTGATGCAGAGCCTCGACATGCTCGATTGGGTGCAGGTGCCGGACGGCAACCTGCGGGTGCGGATCCACGGTGGCGTGATGCAGTATCGGCATGGCACCGGTGCATGGACCAACGTGTAGCCCGCACGATCCGTTGAATCCGGTGCCCGCTGCGCGCGCGGACGCCGGTTCGAACGGCTCGGTCGAGAATTGTCGCGGAGGGGGGCGCAAGGAGGATGTCGAATGGCTGAGATGCGACTTGCTCGGGATCTCGTCTTCCAAATGCAGCGATGCAATCTTCCTTGTCCTCCGCGAGTTTTCATCCGCTCGCGCGACGCGAACCGAACGCGCCGGCGACGCACGTTCGCAGCGCCGACACGCAGCCCGACTCAAGACGCGCTCCCGGCTGGAAACGATTGCACCGGCCGAGCGACAGCCGGCGATCGTAAGGTAACCGTCGGCCGATTGCATTAATAAACTCCACTATGCACCTGTGATTATCCAGCGTCGGGATTTTACAATATCGCCGCATATGCACGTGATTATTCATGAAAATAAAACGAACCAATAACCACGTCCGACGACAATTTTTTTGATAATCCGGCCTGCCTGTTCCTTGCGGAAACCAACGGCATCTGCTTTATTTACTCATAACAAATCAGGATAAAACGCTATCGGGGTATCTCTGCTGCTTCGCCAGGCATTCGTGCCTGTCGAATCGGCATCGATTCACCACGGCATCCCTACGATCTGAAAGCGCAGCCCCTTTTCGGAGGCCTTGCTGCGCCTGTTGCGCGTGTCCACGCCACCCATGGAGGCGATCAGGTGACCACGCGGGCCTGCCTATGGCCCGCCGGTCAATGCATTTCAAATGCCAAGCGCTATTTTAATAAAACGAATTCAATTGAACGTGAGTTCGACTGATTTTTGAATTACCTGCTTACGTTCAAAATCTGGCGGCCAAACCGTAACGCTATCCACGAAGGGGACTGGGCACATCATGAATAACGCACCTGGAGTCAGAGTTCGTCCGTCGATCGAATCGTTGCAAGACGAATATCGGAAAGGCAATAAAAAGCCGCTGGAAGACGTGATGCGCGCGTGGAAAGGCATCAAGGAATTGCCGCCCGACGATCCGAACTCGTTCTTCATGATCGGCGGCTTCCACGGCGAGCCGTTCCGCGGCGCCGGCTGGGGTTCGGCGTCTTACTGGGGCGGCTATTGCAACCACGGCAACGTGCTGTTCCCCACCTGGCACCGCGCCTACCTGCTGCGGCTGGAACAGGCGCTGCAGAGCATCCCCGGTTGCGAGCAGGTGATGCTGCCCTTCTGGGACGAAACCAGCGAAGAGTCGCTGACGAAAGGCATTCCGTGGGCGCTGACCGACCCGGATTTCGAGCTCGACGGCGAAAAGATTCCGAACCCGCTGGCCTCCTTCTCGTTCAACAGGGCGATCACCGACAACATCAACGGCGACGATCCCAATTACAGCAAGCCGCTGCCCTACGTCACGGTTCGCTACCCGTTGTCGGGGCTCGTGGGGACCGAGAAGGACCGTGCCGCTACCAAGAAACACAACGACAAGTTTCGCAACCCCCAGGAGAACGTCACGTTGCTGAACCGGAACATCGTGGACTGGCTCACGTCGTACATCGTCGTGAAGGGCAAGGTAGTGGACACGAACGTGAAGCGCAAGTACGAGCAGTGCCTGGACGCGCCGAACTACACGGTGTTTTCCAACACGACGTCCGCGGCCCAGTGGAACGAAAATCTTCCGGACGGCGCGATTCCCGTCGTCCCGCTCGAGTCGCCGCACAACAAGATTCACCTTGCCGTCGGCGGGTTCGACGTGCCGCACGGCCCGAACAAGGGCGATTTCTCGCCGATTCCGGGCGCCAACGGCGACATGGGCGAAAACGACACGGCGGGCCTCGACCCGATCTTCTATTTCCACCACTGCTTCATCGATCGCGTGTTCTGGCTGTGGCAGAAGCGGCATGGCTTCACGCAGCACCTCGACGTCATCGCCGAATATCCGGGCACCAACTCCGTCGATTCGCAAGGGCCGACGCCGGGCACGGTGCCCAACGCGTGGCTCACGCTCGAATCGCCGCTCGATCCGTTCAAGAAGAGCGAGAACGGCAAGGAGCGCGCCTATACGTCGCTCGACTGCATCAACATCGAGGAGCAGCTAGGCTACACGTACGGCCCCGGGTCGCTGGAAAACCTGCCGGCGCTCTCGCTGGCGGCGTCGACGGTGCCGGCCGGCAACAGCAGCAAGGTTGTGCGCGTCTCCGGGCTGAATCGTGCGCCGATTGCCGGGTCGTTCCTCGTGTCCGCGTACGTCAACGTGGACGGCGAGCGGCACCTGCTCGGCACGGAGGCCGTGCTGAGCCGCTGGAGCGTGCAGTCCTGCGCGAACTGCCAGACGCACGTCGAAGTGAAGGCGTTCTTTCCGCTGGACCAGTTCGCGGAAAGCGCGGTGCAGGATGCGCAGTACGACGTCGAGATCCATACGCGTGACGGCGTGCGCCTTCAGACGCAACCCGCGTCACCCCCCGCGTCGCAAGCCGTCGCCGGTGCGGCTCCGCAACCCGCACGGAAACTGTTCCGGCTCGAGGTCCGGTAGCCGCGGCACGTGACGAACCGGCGCCGTTGCCCGGCGCCGGTTCACCGCGGTACGTCGACAACGTGGACATGAAGGGGAGACGCGGGCATGAGCTACTCACCCGAAACCGGCAGCCTGGCGGGGCTGTGGACTTATCGCAGTTTCCTGAACGATCCCGATCCTGCGACCGCATTCAACGACCTTGAATTCGGCCTCGGCACGATCGAGATCGCGCAGGCGCCGGCGGGCATTTTCAAGGGGCGCATTTTCGGCCCGGGATGGGAACTGCAGCTCAACGGCTGGACCAGCTACGGGAATCCCGGCACGGTGCGATTCCAGGGGCGCGGCGTGGTTAGCGGCGAGGAATGGGTCTACGACTATGTCGGGTACGTGAGCGCGCCCTGGCCCAATGGCGTCGATCAGCGTCCGGCGCTGACCGGTTCGATCGTCCGCACGGTTCCGCATGCGAGCGGCGACGGCGGCGTCGCGCCGGCCGGTGTGGTGTGCTCGTGGTACGCGGTGATGAGAGATCCCGCCTGAACGGCCATGACTGCTCCGACTGCACAGCCGGCCGGCACGGCCGGGCGTCCTCCGACGGCGACGGACGCGATCCGCGCGGGCGCCGGGATCGGGCCCGTGCGCATCGCCATGCTTTCGAGGTCCGAACGCGTGCGCGGCGGGCTCGCGTTCGCGTTCCTCGGTTTCCTGACGTGCGACTTGCCGACCCGGCTGCACGGCGCGCCTTCCAGCTGGATATGGAACGGCATCGGCGCGATTGCCTGCGGCATCGCCGGCTACTCGACGAGCAGCGGCGCGCCCGGCAGGTGCGCGCGCCGGTCGATGCTGTGGTGCATGGCCGCGATCTGCACGGGCTTGACGCTCGATGCGATGCGCTCCCCGCTGGATGCCATCCTCGACGTCTGCGGCGGAACGCTCGATGTCGGCGCCATGTGGGATTCGCTCGTGCTCCATCTCCAATGGTTTCCGATGTCGATGCTGGCCATGCTGGCGCTGTTGATCCGGCGCGAGGTCGACCGCAAGGCCGGGCATCGGCGCAGCACGGTACGCGCTCGGGTTCGGGCTCCGGTTCGGGTCGCGCTTGAATTGGCGGCGATGTTGCTCGTCATGGCACTCGGCATGAGCGCGATCAAGGCATTGGCGTTCGGCATGGGGCTGCGTTGGGACACGAACGGCGTGGCCGTTGCGATGCTCGTCAGCATGCTGGCGTTCTACGCGTTGAGCGATCGCGCTGCACTCGCAGAGGTGTCGTTGAAAGATCGCCTGCGCAATAAGAACGGTCCTGTTGCTTAGGATGGCAAAAGCAAACCGGAGGGCATAGGCGCGTGGAAGTCGCTCGGCGCGGCCGTGCACGGCATGGTGGATCTGCGGGGGCTATCGTGCTTCAACATCCTGCGCCACCCGGTGCCGCCGGCCGCGCTCGCGCGGCTGGACACGCTGTACCCGGACGAGTTCGCGTACCTGCGAAGCTATACGGATCTGTCGAAGCCGGTGTTTTACGGCCCGCGTTTCCGCAACGTGAATCCGCAGGCGTAGGCGCGACGACGCCCGGCGCGGGACATGCGCGCCGGGCCGGCAGGCGGGGGCCGCCATCCGGGCGGCGGGGACGGCGGGCACCTGCAATGGGCGACGCCCGGCGCGGTCATTCGCGCTTCACCCCCAGCTTTTTGTTCATCAACAACGACAAAAATCATCGTTTCGCCCCCGGCGGTGTATCAGCAGAATGTCTCCATTCCAGCTCATGCGACAGCACGCGCGTCGCATCGAGCCGCACTTCAGAAGGAGACAGCCGTGGCAGTCGAAACAACCTCAATCGATACGCTCGTCGTCGGCGCCGGTCAGGCCGGCGTGGCCATGAGCGAGCACCTGGGCAAGCTGGGCGTGCCGCATCTCGTGCTGGAGCGCAGCCGCATCGCCGAACGCTGGCGCACGGGGCGCTGGGATTCGCTGGTCGCGAACGGCCCCGCGTGGCACGACCGCTTCCCCGGCCTCGAATTCGATGGCCTCGATCCCGACGCGTTCGCGTCGAAAGACCAGGTCGCGGACTACTTCGAAGCGTATGCGCGCAAGATCGACGCGCCGATCCGCACCGGCGTCGAAGTGAAGAACGTCGTACGCAATACGGGCAAGCCGGGTTTCATCGTCGAGACGTCCGACGGCACGATCGAGGCGAACCGCGTGGTCGTCGCGACCGGGCCGTTCCAGCGCCCGGTGATTCCGCCGATCGCGCCGGACGATGCGCGCCTCGTGCAGCTCCATTCCGCCGACTATCGCAACCCGGGCCAGCTTCCGGACGGTGCGGTGCTGGTGGTCGGCGCGGGGTCGTCAGGCGTGCAGATCGCCGACGAGCTGCAGCGCGCGGGCCGGCAGGTGTACCTGTCGGTCGGCCCGCACGATCGGCCGCCGCGTGCATATCGCGGCCGCGACTTCTGCTGGTGGCTCGGCGTGCTCGGCGAATGGGACAAGGAAGTCGCGACTCCAGGCCGCGAACACGTGACGATCGCGGTGAGCGGCGCGCGCGGCGGCCATACCGTGGATTTCCGCAAGCTGGCGCACCAGGGCGTCACGCTCGTCGGGCTGACGAAGTCGTTCGACGGCGGCGTGGCCGTGTTCGAACGCGACCTGGCGATCAATCTCGCACGCGGCGACGAGAACTACCTGTCGCTGCTCGACGCCGCCGATGCCTATGCGGCACGCAACGGCCTCGACCTGCCGGAAGAGCCCGACGCGCGCCGCATCCTGCCGAACCCCGACTGCGTCGCGCATCCGATCCTCGCGCTCGACCTTGCCGGCGCGGGCGTCACGTCGATCATCTGGGCGACCGGCTACGCGGTCGACTACGACTGGCTGAAGGTCGACGCGTTCGCCGACAACGGCAAGCCGCAGCACCAGCGCGGCGTGTCGAAGGAGCCGGGCCTCTATTTCCTCGGGCTGCCGTGGCTGTCGCGGCGCGGCTCCAGCTTCATCTGGGGCGTGTGGCATGACGCGCGGCACATCGCCGATCACATCGCGATCCAGCGCACCTACCTCGCATATCACCATGCATCGCAGCGCCGCTTGGCCTCGCACGCGGAGCAGGAAGGCGTCGCGGCGCACGCCGACACACAGCCGCTTGCCGTCGCGGTGAACTGACCGAACCCATGCCGCCTGCCGCACCGGCTGTGCATCCGGTGCGGCGGCGTGACCTCTGACGACCGAAGGATTTCGATGAGCCAACCCACCCATACCCGTATCCGCATGTTCAACACGAAGGATACCTACCCGAACCAGACGCTCGACAACGACCTGTGCCAGGCCGTGCGGGCGGGCAATACCGTCTACGTGCGCGGCCAGGTCGGCACTGATTTCGACGGCAACCTGATCGGCCTCGGCGACGCGCGCGCGCAGGCCGGGCAGGCGATGAAGAACGTCAAGCAACTGCTGGAGGAAGCCGGCAGCGACCTCACGCACATCGTGAAGACGACGACCTACCTGATCGACCCGCGCTATCGCGAGCCCGTGTACCAGGAAGTCGGCAAGTGGCTGAAGGGCGTGTATCCGATCTCGACGGGGCTCGTCGTGTCCGCGCTCGGCCAGCCGCAATGGCTGATGGAAATCGATGTGATCGCCGTGATCCCGGACAACTGGCAGCCGAACCGCGCATAGGAGGCGACATGACTTTCTCGATCGTCGGGCGTTGCCCGGAGACGGGCCAGCTCGGTATCGCGATCAGCTCGTCGAGCATCGCGGTGGGCGCGCGCTGCCCGTGGGTGCGCGCAGGCGTCGGCGCCGTCGCGACGCAGAACATCACGCTGCCGGCGCTTGGGCCCCAGATCCTCGACCTGGTCGAGCACGAACAGCTGGCGCCCGGCGCGGCGCTCGACCGTGCGCTCAGCGCGAACGGCTGGAGCCAGTACCGGCAGGTCACGGTGATCGACGGGCAGGGGCAGACGGCGTGCTTCACCGGCAAGGAAGCGCTCGGCACGCATCACGCGGTGCGCGGCGAACAGTGCGTGGCGGCCGGCAACCTGCTGGCCGCGCCGGCCGTGATCGACGCGATGGCGCGTGCCTTCGAACAGGCGCCCGGCCTGCTCGCGGATCGCCTGCTGGCCGCGATGCATGCGGCGATGGCGGCCGGCGGCGAGGCGGGGCCGGTGCATTCGGCGGCGCTGAAGGTGGCCGGCGACGTGACCTGGCCGATCGTCGACCTGCGCGTCGACTGGGCCGATGCCGATCCGATCGGGCAGCTCGACGCGCTGTGGCGGGCTTATCGGCCGCAGATGCAGGACTATCAGACGCGCGCGCTGAACCCGACCGCCGCGCCGAGCTACGGAGTGCCGGGCGATGAATGACACATCGAGCCGCACATTGCTCGAACGGCTGATCGGTTTCGCGACGGTCAGCCGTGATTCGAACCTCGAGATGATCGGCTTCATCCGCGACTATCTCGCGGGTTTTGGTGTCGAGAGCGAGCTGTTCTACAACGCGGAACGCACGAAGGCGAGCCTGTACGCGACGATCGGGCCGCGCGATCGCGGCGGCATCGCGCTGTCGGGCCATACCGACGTGGTGCCGGTCGACGGGCAGGCGTGGACGGTCGAGCCGTTCCGGCTGACCGAGCGCGACGGCCGCCTGTACGGGCGCGGCACGGCCGACATGAAGGGCTTCATCGCGTCGGTGCTCGCGGCCGTGCCGGCGTTCGTCGCACGGCCGCTGAGCCTGCCGGTGCATCTCGCGTTCTCGTACGACGAGGAAGTCGGCTGTGTCGGCGTGCGGCCGATGCTCGCGGAACTTGCCGCGCGCGAGCACCGGCCGCGCCTGTGCCTGATCGGGGAGCCGACCGAACTGAAGCCGGTGCTCGGTCACAAGGGCAAGCTCGCGATGCGCTGCCACGTGAAGGGCGCGGCGTGCCACTCCGCGTACGCGCCGTCGGGCGTCAACGCGATCGACTATGCGGCGAAGCTGATCGGCCGGCTCGGCGAGATCGGTGCGGCGCTCGCGCGGCCCGAACGGCACGACGCACGATTCGACCCGCCGTTCTCGACCGTGCAGACAGGGCTGATCAAGGGCGGCCGCGCGCTGAACATCGTGCCGGCCGACTGCGAATTCGATTTCGAGGTGCGGGCGCTGCCGGATTTCGATGCGCACGACGTGCCGAGGAAGTTGCAGGACTATGCGGAATCCGAACTGTTGCCGAGGATGCGCGCGGTGCAGCCCGATACCGACATCCGGCTGCAGCCGCTGGGCGCGTATCCGGGGCTCGCGACCGCGCCGGACAGCGAGGCCGCACGCCTGCTCGCGATGCTGACCGGCTCCGACGCATTCGGCACGGTGGCGTTCGGCACCGAGGGCGGGCTGTTCGGCCAGGCCGGCATTCCGGCCGTGGTGTGCGGGCCCGGCAGCATGGACCAGGGGCACAAGCCCGACGAGTTCGTCACGCTCGACCAGCTCCACGGCTGCGACGCAATGCTGGGGCGTCTGGCCGCGCATCTCGCTGCGGCCGCCTGAACCGCCGAGCGGCCGACCCGCACGCACCGCATCCCGCGGCGCGTGCGTTTTCCTGTTCCTTACCGTGCCGATTCCGCGACGATCCGCGCGAGCCGCTCGCGGCAGAAGTCGACGAACGACTGCGCCTGCTTCGTGAGTTGCCCGCGCTTCAGCCGCGCGCTCACGAGCCCCGACGGGCTCACCGTTTCGCTGAGGCCGATCGTCACGACCCGCTGGCCGTCGTACGTGTAGTCGGAATGCGGGCGCGTGACGAGCAGCGAGAAGCCGAACCCCTGGCCGACCATCCCGCGCACCATCTCGATCGACGGCGACCCGAACACGATGTTCGGCGTGAGCCCGAGTTCATGAAACAGGCTGACGAAATACGTGCGGCTCGGCTGCACGTCGAGCAGGATCATCGGCTCCACACAGAGGTCGCGCAGCGATACGTGCGCCTGGCCTGCGAACCGGTGGTGCTCCGGCAGCAGCACGTAGGGCTGTTGCGGCGGCATCAGCGGCTCGGTCTCGATCGTGCCGTCGAGATCGTGGTCGTACATGAGCGCGAGATCGAACGTGCCGGACGTCAGACCCTGCACGAGTTCCTGCTGGTCGCCGTCGCGCAGCCGGATGTTGACGCCCGGGTAGCGCTCGCGAAAGCCCGCGATCAGTTGCGGCAGATAGAGCGGCGCGACCGTCTCGAAGCAGCCGATGTCGATTTGCCCGGTGATCACGTCGTTGTCGGCAAGCGCGTTCTGTTCGAATTCGTGCGCGATGCGCAGCAGCTCCTGCGCTTTCCGGTAGAAGCGCGTGCCGCTCGGCGTCAACGACACGCCCTGCGCGTGATGGCGGATGAACAGCTTCACGCCGAAGCTTTCCTCCAGACCCTTGATCGCGCTGGAGATCGACGGCTGCGCGATGAAGAGCTGGCGCGAGGCCTCGGCGACGCTGCCCGATTCCACCGTCGTCACGAAGTATTTCAGCTGCCGCAAAGTGTAGTGAGCCACAAGCACCTCTGATGCACGGCCCCGGCGTGCCTGCCGCCGCGGGCGCAATCTGTCCATGGTTTTGCGTAGCACCTTACCCGAAAGCCTGCCGGCGCCGATATTTCCGCTGCAGAGCTTTTTCGTATGTCCCGGAAATATTTTTAGTATTTTCCGGTCGCGATGGTCGTGGCGCACCATCGTTTCCAGCCTGGATCACGGCGAGGCCGCGCACGCACTGGCGGGACAAGGCATCCGTCCCCGCATGCGCATCGTCCGCTTCGTTCGACACCGCCGCGCATGCAAGCGGTGCGGCGTCGCTCGCGTATCCGGACCCGATTGCAGGCGCGTACCCCAACGCGCGCCGGCTGACACGGCAAGCGCGCATCGCCGCGCAGGACAGGAGACCTCACCATGACGAACGTGGACCGCAACGCGTCCCCGATGATAGAGAAGCACACGATCGGCTACGTGCCGCCCGCGGAGCGCCACGGCAAGGTGCGCGACCTGTTTACGCTCTGGTTCGGCGGCAACATCGCGCCGCTGCCGATCGTGACCGGCGCGCTCGGCGTGCAGCTCTTCCACCTGAACCTGATGTGGGGCATCGTCGCGATCGTCGTCGGTCAGGCGGTCGGCGGCGTGCTGATGGCGCTGCATTCGGCGCAGGGGCCGCAGATGGGCATCCCGCAGATGATCCAGAGCCGCGCGCAGTTCGGTTCGTGGGGCGCGCTGCTCGTGACCGTGATCGCGGCCGTGATGTACGTCGGCTTCTTCGCATCGAACATCGTGCTTGCCGGCAAGTCGGTGCACGGCATCGCGTCGTCGGTGCCGGTGCCCGTCGGCATCGTGATCGGCGCGGTGGGCTCGGGATTGATCGGCATCGTCGGCTACCGGTTCATCCATATCCTGAACCGGATCGGCACGTGGGTGCTCGGCATCGGGATCCTGGTCGGCTTCTGGATGATCCTCACGCACGTGAGCACCGACGATTTCCTGACGCGCGGCGGCTTCGACTTCGCCGGATGGCTCGCGACGGTGTCGCTGTCGGCGTTGTGGCAGATCGCGTTCGCGCCGTACGTGTCGGACTATTCGCGCTATCTGCCGGAAAACGTCGGCGTGGCGTCGACGTTCTGGGCGACCTACCTCGGCTGCACGATCGGCTCGACGCTCGCTTTCATCTTCGGCGCGGTCGCGGTGCTCGCGGTGCCGGCCGGCGCGGACGCGATGGATGCGGTCAAGCAGGCGACCGGCCCGCTCGGCCCGCTGATGCTCGTGCTGTTCCTGCTGAGCGTGATCAGCCACAACGCGCTGAACCTGTACGGCGCGGTGCTCGCGGTGATCACGTCGGTGCAGACGTTCGCGTACAAGTGGATTCCGACCGCCAGGGCGCGTGCGGTGGTGTCGGTCGTGATCTTCGTCGCGTGCTGCTACGCGGCGATCGGCGCGTCGACGAACTTCGTCGGCAACCTCGTCGATCTGGTGCTCGCGCTGCTGGTCGTGCTGGTGCCGTGGACGGCGATCAACCTGATCGACTTCTACGTGATCCACAAGGGCAAGTACGACATCCAGTCGATCTTCATGGCCGATGGCGGGATCTACGGCCGCTTCAACCCGCAGGCGCTGCTCGCGTATGCGATCGGCATCCTCGTGCAGATTCCGTTCATGAACACGCCGATGTATGCGGGCCCGATTCCCGCGCATCTCGGCGGCGCGGACCTGTCGTGGCTCGTGGGGCTCGCGCTGACGTCGCCGCTGTACTACTGGCTCGCGACGCGCGACAGCGCGTATCGGCGCCGGCAGACGGGCGCGACGATGCCGCCGACGGCGGCGCGGTAAGCGG
This sequence comes from Burkholderia sp. AU30280, assembly GCF_020420125.1. Taxonomy (NCBI): domain Bacteria; kingdom Pseudomonadati; phylum Pseudomonadota; class Betaproteobacteria; order Burkholderiales; family Burkholderiaceae; genus Burkholderia; species Burkholderia sp. AU30280. The sequence continues at coordinate 157,219 of NZ_JAIZRY010000015.1, forward strand.
GGCGTTTTCGACGCGGAGCAGGAAGCGTCGGGCCACCGCATCGGTGGCGGTGCGGCGGCCCGTGGAAGCGTTTCGGCATGACGAGGGCAGGCTCGCGGCCGGCGACGCGCCGCGAGCCTGCCCGCGCATCACACGACCGCCGAGCGCGCGACGCGCACCGGCACCGACTTGTACGACGGCGTGCCGCTTTCCTTGTCGATGTAGTCGAGCGGCACGAGCACGTTCGCTTCCGGGTAGTACGCGCCGACCGACCCCGGCGCGATGTCGTACTCGATCGCGGTGATCTTCTCGAGACGCAGCGTGCGGCCCGACGCGGTGATCGTTTCGATGTCGACGAGGTCGCCGTGTTCGAGCCCGTACTTCGCGAGATCCGCCGGGTTCATGAACAGCACGTCGCGCCGCCCGAACACGCCGCGATAGCGGTCGTCGAGCCCGTAGATCGTCGTGTTGTACTGGTCGTGGCTGCGCAGCGTGATCAGCCGCAGCACCTGCTCGGCGCCGAGCACGTCGGCATCCTCCTTCACGCCCTTGTAGACCGAGAACATCGCCTTGCCGGTCGGCGTCGGCCACACGCGCTCGGTGGGCGGCAGCGGCAGGCGGAAGCCGCCCGGCGTGCGGATGCGCTCGTTGAACGCCTCGAAACCGGGCACCGTGCGGTCGATCAGGTCGCGGATGCGGTCGTAGTCGGCAATCAGGTCGAGCCATGCGACCTTGCTCGCCGGCAGCGTCGCATGCGCGATCCCCGCGACGATCGCAGGCTCCGAGCGCAACTGGTCGGACGCCGGCTTGAGCTTGCCGGCCGACGCGTGAACCATCGACATCGAATCCTCGACGGTGATCGACTGCCGGCCGGTGGCCTGCATGTCGAGCTCGGTGCGGCCGAGCACCGGCAGGACGAAGGTTTCCTTCGCGACCAGCAGGTGCGAGCGGTTCAGTTTGGTGCCGAGATGCACGCTCAGGTCGAGCTTCGCCATCGCCGGGAACGACTGCTCCGGATCGGGCAGCGCGACCGCGAAGTTGCCGCCGAGGCACAGCAACGCCTTCGCGGTGCCGTCGATCATCGCCTGCATCGCCTGCACGGCGTCATGCCCGTGATGCGCGGGCGGCGTGAAGCCGCACACGTCCTCGATCTTCTTCAGGAACTCGGCCGACGGCTTCTCGGTGATGCCGACCGTGCGGTTGCCCTGGACGTTCGAATGGCCGCGCAGCGGGCACACGCCGGCGCCGGGCTTGCCGATGTTGCCGCGCATCAGCAGCAGGTCGGCGATCAGGCGCACGGTTGCCGTGCCCTTGTTGTGCTGCGTGACGCCCATCCCGTACGTGACGATCGTCGCGTTCGACTTGGCGTAGGCGAGCGCGACCTGTTCGAGCTGCGCCTGGCTGAGTCCGCTTGCGCGCTCGATGTCGTCCCACGACGTGGCGACGAGGTCGGCCGAGAACGCATCGAAGCCGTCGGTATGCTGCGCGATGAATTCGCGGTCGAGCACGTCGCCGCGTTCGGCTTCCAGCTGCAGCAGCGCCTTCATGATGCCCTTCAGCGCGGCCGCGTCGCCGCCGGCGTCGACCTGGTAGTACGTCGACGCGATCCGCGTCGAGCCGAACGACGCCATCTCGATCATGTCCTGCGGATCGGCGAAGCGTTCGAGCGCGCGCTCGCGCAGCGGGTTGAACACGATGATCGGCACGTTGCGCCGGGAGCACTCGTGCAGCGTGCCCATCATCCGCGGGTGGTTCGTGCCCGGGTTGTGGCCGATCGAGATGATCAGCTCGCAGTGGTCGAAGTCCTCCAGCGATACGGTGCCCTTGCCGATGCCGATCGACTGCGGCAGGCCGACGCTGGTCGGCTCGTGGCACATGTTCGAGCAGTCGGGGAAGTTGTTGGTGCCGAGCTCGCGCGCGAACAGCTGGTACAGGTACGCGGCTTCGTTCGATGCGCGGCCGGACGTATAGAACTCGACCTGGTCGGGCGGCAGCGCGCGCAGCACTTCACCGATGCGCGCGAACGCATCGTCCCATTCGATCGCACGGAACGTGTCGGTCGCGCGATCGTAGACGAGCGGGTGCGTGAGCCGGCCCATGTTCTCCAGCTCGTAGTCCGACATGCGCAGCAGCGACGACACGGTGTTCGCCGCGAAGAACTCGGGCGTCACGCGCTTGGTCGTCGCTTCCCACGTGACGGCCTTCGCGCCGTTCTCGCAGAACTGGAACGTCGACTTGTGTTCCTTGTCGGGCCACGCACAGCCGGGGCAGTCGAAGCCGTCGGGCTGGTTGGTCCGCATCAGCACGATCGGCGCCTCGATGGTTTCCATCTGCGTGCGCACCGCATCGGCTGTCGCGCGAAGCGCGCCCCAACCACCTGCGGGCCCGTCGTACTTCCTGATGCCTGGCACTTCGCGTCGATTTGTCATGTGAATCTCCATCAGCCGGTCCCGATGCGGGCGGCTCGGTTTGCGCCGTGTCGCGGCGTGGGGCGGCTCCGTCCGGTGGACGGAGCCGGTCATGCGTGCTCCGGGCGTGCGGGGCACGCGGGGTTTCAGTGCGCCGCCTTCTTCGCGCCGGACGGCTTCTTGCCGGACGGTTTCGCGGCGGGTGCGGGCGGCGGCGCGTCGGCAGGCGTGTCGCCCGTCTTCGCATCGTCGCCTGCCTTGGCCGCCTTGCCGTTCGGTTTCGCGTTGCCGCCGGCGTCCTTCTTCGCGTCCTTCGCGTCCTTCGTGTCCTTCGCTTCCGGCGCGGCGAGGCTGTTGAACTTCACTTCGTCGCTGGCCTTGTCGTAGTCGACTTCGACGCGGTCGCCGGACTTCAGCCGGTCGGCGAGGATCTCCTTCGCGAGCTTGGTCTCGATGGTCTGGCGGATCTGGCGCTTCAGCTCGCGTGCGCCGAACTCCGGCTGGTAGCCGGCTTCGGTCAGGTGTTCGACGAGCGCATCGCCCATCACGAGCGTGATGTCCTGCGCGGCGGCCGTGCGCACCACGCGGTCGAGCTGGATCTGCACGATCGCGCGGATGTTCTCCTTCGACAGCGCATGGAAGACGATCACCTCGTCGATCCGGTTCAGGAACTCGGGACGGAAATGGCCCTTCAGCACCTGCATCAGCTCCTCGCGGATCGCCTTGTCGGTCTTGCGCGCGGCTTCCGGTTGCGTGAGGTTGTCCATGATGATCGCGGCGCCGAGGTTGCTCGTCGCGATGATGATCGTGTTGCTGAAGTCGACCACGCGGCCCTTGCCGTCGGTCAGGCGGCCGTCGTCGAACACTTGCAGCAGCACGTTGTAGACGTCCGGATGCGCCTTCTCGATCTCGTCGAGCAGGATCACGCTGTACGGGCGGCGCCGCACGCGTTCGGTGAGCTGGCCGCCTTCGTCGTAGCCGACGTAGCCGGGCGGCGCGCCGATCAGCCGCGCGACCGCGTGCCGCTCCATGTACTCGGACATGTCGATGCGGATGATCGCCTGCTCGTCGCCGAACACGGTCTCGGCGAGCGCCTTCGCGAGCTCGGTCTTGCCGACGCCCGTCGGCCCGAGGAACAGGAACGTCGCGATCGGCCGGTGCGTCTGGCCGAGCCCCGCGCGCGACAGCCGCACCGCGTCGCTGACGGCGACCACGGCATCGCTCTGACCGACCACGCGCTCGCGCAGTTGCTCTTCCATCTTCAGCAGCTTCTGGCGTTCTTCCTGCGTGAGTTCGGACACGGGAATGCCGGTCAGCCGCGACACGACCTCGGCCACCGATTCGACCGTCACCTCCAGCGTCTCGGAGCCGGTCTTGCGCTGCCACGCCTCCATCTTTTCATCGACCGTCTTCTGCTTCGCGTTGATCTGCTCCTCGAACTGCTTCGCTTCGTCGAAGCGCTTGCGCGACGTTGCGTAGTCCTGCTCGCGCTTGAGCTGCGCGATCTGCGCTTCGCCTTCCTGGATGTCGGCCGGGCGCGACGTGGCGCCGATCCGCACGCGCGCGGCGGCCTGGTCGATCAGGTCGATCGCCTTGTCGGGGAGGAAGCGCGACGTGATGTAGCGATCGGCGAATTCCGCGGCCGCGACGAATGCGTCGTCGGCGAACGTCACCTGGTGGTGCGCCTCGAGGCTGTCGCGCAGCCCGCGCAGGATCACGATCGTCTGCTCGACGCTCGGCTCCGGCACGAACACCGGCTGGAAGCGCCGTTCGAGCGCGGCGTCCTTCTCGATGTACTTCTGGTATTCGTTGAGCGTCGTCGCGCCGATCAGGCTCAGCTCGCCGCGCGCAAGCGCGGGCTTCAGCACGTTCGCGATATCGAGGCCGCCTTCGCCGCCGCCCTGGCCGGCGCCGACGATCGTGTGCAGCTCGTCGATGAACAGGATCAGTTCGTCCTGCTTCGCGGTGACTTCGTCGATCAGCTGCTTCGCGCGCTCCTCGAATTCGCCGCGATACTTCGCGCCGGCCACCATCGAGTTGATGTTGACTTCGACGAGCCGCTTGTCGCGCAGCACCTCGGGCACGTCGCCGTTGACGATCCGCTGCGCGAGCCCTTCGACGATCGCCGTCTTGCCGACGCCCGGCTCGCCGATCAGCACCGGGTTGTTCTTCTTGCGGCGCGCGAGCACCTCGATCGTGCTCTCGATTTCCTGCGCGCGGCCGAGCACCGGGTCGAGCTTGCCCTGGCGCGCGATCGCGGTGAGGTCGCGGCCAAACTTGTCGAGGTTCGGCGTGCCGGTCGGCGCATCGACGCGGCCGTCTTCCGCGCCTTTGCCGACCACCTTCACGACTTTCTGGCGCAGCGCCTCGGGCGTCACGCCGTATTTCTTCAGCAGCGTGCCGGCGACGCTGTCCGGCACCGACGCGAGCCCGATCAGCAGGTGTTCGGGGCCGATATACGAGTGGCCGAGATCGCGCGACGCCTGGAACGCGTATTGCACGGCTTTCTTCACGCGCGGCGAGATCGACAGCTTGTCGAGCGGCGCATCGGGGGCGGCCGTGCCGGTGTGCGCATGCTCGTCGATGTACGACCGGATGTCCTGCGGCGACAGCTTCAGCTCCTTCAGCAGCGCGGCGCACACGTCGGTGTCCGCGAGCGCGTAAAGCAGGTGTTCGGAATCGAGCTCGTTGCGGCGCAGCTCATGCGCCTTCTCGGCCGCGCGCTGCAGCAGCTCCAGCGTCTGCTCGCTGAATGCGTCGGTCGGATCGACCGATTCGCGCGGCACCTCGGCGGCGAGCGGCGCTTCGTCGTCGAGCCCGCCGAACAGCGACGATGAGCCGCCACCGCCCAGCAGCGAATCGAACGGGTTCAGCATGCTCTGATGCCGCATCAGCTGGCGGAAGTGGTAATCGCAGATCGAGATCGTCTTGCGCTCGCCGTCCTGCATCACGGTTGCGCGCGCGACGGCCGGCCGGGCGTGACAGATATCGCAAAGTGCGGGCATGGTGGTCTGGCTCCTGTCGGTGAAAGTGGGTCGAAGGGTGACGTCCCGATGCGGTGCGGCGCTTGGGCGCATTCCGACCGCGAACGCACGACGCGCGGCACGGCGGCGCGCGGGCGGCGCCGGTGCTGTCACGCAGCGCGCGCCGGCGTCGTGCACGGTCGCGGTCAAGGCGGCAAGCGTGCGTGCCGGGTGGAGCCCACGGCATCGCTTCGACTGCGTTCAAAATAGCGAATCGGCGCAGGCCATCCAAGACACAGTTCCGCCGCGGCCCGGCCGCGAATTGCACCCTCGCATGCGCGCGTGCCCGGGCGGCAAGGAGTACAGACGGGCGGGCACGCGGCGGCACGGGCATGCGCGGCGAGCGTGGCGTGTGATGGCAGGACGCGGGAGCGGGCTGGGCGCGATCGGATCGCGGTGCGACATCGGCGCGCAGGGCGCCGGTTGCCGGTGGGGAGGCGGCGATGCGGGAGGGCGTGCGCGGCGCAAGCGCCGCAGCGTAGGTGTGCCGCGACCGGCCAAGCGCGGCCACGCACGCACCGCAGACGATGCGTGTGTGGCGGCCGGAGGCGAGGGCGGCTTGCACGGTCCGGGCCGGACGCGGCGCAACCGTGGCGTGCCGCGGTCAGTCCGGGAGTGTCATCGCCAGCCTTTGCCGGGCGATCCGCTTCACGTCCGTCGACAGTGCCGCATCCGGCAGGCCATTGGCCCAGACGGAGAACGAATCCTCGATCAGGTTGCGCGTGTCGGGCGGCAACTCCGCCAGGACCAGCGACAAGACGGTGAACAGCACGGCGGTGTCGCCGGCCTGGCTGCTCGCGTTCGCATCGACCGCCTGCTTCAGGCGGTCGACCGACGCCTGCAGCGCCTGCAATGCCTCATTCGACTCGCTCATCACACACTCCATGCAAGATGGGTTTGATCGGCGACGAACATGCGGCCGGCGGTGCGGCCGCTCGCGCGCGACGCCCGGCGGGCATCGCGCGCAGGCAACCGCGGTCAGGCCGCCGTGTTGCCCTGCGGCGCCACGGCCACCGATGCTTCGCTCGTCAGCATCAGGAACGTGAACGTTTCGCGCAGGTACAGGCGGACGACCTTGTCGGTATGACTCGTGTAGCCGATCGATACGTCTTCCCCGAGGTGCAGCTCGTAATCGCCGCCGCGCGTGGACAGCACGCAGCCGCCGCTGATCGCCGGCGCCCAGATGATCTCGCCGCTGACGATCCGCTTGATATGGCCGAGGACCGGATAGCCCTGGTCGCGCGCTTCGCTGAGCGCCGTGTATGCATCCGAGCCGAGCACGACCGAGTACGGGCCGTCGACGCCGGCAAGCCGCAGCGCCTCGAGCGCGTCGCTGATCGCGTCGGGGTAGGCGCCGACGTCCGCCGGCAGCGTGAGCTTGCGGTTCGACGTACCTTCGCGGATGCCGACGATGCCGGCTGCCGGGTAGCCGTCGAATATCGCGTTGTCTTCGGCGAATGCGAGCCGCTGCGCGGCGTCCTTCGCCGGTTGCCAGTCGGCGTCGCGCGCGCCGCGCTCGACGCTGTCGATCGCATCGCGGCTCAGCTCGAACGGCACCGTCAGTTCGACGATCGTGCGGACTTCGCGCAGCCGCGCATTCACCAGCTCGCGCGGCGCGGCGACCTCGACGAGATGCCCGGTGCCGACGGCCGACAGCTCGGGGCCTTCGGGGCCGTCGACGTCGACGACGCGGCGGCCGGCCACCGATCGCTTGAAGGTGCGTGCCACTTCCTCCTCGATTTGTTCCCAGGCGGAAGACGAGATCGGGGCGAGTTCGCGGTGCAGGTTGTTCATGGGTTCTGGTTGCCTCACGTCAGCGAAAACACTTCATGGCGGCCCGATCGGCTGACGGACTGCGCCTGATGCCAGGCCTGCCGATCGCGGGTGAAAAAGCATATTAGCAGGCTCGATCGACACCGCTGCAGCACAAATCGAAACGACACCGTGCGGTGGCGCAACTGTTATGCAAGTCGCGTACGGGGAGAGGGGGCAGGCGCGTGCGGCATGCCGCGACTGGGTTGCGATACCCGGGTGCTTGCCGTCGCTCGCGCCGCGCGCGATCACGCGCCGAACCACTTGCTCTCGACGGCGCATCGCGCGTCGTGCATTCTTGCGAACATTCATCCGGCAGGGTTTCCGGAAACCGGGGCTGGGCGGCGTGCAGCTGGCGGGGCCACGCCCGGATGAATCATAGACGCAGCCTATTGAAGCTTCACAACACGTGGAGGTCGTTCATGGCACTACAACTCGTCTCGCCCGAAGACAAATACTTGCTGAAGACGGGCGTCATCAGTCACGAGGCAGTCATCGGGCATTTGAAGCAGGTGTTGAACGCGTTTGCCGCAAAGCCGGAGTACAGCAAGTTCTATATCGGCATCACCAGTGACCTGTACACCCGGCTGGCGAAACATCGCGCCACCAAGCCTGATTTCAAACTGATGTGCCCGATCTATCTGGAAGCGCACAACCTGGTCGGGAACGCGTTCGACCGTCTGGAGCGCAAGGCCATCGAGACATTCCGTACCGGCATCATGCACCCGCAATCCGGGGAGCGGCTGCTGGCATGCAGCAACGGCCCTGGCGGGGCGCTGCCGAAGAACTGGCTCTATATCCTGGTCGGCTGATTCGCGCGGATGGAACGCCGGGCGCAGTGGCCGGGCGGAGCGGCGGCCCGTGCGCCGCACGCGCTTCGCGCGAGCGCCCCGGCGGACTGAACCGCGGCCATTTCGGGCCCGCCCGGCGCGGGTTGCGCGCCGGGCTGCCGTTGGCGCGTTGCCTTACGACGGCACGCCTTTCAGCGAGCCGATTTTCAGCGAGCCGTCGCGATGTGGCGCGGACGCAGCGGGCTCCGGCGCCGCGGCATCGGCGGCCGGCGCCGCGCGATCGGCGAGCGCCTCGAGCAGGTCGGCGGACGGCACGAAGAACAGCGAGCCGGTGACGGCGCGGCTGTAGTCGAGCAGGCGGTCGTAGTTGCCGGGCGGGCGGCCGACGAACATGTTCTCGAGCATCTGCTCGATCGGCGCCGGCGAGCGCGCGTAGCCGATGAAGTAGGTGCCGAATTCGCCCGCGCCCGGGCGCCCGAACGGCATGTTGTCGCGCAGGATCTTCACTTCCTGGTCGTTCTCGTCGAGCGTGGTCAGCGAGCTGTGCGAGCACGACGGCTTCACGTCCGGCGCGAGCTCGATGTCGGACAATTTGGTGCGGCCGATAATGCGCTCCTGCGTCTCGACCGCGAGCGCATTCCAGCCGGCCATATCGTGCAGGTACTTCTGCACGATCACGTAGCTGCCGCCCGCGAATTCCGCGTCTTCGTCGCCGATCACCGTGAAATCGACCGCCTCGCGGCCTTCCGGGTTCTCGGTGCCGTCGACGAAGCCGATCATCGCGCGCTGGTCGAAATTGCGGAAGCCGTGCACCTCGTCGACGACCGTGACGGCATCGCCGAGCGCGCCGAGCAGTTGCGTCGCCAGTTCGAAGCACAGGTCCATCGCTTCCGCGCGAATGTGCAACAGGATGTCGCCCGGCGTCGCGACCGCGACGCGCTGCCCCGCACCGAATTCGCGGAACGGATGCAGCGCGGCGGGGCGCGGGTTGCCGAACAGCGCATCCCATGCGTCGGCGCCGAAGCCGCACACGCAGGTGAGGTTGCCGCCCGGCACGCGCTTGCCGACCGAGCGCACGAGCGCGGCGATGTCGCCGCACCATGAACGGATCGTGTCGGCGTGATCGGCGCCGGGATTGATCGTCGCCACGAGGAAGATCGCGCTGCGCGTGATCGTGCTGTGAACGGCCTGGGAGAGCGGGGGAGGTGTCTGCATCGTGGCTTGCCGGTCAGTCATGTCGGGACGGAAGTGCCGTGGCGCGCGAAGGCGAACGGTTGAACTGTGTCACGCGGATGAAGGACGTTGCGCGCGCATCGCGCAACGGGCCGCGGCGGTGGCGGCCGGCCGCACGGCCCGTGGCCTGCCCGCACCGCGTAACGTCGTCGAGCAAGCAATCTAGCAGCTTCGGCCGGTCTTTGGAACACGTATCGCCAAACTGTCATGCGAATGCGTCAAACAGGGCCGGAATTTGGGCGGCGGCCGCGCAGCTGTACTCCTGTCGCATGCGGCGCTGTGCTCTTGAGCGCGCGTGCCGCGTGCAGTAGATTAGGTCCCGCTGCGCCCGCCGACGAGGAGCGTCATCATGAACCTGCTGGAAGCGATGCATGTGTATGTCGCAGTGGTCGAGCATGGCGGCCTGTCCGGTGCGGCGTCCGAACTGCAGCTCGACGAAGCGCAGGTGAGCGAACGGATCGACGGTCTCGAGCGGTATCTCGGCTGCCGCCTGCTGCTGTGCCGCGACCACGACGACGTCGCCTGCACCGACGCGGGCGATGCGTTCCACGTGTGCTGCCGCCGGACGCTATTGGCGGTCGAGCAGGCGATCGGCGCGGCCGGCCCGCACGCGCCGGATAGGCCCGACGCGCACGATACCGTGCATGCCGCCGCGCGCGACGCGACGTTCCCGCCGCCCGGCGCCGTTCCAGCCTCATCACCGCGACTGTCACCTTGAATACGTCCACTCTTTCCTGCTCGCCGGCCGAGCGCATTCGCCGCCGCTTCGGCCATTTCCTTCACGCGGCCGAACTGGCCGGGCTGATTGTGATTGGGCTCGCGACCGCATTCGCGATGACGCAGGAGGCGTGGAAGGTCGTGCTCGCGGGCGAGGTGTCGCTGACCGACCTGCTGCTGATGTTCCTGTATCTGGAAGTGCTCGCGATGGACGTGCGCTACCTGCGGCTCGGCCGGTTGCCCGTGCGGTTTCCGTTGTTCATCGCGATGACGTCGCTCGCGCGCGACCTGATCCTGCGCGGTGCAACCGACAGCCCCGAGCGGATGTTGATGACGACGTTCGGGATCGTGCTGCTCGCGGTGGGCGTGCTGATCCTGAGTTTCGGCCAGCACCGCTTCCCGGCCGACGTCGACGATGTCGAGGACGATGCACATGTGCGCAGGTGAAGCGCGGGCGGCGGCCCGCAAGCATGTTCGCTGTTCCCGCAAGAAAGAGGAGGCCGGATGACCACGTATGTCGATGCAACGAAACACGCGATCGAACTGCAGCACGCGGCGTCGGACGCCTACCGGCTGGCGCGCGACACGCGCGATGCCGATCCGGCGCTCGCACGCGCGCCTTCCGTCGCCAGGCTGCAGCGGGCGGCTGCGCATGCCTATGCCGATGCGGCGCGGGCGCGCGCGGCGGCCACCGGCATCTGAAGCGAACCCCGGCGTGCCGCATGCGGTGCGGCCTGCCACTGACCATCCAAGCAAGCGAGGTGTCGAATGACCCATCAACTGATCGTCGCTGTGTTCGGCAGCGTCGATACGGCCCGCCAGGCCGCGAACGATTTCGAGGCGCTGTCGGAGAAGAACGAAGGATTCCACATCGAGAACGGCGTCGTCGTCGAGAAGGACGCGACCGGCAAGCTCGCGGTACTGCATGCCGAATCGCGGCCGTTCAAGGGCGGCGTGATCGGCGCGATCGCAGGCGGTTTGCTCGGCCTGCTCGCCGGGCCGCTCGGCGTGGTCGCCGGCATGGCGGCCGGCGCGGGAGCCGGCGTGCTCGCGCAAGCGGCCGGCAATGCGCTGCTCGACGGCACGTTCGTCGAGACGATTGCGGCGCGGCTCGTGCCCGGCAGCGTCGCGATCATCCTGGAAGCGAAGGAGGACACGCCGTTCTCGGTCGACAACGTCGTGACGGGATTCGGCGGCAAGGTGTTCCGCCAGACGCTCGATTGAGCGTGTCGTTGCCGAACCGCAAAGGGAGAACCGCATGCGCATCGATCAATCGTACCGGCGCTTCGACATCGCGGCGACGCTGTCGCCGCTGCCCGGCAACCGCAACCGCGCGATCGCGATCGTCGATGTGACGACCGACGATCCGGCCCGCATCGCCGATCTCGGCACCGGGCAATTCCTGCAGATCCGCCAGTGGGTCGAGTCGAACGACGCCGCATCGCTGACGGTGGTGTTCGACGCGTGCAAGGTCGCGATCGATCACTACGCGGATAACGTCGACGACGCTTGAATGAACGCGGGGCCCGCGCATGACCGGGCCTCGCGTGATCGCCGCCCGACGGTCATCGGCAAGCCGCGATGACGCGTGCCGGCACCGCGCCCGGCGAACGGTTGCCGCGCAATCGCGCGGGGCCGCGCCGTCGCGTTCGAATCTGTTCACCACGCGGGCCGGATTTCGCATTTCCTCGCCAAACTGTCACTTACATTCGTCGAAATGACGCAGTAGGATGCCGAACCTTGTCTTGATGAGATTCGCATTGCTATCCGCCTTCAATTTCGATAACGGACGAGGTTCGCACCGGGACGCCCGCGCCCGGGCCCGGCTATCCGGCTTCGTGCACCGGCGCGGTCATGCCGCCCGTGCATCGCAGGCCGGTTCACCGCTGGCGGGGCGAGGCGGATGAAGCTCTACGAGAAATTTGCAAACGACATAGAGCGACTCATTCGGCAAGGGGTATATCGACACGGCGATCGTGTGCCGTCGGTGCGGCAGGCGAGCCAGCAGCACCGGATCAGCATCACGACCGTGCTGCACGCGTATCTGCTGCTGGAGAGCCGCGGGTTGCTCGAAAGCCGGCCGCAGTCGGGCTATTTCGTGAACCTGCGGCGCGACGACGGCCATGCGCCGGTGCGCGAGCTGCGGCCGTCGAAGCCGATCGCGATCTCGTCGTCGGTCGACGTGAGCCGGCTGGTGCTGTCGACGCTGCGCTCGATCGGCACCGACGACGCGGTGCCGCTCGGCTCGCCGTATCCGGACCCGAGCCTGTTCCCGTTCGAGAAGCTGAACCGCTATGCATATGCGGCCGGCCGCGACAAGTCGCTGTGGGGCGTGACGGACGGGCTGCCGCCGGGGCATCCGCGGCTGATCCGGCAGATCGCGCGACGCTACCTGGAAAACGGGATGTCGGTGGACCCGAACGAGATCATCGTGACGGTCGGCGCGACGGAGGCGATCAACCTGTGCCTGCAGGCCGTTGCGAAGCCGGGCGACACGATCGCAGTGGAATCGCCGACGTTCTACGCGATGCTGCACGCGATCGAGCGGATGGGGATGAAGGCGATCGAGGTGGCGACGCATCCGGAATACGGGATCGACATCGCGGCGTTGGCCGCGATTGCGAAGTCGCAGCCGATCGCCGCGTGCATGGTGATGCCGAACTTCCAGAACCCGCTCGGCTTCCAGATGCCGGACGAGCGCAAGCGCGAGCTGGTCGAGTTCGCCGCGAAGGCCGACCTGCCGATCATCGAGAATGGCGTGTACAACGAACTGTATTTCGGCAACATGCATCCGAGCACGCTGAAGTCGTTCGACCGCCACGACATCGTGCTGCATTGCGCGTCGTTCTCGAAGAGCCTGACGGCCGCGTACCGGATCGGCTGGGCGCTGCCCGGGCGGTATCGCGAGCAGGTCGAGAAGCTGAAATTCCTGAACACGCTCGCGACGCCGTCGCTGCCGCAGCTCGCGATCGCGGAGTTTCTCGAGCGCGACGGCTACGAGCATCACCTGAGGCGGATCCGCAAGGCATATGCGCAGCAGGCGAACCTGATGCGTACGATGGTGTCGCGGTTCTTCCCGGAAGGCACGCGCATCTCGAGTCCGGCCGGCGGGTACGTGCTGTGGGTCGAACTGCCCGCGCAGGTCGATGCAATGCGGCTGTACCAGCTCGCGCTGGAGCAGGGGATTACGATCGGGCCCGGCTACATGTTCTCGATCACGGACAGCTACCGGAATTTCATCCGGTTGAACTACAGCAGCCCGTGGTCGCCGGAGATCGAGCAGGCGGTGATCATGGTCGGCAAGCTCGCCGCCCACTGCCTCGACTGAACGGTCCGCCGCGAGTCGCGTGTCGCGCGCGGCATCACGTCAGCCGGTACGACTGCGCGCCCGTTCCCGCGAGCGTGCCGCCGTCGACGATCAGGTATTCACGGCGAATCGGCTTGCCGTCGAACCAGCATTGCAGGATTTCCAGCGTGCCGGCCGCGTAGCGTGCCTGCGCGGACAGCGACGTGCCGGAGATGTGCGGCGTCATCCCGTTGAACGGCATCGTGCGCCACGGGTGATCGGCCGGCGCCGGCTGAGGAAACCACACATCGCCGCCGTAGCCCGCGAGATGCCCGGACGTGAGGGCATTCACGACCGCGTCGCGGTCGACCAGCTTCGCGCGCGCGGTGTTGATCAGGTACGCGCCGCGCTTCATGCGCGCGATCATCGCCGCGTCGAACAGGTGCTCGGTCGACGGGTACAGCGGGATCTGCAGGTTGACGATGTCGACGGCGCTCGCGAGCGACGCGGCATCGGCGTGATACGTGAGCCCGAGTGCCTGCTCGACCGACGCATCGAGCCGGTGGCGCTGCGTGTAGTGCAGGTGCAGGCCGAACGGCTTCAGCCGGCGCAGCACGGCAAGCCCGATGCGCCCCGCGCCGACCGTGCCGAAATGCATGCCCTCGACGTCGTAGCTGCGCGACACGCAATCGGCGATGTTCCAGCCGCCTTGCTGCGCGACCGCATGCGACGGCAAGAAGTTGCGCACCAGCGCGAGCGTTGTCATCACCACGTGCTCGGCCACGCTGATGCTGTTCGAGCCGGTGACTTCGGCGACGGTGATGCGGGCGCGCGCGGCGGCATCGAGATCGACGTGATCGGAGCCGATGCCGGCCGTCAGCGCGAGCTTCAGCTTCGGCGCGCGGGCGATCCGTTCGGCCGTCAGGTACGCGGGCCAGAACGGCTGCGAGATCACCACGTCGGCTTCGGGCAGCCGGCGCTCGAATTCGGAGTCGGGGCCGTCCTTGTCGCTCGTGACGATCAGCGTGTGGCCGTGCGCCTCCAGATAGCCGCGCAGCCCGAGCGCGCCGGACACCGAGCCGACGAGTTCTCCGGGCCGGAAGCCGGGCGGGCCGGCCGGCGTCGGCGCGGTTTGACCGTCCGCGTAGCGCGTGATGACCGGAATCGCGTCGCGCACGTAGCGCGGCGGATAGCCGTCCACGGGGTCGGGGTAGAGCACGCACAGGACGGTGGCCATCGGGTAGCACTCCTGGTGACGGGGTGAAGGCGGCACGCGGATTGCGTACGGCGCGCGACGTGCGACGTGCGCGGCGGGCAGCGGGTGTGTTGCGTCGCAACGTTGGTGACGTTCTACGCCCGTCATGGATCGCACGCAAGCTACAGTGGGTGTTTGCGTGCGCTGCGGGGACGTCTGTACCTGTTCTTTTCATGAGGGACGCCGATAATGGGATCGTTACCTGACTCTGCGGGAGCGATGTCATGTCCGGAAGCGACTCCTCGCCTTCACGTCCCGATCTCACGCAAGGCATCGCGCTCGACGATCTCGCCGACGGTGCCATGATCGAGGGCCATGTCGGCGATGCGTCGGTGCTGCTCGTGCGCCGCGCCGACGAACTGTATGCCGTGGGCGCGCAGTGCCCGCACTACGGCGCGCCATTGGCCGACGGCCTGCTCGAGGGCGACACGATCCGCTGCCCGTGGCATCACGCGGCGTTCTGCCTGCGCACCGGCGAGCTCCTGCGCGCGCCGGCGCTCGACGGGCTGCCGTGCTGGCGCGTCGAACGCCGCGACGGCCGCGCCGTCGTGCTCGACGCGCGGCCGGCCGCCGCGCCGCCTGTGCTGAATGCGGCCGGATTGCCCGCGTCGGTGGTGATCGTCGGCGGCGGCGCCGCGGCGATCGCGGCCGCGGTGACGCTGCGGCAGGAAGGCTATCCGCATCCCGTTACGCTGCTGACCGCCGATTCCGATCTGCCGTACGACCGTCCGAACCTGTCGAAAGACTATCTGGCCGGCACGGCCGACGCCGACTGGCTGCCGCTGCGTGCGCCGTCGTTTTATGCCGACCATCGCATCGATGTGCGGTGCGGCACGCGTGTCGCGCGGATCGATCCCGCGCGGCAGGCGGTCGAACTGGCCGACGGCAGCCGCGTCGGCTACGGTGCGCTGCTGCTTGCAACGGGGGCCGAGCCGAACCGGCTGACCGTGCCCGGCGCGGATCTGCCGCATGTATGCGTGCTGCGCTCGCGTGCCGATTGCGACGCGCTGATCGGCAAGCTGAAAGCGGCGCGCCGCTGCGTCGTGGTCGGCGCGAGCTTCATCGGGCTCGAAACGGCCGCCGCGTTGCGCACGCGCGGGCTCGACGTGCAGGTCGTCGCGCCCGATGCGCATCCGATGGCGCACGTGCTCGGCGAAGCGCTCGGCAGCACGATCCAGGCGCTGCACGAGTCGCACGGCGTCGTGTTCCATCTCGGTGCGACGCCCGTGCGGATCACGCCGGATAGCGTGACGCTGTCGACGGGCGACGTGCTGCCGGCCGATCTCGTGGTGGTCGGCATCGGTGTTCACCCGAACGTGGCGCTCGCGCAGGACGCGGGGCTGGCCGTCGAGCGCGGCGTGACGGTCGACCGCTTCCTTCAGACGAGTGTGCCCGGCATCTATGCGGCCGGCGACATCGCGCGCTGGCCCGATCCGCTGACGGGCGAGCGGATTCGCGTCGAGCACTGGGTAGTTGCCGAGCGGCAGGGCATCGCCGCCGCGCGCAACATGCTCGGGCAACAGCGGCCGTTCGACGCGGTGCCGTTCTTCTGGAGCCAGCATTACGACCTGACGATCAACTACGTCGGGCATGCGGAGCAATTCGATCGCGTCGAGATCGATGGCGACCTCGGCGCGCACGACTGCTCGATCGCGTACTGGCGCGGCAACACGCGGCTCGCGGTCGCGACGATCGGCCGCGATCTCGACAGCCTGAAGGCGGAAGCGGCATTCGAGCAGCAGATTGCAGCCGCGTGACAGCGGCTTGACGACATGATTCGAACCCGGAGGCGAGATGAATCCCGATGTCCGTGCACGTTTCGAAACCGAGTTTGCGCCGCGCATCGCGGCGCGTGTGCTCGGCCTGTATCAGCCTGGCGAAGTGAGGGTGGACGTCGTGCCGCACGACGGGCAGGGCGGCCCGACCTGTGTCGAGGTGATCGGCCTCACGTCGACAGTCGGATTGCCGAATCGGCTGAACGCGCGGCTCGCGTGGCGTGACGATGCGATCGATGCGTTGCTGGCCGAGCCCGACCGCAGCCGCTTCGACCGCTATCTCGCGGCGCTGCCGGTCACGATCGAACGCTGGCAGTTGGCATTGCCGGTCGATTTCAGCACGCGAACCCAGCGCGATCGCGAGATCCTGATCGGCGATCTGGATTTCGATGCGTGAAACGCGCCGCGCGATGCGCGCCGATGAACCGGTTGCCGCTAGCGGTCGCGTGTCTTGATCATCACGCGGCCCTGGTCGATGCCGCCGCGCAGTGCTTCGTCGCACGTGAGCCATTCGGGGGTGACGAGTTCGGGCGCCGGCAGGTCGACCGGCGCGCCGTCGCGGAAGATCCGCACCTGGGCGACCCACGCGCCGTTCGCGTTGCGCGTCGCATCGACGCGAATCTCGTGATCCATGAAGGTGTCGGTGGCTTGCATCGGTCGGGGCCCTCGGTCGTGCGTGAACGCGGTGCGTCGATCGTAGCAGCATGGCGCGCGCCGTGCATCGGAAACGAAGCGGAACCAGCGCGCGATTCGACATACGATTCCACATGCGCTTCGGCGCGCGCAACGGGAGCGAACCAGTGGCCTTCGACCTGACCTTTTCCATCAAGGTGTTCGCGGCGCTGTTCGCGATCATGAACCCGATCGCGAACATCCCGGTGTTCCTGTCGCTGACGGAAGGCGCGGCGGACGGCGTGCGCCGCAGGATCGCGCTGACGGCTGCGATCGGCGTGACGGTCGGCTGCATCGTGTCGGCCGTCGCGGGTGGCGCGATCCTGCATGGGTTCGGCCTGACGATCGACGACTTCCGCCTCGCGGGCGGGCTGCTGGTGCTGCTGATCGCGCTGTCGATGCTGCACGGCGCGCCGAGCCGCCAGCATTCGCCGGGCGATCACGAAGGCGCCGTGCCGGCCGCGGACGAGAGCGTCGCGATCTATCCGCTGACGATCCCGCTGCTCGTCGGCCCCGGCACGATCGCGACGATGATCGTGCTCGGGCACAGCGCGCTATCGACCGGGCAGGCATTCGCGTTCGCGCTCGGGCTTGCCGCGTTTCTCGTGCTGCTGGCCGTTTCGTTGTGGTCGGCGCCGCTGATCGGCCATTACCTGTCGCCGCGCGTGACGGCGGTGACACAACGGCTGATGGGGATGATTCTCGCGGCGATCGCGATGCAGATGATCGTCGCGAGCCTGAAGGCCGCGTTCGGGCTGCCGCATTGAGCGCGGCGCATCCGAACGCGGCCGCCTGATTTCATGGAGTGGCTGATGAATACGCTGATCGTGTTGTCCTATCCCGACCTCGCGGCCGCCCATCGCGCGCTCGCCGAACTCGATACGTTGCGCGACCGGCACGTCGTCGCGCTGTCGGGTGCGGCGCTCGTCGAGTGCGCGACCGATGGGCAGTTACGCGCGCATGCGGTCGACCCCGGCCGCACGCCGCCCGGATCGCTGCTCGACAGCGTGGTCGAGCACATCGAATCGTCGCTCGATGCATGGCGCGAGAGGCCGGTGGACGACGCGCTGATCGATCGCGTCGCGCGCAAGGCGCGCCCGGGCACCGTGTCGCTCGGGCTGGCCGCGACGCAGCTCGATATCGAGGCGCTGAGTACGGCGCTCGCACCGTTTGGTGGAGAAGTGACCGACACGACGCTGTCGATCGACGACGAACTGAAACTCGTCGAAGCGATTTCGAAAGTGCGCGACGGTGGTAGTCAGGCCGCGTCCGACTGACTGACTCGCTGCCGCCGTCGCGCGGGGGGCTCGATGCGACGCGCGTGACGCGGCAGGGTCTGATCGAACACAAGCCGTCGCGTCACCCCCTGTCGTCGTCGACGGATTTCGACATGCGAAAAGTCAGACCGGAAAGTTTGACCGCATAGGATGTCGAAGTGTGCAAAAGACGCGATCGAGACGGCTTCTCGCCGCATGATCCGCTCGAAAACGATGGCGTTCTTACCGATTGCGGCGCATTGAATCTGGCAATGCAGGTGACGTGCGCGGATAGATTTATTCGATGATCGGCGAATGCGCGACATGCCTCTCTTATACTGAGATGGACTGCTTTTCACGGGAGGACAGCCAGTCGGCACGAGAGCATCGATCATGCCGTATCGTGGTGCGACCGATGGCCGGACTTCGCTGCAACCCGCCGCGGTCCCGGCGGAGACGCGTGCCGGGCCGCTTCACAAGGAGGCACGATGCCCTACGTCCTGATCGTCGAAGATGACGCCGACACGCGGACGATGCTTGCGGCGCTCGCGCGCACGCAGCAGCTCGCCTGCGACACGGCCGCGACGCTCGAAGAAGCGCGCACGCTCGTCACGACCCATACCCCCGATCTCGTGCTGTGCGATCTCGTGCTGCCCGACGGAAACGGGATGGACCTGTTCGATGCGCTGCCCAAGCGTTCGCACTGCGAAATGGTGCTGACCACCGGCCACGCGAGCCTCGAAACCGCGATCGACGCGTTGCGGCGCGGCGCGACCGACTATCTGGTGAAGCCGCTCAACATGCAGCGGCTGAACAGCATCTTCGCGCGCGTGCCGCGCACCACGGCGCTGCACGAGGAGATCGCCGAGCTGCGCTCGGAATTGCAGCGGCTCGGCCGCTTCGGCCGCATGCTCGGCAGTTCGCCCGCGATGCAGGCGGTCTACGACGCGATCGGCCGGGTCGCGCGCACCGAGGCGTCGGTACTGCTGACGGGCGAATCGGGCACCGGCAAGGAGCTGGCCGCGCAGACGGTGCACGACCTGAGCCTGCGCCGCCGCGGCCCGTTCCTCGCGGTGAATTGCGGCGCGATTGCCGCGAACCTCGTCGAGAGCGAGATGTTCGGCCACGACCGCGGCAGCTTCACGGGCGCGGAGCGCCAGCACAAGGGCTTCTTCGAACGCGCGGACGGCGGCACGCTGTTTCTCGACGAGATCACCGAGATGCCGCTGGAGTCGCAGGTCAAGCTGCTGCGCGTGCTCGAGACGGGGCGCGTCACGCGGCTCGGCTCGACGCGCGAGATCGACGTCGACGTGCGCATCGTCGCGGCGACCAATCGCGATCCGGAAGCCGCGATGGCCGACGGCAAGCTGCGGCCCGACCTGTTTCACCGGATCAACGTGTTCCCGATTCCGCTGCCGTCGCTGCGCGAGCGCGGCGACGACATCCCGATGCTGGCCGATGCGTTCCTGCAGCAGTTCAACGCCGACAGCGGCCGGAACCTGCGCTTCGCGCCGGCCGCGCGCGAAGCGCTGAAGACCTACGCGTGGCCGGGCAACGTGCGCGAGCTGCGCAACTTCGTGCAGCGCGCGAGCATCTTCAGCGACGCCGACGTGATCGATTCGCTGCCGCCGCCGATCATGGACGAACTGTCGAACCTGGCCGATTCGCACGAGGATCGCGTGACCGTGCCGTTCGGCACGCCGCTCGAGGAAGTCGACCGGCGGCTGATCCTCGGCACGATCGCGCAATGCGGCGGCGTGAAGGCGCAGGCGGCCGAGGTGCTCGACGTCAGCCTGAAGACGATCTACAACCGGCTCGCGCAGCTCGAAGGCGAAGCGGACAAGCCGGAATCCTGATGCCGCGCCGACCGCACAAGCCGCCAGCAGCGCGACCGATGTTCGACATGTCGCGGATGCGTGCCGGCAACTTCGTCACGGCCGTGATGCTGGTCGCGATCGCGACCGTGCTGCAGGCGCTCGCGATCCGCTTCGGCGGCGTGAACCTGCCGCTCGTCCTGTACTACCCGCTGCTCGCGGGCGCCGCATGGGCGACATCGTTCCTGTTCGGCGTCGTTTCGACCGTGGTCAGCGGCCTGCTCGTGTGGACGCTGTTCCTGTCCGATCCGGCGGCCTATTCGGAGCCGCTGCCCGAGCGGCTCGTGCGGCTCGGCACGTTCGTGCTGGTCGGCGCGCTGGCCTGCGCGGTCGCGTCGATGCTGCGCCATGCGCGCTTCACGAACGACGCGGCGCTGCGCCGCGAAGCGGCTGCCCGCCGGCGGCTCGAAGCCGTGCTGCAGGCCTTGCCGCATGGCGTGATCGCCACCGATACGAACGGGCGGCTCACCTACATCAACGCAGCCGCGGCCGCGCTCGTCGGTTGCCGTCCGGACGACGCGACGGGACAGGCCGCGCGCGACGTGCTGCGGATCGTCGATCGGGACGGCCGGCGCGTGCAGTCGACACCGCTCGATCTCGCGCGCGGCGGCGCGGGTGTCGTGTCGGATCGCCACTGGCTGCAGGCGGCGGGCGGCGAGCGGGTGCCGATCGTCGAGGTCGCCGGGCCGCTCGGCGATGCGGACGGCAATGTCGACGGCGCCGTGCTGTTGCTGCGCGACGCCGGTGCGGATCGCTCGCAGGCCGATGCGTCGCGGTTGCAGCGCGCCGTGGTCGACGCGTCGCCGGATGCGATCGTCGGCATCGACACCGACGGCCGCATCGTCAGCTGGAACCCGGCCGCGCAGCGCATGTTCGGCTACGACGAGGACCATGCGCGCGGCCGTGCATTCGAATCGCTGGTCGCGATGCGCTGGCTGAAGCGCAAGCCGCTCGCCCAGGCGTTCGACGACATGCACGAAGCGGTCGGGCCGATCGACCTGCTGTGCGTCCGGCGTGACGGCCGGCGCTTTCGTGCGACCGTGTCGGCGTGCCCGGTGCGCGGCGACGCGCGCGCCTGCGTCGCGTTTTCGCTGACGCTGCGCGAAGCCGGCGCGCAGCGCCGTCGCGACTTGCGCGCGCAACGGTCGCTGCAGGGCGCGCGCGTGGCGCGCGACCAGGCCGCGACATCGAACCGCCTGAAGGACGAATTGCTCGCGACGGTGTCGCACGAACTGCGCACGCCGCTGAACGTGATCTACGGCTGGGTCGAGGTGCTGCGCAATGCGGGCGACAACGCGCTGCAGCGGCAGGCGATCGATGCGATCGACCGCAGCGCGCGCTCGCTCACGCGCATGGTCGGCGACATCCTCGACGCGTCGTCGCTCGCGACCGGCAAGCTGCAGCTCGACGCGATGCCGGTGGACGTCGTGCGGCTGTTCTCCGATTCGGTCGGCGCGTTCCAGACGGCCGCGTCGGCGGCCGGCATCATGCTCGAATTCGACTGTGCGGCATCGACCTGCGTCGTGTCGGGCGATGCCGAGCGATTGCGGCAGATGCTGTCGAACCTCGTGTCGAACGCGCTCAAGTTCACGCCGGCCGGCGGCAGCGTGACGGTCGGGCTCGTGCGCGACGACGCCCGGGTGGTGCTGACCGTCTCCGACACGGGGCAGGGCATCGTGCCGGCGTTCCTGCCCAACGTGTTCGACATGTTCCGCCGCGCGGACGATTCGCCCGCGTCGTCGCGGCGCGGGCTCGGCCTGGGCCTGTCGATCGTGCGGCATATCGCCGAGCTGCACGGTGGCAGCGTGACGGTCAAGAGTGCAGGCCGCAATCGCGGCGCGACGTTTACGGTGACGCTACCGGTCGGCTGGCAGCCGATCGGCGCGATGGCGTGGGGGAATGCGCGCGCGGACGATCATCGCGACCCGCCGATGCTCGATACGCAACGCATCCTGATCGTCGACGACGATGCGACCACGCGCGAGAGCCTCACCGCCGCGCTGACGACGTTCGGCGCGGCCGTCGCGATCGCATCGACAGGCCGCGAAGCGCTCGCGGTGGCCGCCGACCTGCGGCCGACCGTCGTGCTGTCCGATCTCGCGATGCCCGACGGCGACGGCTTCTGGCTGCTCGACGCGTTGCGGCACGCCGGCATGAACGGCGGCGGCGCGCCGCCCACGGTGCGGGTGCTGGCCGTGACCGCGCATGCGGGCCTGGCCGACGAACGCCGGGCGCTCGAGGCCGGGTTCGACGGCTATCTGTGCAAGCCGGTCGACGTGCGCGAACTGGCGGACAAGATCGTGCGCGTGACGAAGCACGACGTCTGACGCTGCGGCCATTCATTCTTCCGCTGTCGCGACGGCCCGTGCCCGCGATGCGGGGCTGACCTCGACCGGACGCGTGCAGGCCGCATCGCGCGCGGCCATCGATGCTCCGTCACGTCCGCTTCGGCTGCGACACGCCTTCGAGCGTGTTCGCGACGTCGTCGCGCGCCGGGCCGGCCGAGCGCGTCGCGATGTCCGCGAGCGACAGCATGCCGACCAGACGCTTGTCGTGATCGACGACCGGCAGGCGCCGCAACTGCGCGTCGGCCATGTAATGCTGGATCTCGTCCAGCGAATCGTCTTCGAAACACCATTCGATCGGGCCCGACGCGACCTCCTGAATCCGCGTCTCCGGCGGCTTGCCGACCGAGATCGCGCGCACCGCGAGGTCGCGGTCCGTCACCATCCCGACCAGCCGGTTGTTGTCGCACACCGGGAGGGCGCCGATGTCGTAGCGCTCCATCAGTTGCGCGGCATGGCGGATGGAATCGGTCGGCGCGATGCGCACGACGTCCTGCGACATGATTTCGTTGACGCGATGCATGACGTTCTCCTTGCGGGTGGATGGGTGGTTCTTCCGCGGATTCAGCAAGCCGCATGCCGTCCGGTACGCGCGGCCGGTCATTCGCCGCTGTGCCCGCGCGGTTCTCGCCGCGGCCTTTCGTCATGCGTATCGGGCGGCGAGCCGGCCGATGTGCCGCCACCGGGCCCGAAAGGCACGCAGGGCGACCCGCCGCCGATGCCGTACCGATTCGGCTCACGGCTTGCGCATGGCGGCGAGGTGCGCGAAATGCGTGCCCAAAACTTGCCGCCGGCTTGTAAAAAAGCCGCCTTGACGGGATGCAAGACGGGGTATGAACCCGCGCGAACCGCGACGTGAGGCGATCGGCCCGCCTGGCACGGATACTGCGTGAATCCTGGCTGAATACGAAACGAAACCCGCTAAACGTCAGGAGGATCATCGATGTCCGTCTCGCTCGCGCTGCAGATGCGACAGCATCTGGCACTTACGCCGAGGCTTCAGCAGTCGCTGCGGTTGCTGCAGTTGTCCTCGCTCGAATTTCAACAGGAACTGCGGCAGGCGCTCGATCAGAATCCGTTTCTCGAGGATGGCCAGGGCGACGAGGAGCCTGCCGCCGACGCACCGGGGCCGCAGGCCGAAGCCGCCGCGCCCGAAGCGGCGCCCCAGGCTGACGATGCTCGCCAGCCGGACGGCGAGGCACCCGAAGTGCCCGAGGTGTCCGAAGTGTCGTTGACGGCCGCGCCCACGATGCGCGGCACGAGCCGGCAGGGCGACGAGTCGGGCGGCCTGTCGCCCGGTGAATGGCTGGCCGCGGAACCGTCGCTGCATCAGCAGCTGCATGATGCGTTGCGGCTCTATCCGCTGAACCGGCGTGACCGCGAAGCCGCGCGCATCGTGATCGACGCGCTCGACGACGACGGCTACCTGCGCCAGGAGCTGGCCGAGCTGCTGGTCGCGGCGGACCCCGCGCTGCTGTTGTCGGAGCAGGATCTCGCGGTCGCGCTGCGGCTCGTGCAGATGCTCGACCGGCCCGGCATCGCCGCGCGCTCGCTGTCCGAGTGTCTCGTGCTGCAGCTCGACGCGATCCCGGCCGGCACGCCGGCGCTCGCGGAAGCGAAAGCGATCGCGCGCGAGCATCTCGAGCGGCTGGCGCGCCGCGAGACGGCCGAGATCCAGCGGCGGATCGGCTGCAACCCGCAGACGCTGCAGGCGGCCTGTGCGCTGGTGCGCGGGCTCGACCCGCGCCCCGGCAATCATTACGGCAGCACGCGCGGCGACTACGTGGTGCCCGACGTGATCGTGCGCCAGGTGCGCGACGACTGGATCGTGACGATCAACCCGGCCGTGCTGCCGCGCGCGCGGCTGCACGAACGCTATGCGACGCTGTTCGCGCAGTCGAGCGGCGAGCGCGATTCGCCGCTCGGCCAGCAGTTGCAGGAAGCGCGCTGGCTGATCCGCAACGTGCAGAAGCGCTTCGACACGATCCAGCGCGTCGGCGAATGCATCGTCGCGCGACAGCGCGATTTCTTCCGCTATGGCGAGATCGCGATGAAGCCGCTCGTGCTGCGCGACATCGCCGAGGAACTCGACCTGCACGAATCGACCGTGTCGCGCGCGACGGGCAACAAGTACATGGCCACGCCGCACGGCACGTTCGAGTTCAAGCATTTCTTCCCGCGCAAGCTCGAGGCGGCCGGCAAGGGCGTGTGCTCGGCGGCGGCCGCGAAGGTCCTGATCCGCGACATGATCGCGGCCGAGCGGCACACCGATCCGCTGTCCGATGTCGCGCTCACGCACAACCTCGCGGGTCGCGGCATCCTGCTTGCGCGTCGCACGGTGACGAAGTATCGCCAGGCGATGAAGATTCCACCGGCCGACCTGCGCCGCCGCGATGCCGCATGACGGCTGCCCGGGCGGGCCCATCGCGTGCGCGTGCCGACCGTCGCGTCGACGCGCGCGCCCACGACAGGAGCGCAACCATGCCAGCAAAATCGCAAGCTCGGCAGCGTGCCGCGGGGGCCGCGCTGTCGGCCAAACGCGGCAAGACGAAAATGAAGGACCTCAAGCCGCCGGCGAAATCGATGGCCAGGTCGATGCGCGAAAAGGAACTCGAAAAAATGGCGTCGACGCCGAGACACGGCAAACCGGAGCACCAGCGCGATGCGTGAACGGCGACGACGTGTACTGACAACTGCAGCCATCCAGGAGGTCTCCATGCTTCGATATGCCGTCATCTTCTTCATCATCGCGATCGTGGCTGCCGTGTTCGGCTTCGGCGGTATCGCGGCCGGCGCGGCCGAGATCGCGAAGATCCTGTTCTACATCTTCGTCGTGATCTTCCTCGTCACGCTGCTGCTGGGCGTCGTGCGACGATGAGCGGCGCGCCCAACCGGTCGCAGCGCATCGCGGAACTCGAGCACGCGCTCGCGAACGGTTTCCCGTCGGAGTCGGCCGTCGTCGTGCATGCGGACGACGTGTCCGGGCGGCTGACGATCCAGGTGTCGTGGGTGCGCGCGCCGGCCGACGAGCGTGCGCGCGAATGGCGTTGCGCGGTCGATCTGCGGTTCGATCCGGACGTGATCACGCGCTATGCCTCGCTTGGCGCGGCCGACCGGCTGCGCGTGCGCACGCATCTGTGCGACAGCGCGCGGCGCGCGGTGGACGAGCGCAAGCCGTGCGTCGAGGATGCGGCGATCGAATGCAACGTCGCGCTTGACGTGACACGCGCCGAACTCGACGCGGCGCTGCGCGCGCCCTGACACGAGAGCCGCATGCGAGAGGGCGGCGGGGCGATCCGCCTGACCGTTGCATCCCGAACGCGGCGAGCGCATGTCGATGCCGATTCTTCGCTCAAATACGCCGGCGCCGCCACCCGCGTGGCGGTCCGATTGCGTGGCCGCGCGCATCGTCACGAACCCGTCAGCGCCGATGTTGCAGACGGTGATACCAGTTCATCAGCGGCGTGGCGGTGATCCCGTGCGCGATCACCGAGGCCGACACGACGGCCAGCACGGGTGCCGCGAGCGGGCGCACCGTGTCGGCGGGCCCGTGTTCGAGCGCGAACAACAGGTAGTAGAACGAGCCGATTCCCCGGATGCCGAACCACGCCATCAGCCGCCGCTGGGCATGCGTTGCGCGCGAACCGGCGAGCGTGACGAGCACCGCGAGCGGCCGCACGGCGACGAACAGCAAGACGGCCAGCGCGGCCGCGCCCCACGTGAGCAGCGGGCCCGGCAGCGTCGTGAGCACGCTGCCGATCATCGTCATCACGACGGCCTCCGCGATCCGTTCGAGTTCGACCGTGAAGCCGAGCACCGATTCGGCCATGTACGCATGCGCTTTCTCCGGATGCTTCTCGGTGGCGACGACGTCGGCCGAATCGATCTGGCCGATCACTTCGCGCGGCGCGCGGTTGCCGCTCGCGCGATGTTCGACACGACGCATCGCGACCCCGGCCGCGAACGCCGCGATGAACCCGAACGCATGCGCGAATTGCGCGGCGCCGAACGACAGCACGATCAGCGCGAGCGCGAAGAAGCCTTCGAGGCCGAGCGCCTGGGCGTGGCGCGTGCGCAGCCAGCCGATCGTCTTCGTCGTGATCCAGCCGAGGCCGCCGCCGATCGCGGCCGCACCGGCGATGCCCCATAGCGCGGCGAGCGCGAACGCGCCCGATAGCGGCGGCCATCCGTGCGTCGCGTCGGGTGCGCCGCACAGCGCGAGCCCGGCCAGCGCGAACGGCAGCGCGATGCCGTCATTCAGGCCGCCTTCGCCGGACAGCGCGAAGCGCACGAGGTCGCGATCGCCCGGGTCGTGCACCTGCACGTCGTGCGCGAGCACGGGGTCGGTCGGCGCGAGGATCGCCGCGAGCAGCAGCGCGGGGCCCCAGTCGAGCCCGAATGCGAGCATCGCGCACGCGGCGAGCAGCGGCACGGTGACGCCCATCGCGAGCAGGCCGAGGCGGCACGGCACGTGCCACAGCCGGTCGGTGAGCGGCACGCGCAGCCGCAGCCCGATCGCGAACAGCGAAACGAGCAGCGCGATCTCGACGATCTCGCGCAGCAGCCGTGCATCGCGGCCGATGTCGAGCTGCAGCAGGCCGGCGCCCGACGGGCCGAGTGCGACGCCGAGCGCCAGGTAGATCATCGCGGCGCTGCACGGCAGATGGCGCAGCGCGGACGTCGCGACGCCCATGCCCATCAGCACCGCGCCGACGATCAGGTACCAGAGCGTCTCGTGCATGTGCGCCGTCCCGGCAGGCCGATTGCGTGCCCGCGCGCCGTCAGGGCTCGAGGCCGAACGCTTCGCGCGGTTGCCGCCTTGCGCGTTCGCGTGTCGTGCGGCGCGTTTTCGGCAGGTTTCGGCCCGCGCGATTCATGTCGACGTTCGGCATCGATATCGCCGACTGGAACGGCGACGCGCGGCGGCGGCCGTGTTCGGCCGAATGCTTCAGCGACGCAGCGATCGCGGCCGGATCGCCGGACTTGAGGATGCCAGGCTCGACGTCGAGCACTGTGCTTTTTTGCATGACGCCGTTGAACTCGCGCTTGCGGTGTCGCGGGGCGATGCCGCGTCAGGCGCTTGCCGTGCGTGCGGGAAGCGATGGCAGAAGACATTGCGTGGGCTCCATGGGGTTCGCGGGGACGTAATACGGGCGTTGGCGCCGCAAACCGCGTGCCGCGCGACGCATTTCACCCATGCGATGAACCCGTGCCGAGGGCGGCACGGGCGTTGCTGGAGAACACGGGCAGGACATGCCATCCCGCCATCTCGCCATCACGCAGGAGGACATCATGCAATCGCATTCCAGGATCTGGCTGGAGAACGACGAGATCGACAACGACGCCGACGATCTCGATACGACAGTCCATGTCGACGTCGCAACCGGCAGCATCATGTTTCAGGCGGCGTGGGCGCCGGCGGCCGACCCGCCACCCGAGACCGACGGGCATTCGGTCGTGCTTGTGCTCGACTGCGACACGATGGAGCGCTACGCGAATCTCGACGAAGGTACGCGGATGCGCGTGCACGCGATCCTGCACGACACGGTGCAGGACCTGCTCGACCGCGTGCCCGGCGAACACGCGACGCTGACGATCGAACTGACCGACGCGATGCTCGACGCCGCGTGTCGTCTGCAGTAACCGCGTCGATCGGCCTGCCGAGACTTGCGCGCGGACGGATTGGCAGGCACGCCGCTTGCGGCACGACCGGTACGGCACGATGCGTGCCGCCACGCTGAAGGAGGCGCTCATGAGCGGCAGGTTGGATCATTGCAAGGCCGCGATCCTCGCGGTCGACGGCTTCGACGAAGCCGAACGCGGTGCGCCGCGGCGCGTGCTCGCGGCCGAAGGCGCGCGGGCCGATCGTGTCGCGGCACGGGGCGCCTGAGACGATGCCGGCCGATTCCACCCGTCGCGTGACGCTGGTCGACGAGCCGCCCGTGTTCGACGGTGCGGCGCTGCAAGTGTGCTTCGTCGTCGACATCGATGGCGAACCGCAAACCTGCGCGATCACGGTCGAAGCGCTGGAAGACCATTTCGGCGCGCAGTCCGCGCTGGAGGCCGATCTGCGCGATGCGTTCGAGCATGGCCGCGCGCGGATCGAAGCCGTCTGCGCGGAAGTACTGGCCGACGGCAACAGCGGCGTGGTGCTGCACAGCGGCGATTTCCGCGCGCCGGCGGGCCTGTCCGGGGCGCGGCGGTCCTGACCCGACTCGCGTTCCCGGCGCGCGGTGCTCCGACCCGCGTTCGGCGTTACACGACATTGAAAACTTTGCACCGGCCGCTGGCTGCCGCCCGGTGCCGCATCGCGGCGCGCGCAGGTGGCTCGAGCGGCGGGCGTGCTGTGCAAACCGGCACGGTCCCTGCATGAGTGTTTTCGTGCCCGCGCGCACCGCGCGCAGCCGCCAACGGGGAACGAGCATGCTGTCCGCCCATGAATTCGCCACGCTGTTACTGGTGCATCGTGCACCGGAGCAAATCCAGACCGACCGCGAGGAGGTCGTCGCGCTGGTCGCACGGCGCCTGGTCGTGATGCAGTACGACGACGCGTCGGGCGAGCGTCGGCCGGCGCTGACCGCCGAGGGGCTGTCGGTCGTGCGGTGCGTGCAGCGCAACGACGCGAGCGAGCCCGACGTCACCGATGCGTGACGGGCGGGCGCGCGGCGACGAGCACCGCGACGGGCAACGCAGCCAGGCAGCGGCCGAGTGGCAGCGTGCATCCCGACAGGTCGATCGCGTCCCGCGTATTCAGGCAATCCGTCCATGGCCCGTCGATATCGCGTGGCAGCACGACCGCCGTATCGCCCCATTGCGCGGGCGCCACACGCGGCAATTCCGGCGTTTCGCCAAGCAGCGGGCACGCGAGCCGCGTCGCGACCACCACCACGGCGGCCTCATCGTTGCACCGCGCGAACGCCACCGCATGACGCCCGAGCGGGCCGCGCACGCGCAGCGGCACATACGCGCCGTCCGCGAATGCCGCCGGCCACCGCGCGCGCAGCGCGAGCATGCGCTCGACCAGCGCCCGCTTCACGCGCGCGTCGGGCCATGCCGGCAGGTACGACGCGACCGGCCCGTCGACCCGTTCGGCCGCGAGCGCCGCGAACGGCACGTCGCGCCGGTTGTCCGGATCGACGAGCGAGTGATCCCATGATTCGGTCCCTTGATACAGGTCGGGCACGCCGGGCGACGCCATCCGCAGCACGGCCTGAGTCAGGCTGTTGACGACGCCGGCCGGCGCGATCCGCGCGACGAACGCATGCAGCCGGTGCGCGAAATCGCCGGCGCCGCTCGGCGTCAGGATCGCGTGGACGAATGCCGCGCAATCGCGCTCGTAGCGCATATCGGGCGCGAGCCAGTCGGTGTGCCGCTTGGCCTCGCGCAGCGCCTTCGTCTGCCACTGCGCGACGCGTTCGGCCAGCGCCGCGAGCCCCGCCGCATCGTCGGGCGCGAGTCCGGGCGGCCAGCAGCCGACGAGCGTCTGATACAGCATCGCCTCGGCGGCCGGCCCCGGCGTCCATGCGAGATCGCGATGCGCGCCGCCGCGATGCGGCCGGTTGAGCGCGGACCAGTCGAGCGACGCCGCGCGCCACGCGTCGGGCAATTCGCTGAGCACGGCCAGCCGCGCACGTGCATCCTCGCCGCGCTTGTGGTCGTGCGTGGCGGTGGCGACAAGCCCGTGCGGCACGGTGCGCGCGCGGTGCCGGTTGCGCGCATGGAACGCGCCGCGCGACAGGCTGAAGTCACCGGCGTCGGCGCCGACCTCGTTGCGCGACAGCAGCCGGCCGTAACGATAGTGGGCCGTATCCTCGACACCCTTCGCGGCGAGCGGCGCGGTGAGCTGCGCGAATGCGACGCGTGCCGCGTGCAGCGCGGCGGGGTCCGCGCGCGGCACGCGTGCGACCGGCAACCCGAGCCAGGTGGCGACGTGATCGAGCGCGAACCGGTCGGCCGGATCGACGGCCGTGCATGCGCGTTCGTACGCATGCCCGAGCACGCGGCGATCGGCGTCGGCGGGCGCTTCGTCGCGCGCCGGATACATCCGGTACACCGGCAGTTGCACCGCGAGTTCGCCCAGTACGCGCCGAATCGCGATCAGGCTGACGTCGCGCGTCGCGGGCGCCGCGCGTGCAATGCCATGCAACGCCCGCGCGGCGCGCACATGCTCGACGGCGAGCTGCCGCATCAGCACGCGCCGCTTGCCGTCGAGCGCTTCCTGCGCGAAGGTGCGCGACGAACCCGACACGTGCGCCCAGTGCGCGGCCAGCGGCGCGGCGCCGGCCGGATCGTGCAGCAGCGCGCCGACGTCGTTCATGAAGTCGTAGCCGGTCGTGCCGTCGACGGCCCAGTCGGCGCGCAGCGTCTCGCAGGGCGCGAGGATCTTCTCGACGACGACGTACGGCCGCGCGCCGCGTTGCGCGGCAAGTCGCTCATGCAGCCGCCGGCAATACGCGCGCGGATCGGCGAGGCCGTCGACGTGATCGACGCGCAGGCCGTCGATGCAGCCGGCCGCATGAAGCCGGAGCGGAAGCGCATGGACGGCATCGAACACCGCGTCGTCGTCGACACGGACGGCCGCGAGCGTCGCGATGTCGAAGAAGCGCCGCCAGTTCAGCTCGTCGGCGGCCGTGCGCCACCAGGCGAGCCGGTAGTGCTGGCGTTCGAGCAGTCGGTGCAGGCACGCGCGCGAGCGCGCACGGCGCGGATCGGCGCCGCGCAGCACCGCGTCGAGCGCATGCGGGCCGTGCGCGGCCGCGTGATCGCGCAGCGCCGCGTGCGCGGCGGCCAGTCGTGCGCTGTCGCGGTGCGGCGCGGCGTCGAAGCGTTCGGCGAGCGCGTTCAGGTCCGCGCGATTCGCGATGCGCAGGATGTCCGCATAGGTGGTGGCGGCCACCGGCAGCCGTCGCCCGGGGCACGACACGAAGAAGCGTCCGGCGGCCGGATCGACGTCGAGCGTGATGTCGCCGGCCGCGAGTGCCTCGCCGTACGGCGTGCCGAGGCAGGGCAACAGGACCTTGCCGTCGAGCGCTGCGTCGGGTGGATGCCAGTCGATGTCGAAGTGGCGTGCGTACGGGCTCGCGGGCCCCCATTCGAGCACGTCGTTCCACCAGCCGTTCGACGAGCCGCCGACGCCCATGTGGTTCGGCACGATGTCGACGATCACGCCCAGCCCGTGCGCGCGCAGCGCGGCGACGAGCCGGACGAAACCGGCTTCGCCGCCGAGTTCGGCGTTGAGCGTGCCGTAATCCACGGTGTCGTAGCCGTGTCGCGAACCGGGTTCGGCCGTCGCGACCGGCGACAGGTACAGGTGGCTCACGCCGAGCCGCGCGAAGTAGCCGGCGTGCGCGGCCGCGTCGTCGAACGTGAAGCCCGCATGCAACTGCAGGCGCAGCGTCGCGCGTGGTGTCATCGGCCGGGCTCCCGCGTACGGCGCGCACGCACGACGGCCGCGATGCGCTCGCGCACGTCGGCGTCGAACAGCGTGTCGATCGCGCGTGGCAGGCGCTGCCGCCAGTTCGGGTGCCCGCAGGGCGGCCCCGGCAGGTTTGGCTGCATGTCCAGCGCGAGCAGATCC
Organism: Burkholderia sp. AU30280; assembly: GCF_020420125.1. Lineage (NCBI taxonomy): Bacteria > Pseudomonadati > Pseudomonadota > Betaproteobacteria > Burkholderiales > Burkholderiaceae > Burkholderia > Burkholderia sp. AU30280. The sequence goes on from NZ_JAIZRY010000015.1 coordinate 189,222, forward strand.
TCGAGCGGCACGATCGCGAGCGGCGACGGGCTGCGCGCGACGTACGCGAGTATCGCGGCGACGGGTGGCGCGTCGGCGCGCGGGGCGGCGGCGCGGGCCGGCGCACAGCCTGCCTGCTGCAGCGCGCGCCACAGCGCCGCGCGTTCGGTGGCGCGCGCCGCATGCGCGGCGAGGACGTCGGGATCGACGGCGGGCGGTGGCGCGGCAGGGCGGGGTTCCGGACGCGGCGCAGGGTCGGGCGCGGTGGCCGGGCGGGGCGCGATGTGGTGCGGATCGTGCGTGCTTGCCTCGTCCGGCGCGGGCGGCGCCGCGTTGCGCGCCTCCACATCGCCGGACTGCTCCGCGGCCTCGGCCGCGATCCGGCGCCATGCCAGATCGACGCCGCGCCACCAGCCGGCCACGGTCGGCAGATCGTGCGTCGACGACATCGCGATCGCGTCGCGATCCCATTCCGCCGGCGGCCGGAACGCGCCGCCGGCATCGCGCTCGAACCACAGCACGCGCATCCCGGCGATGCCCTGTGCGCCGAGCCGCTCGCGCAAGCCTGCCGGCACCGTGCCGAGATCCTCGCCGATCGCGAGCGCGCGATGACGCGCCGCCTCGAGCGCGACGAGCCGCACGAGATCGTCGACCGGATAGCGCAGGTACGCGCCGTCGCGCGGCGAGCCGCCGTTCGGCACGATCCACATCCGCGCGAAGCCGAGCACGTGATCGATGCGGATGCCGCCCGCATGCGCGAACGCCGCGCGCAACAGCTCGACGAACGGCGCGAAGCCGTCCGCGCGCAATGCGGCGGGCGTCCAGGTCGTCACGCCCCACGCCTGGCCGGCCGCGTTGAACAAATCGGGCGGTGCACCGAGCGACACGCCGCGCAGCAGCGTCGCGCCATGCGCCCACGCGTCGCTGCCCGCGCGGTCGGAGCCCACCGCGAGATCGGCGATCAGCCCGACGGCCATGCCCGCGCCGCGTGCCGCGTGCTGCGCGTCGCGGAGCGCGCGCGACGCGCACCATTGCAGGAACGTGTGGAACGCGACCGTGTCGGCGTGGGTGTGCGCGAACGCGTCGACTTCAGCCGATCCCGGCTCGCGCCATGGCGCGGGCCAATGCCGCCAGTCCGCGCCGACGCCGCGTTCGATGCAGAACGCCTGCAGCGCGTCGAAACGCGCATGCGCCTCGAGTGCCGCGCCGCCCGCCGCGCGAAACCGCTGGAACGCGCCGCGTGACGGGTCGTCGCTGGCTCGCCACGCGTCGAAGCACGCACGCAGGTGGCGCAGCTTCAGCGGCAGCACCCGCGGCCAGTCGATCAGCGGCGCGTCGGCCGCCGCACCGGGCGCGCGATGCGCGGCCGCGGCGCCCGGCACCGCGTCGCAATCGAGATACGCGACGTTGTGCCAGCGCCGTGACGACGGCGAATACGGGCTGTCGTGCGCGGGCAGCGCCGGAAAGCCGGCGTGTGTCGGGCTGATCGCCACCGCCTGCGCGCCGTGCCGTGCGGCATGCGCGGCCAGCCGCGCCAGCGCGGTGTAGTCGCCCGCGCCGTCGTCGCCGGCGCGGCGCAGGCTGTAGAGCTGTGCCGCGATGCCCCAGTGGCCGCCCGCGTCCGCCGCGCGCGGGTCGAACGGTTGCGGGCGCGGTGGCGCGATCGTGAGCCCGATGCGCTGGTCGCCGACGTCGAGCGCGTGATAGCCGGGTATCGCCAGCGGCGGCAGCGTGCCGTGTTCGCACGCGCCGCCGACGCGCCCGTCGACATGCCCGCCCGTTTCGAGCGTGATCCGGAAGCGCGCGCCCGGCGGCGCGATCGTGGCCGGCAGGGTCAGCGGCCGGCCCGCGTCGCCGGTGACGACGCGCGGCGGTGCCGCGTTCGCGTTGGCGAGCGCGGCGGCGCTCGCCACCCGCTGGCTCGCCGTGCCGCACGGCCAGCCGAGCGCGTCGACGAGCGCGGCGAGCGCGCCGTCGTCCACCCGCCGCGCGATGCCGCCCGCATCGGTCCAGTCGGATTCCAGGCCGGCCGCGCGCGCGAGTTCGGCGATCGACACGTCGGTCGTCATGATCGGCCCTGTCCGTTCGCGCGGTGCTGCCGCGCATCGTGGTTGACGTTGCCGTCGCGCCACGCGATGCCCGCGCGCGGCGGCAGCCGCAGGTCGCGCAGCCGGTCGCGTGCGCGCGGCGGCGTCTCGAACACGATCTTGCCGACCGGCAGCGCGGGCAGCACCGCGTCGTGCGAGCCGAGGTTCAACGCGATCGTCAGCGTGCTGCCGTCGCCGAGGCGCCAGCGCGCGACGAGCGCCTGCGGGTCGCCGTCGCCCGCGAGCAACTCGACGCCGAGCGCGCGTGCGCCGGGCAGGTTCGGCGTCACGAGCGCCGCGCGCACGGCCAGCGCGCTGCGGTAGAAGCGCCGCCATGCGTCGGCGTCGGGCGTGGTTTCGTCGCGACTGCCGTGCAGCGTCGAACGCACGAACGTCGCGATGTCGTTCGGATCGGGAATCGCGCTGCGATGCGCGGCGTCGGCGAAGGCCGGAAAAGCCGCGAATTCGCGGCGCCGGCCTTCGCGCACCGCGTCGGCGAGCGCGCCGCGATAGTCGGTGAAGAACTGGAACGGCTGCGTGCTGCCGTCCTCCTCGCCCATGAACAGCAGCGGGATCGACGGCGCGAGCAGCAGCAGCGCGGTCGCCGCGCGCACCGCGTCTTCGTTCGCGAGCGTGCGCAGCCGTTCGCCGAACGCGCGATTGCCGACCTGGTCGTGGTTCTGCAGGAAGGCGACGAACGCGGTCGGAGGCAGGTGGGCGCTCGGTTCGCCGCGCGCGGCGCCGTCGTGCAGCGGCGACGGTTCGCCCTGGTACGCGAAGCCTTCGCCGAGCGTGCGCGCGAGATGGCGCAGCGGCGCGTCGGCGTACGCGCGGTAGTAGCCGTCGCGCTCGCCGGTCAGCAGCACGTGCGCGCTGTTGTGGAAGTCGTCGTTCCATTGCGCGTCGAAACCGCCGGGCCCGAGCAGGCTGGCCGCGTTGCGTTCGTTCTCGAGCACGAGGTGCACATGACGCGTGTCGCCCGCGTACGCGCGCACGCGGCGCGCGAGTTCGCGCAGCCATGTGTCGTCGTCGATCGCGTGCGCGGCGTCGATGCGCAATCCGTCGAAACGGAATTCGTCGAGCCAGTACAGCGCGTTCTCGATGAAGAACGCGCTCGTTTGCGCGCACGAAAAGTCGATGGCCGGCCCCCAGGCGGTCTGCCGGTCGGTGCGGAAGAACGCGGGCGCATAGCGCGGCAGCAGGTTGCCTTCCGGGCCGAAGTGGTTGTAGACGACGTCGAGGAACACCTGCAACTCGAGCCCGTGCGCGGCATCGACCAGCGCCTTCAGTTCGTCGGGCCGCCCGTACGACGCATCGGGCGCGAACGGCAGCACGCCGTCGTAGCCCCAGTTGCGCATGCCGGGGAACGCGTTGACGGGCATCAGCTCGACCGCGGTCACGCCGAGCGCGGCGATCTCCGGCAGGCGCCGCTCGACGCTCGCGTAGCCGCCGCATGCGCCGACATGCAGCTCGTACAGCACCGTCTCGTGCCACGGGCGGCCGCGCCACGCGTCGTGGCGCCAGCGGTACGCAGCCGGATCGACGACCTGGCTCGGGCCTGCCACGCCGCCCGGCTGGAAGCGCGACGCGGGATCGGGCACCGCGAGATCGCCGTCGACCCGGTAGCGATACAGCGTGCCGGGGCCGCAGGGCGCGACGACCTCGAACCAGCCGTCGCCGACCGCGGTCATCGCGATCGCGGGCGTGTGTTCACCCTCGATCTCGACGGCGGCCGTGCGGCTCGCGGGCGCCCACAGCCGGAAGCGCGTGCGGCCGCCATCGACGCAGGTCGCGCCGAACGACATGTCGAACGCGTGCGGGCCGGATGGACGGGCGGAGCGTGATCTCATGGCGAGTCTCCCGAGGACAGGTCGGGCGGCACGGCGGCCACCGCGATCGCGGCCGCGTGCGCGGCGACGTCGAGCCCGTCGGCCGGCCACGTGCGCGGGCCGGCGTCCGGCGTGGCCGTGTCGACCAGCACGCGATAGTCGAGCGCCGGTGCGGGTGGCGCGAACACGACCGTCTCGGACGACGCGTTCAGCATCACGAGCAGCGCCTCGGTGCGCCCGGTGCGGCCCGTGCCGACGCGCCGCATCGTCAACGCGCGGCGCTCGCGGTCCTGCCACGCGGGCACGGTCATCGCGACGCCGCGCTCGTCGAACCAGTCGATCTCCGCCATGCCCGGCGCGGCGTCGTGGTCGCCCGACGGATAGCGCGGCGCGGACATCACCGGGTACATGCGCCGCAGCGCGGCGAGCCGCGACACGAAGCGCATCAGCGTCACGGCTTCGTCGCTGCGCGCCAGATCCCAGTCGAGCCACGACAGCTCGTTGTCCTGGCAGTACGCGTTGTTGTTGCCGTGCTGCGTGCGGCCGAATTCGTCGCCGGCCACCAGCATCGGCGTGCCGAGCGCGGTGAACAGCGTCGCGAGCATCGAGCGCGCGACGCGCGCGCGCAAGTCGCGGATCGCCGCGTCGTCGGTCGGCCCTTCGGCCCCCCAGTTCGCGCTGCAGTTGTCGTCGCGGCCGTCGCGGTTGTCCTCGCCGTTCGCATCGTTGTGTTTCGCCGAATACGACACGAGATCGGCGAGCGTGAAGCCGTCGTGCGCGGTGATGAAATTGACCGAGGCCCACGTGTGGCGCCGCTGGCGGTTGAACAGGTCGGCCGAGCCCGCGAGCCGCGCGGCGAGCTCCGGCCGCTGGCCCGCGTCGCCGCGCCAGAAGCGCCGCACGGTGTCGCGAAAGCGGTCGTTCCATTCGGCGAAGCCGGGCGGGTGGCGGCCGAGCTGGTAGCCGCCGGGGCCGAGATCCCACGGCTCCGTGATCAGCTTGCGCTGCGCGAGCACCGGGTCCTGCCGCAACGCATCGAAAAACCCCGCGCCGGGATCGAAGCCGTGTTCCTCGCGGCCGAGCGTCACGCCGAGGTCGAAGCGGAAGCCGTCGATGTTGAACGCGGTGGCCCAGTAGCGCAGCGAATCCATCACCATCTGCACGACGCGCGGATGCGACAGGTTCAGCGTGTTGCCGCAGCCGGTCTCGTCGACATGGAAGCGGCGGTCGTCCGGCATCAGCCGGTAGTAGCTCGCGTTGTCGAGGCCGCGCCACGACAGCGTCGGGCCGAGCTCGTTGCCCTCGCAGGTATGGTTGTAGACGACGTCGAGCACGACCTCGATGCCGGCCGCATGCAGCTGGCGGATCGCGATGCGCATCTCGTCGAGCCGCCGCGTCGCGAGATACGCGGGCTCCGGCGCGAAGAACGCGGCCGTGTCGTAGCCCCAGTAGTTGCGCAGCCCGCGGTTCACGAGCGCGCGTTGCTGCAGGAATGCGTGGACGGGCAGCAGCTCCACCGTCGTCACGCCGATCGACAGCAGGTGATCGATGAACGCCGGATGCGCGAGCGCCGCGAACGTGCCGCGTTCGGGCGGGCGCAACCCGGCGCGGCGCATCGACGCGCCGCGCACGTGGGTTTCGTAGATCACCGTGTTGCGCCACGACACGCGCGGGCGCCGGTCGTCGCGCCAGTCGAACGCCTCGTCGACCACCACGCACTTCGGCATCGCGGGCGCCGAGTCGCGGCGGTCCACCGACAGGTCCGCGCGGTTCGAATGGACCCGATAGCCGAACAGCGCGTCCGACCAGCGGAACTGGCCGACCAGCTTGCGCGCGTACGGGTCGAGCAGCAGCTTGGTCGGGTTGAAGCGATGGCCGTGCTGCGGCTGGTACGGGCCGTCCGCGCGGAACCCGTACACGGTGCCCGGATGCGCGTTGGGCAGGTAGCCGTGCCACACCTCGTCGGTGCATTCGGGCAGGTCGAGGCGCGCGAGCTCCTTGCGACCGGTCGGATCGAACACGCACAGCTGGATGCGCTGCGCGTGCGCGGAAAACACCGCGAAGTTGGTCCCGAGGCCGTCCCAGGTCGCGCCGAGCGGGTAGCTGCGGCCGGATTCGAGACGGGCGGGCAGGGCGGTCGGCATGAGGCGGATCTCCGTGTCGGGGGCGCGGGCAATCAGGCAGGGCGCAGCCACAGCGTCGCGAGCGGCGGCAGGCGCAGGGTCGCCGACCACGCTTCGCCGTGCGCGGGCACGGCTTCGGCCCACACGGCGCCGTCGTTGCCGGCGTTGGTGCCGCCGTACGGCGCGGCATCGGTGTTCATCAGTTCGCGCCACTGTCCGGGCGCGGGCAGGCCGATGCGGTAGCTTGCGCGCGGCACCGGCGTGAAATTGCAGACGGCGACCACGACGTGTCCCGCGTCGTCGCGGCGCACGAACGCGAACACGCTGTTGTCGCGGTCGTCGCCGATCAGCCACGCGAAGCCGGCTGCGTAGCAGTCGAGCGCATGCAGCGCGGGTTCGGCCGCATACGCGCGGTTCAGGTCGCGCACGAGCCGCTGCACGCCGCGATGCGCGGGCGCGTCGAGCAGATCCCAGTGCGGCGTCGCGTCGTGCGCGAATTCGGCCCATTGCGCGAACTCGCTGCCCATGAACAGCAGCTTCTTGCCGGGATGCGCCCACATGAAGCCGAAGTACGCGCGCAGCGTCGCGAGCCGCTGCCACGCGTCGCCGGGCATCTTCGCGACGAGCGAGCCCTTGCCGTGCACGACCTCGTCGTGCGACAGCGGCAGCACGAAGCGCTCGGAGAACGCGTAGATCAGCCCGAACGTCATCCGGTCGTGGTGATAGCGGCGGTGGATCGGGTCCTCGCGCAGATACGCGAGCGTGTCGTGCATCCAGCCCATGTTCCACTTGAAGTCGAAGCCGAGCCCGCCATTGACGGTCGGCGCCGTGACGCCGGGCCACGCGGTCGATTCCTCCGCGACGGTGACGACGCCGGCCGGTGCGGCCGCACCGTGCAGCGTGTCGTTCAGCATGCGCAGGAATGCGACCGATTCGAGGTTCTCGCGGCCGCCGTGCACGTTCGGCACCCATTCGCCCTCGGCGCGCGAATAGTCGCGGTACAGCATCGACGCGACCGCGTCGACGCGGATGCCGTCGACGTGATACCGGCGCGCCCAGGCGAGCGCCGACGCGGCGAGGAACGCGCCGACTTCCGTGCGTCCGACGTTGAACACGCAGGTGTGCCAGTCGGGATGCAGCCCTTCGCGCGGGTCGGCATGTTCGTACAGCGCCGTGCCGTCGAATTGCGCGAGGCCGTGCGGATCGTCGGGGAAATGCGCGGGCACCCAGTCGACCAGCACGCCGATGCCGGCCGCATGCGCGCGGTCGACGAAGCGCGCGAAGCCGTCGACCGGCCCGAAACGCGCGGACGGCGCGAACTGCGCAAGCGGCTGGTAGCCCCACGAGCCGCCGAACGGGTATTCGGCGATCGGCATGAACTCGACGTGTGTGAAGCCCATCCCCTGCACGTACGGAATCAGCCGCTCGGCGAGCTCGTCCCACGTCGCGCTGCGGTTCATCTCCTCGGGCACGCGCTGCCACGACTCCGGATGCACCTCGTAGATCGACCACGGCACGCGGTAGCGGTCGGCGTGCGGCCGCGCGCGCATCCAGCCGTCGTCGTGCCAGGCGAACGCATCGAGCGCCGCGACGTCGGCGACGACCGACGCCGTGCGCGGCGGCGCTTCGGTCGCGCGCGCACAGGGATCGGCCTTGTGCGGCAGCACGCGCCCGTCGGCCGCGCGCAGCTCGTACTTGTAGCGCTCGCCCGCGCCGATGCCCGGCACGAACAGCTCCCACACGCCCGACGGCCGCCGCAGCCGCATCGGATGGCGGCGGCCGTCCCATCCGTTGAAATCGCCGACCACCGACACGCGCTGCGCGTTCGGCGCCCAGACCGCGAAGCGCACGCCGTCGGTGTCGCCGATGCGCGCGGGCGTCGCGCCGAGGCAGTCGAGCACGGCGGCCGGGTCGCCGGCCGAGAAGCGCGCGAGCACCGCGTCGTCGAGCAGCGTGCCGAACGCATATGCATCGTCGATCACCTGCCGTGCGCCAGGCCACTCGATCGCGAGCCGGTAGTGGGGCGCGCCGCCGTTGCGCGGGATCGTCCCCGCGAAGCAGCCGGCGCGATCGACGCACGCGAGCGTGCCGAGTTCGGCGCCTTCCGGCGACAGCGCAAGCACGCTTTTCGCGCCGGGCAGCAGCGCGCGCACGACGACCCGGCCGGTTTGCCCGTGCGGGCCGAGGCACGCGAACGGATCGGGATGGCGGCCGGCGAGCAGCGCATCGATATCGGATCGTTCGAACAGCGTCTCGGTCATGACGCGCCTCCGTCGTCGGATGCGGCGCCGTCGTCGAGCAGCCGTTCGACCAGCGCGGCGAGCCCGCCGACCGGCACGCTCAGCCAGTCGGGCCGGTTCGCGGCTTCGTAGCACAGCTCGTACGACGCCTTGTCGATCAGGAACAGCGCGAGCAGGCGATCGGCGTAGCGCGGGTCGACGAAACGCGCGGGCGCCCGTTCGGCGGCCGCGCGATAGCATTCGACGAAGCGGTCGGTGGCGGCCTGCCCGAAGCGGTCGAACAGCGCGCGCTTGCGGCCGGCCGCCTGCGGCGGCGCCTTCTCGATCGCGAACTGCGCGATCGCGCTCACGTACGATAGCGAACGCAGCAGGCCGGCCACGTCGCGCAGCGGATGCGATTTCGCGCGGCGGCGCTCGAGCGAGCGCGCCGGCTCGCCTTCGAAGTCGATCAGCAGCGCGTCGCCTTGCACGTCGAGCACCTGGCCCAGATGGAAATCGCCGTGGATCCGCATGCATTGCGCATCGAGCGTGCGCGGCACGAGTTCGCCGAGCGCGCGCACGGCCGCGTCGCGCGATGCGAGCAGCGTGTCGGCCGCCGCGCGCATCGCGGGATCGAGCGCATCGAGCCGCGTGTGCAGCACGTCGAGCGCGTGCTCGAACGACGCGATCGCGTCCGCGCGCCAGCCTTCGACGTGTTCCGGCGTCGCATGCTCCGGCGCGAACGCGGGATCGTCCGAGGGCTGCGCGAGCGCGACGTGCAGCTGGCCGAGCCGCGTGCCGATGATCCCCGCGAAGGCCGCATAGCCGAGCAGCGCATCGGGTTCCTCGTCCGCTTCGGCGGTCTCGTCGTCGTCCGCGGCCGGCAGCGCGAGCTCGTCCACCGCGCGCCGCAGGAAGTCGAACGAACGCGTCCACGCGTCGCCCTGGTTGTCGACATAGCGCTGCAGGATCGCGACCGTGTGCGGCGCGCCGTCCGGATCGACGTGCACGACTTCGCCCGCGAGCGTCGCGGTGTTCGGGTAGCCGATCCGCGTCAGGTGCCGGCTCATTTCCGCTTCCGGATGCACGCCGTGCGCGACCTTGCGTACCAGCTTCAGCACGATCGCGTCGCCGATCACGAGCGAGCTGTTGCTCTGCTCGGCCGCGAGCCAGCGCACTTCGGCGTCGTCGCCGGGATCGAGTGCGGCGAGCGCGTCTTCCGGCAGGAACGCGAGCCGGCCGCCGTCGGAGGTCGGCACCACCGCAGCGTCGCGCAGCTTGCGCAGCATGCCGCGCGCGAACGCCGGCAGCGCGAACGCGTCGGTCAGGTAGCCGACCGTATGGCCGCGCCGCACGCGCGCCAGCGCGAGCTGCGCGAACAGCGGCTGCGAGGTTTCACCCCCCCACGCGGTCGCGAGCGGCACGACGTAGCGTTCGACGTCACCCGGCTCGCCGGATTCGACCCAGGCCTCCGCATACTGGAACGGTTCGCCCGGCACCGGCGTGACGACCTTCAGCCGGGCCGTGCCGACCGCGCGATCCTTCGAGGCGAACCAGCGCCGCCGCGCGAGCCACGACGGCAGCGCATCGTGCGCGAGCACGGGCAGCTGTTCGACGTCCGGCCGCGCATCGCCGCGCCGCATCACGAGCGTCACGTATTCGGGCAACGGCTCCGCCTGGGGGTGCCGCCACGACGGCTCGCGGCCGTGCTCGGCGAGTACGAACCACAGGAAGCCATACGGCGGGAAGGTGAGGAGATACGGGAGCTGGCCGATCGGCGGAAACGGCGAATCCGACGTCATCTCGATCGGCACGCGCCCCGCGAATTCAGACAGGTCGAGCTCGACGGCCTGCGACGCGCGCGACAGGTTCGCGACGCACAGCACCGGATCGTGCCCGTCCAGCTCGCGCAGGTACGCGAGCACCTTGCGGTTCTCCGGGCGCAGGAAGCGGATCGTGCCGCGCCCGAACGCCTGCGACGCGCGGCGGGTCGACAGGATGCGGCGCGTCCAGTTCAGCAGCGAATGCGGGTCGCGCGTCTGCGCCTCGACGTTGACCGCGTCATAGCCGTACAGCGGCCCCATCACCGGCGGCAGCACGAGCAGTTCGGGGTCGGCGCGCGAGAAGCCGCCGTTGCGGTCGGACGACCACTGCATCGGCGTGCGCACGCCGTCGCGGTCGCCGAGGTGGATGTTGTCGCCCATCCCGAGCTCGTCGCCGTAATAGATCACCGGCGTGCCCGGCATCGACAGCAGCAGCGAGTTGATCAGCTCGATGCGGCGCCGGTCGCGTTCCATCAACGGGGCGAGCCGGCGCCGGATGCCGAGGTTCAGCCGCGCGCGCCGGTCGCTCGCATAGGTCTGCCACAGCAGGTCGCGCTCGGAGTCGGTGACCATCTCGAGCGTCAGCTCGTCGTGATTGCGCAGGAACACGGCCCACTGGTTGCTCGGTGCGAGTTCCGGCGTCTGCCGCATGATGTCGACGATCGGGAAGCGGTCCTCGCTCGCGATCGACATGTAGATGCGCGGCATCAGCGGGAAATGGAACGCCATGTGGCATTCGTCCTCGTCGCCGAAATATTCCTGCACGTCTTCCGGCCACTGGTTCGCTTCGGCGAGCAGCATCCGGTTCGGATACTCGGCGTCGATCGTCGCGCGGATCCGTTTCAGGATCGCGTGCGTCTCGGGCAGGTTTTCGTTGTTGGTGCCCTCGCGCGCGACGAGATAAGGCACCGCGTCGAGCCGCAGACCGTCGATGCCGAGGTCGAGCCAGAAGCGCATCACCTGCATCACCTCGCGCACGACGGACGGGTTGTCGAAATTCAGGTCGGGCTGGTGCGAATAGAAGCGGTGCCAGTAGTACTGGCCGGCGACCGGGTCGTACGTCCAGTTCGACGTTTCCGTATCGAGGAAGATGATCCGCGTGCCCGCGTATTTCGTGTCGGTGTCGGACCACATGTAGTAGTCGCGGTGATTCGAGCCCGGTTTCGCGCGGCGCGCGCGCTGGAACCATGGATGCTGGTCCGACGTGTGGTTGATCACGAGCTCGGTGATCACGCGAATGCCGCGCGCATGCGCTTCGCGGATGAAGCGCCGCACGTCGGCGAGCGTGCCGTAGTCCGGATGCACGTCGCGGTAGTCGGCGATGTCGTAGCCGTCATCGCGGCGCGGCGACGGGTAGAACGGCAGCAGCCAGACCGTGTCGACGCCGAGTTCGGCAATGTAGTCGAGCTTCGCGATCAGGCCGGGGAAATCGCCGATGCCGTCGTTGTTCGAGTCGTAGAACGACTTCACGTGCACCTGGTAGATGATCGCGTCCTTGTACCACAGCGGATCGTCCGCGCAGAGCGCCGGCGCGCGGCGGCGCGCACGGCGCCGGCGCGGCGTGCCGGCCGGCGCGAGCGACGGGAATTGCGCGCGGCGTACGTCGTCGAGGGAATCTTCGCGTTTCATCATCCGTGCCCTCCCGAAGGTGGCCGGGCCTCGCCCGGTTCGCGCGCCGCCGCCCGCGCGGCGCCTGGAGACGGCGTGAGCCGCCAGATCGCATACGGCCGCACGTGCGGATCGAGCGACACGTACTGGCGATGCCCGCGCCAGCTTTCCGCATGCGCGGCGTCCTGCTCGAGCGCGTCGAGCGGTTCGCCGTCGACGAGCCCGAAGCCGCGCCACAGCGACGCATCGAGCGTGAAGTTCGCGACCTGCGGATGCCACGGGTCGATGCTGATCGCGACGACGACCACGCTGTCGAATGCGGGCGTCGCCTTCACGAACACGAGCACCGAGTCGTTGTCCGCGTCGGCGAACGTGAGGCCGAGATGTGTCTGCAGCGCAGGGTGGGCGCGCCGCGCGCGGTTCAGCCGCGCGACCTCGGCGCCGATATGCGCGGCCTTGCTCCAGTCGCGTGCGCGCAGCTCGTATTTCTCCGCGTTCGCGTATTCCTCGCTGTCCGGCAGCGGCGCCGATTCGCCGAGCTCGAAGCCCGAGTACAGGCCCCACGATCCGGCCAGCGTCGCCGCGAGCGCCGCGCGGATCACGAACTGCGTGCGCGGCGCGTTCTGCAGGTGGCGCGGGTTGATGTCGGGCGTGTTGACGAAGAAGTTCGGCCGGAAGAATTCGCGCGCGGGGCCGGTCGTCAGCTCGGTCAGGTAGTCGATGAATTCGCGCTTCGACTCGCGCCACGTGAAGTACGTGTACGACTGCGAGAAGCCGATTTTCGCGAGCCGATACATCATCGCCGGCCGCGTGAACGCTTCGGACAGGAACACGACGTCCGGGTGCCGGCCGCGCACGTCGCCGATCATCCACGCCCAGAACGGCAGCGGCTTCGTGTGCGGATTGTCGACGCGGAAGATCCGCACGCCCGCGTCGACCCAGAACTGCACCGCGTCGCGCAGCGCGAGCCACAGGTCGGGCAGCGCGTCCGGCGCGTAGAAATCGGGGTTCACGATGTCCTGGTAGCGCTTCGGCGGATTCTCCGCGAAGCGCAACGAGCCGTCCGGCCGCCACGCGAACCAGCCCGGATGCGCGGCGAGCCACGGATGGTCGGGCGAGCACTGGATCGCGAAATCGAGCGCGATCTCGAGCCCGTGGCCGCGCGCGGCATCGACCAGCGCGCGGAACGCGTCGAGCGTGCCGAGCTGCGGATGCACGGCCGTGTGGCCGCCGTCCGGCGAGCCGATCGCGTAAGGGCTGCCGACGTCGTCGGGGCCGGCCTTCAGGCTGTTGTTGCGTCCCTTGCGCGCGGTCGTGCCGATCGGGTGGATCGGCGGGAAATACAGCACGTCGAAGCCCATGTCGCGGATGCGCGGCAGATGCGCGATCACGTCGTCGAACGTGCCGTGCCGATGCGGATCGTCGCTCGCCGAGCGGGGAAACATCTCGTACCAGCTGGAGAAGCGCGCCGCGCGGCGCTCGACGTCGACCGGGAAGGTCGTCGTGTCGTGCGTGACGAACGGACGGTAGCGCAGCGCCGCGAACGCGTCGGCGAGCGGCGCCGCGCCGAGCTGCGCGAGCCGCGCGTCGGCCGGCGCGTCCCTGAATTCGGCGGCGAGCCGTTCCATCCGCGTGAGCGCGCGCGCATCGAGCGGGTCGGCGAGCTTGAGCGCGGTGGCGAGCAGCAGCTGCGCTTCGCGCAGTTCGAGCGTCACGTCCTGGCCGGCCGCGTGTTTCTTCGCGACATCGTCGACGAGCGACGCCCAGTCGTCGCGCCACGCGAGCACGCGAAATTCATGGCGGCCGAGCCGGTCGAGCGAGACGCGCGCGTGCCAGCCGTCGTTCGGTTCGGCTTCGAACGGGATTTCGCGCCAGTCGTCGTCGCCGGCGGCGCGCCACTGCAGCGCGGCCGCGAGATGCGCGTGCCCGTCGGTGAAGATCGATGCGTGGACGACGAGCGTTTCGCCGATCACGCGCTTGACCGCGAAGCGGCCGCCGTCGACCGACGGTTCGACGCGCTCGATCGCGATCCGGTCGGCCGCGAGCGCGGCGGACAGCGCCGCGCGCTCGAGTGCGGCGTCCTGGCGTGTCGTGACAGGCGGCGCCTGCCACGCATGCAGCAGCGCGCAGGCGCCGGGTGCGAGCGTGAACGGCTGGAGTGCGGCCGGCGGGCGGGTTTGCGCGCCGCCGTGTGTGACGACGCGCGTGAATCCGCCCGGCACGCCGGGCAGGATCGTCGCGGGATCGACCGTCACCGCCGCGTCGAGATCGGGATTCAACGCGATCAGCAGCGCCGCTTCGTCGTGTTCGAGCGACGGGCCGGCGCCGCGCAGCAGCGCGGTCGCCGGTGCGCCGGGCGCGCTCAACTGGATGATCTCGCCGCGCGCGGCCGCGACGGGCGTGGCGCGGCGCCACGCGTTCGCATCGGCAATCGCGCCCGACAGGTCGAAGCGCGCGCCGTCGCACGCGGCGTGGAAGCGCGCCGCATCGGCGTCGCGCGCCATCAGCGGCACCGTGATGCCACGCTCGAAGCCCATCGGCACGAGCCAGCCGGTGCCGACGGCCGCGGCCGTCCACAGTGCACGGCGATACGCGCGAGCGACGGTGTCATCCGGCGCGTCGGGCCAGTCGTCGGCGAGGCGCGCGCCGTCGAACGCGTCCGGAAACGCGATCGGCGAGCCGATGCGCCGCAGCAGCCGATGTTCGTCGACGAACCACGGGGCGCGCAGGTCCCACCAGCGCACCGATGAAAACACCGCGTCGAACCCGGCGCCTTCGAGCCGCGCGAGCGCGTCGCGCGCATGGCCGGGCACGCCGGCGAGCACCGCGACGTCAGGCCGCGCGCGACGCAGCGCCGCGCGCCAGCCGGGCCACCAGCCGGCCGGCAAATGATGCGGCGCGTCGATGAGGAACCCGGCCGCGCCCGCATCGGCGAATGCGGCGAGGTGCGTGCACCACCACGCGGACAGCGCGTCGCGCGCCGCGTCGTCGCCGAGGTTCGCGTGAGCGACATCCTGCGCGTGCGCGGCGCCGCGCGGATCGATCAGCGCATCGTCGTGCGTGCGCTCGACGTACCAGTCCGGGTGCTCGGTGCGCAGCGGATTCTCGCGCGCGATGCGGTCCGGCACGACTTCGAGCAGCAGGCGCAGCCCGTGGCCCTGTGCGAGCTGCGCGAGCCGCGAGAAGGTTTCGAGCGCGCCCGCGCGTGTCGCGAACGATTGGGCCGGACGCCGAAAATCGGCCACGTGGCGCGGAAAGCCGGCGACGCTCGCGGCCCAGAAGGCGCCGACCAGCACGTGATCGAAGCCCATGCCCGCGGCATGCGCGAACGTCTGCGGCCATGCGTCGAGCGGCCCGACGAGGCGGGCGTCGCAGAACTGGATATGCGGAGCGAAGATCGGCGTGGCGTTCATGGCACGGGGCACAGGGGCGGCGGTCGGTGACACCGGTTCGCCGCAACGCACGTGCCTGCCGGGTGGATTCCCGTGCGGCAGGGCCTGCGCGGGATGCCGACGACAACGGACTGTCGTTTTTACACGATCGGGTAGCGCGCGGTCACGGCGGGCCGATGTCACGGTCGTCGTCGATGCGTTGCAACAGCGCATCGCAGCGTTCGCGCAGCGCGTGCAGTTCCGGCGAATCGGCGTCGAGCCGCTCGTGCTTGCCGCTGTCGGGATCGCGGTTCGCGACCGCGATGTCGTAGATTCCTTGCGCGATCGTCGCGGACGCGTCCGCGATCCTGACCCGCGCAAGCCATCCGCATTCGGCGTGATGGCACGCGAGCCAGGCGCGCTGCGCATCGACGACCTGATCGGTCGTGGGCCATGCGCCGGAACGCATGCGCGCGGCCAGCTGGTTCGTGACGAGATAGGAGAGCAGATCGGTCGTTTGATTCACACGAGGCTCCTTGGCGAAGGGTCGGGACGTTCGATCCGCGAGACGGGAAGGCGCCGGTGCGCCGATCGTCGTCCGGTCGCAGGGTCGTGAACCGCTTCTCCGGCTCGCGGCGCGTGCCGGCGGCGGTTCGACGCGCTATCGTCGCGCAAGCGGCGTGCCGGCTGGCGGGTACCGGGCACGGCGCATGCGCACCGGGCCGACGGGTGCGCGGCGATCACGCGGCGCGCATTTTTTGCATCGTCAGCGCAGACAGGCACAGGAGGCCGCCGTGCAAAATCGACAGGATGCCCAGATCCGCGACCCGTATCGCGGGCATGAGATACGCGTGTGGGCGCGGCGCAACGACAGCGGCACGTGGCGCGGCGAGGTGCAGGTGTATGTCGGCGACGAGCGCCGCGAGCTGCTCGTGCCGGCGGCCGACGGCCCCGACTGGATGACCGAGAGCGAAGCGCTGCGCGCGGGCGTCGAGCGCGGCCGCTATCTGGTCGACAAGCACATCGATGACGATTGAGCCGCGCGGCCGCCGCGCGCCGGTATGGCGGGGGCGCGGCCGGTCGTTCGCGGCCTGACGAAACCGACGGCGATCCGGCGCAGGCGCCGCCGGCGGAGCAGGCGTTTCAGGGCCGCGCCGCAATCTCGTCGAGATGCCGCAGCAGATCGGCCGGATCGTCGTACACGCGCAGCGCGCCCGCTCGTTCGAGTTCGTCGCTGCCGTATCCGCCCGACAGCAGCCCGACGCCGAGCGAGCGGCAGCGGGCAGCGGCCAGCATGTCCCAGATGCTGTCGCCGACCACGACCGTGTGTTCGATCGGCACGTTCAATTGCGCGGCGGCCGTCAGGAACAGGTCGGGGTCCGGCTTCGCATACTTGACCTGGTCGCGCGTGACCACGACGCTCTTCGCCGGATCGACGCCGAGCGCCGCGAGATTGATGGCGGCCGTTTCCATCCGCCCGCTGGTCGCGATCGCCCAGCGAATGCCCGCCGACGACAGCGCGGCCAGCAGTTCGCGGGCACCCGGCAGCGGCCGCACCTGCGCGCGCAGCCGCTGATAGGCGGCCGCATGCAGCCGCGCGAGCCGCTCGACGCGCTCGGCGTCGAGATCGCCCGACGTCTCGCGCAGCAACTGGTTCAGGAACAGGCCGCCGCTCATGCCGATCTTGCGGTGGATGCGCCACACCGACAGTTCGATGCCCTCGGCATCGAGCGCTTCCTTCCACGCGAGCACGTGCTGATAGACGCTGTCGACGAGCGTACCGTCGAGATCGAACAGAAAAGACGTTTCAATGCGCATGGGAATCTCCTGGCTCAAAAGGGTTCGGGCGAACGGGTCGCGAGAAGCGTGTCGGCACATTATCGGCGCACGGCCATGTCATGACCATGTCCCGCGGCCGCCCCGCACCACCTCGCGCCGCGCCGTGTCATGCGCCGCTGGTACAATCGCCGCGATCGCCGGGCCGGGTTCTCCGCGCCGCGCGCCCCCAACCCTCGTCTCGTCGATTCCAGGTATGGCCACACCGGACGCCGTCAGTTCCAAGCATGCGTGGTGGGGCGTATTGGCCCTGGCACTCACCGCCTTCATCTTCAATACCACCGAGTTCGTGCCCGTCGCGCTGCTCAGCGCGATCGGCGACAGCCTGCACATGCAGCCGACCGACGTCGGGCTGATGCTGACGATCTACGCGTGGGCCGTGGCCGTCGTGTCGCTGCCGCTGACGCTGGTCACGCGTCACGTCGAGCGTCGCAAGCTGCTGTCCTGGGCGCTGCTGGTGTTCATCGGCAGTCATGTGGTGACCGGCGTCGCATGGAATTTCGCGGTGCTGATGGTCGGCCGGCTGGGCATCGCGTGCGCGCATGCGGTGTTCTGGTCGATTTCCGTGCCGCTGGCCGTGCGGCTCGCGCCGAGCGACCGGAAAAGCCGCGCGCTCAGCCTGCTGGCGATGGGCACGGCAATCGCGATGGTGGCCGGCATTCCGCTCGGGCGGGTGGTCGGCGAGACGTTCGGCTGGCGGGTCACGTTCCTGATCATCGCCGGCGCGGCGGGCGTCGCGTTGCTGCTGCTGCGCGCGACGTTGCCGGTATCGCCGAGCCAGGGCGCAGGGTCGCTCGGCAGCGTCGGCGTGTTCCTGCGCAAGCCCGCGCTGGTGGCGCTGTACGCGATCACCGTGCTCGTCGTGTCCGCGCATTTCACGTCGTATACGTACATCGAGCCCTTCGTCCAGCGAGTCAACCATGCGAGCAGCAGCCGGATCACGTATGTGCTGATCCTGTTCGGCATCGCCGGCATACCGGCCGCGATCTGCTTCAACCGTATCTATCCGCACCGGCCGGACGATTTCCTGCTCGGGTCGATCGTCGCGCTGGCGGGATGCCTGCTGATCCTGTTCCCGTGCGCGCTCAATATCGTCACGCTGTCCGTGCATACGCTGGTCTGGGGCGGGGCGATCGTCTGCTTCGGGCTGGCCATGCAGGCATGGGTGCTGAAGCTGGCGCCGGAGGGAACCGACCTCGCGGTGTCGATCTTCTCCGGGCTGTACAACGTCGGCATCGGCGCCGGCGCGCTGATCGGCAACCATATCGCCAGCGACTTCGGGCTGGCGTGGGTCGGCACGTTCGGCGGCGTGGTCGGCGCGGTTGCGGTCGGGATCGCGTGGCTCGCGTTGCGGCTGCATGCGAGGCAGGCGGTGGCGTAGCCGATGCCGGGTTGCGGCGTGCGGCATGTGGCATGTGGCGCAGGCGGCCACGGCCCGGCCTCGCGCGTCGCCGGTCCTGCAACCGGGTAGCCGCCGTCGGCGACGAGCGCATGCCCTGACACATAGCTGGGATCGTCCGACGCGAGGAACGCGACGATCGTTGGCCTCTCCTCGGCGGCGCCTCGGCGTCCTGCCGGTGTCGATGCGGCAAAGGCCGGTTGCGCGTCTTCCGACGGCCGGATGCCGCGAGGCGGGAACGGCGTTTCGATCCACCCCGGGCACTGTGCGTTCACGCGCACGCGTCGCTTGAACCGTTCGACCGAAGCGGTCTTCGAATCGCCGCAAGACACGCGGCAAGCCGACATAATGCGGCATCATCATGTTGCCGACGCACCCACATTCGGTGCCCGATATTCGACTGGAGACCGTGTATGCCGATACCCCGGATTGAAACCCGCGACGCGATGGGCGACCCCGATGTGGTCTATCTCAACCCGGATCACGTGCTGTGGATGTCGCAACCGACCGCGGCGCAGCGCCGGCCGGGCGGCACGGCCATTCGCGTGGACGACCGCGTGAAGGGCGGTGCGTTGTTGATGGCCGACAATCCGCCGCCCGCTCGGCTACTGCAGGATCTCGGGCCGTTCGTGACGGTGACGCTGGCGAACCCGTCGTCCGACTATCCGGACGGTCTCGTTCACATACGTGCGCAGGCAATCGTCAAGATCGCGCCGGACGACCTCGACAAGCCGCTCGCCGAGCGCACGCTCGGCTGGGTTCACGTCCAGGACGGCTCGGCTTTCAAGGTCAGGGATTACGCCGGCGTGGCCGCGCAATGGCAGGCGTCGATGACGGCTGCCGGCCGCTGAGCGGGCCTTCACGTCTGCGCCATGACGCCGCGGCCCGCCGTGCCGCAGTTGGCCGGCCGTGGTTCTTCCCGGGAAACCGGCTGCCGTGCCTCGTGCGCCGGAGCGAACTGCCCGGGTGTCGGCAGGCCGTGCCAAGCATGAGCCCGCTCGCTGTCGGATTCGATGCGAGATACGCGTTGCATCGATCTGCCGAGTAACATGGCGCATCGTGACGAACCCGTGCCCGCTCGGGCCTTCGTCGCGACAGCGCCCGTCGAAGCGCTCGATGCAGGTGTTCTCCACCGGCTTACCGAGGAACCGTCCGTCATGAACCTTTCCGCGTCCGATATCACGCCGGAGGAACTCCGGCTGTTTGGCGACATCGTCGCCCGCCTGGAAGCGCTGGGGCCGATCGTCGACGTGAGGACGGTCGTGCTGCCCGCGATCACGCAGCTGCTGCGCGCCGATTTCGCCGCGTCGTTCGACTGCGACGAACAAACCGGCCTGTGGCGCAACGGGTTCTCGTACAACGTCGATCCGTTGCAGATCGCCCGGTACGAAGCGTGGTTCCAGCATATCGATCCGGTCACGTCGCAACTGTGCGCGCGCCGCGTGGCGACCTGCGTCGACGAAGTGGTGAGCCGGCGCGAGCTGGAGCAGACCGAGTTCTACAACGATTTCCTGTGCCGCGACGGCATGCACCACGGCATCAACGTCTACGCGTTCGACGGCGCGACCCACGTGGGTGACCTGCGGATCTGGCGGGCGCAGGGGCGGCCCGATTTCACCGAGCGCGACAAGCTGCTGCTGAACGGCATCGAGCCGTTTTTCCGGCGCGCGCTGCTGCGCCGGCGCCATGCGTGCGCGGGGCTGACCGAGCGCGAGAGCGACGTCGCGCGGCTCGTCGCCGCCGGCTATCCCGACAAGGACGTCGCGCGCACGCTCGGCATCGGGCTGTCGACGGTTCGCACGCATCTGCGGCGCGTGATGGCGAAGAAGGGCGTCGCCAACCGCGCGAGCCTAGCGGCCGCGCTGGCGTAAGCGGCAGCGTGGCCGCGCGGCCGTCGGCCGGGGTCATCCATTGTGATGATGGGCGTCAAAATCGGTTCGCCCTACCGTGTGTCGATCCCCCGTGACGAGGAACGACGACGATGCCCACCGTGGGAACCCTGACGCTCACCGAAGCCCGGAACGCGATCCTGCGCCGGGAGTTTTCCTGTGTCGAGTACGCGTACGCGTTGATCGAGCGGCACGCACGCTGGCGCTACCTGAACGGCTTTACCTGCGTCGACGACGCGCGGCTGCTCGCCGAAGCGGCCCGCTGCGACCGCGACCTCGCGACGTCGGCCGCCCCGCACGCGCTGCTGGGCCTGCCGATCGCGATCAAGGACAACATCGACACCGCCTGCCTGCCGACCGGCAACGGCACGCTGGCGCTGCACAACCGCGTGGCGCCGCAGCACGCGCCGGTCGTCGCGCGGCTGCTGGCGCACGGGGCGCTGATCGCGGGCAAGGCGAACCTGCACGAGCTGGCCTTCGGCGTATCGGGCAACAACCGCGTGACGGGCGCGGTACGCAACCCGTACGACTTCAACCGGATCCCGGGCGGCAGCAGCAGCGGCTCGGGCGCACTGGTCGGCGCGGGCGTGGTGCCTGCCGCACTCGGGACGGACACCGGCGGCTCGGTCCGGATTCCGGCGGCGCTGTGCGGCGCCGTCGGCCTTCGCCCGACCGTGGGGCGCTACCCGTCGGCCGGCGTGGCGCCGATTTCGCGCACGCGCGACACCGTCGGGCCGATCGCGCGGTCGGTCGAGGACATCGCGCTGCTCGACGCGATTCTGTCGGGCACCGGCACCGGCACCGGCGCGCCGACGTCGATGCCGACGCGCAGCGCGACGCGCCCGGTGCGCCTGGCGGTCCCGCGCACGACGTTCTGGCGCGGCCTCGCGCCGGATGTCGACGCGGTGGCGAATGCCGCGGTGGCGAAGCTGGCGCAGGCGGGATTCGAGTGCGTCGACCTCGACCTGAACGACTATCCGGGGTTCTTCGACGACGAACCGGCCGTCATCGCGATGTATGAATTCCGTTCGTCGATGCACGCGTACCTGGTCGAGAACGGCTACGACCTGTCGGTCGACGATATCGTCGCGAACGTGGGGAGCCCGGACGTCGCGAAGATCGCCCGTCATATCACTGGCCCGGACGGTATTGGCGAAGCGGCTTATCGCACCGCGCTCGACCGCCGGACGCGATCGCGTGCCGCGTATCGGCAGTGCCTCGCCGACAGCGGGGCCGATGCGCTGGTCTTTCCGACCACGATCGCCGCGGCCTGCCCGATTCCGTCGGGCGACGCGATGATCCTCAACGGCGAAACCGCTTCGGTGTTCTCGACTTACATCCGGAATACCGAGCCGGGAAGCAATGCCGGCGTACCGGGCATGACCGTGCCGGCCGGCCTGACGGCGGCCGGGCTGCCGGTCGGTCTCGCACTGGATGGGGCGGCCGGCACCGATCGCGAACTCATCGCGGTCGCGCTGGAGGTCGAGCGGGTGCTCGGGCGGTTGCCGGCGCCGGACGACGGGTACGGGGTGGAGGGGCGGCTGGCCGGCTACCCGGGCGGTGACGGCGCGTCGTGACGCGTGATCGGCCAGGACGCTCGGCGAGTCGATCGCGACCGGATGCGATCGACTCGGCTGTCGCGTTCGTGGCCGCGCGCGGGTGCGGCTGACGGGGCATCAACGGAATGGATCTGGTGGTGGCCTTCGCACAGAAGCCGACCAGCGTGTCGTGCATCTGTTGACGGCTGGCGTCGTCTGCGTACGCCATATGGCCTCACGGGTACAACACCCGCGTGTAGTTGGACTGCATTTGCGAATGTGGGATCTGGTTGGCCTTCGGATCCGATACGTATTGCATGTCCCAGTCGATTTCGGCTGCCGGGACCACGCTGTCGTAGTACCAGGCCGCGGTTAGTGCTTCCGTTGTCGGATTGATCGCCATTTCGTCGGCAATGAAAACGGTCGCGGCCAAAAGCGGGAACCGAGAACCATTCGGATAGCTCGTGAGCTTGTTCCAGGCCGAGCCGATCGCCGAATTCAGCCCTTGATATCCGGAAACCGCCTGATACTTGAGCGTGTTGCAGGCATACGACGTGAAGCTCTATGTGCCCTGCAGCGTGAAGAGCTATCCAGCGCTTTCGGCAATGATTGGCGACACATACAACGAGAAACACATCCGGAAAACACCGCCGCGACCATCCTGTGGAACACCGTATACCTCGAGCGGACTGTCCACGCCAAGCACGCCCGGGGCGTACCCGCCGACACCGCACTGCTGCCGTGTCTGTCGCCCCTGGGGCGGGAGCGCATCAATCTGACCGGCGACTACGTGTGACGGCAGAATCAGAAGCTTCAGGCGGGAAACTTCAGACCGTTGCGCCCGCAACCGGAAGCCTGACCGGGATGCTCCGAGCCTTTAAAACGTGGAGGTATGTCGTTGCGGCGGACAGCGGGCCGGAAGTAGCCGTGTCGGTCTGACTATTTTTGAGAAAGGGATTGTGAGTGCTCCGATAGACTGCGATCAAGGGGGCATGCACCGATGTGCGTCTGGAGGGGTGTGACATCCCCTTCGCGGATACATCCGCTGAAGACAATCCAGGGCGACTGACCAGCCCCTTTCCGATCCGAAATACAAAAAAGTTCACCGCCATGGCAAGTCCGCAGTCACTCCAGTCTTTTATCGACACCGCCATCGTACCGATTGATCAGATCGGTGTTGCCGATCTTCACGCCGGAGCGGCCCGGTTCGATGCGTGGCTGCGGGACATCTCAGGGGGCTGGGTCACGCTGGCCCGACTGCAGCAGGTGGCGGGTTCGCTTCCCGTGCTCGGCAACATCATGGCCGCGGTCGACTTGTGCGGCGACGTCGTCACGATGTACGAGGAGCGGAACCGCCAGCGATCGCCGCTCGAATCGACGCTCGCCTGGGCCGAGCTCGGCATCGACCTGATCGGCTCGCTGCCGGCGCCGGGAACGGGACCTGCCCGCATGGCGTTGCGCCCGACGCTCGCGGTGATCCGGCAGGCGGTCAAGCACGAAATCAAGGAGATTCCGGCGGCTGTCGCGGACGTGCTGGCGGCCAACTTCAGTTCCACCTTGATGGGCGAGCTGAGCAATTTCGCCGATGGCGCGATCGCGCGGCTCGAAGAGTTTCTGAAGGAAAGC
>NZ_JAIZRY010000016.1:0-194777 GCF_020420125.1 Burkholderia sp. AU30280
TGCCGAACTGCTCAAGCAACTCGGCCGGAATCGCCGGCAGAGCCGCCGGCTGGGCTTTCGGTTTGCGAGGCATAAATTCTCCTTGGGAGCATGTTATGCCTTAAACACAAAATTCCTGACAGGCCCTTGGTCGTATATACAATTTTCCGGATGTCAGGCGCGAAGGCGTAGAACGGAATCACCTGATCCCAGGCCCGGCACCAGAGGGCGGCAATCGGTGGGTATTTCGTACCCCACGGGCTCGTGTCGAACGCATCCAGCGCCACGGCGGCCGCTTCGGCCGACGGTGCCCGATAGACCTCCTTGAGCGCTGCTGCGACCGATTTCCGGTCTTTCCAGCTCGCGAAGTCCAGCGAGTTCCGGATCAGATGCACGATGCAGGTCTGGACCGTCGTTTCCGGGAACACCGTGTTGATCGCTTCCGGGAAACCCTTCAGGCCGTCGACCACGGCAATCAGGATGTCCTGCACGCCGCGCAGCTTCAGGTCGTTGACCACCCGCAGCCAGAACTTCGCGCCCTCGGTCTGCTCGATCCAAAGGCCCAGCACGTCACGTGTGCCGTCGCGGCGCACGCCCAGCGCCACGTAGATCGCCTTATTGCGCACGACGCCCTCGTCGCGGATCTTGACGCGCAAGGCGTCGAAGAACACGACCGGGTACATCGGCTCGAGCGGTCGCTGTTGCCACTCGCGCACTTCGTCGATCACCGCGTCAGTGACGGTGCTGATGAAGTCCGGCGATACCTCGATGCCGTACATCTCCAGCAGGAAGCCCTGAATCTCCCGCACGCTCATGCCGCGTGCATACATCGCGATGATCTTGTCGTCGAAGCCGGTAAAGCGTCGTTCGCCCTTGGCAATTAGCACCGGATCGAACGTCCCTTCGCGGTCGCGCGGAATCTCGACGTCGAGCAAGTCGTCGTCGGTTGCAACGCGCTTGCGGCTGGTGCCGTTGCGATGGTTCGTGCGGCCGCCCGGTTTGGCTTCACCCTTCTCGTAGCCAAGGTGGTGGGTCAGTTCGCCGCCCAGCGCGCGCTCGAAGATCGCCTTCTTGAGCGCCGCGAGCTGCTCGTTGATCGTTGCTCGATCCAGCGTTCCGGGCACCAGTTGCTTGATCAGTTCCGGGTCCAGGTTCAAGCCCTTGCCCGGCTCAATCGTCACTTCTTCCTTGCGTTTGCGTGGCATAAAGTGGCTCCTTGGCCATCAGTTTATGCCTCACACACAAAGGTTCGGATAGGCTCAGCGTCGTTCGATCCTCGTGCCGTCCACGCAACCGACCAACAACACGACACTCCGGTCTTTGCTCCGTGATGGTGCGCTTGGTCTACGCAAGAAACGCCAAGGCAAACTGAAACGAAACGACGACGACCTCGGCAACGAACCACGCCGCTATACGCGCAACCCGTTCTTAACGATCGACCGCATTGCTTGCGATCCCCGCCTGAACCGTTCGAGTATTTCGAAAAACCACCCACGACCATAACGCGCCGCCCGCGACCTTCGCGACGAACTGCAATGCGGCGATCGTCGGGAACACTGCCCCGAACGCAATAAGTGGAAAGATGATGGAGTCGACGGCCGCGCCCGCGACGTTCGCGCCGTTTGCGCGTGCCAGTATCGGAAAGCGACGTGCGAGTTGAAACACGATTGCGCTCGCCAAGGCTGCCGAACCGAACGCGACGAGAGACGCGAGGGCGATTTCCTTGGCAGCCGGGTTGAGCGCGTAACTGACGACGCCAGCGGCCGCGATCAACGCGAACATCCGTGACCAAAGCGCGCGGCCGCGCCAGTCCAGGTGGAGCCGGTCTCGAATCGCGAGATCGAGTCCGATCAGAAAGAACGCGATGATCGGTGTAGCAGCCGGCCCGAAATGAGCGACCATCAGGTTCGCGACAGCGACTGCTGCGATATAGATCAAGACGTACATGTTTTCCCTGCGGTAAAGAGTGCGCGCTGCATCGATTCGGAGCCGAAGTTTGCCATACATGGCCGATTAAACGGACTGGCTAAAACGAACGGGCAGCATCGCTGCGAGCAAGCCGGGTGGAATTGCGCACGATGGCCGGCCGGGGTTGGGAGTGAAGGGATATCGTCACTGTGTCGCAGGTTTTCATCCATGGACCTTCAACGCGAGCGTGTATGGCCGTATCCCGTCGACGTGATGTTGCGAAGTTTCGTTTCCCGCCTAAGGTTCTTGCGCCCCGCGCCGTTATCTTTTATGGACAGCCCTCGTGCCTCGAATGCTGATCCGTTTTCTTGCCTGCTCGCGTTCCGCGTGAGCAGGCTTTTTTCGTTCATGGCCGCGCTTTGCCGCATGAATGGCGGAATGGGACAGGGATTTGGCGCGAGCCGATAATGCGTAACAGTATTACATTGGTGTAATGTGTCGACTTCCTCGTGCCCTCATGCTTTGCAGGGCCGTTCGATCCCGGCGACCAACGAAGGTGTCGGGATTTTTTTTGCCTGCATCCCGTGCACTGGCAATGAGTTGCAGCGACGCCGCGGCAGGCGGGCGCCGACGCGATCGCGTCAGACGTGAAGGAGGCGAACGCCTGCGAATGTCACGAGCCAGTGGGCGGCGACAGCGCATGCAAGGTACGCGACGATCACGTGCGGAGGGCGACGCCTTGAAAACTGACAGGCGCCGAGCATCGCGAACAGGACGGGCGGGCCGAACAGATACGCGAACAATTCGATGGCGGCGAGTGTCGTTGCTGCGCACGCATCTACGCCGCCACCGCAGGAACCGGCCGGCGGCACGCCCAACCGATCGAACGCGACACACAGGCGGCTGTCGATCGCGGCCCATGCGGTCACGCTGATGATGCCCGCGATCGCAAATCCGATCGTTCCAAGGAGAAGTCGCATCGCTTGATTTCCCCGAAGTTCATTTCCCGTTTTCCCGGGGAAGGCCGCCACGGTATCGTTCGAGCACAGCGACGTTGAGGGTTGCATGCCGCCGCGCGCGGCATATTTTGCAACGAGACATCCGATCAGGAAAACGAACTGAAGGAGTGACCACCGATGCCGGAAACCCGGGCCACGCTGCGTGCCGCGACAGCGCAAGACGCAAACCTCATCGCTCGCCTGCACACGCTGAGCTGGCAAACCGCATACAGCCACATCCTGCCGGCGGCCTACTTGTCCGACGAGGTGCCGACGGAACACACGATCCGATGGCGGCACTATCTCGATCGCAATGAAAAGGAGTGGGGCCTCGTGCTGATCGCCGAGGCGGACGGCGAGCCGGTGGGTTTCGTCAGTGCCGAGCGGCCCGGCGATCCGGCGCTTGGCGTGCTGCTCGACTGCCTGCACGTCCATCCTTCGTATCACGGAAGCGGCACGGGCAAGCGCATGATGGAAGCCGTTCGCGCCTGGGCGCGCACGCTCGGCGTGGACAGGGTCCACCTGAAGGTGCTGGCGGGCAACGAACGCGCGATCGGCTTCTATGAGCACAACGGCTGGCAACTGGCGGGTATCGAAACGAGCTGCCTCGGCCAGGTGGAGGTCACCGACCGGATCTACGCGATACAGGCGTAGTGGCCTGGCGGCATCGCACGAATGGCCGCACGAGATGCGGCCATCGCCGGGCAACGGTCGAACGTACTCCGTCGTTACCCGCCGCAGTACCGCACGAGCAGATCGGCTTCCGTCTCGTGCACCTCGACGGGCAGGATCGTTGCGCCTGCATAGGCGAGATAACGCGCGCGATGCTGGCCGTTGCGGAACGACGCCACGCCGACTTTCGACAGGCCGGGGATGCCGAGCAGCGTTCGCGTTCTCGTCTCGCGAAACGTGATGTACGGCATGTCCGGAATCCTGTCCTGCTCAGGATCGAGGAATTCGCGAATGCCCGCGGCTTTTCCAGGGGCCCAGTACAGCACCGACGGCAACACGTAGTCCGTCGTGTCTCGGTCGGCGCATGCCAGCAGTTTTTTCACGTCGATCGTTACGACGCGGTGTCGCGTATCGTCGGACGAGAATACCCGCTTGAGATGAGCATAGGCATAGGGGGCGTGCCCGGGAAGCTGGATAATCCAGACTTCTACGCCATTCTGTTGTGCGCGGGCGAGTGCCATGGTTTCCTCTGGTGCTGCAAGCGGTCTTCCTGACTGGAGTTTAGCCCTTCGATTGCGTTGGTGAAGCAGGGCCATACCCGGAACAGGAAAGTGGCGCGATTCGCGGCAGAACCTGAACCGCGAGCAAAAGCGCAGAGTGGAATGGTGGGTAAATCGAATGCGGTCATACGTTGGCGATCAATATCGACAGGTCACGAGCGTATCGCGATACTGTCAGGGGCAATGGCGCACCGCGAGAATTTCATCGAAAATTCACACTGTGTCGTGAAACCCGGCGTGCACGGGTCATCATAAGAATGGAGAGGGCAGATTGACCGGAGAAAACCATGTCGTCGAAACTTGAGATCGAGTACCTCGATTACCGTTTCACGGCGACGCTCGAAATCAAGGAGTCCGGTCGGACCGGCGTTGTCGATTGGCATCTCGAATCCGATTCGCGAAGCAAGACGCTTGCGTGGATCGTATTCGACCGCTTTCTCGCGCGGCATGATTTCCTCGATGAAGAGGAGGCGCGTGCCAACATCGTCGACTGGTTGGAACGGCTGGCCGATCCGAGATCGGGCGCGTCGGTCGACATGGCGAAGGCGAACGCGGTGGCTGCCGGAGCGGTGGCGACGGACGCCTCAACCACATCGACTGCCGAAATCGTCGGCGAAACCGTCATGGATATCGCCGGCGATCTCGACTGGATCGAGAGGGTTGCGGAATGGCTTTTCGGCTGACCGTCACGATGACGAAATCCGGTTGTCATGACATGAGTTCCAGTGTTCACGAAACGCGGTTTCGAAAAAATCGGTACAAAAAAAGAAGCCAGAATCATGTCGATCGGAAAAATAGAATAATCCTGCTTTGACAACATTCGTGACTTACCGGAAACTGGGCCCGGGCCTGAAAATATCCGATTGAATTAAAACAAGACAAAATTCCAGACATGAAAAGAAGAGCGCTGCTGGCGGCGGGCGCGATCGTTGTCGCCGCCGGACTGACAGCCTGCACTGCAATGCTGTTCGAAGACGACAGAGACGAAGCGACAGTCGACTAATTTCTCGTCCGCGAGGACGGCAAGAAATGCATCGTGCTCGGCAAGCAATATCACTACACCTTCGATATGCCGGAGCATCTCGGCGCTGTGCCGGCATCGTCTTACCGGAAATCGATCAATGCATCGTTATATGGGCTCGTCGCGCAGGGCAGCAAGGTCTTGGGCAAGTTCTCGCTGCAGCTGCGCCGCGATACCGACCGCATCACGGCGGCGGGCAAGACCGTGCGTGTGCTCGCGACGCCTGTTACGCTCGCGGCCGACGGCGTGATGACGATCGGGGCCGTGGTGCTGTCGCCGATCATCGAGGTGATGCTCGTGCCGGTCGCGGGCGTTGCGCTCGGACCGTGACGCGATCCGGGCGGCACGCGAGCGAACCGAATGCTGCGGCATCGTCACCAAACAGTGAGTTGCCGCACAGATCGTCGCGCGGCCCGCGCACACAATTTGGCCGGTTGACCGTTCTTCCCCGGCCCGGTCAACCGTTTCCCCGCTCGCTCGCGCAGGAGCGGGGCTTTTTGCCCGTCCGACGCCGGAAGGTTGCGTTGGCGGAACCGGACAGGCGTCCGGCGGGCGGCGTAATCGCATCGGTTGCGCGCCCCGGCGTCCGTTCGCCTGATCCGCACGAATCGCTTTCCTCGTGCCTGAGCGAACCCTCAGGCCCATCGCCGGCTTCGGCCGGTGATGCCTTGGTCCCGGCGGCGCGCAAGCATGCCGCCGGGATATTTTTTGCACCGGACGCTTCGCATCACGTGTCGCGCAGCGGGTAGGTCAACCCGCTCGGCCAGCCTGTTCGACGCTGGTTTCCCATCCGTCGTATTCCCCTCCGAGCGAACGTACTTCGCGGCTGATCGCGACCGTATGGCGCGTGATGTCAGCCAGCGCCATCGTGCCTTCGTGCGAAAACCGGACGGCCGACTTGCCGTCTTCGGTGGGCGCAACCGACTCGACCGGATAGCCTTTCGCTTCGGCCCAGTCCGCGAACTGATGCGCGTCGCCAGGGTCGGGGAAGTACGCCCAGTGCATCACGCGCCGGCTGACGTCGCTGGCGTCGCCTTTCTTCCGCAATTCATCCAGCACGCGCATGTCGCGCATGATCTGCCAGTCGTCGTCGGTCGGGTAGAGCGTCTGCCAGTACGCTTGCTTGTCCGGATCGACCTGGTGCGCGTACTGCAGTGCGTAGGTTGTCTGATCGGCCAGCGCGTCGACAATCTCCGCCGCTGCCTCTTCGTCGAACGGCACGTAGAAAAGGAAATCGCGATGGCCGTCGACGGTGATGCGGCCTACCTGCACGCCACCTTTCGCGGTAATGGTGGCGTCCAGCAGATCCTCGATCTGCGCGAGACCGGTGAATTCGTCGCCGGTCGGCAGGCCTTCCGGCGTCGGATGCGCAAAGGGGACGCGCACGCTGAGCAGCGACGTGCGCGGATCGCCTTCGGCAATGTCCGCAAAGCCGTGGTTGAAGCTGATGAAGGCCTGATGGTCGCCCATTCGGGCAGGGAAGGTTCCCCAAGCGTCGGTCATGTGTTTCTCCCGTGCACGATTGTCTGTTGACGGTTGTAAAGCGTCGCAATGTATCATCGAAAATCGCGTTGGCCGGAGAAGCGCACATGATCGAGCGTCTGGGCATCCTCGTGCCGGTCGAGGACGATCGCTTCCGGGCGGTGGTGGATTTCTATCGTTTGGCGCTCGCGCTACCGGTGCATTCCGAAGGCGTGTCGGCTGCGGGGAATCCATGGCATCGCTTTGTCGTGGACGGGGCGACGCTGACCATTCATACGGGCCGCGGTGGCGAGTTTCCGTATCCGGAGTTTCGGCCGACCGGCCATGGTATTGCGCTGGCCATTGAAGTGGCGCGTGTCTCGGAAGCCATTGCGCGACTTGAAGCGTGCCGCGTCGGCATCCTGAACGAGTGGGACTACGGCGACGGCACGATCGCGATATCCGTGGCGGATCCGGCGGGAAACGTCTGCGAAATCTGGGGCCGTCCGTGACCGCGCATCGGTATGGCGGGCCGCAAAAAAATTTTAAGGAGATGTCGATGTCGATGTTTGCGGTGAATGGCGTGCGAATCGATCCGCTCAGCGCGCGCGTGACGCACGTGCGCTGGGCGGCCGTGAATCCGGCTGATCGGTCGTGGGCGGCGACGCCAAGCGAGGCGCCGGTGGCGGACGTGGCGCGCGCGCTTGCGTCCGGCAACGATGTCCGCGCAATTTTCTCGGCATCGGATGCCACCGCGATCGGGCCCAGGCTGAAACGCGTGCTGTATCGCGATGCATCGGAAGGCATCGAACTCGACATCGATGCAACGAACGAGTCGCGTACGTTGCGCGATCTGCCGCAAATCTGACCGGCGCGGCATGCATCAGCGCAAGCGGGTGCCGCCGCATGGATGGCGGTGCCTGGCCGAACGGCTAGTCGCACGACGTCGGTCGCGAGGCGTAGTATTGGATGACCGTCATGCTGCGTCGGCGGTTGCGCCGGTCGGTCTGACGGGGCACGTGATTTTCCGCGAGCCCGTTTTACCAGAAGCGAATATCGCAAACGCGTACGAAACCATGTCCAGACCGCTCATCGCCCCGTTGGCATCCACTTTTTGTCTGGCGCTGTCGGCTTGCCAGACCGCATCCGAGCCGCCTCTGCTACCGTCGCCCGACACCGCGTCGGCAGCCACAGCCGTTCCGGCATCGTCGCCGTCCGAGCCGATCCGTGGCGTCGGCCTGGCCCCTCATCTGGCAGGGCAGAGTCACTGGGCCGTCGGTCAATGCACGACCAACGGCGCCGTCAAGGTGTGCAACTGAAAATGGCCGATACCGACGGCATGCTGCCCGTTTCGCGTGGACGAAAGCGTGTTGTCGTGCGTCGATGCTTACCTTCGTCGATCTCGACCATTTCCTGTCGGCACGCTGTCCGTCTCGGCGGGGCGATAGGGTGTCCGACCTCGATGAGCCGATTGTCGTCGATGTGAGCGATCGTGCGATGAACGGCGAAAGCGAAACCACCGATTCCGGCTGGCATGTCGATCCCGTCGCGGGAACCGTCGTCGGCCAGTTGCCGGTGACGCTGGCGGTCGACGGCCGGAGCCTGCAAAGAAGGGCGATCGCGTGCGCGGTGCTGGCCGCGGCGAGCCTGTGCGGTTATGCGGCCGCCCCGGCGCTCTGGCCGGTGGCGGCATTGGCCGTGTTGCTGGCGCTGGCGGCGGCCCTCTTCCTCGTGTCGTCGCGGCGCAGGATGGCGCTGCATGTCGACGAGACGGGCTTCAGGCTGATTGGGGCATTGCGCGAACAACCCGTCACACCATGGCGCGACGTCACCGAATTCCGGATCATCAGCGTCGCCGGAAATCGTTACATCGGCTATCAGTTCTCGGCGCATTCGTCGCGCACCCGGGTGCCGGGCGGCGTGATGCTGCCGATCGCCCGGTTTGCCGATCTGCCGCTCGATGCGGTGGCCGGATTGCTGGAGGCATGCCGCCGGCAGTTCGGTGCGCCG
This sequence comes from Burkholderia sp. AU30280, assembly GCF_020420125.1. NCBI lineage: Bacteria > Pseudomonadati > Pseudomonadota > Betaproteobacteria > Burkholderiales > Burkholderiaceae > Burkholderia > Burkholderia sp. AU30280. Next base: position 8,610 of record NZ_JAIZRY010000016.1, read on the forward strand.
GGCAACGAGGTCGACCGAACAGGCCGATGACGCGCGGTGCGGGGAGCCCGCGTGCGCCGATACCCGAGAAAACAAAAAATGTCGGGCGCAGTGTCGATTTCCGCCGGGTTCGTCCGTCGTAGCATCGGAGGCGTGCGCATCGCGCGTCCGTCCCGATTCCGATACGACAACCGACCGAAGGAGCGATACCCATGTCCACGTCCGTCAAACCGATCCCGAAAGGGATGCGCACGCTGACGCCGCACCTGATCTGCGCCGGCGCAACAGCGGCCATCGACTTTTACAAGCGCGCGTTCGATGCGAGCGAACAGTTTCGCCTGGCGACGCCCGACGGTCGACTCGCGCACGCGTGCCTCGTGATTGGCGATTCGACACTGATGCTGGTGGATGAAATGCCCGAGCACGGCGCGCTCGGGCCGAAGGCACTCAAAGGCACGCCGGTCTGCCTGCACCTGTACGTGCCGGATACCGACGCGGCGATCGCGAAGGCGGTCGAGGCTGGCGCGACGGTCACGATTCCGGCGGCCGACATGTTCTGGGGCGATCGCTACGGACAGGTCGAGGATCCGTTCGGCCATCGCTGGTCGCTCGCGACGCACCAGCGCGACCTGACGCCCGAGCAGATCGCGGAGGCCATGGCCAGCGCGCCGCCGTGCGGAAGCTGACGCAACCACGCCACCGCAGTTGGGCGGCAGGGCGGCGCCACGCGCCCGGTCAGCCCGTACTTACGCGCCGGCAGTCTTGCCGCGCTGCTTGTCCTCGTACATCCGTCGATCGGCCGATGCGAGCAGGTCGGCCACGTCGCGATGGTGCGCGGGATCGTAGTCGACGTGCCCGACGCTGAACCGGATGTCATAGCCGCGTGCGTCGGCCGCGTTGCGCAGCGCGAGCGCCCGCGTCACGCGTTCGACCGCCTCGGCAACGTCGGCCGGACCAGTGGTGCTCAGCAGCACGACGAACTCGTCGCCGCCAAGCCGTGCGATCACGTCGCTGTCGCGCAGCGCGCCCGTCAGCGTATCGGCGAATGTCTTGAGCGCGTGGTCGCCTTCGGCGTGGCCGAAGCGGTCGTTGATCGACTTGAAATCGTTCAGGTCGAAGAACAGCAGCACCGCGTGACGGTCAAGGCGATCGCACAGCCTCAGCACGTGACGGGCCAGGATCTCGAAGCCGCGCCGGTTGGTCAGTTGCGTGAGTTCGTCGGTGGTCGCGAAATGCAGCGCGGCGATTTCACGTTCGGTCATGTGGGCGAGATCGCCGAGCAGCGCGAGTTCGTCGGGCTCGAGCGAGCGCGGCCGCGTGTCGATCAGGCACAGCGTGCCGATGGGCGCACCGTTCGGTGCCGTAAGCGGCCGACCGGCGTAGAAGCGGATGCCGGGCGCGCCGGTGACGAGCGGGTTGTCGTGGAAGCGGCTGTCGTTCAGCGCATCCTGGATCACCGTCGTATTGCCCTCGAGCAGCGCATGGGCGCAGAACGACACGTCGCGCGACGTTTGCGTGATGTCGAGCCCGGCGTGGCTCTTGAACCACTGCCGATCGTCGTCGACGAGGCTGACGAGCGCGATCGGTACGTCGAACAGCCTGCGTGCGAGACGCGTCAGGCGATCGAAGCGCTCTTCGGGCGGCGTGTCGAGGATAGAGAGCGAATGAAGCGTATCGAGCCGGGCCGCCTCGTCGGCCGGTTTCGGTGCGATTTGCATGGGCGTTGTCTTTGGTCCCGGCTGCGAGGCCGGTCACGAGATCGTATGGCGGACAGTATCGCGCATTGTTCGGCGCATCGCCACGGTGCAAATCCGCCGACGGGCGGTTTGGGCCTGGCGCGGATCGATGCAGATGGGGTGAGAAGCGGGCGCCATGGGATCGTGTTTCACGCCGATGCGCAATCCGAGGCGCGATGCCTCAAGGTGCCCGGCGCAGTGCCGTAAACAGGGCGTGTCCACTCGTTCAACGCTTCCCATCGCACCATGGTTCGATTTCTGTACGCGGGCTATCTCGCGTTTGCGCTGTATCTTCTTTATCCGATGGTTCAGAACACGCTGGCATTCGGTGTCGTTTGCGTGAGCAGCGCGCTGCCAAGCGTCGCCGGCGGTTTGTCGACGTCTTCGGCAAGCGGCGCGAGCGGTCAGGCGAATCGTTGTGCACCGACGACGCAGGCCGGTGCAGCGATCGGGCGGACGCCCGAAATCCATTGAGTGCGGCGGCGCGCTGGCCATTCGGCTGAATTGAACGTCGCGCCGTGCTCGCCGATCATCGGCAACACGGCGGATCGAACACGGCGGTGTGCGCCGCGCGGCTTGCCTCAGTAGCTGGAGCGGTACGGCGTGCCCTGGTCGAAGCGGCTTTGCCAGTGCGTGAGATAACGCGACGCGAGTTGCGGGTTGTTCCACACCACGACGACGTTCTCGGAATTGCGGCTGGCCGCCGACGCGCTGTAGTTGAACGAACCCGTTTCGACGTGCTCGGCGTCGATCACGAGGTACTTGTCGTGATGGATCGCGTAGGCGTCGATCGTGCGCGTCGGGATACCTGCGTTGACGAGGAGGTTCAACGCCTGCTTGCTGCTCTTTGCGCGATTGCCCTTGTCGTCGACCACCACCGCGATATTCACGCCGCGTCGCCTGGCGGCGAGCAGTGCGCGTGTGACAGGCGGCGACGTGAACGAATAGGCGGCGACACGGATCGAGCTGCGCGCGGCGCCGATTGCTTTCAGCACGAGCGCTTCGGCACCGCCGTCGGGCGAAAACGCCGATTCGACGACCTGTGTCGCGGGCGCTTCGTGAGTGGGGGCCGGCAGCCAACGTGACACGAGATCGATCGCCTGCTGGAGCAGCGATTCGCTTTGCGTCTTGCCGAAGGCGGAGAACGGAGTGGCGAGCAGGGAGGCGGCGAGACAGGCAGCGGCGAGGCGATTGCGCGACAACATCTTGGACAGCGAACAATTTCGAGACAGCGGGCCGTGAGTGTAACGCAGACGTGGCGGCCCGGTCACGTGCGGATGAGACGGGGTGACTCATCGCGATGACCGGCGATGGCAGAGGCGGTGACGCAAAGTTGCGTTGTGCGGTATCCGAGTGCGTGATCAGTTCAATCAGCGGATGTGATCGAAAGCAGCATGCGATTGCGCGTGCGGCGGTGGCGGAATTGCGGCATGCAAGCCATGCAGGAGTGCAGCCGGGCGGGCTCGGTGCGGCCCGCGACAGCAGCGCGAGCGCGACTAACGATCCGTGCGCGTCGCGCGTTCATTCAAGTGTGCCCGACGCTGCGTCAATCCTCGGCCGCGGGCGCCCCGGCTGCCTCGTCTGCGATCCACCCTGGGCCACGCTCCGGCTGCACGTCGTGTGCGTCGAGCGGTTCGCCGCACGCCGAGCATACGGTGACCGCATGCATCAGATGGCCGCAGGTGCGGTGGCGCAACTGCACCGGCGGCCCCTGGCCGTCGTCTTTCCAGCGGTCGCCCCACGCCGTCAGCGCGAGCAGGGTCGGGTAGAGGTCGAGGCCCTTGTCCGTCAGCCGATATTCGAAACGCGGCGGCCGATCCTGATACGCGCGCTTGACCAGCACGCCTTCGTCAACGAGCCGCGCGAGCCGCTCGGCCAGCACATGGCGCGTGAGGCCAAGCTGGGTCTGGAACGCGTCGAAGCGGCGGCAGCCGAGGAACGCGTTGCGGAGGATCAGCATGGTCCAGCGGTCGCCGAGCACGGCGAGCGTACGCGCGACCGAACAGTTCAGCGTGCCGATGTCATCCCATTTCATCGTCGAGTCTCTTGCGGCGGTTCAGCAAAATAGCGGGTTCGATTATAGAACCCGCCTTCGGTTGTAACGGGCCCGGCCACGTTGACAACGGCCGCCGTCGCTGTCAATAATGAGTTCCAATTTAGAACTTACTCGCGCGGCGACGCGCTTTCAACCCGGAGACAACCCGATGAACCCGCTTTCCCTGTCCGGTCTCGATCTGCTGCGCGCAGCGGTGTCGGGCGATGCGCCGCTCGCGTCGATTTCCGAGACGATCCCGATGCGTCCGCTCGACGTCGAGCTCGGTTATGTGAGGTTTTCGGCGCGGGCGGACGGCCGGCACCTGAATCCGCTTGGCGGCGTCCATGGCGGGTTCGCCGCGACGGTGCTCGATTCGGTCACGGGGTGCGCGGTGCATTCGATGCTGGATGCGGGTGTCGGCTACGGCACGGTCGATCTGCATGTGAAGATGCTGCGGCCCGTGCCGCGCGACGTCGACCTGGTTGCGGAAGGGCGCGTGATTCACCTGTCGCGTTCGCTGGGCGTCGCGGAGGGCACGCTGAAGACCGCGGACGACAAGATCGTCGCGCATGCGTCGGCGACCTGCTTCATCCAGCGGCCGCAGTAACGGCGGGCGGCAACACCGTCGTTCGGGCCGGCGCGCGAACCTCCACGCCGGTGCCGAAGGCCGTCTGTAGGCGTATGCGGCGCCTGTCTGAAGCAGTCGCTGCAATGTGATAGCGTTCCTGCTTTCCACCGACGCGACAGGAACAGCATGGAATACCGCACACTTGGCGATTCGGGCATCGAGGTCAGCCTGATCGGCCTGGGCACGATGACGTGGGGCGAGCAGAATTCGGAGCGCGATGCGCACGAGCAGATCGACTACGCGATCGGGCAGGGCGTAACGCTGATCGATGCCGCGGAAATGTATCCGGTGCCGCCGAAACCCGATACGCAGGGGCGCACCGAGGCGTACATCGGCACCTGGCTCGCACAGCATCGCGCGCAGCGCGAGCGCATCGTGCTCGCGACGAAAATCGCTGGGCCGGCACGGCAGCCGCACAATCCGCGCCATATTCGCGGCGAAGGCAACCAGTTCGACCGCAAGAACCTGACCGAAGCGCTCGACGGCAGCCTCAAGCGCCTGCAGACCGACTACGTCGATCTCTACCAGTTGCACTGGCCCGACCGCAGCACGACGACGTTCGGCCGTCCTGCCTATCCGTGGGTCGACGACGCCTATACGGTGCCGATCGAGGAGACCCTCGGCGTGCTCGCGGAATTCGTGAAGGCCGGCAAGGTGCGCGCGATCGGCGTGTCGAACGAAACGCCGTGGGGCGTCGCGCAGTTCCTGCGCGCGGCCGAGAAGCTCGGGCTGCCGCGCATCGCGAGCATCCAGAATCCGTACAGCCTGCTGAACCGCACGTTCGAAAACGGCCTGTCGGAATTCACGCATCGCGACGGCGTCGGCCTGCTCGCCTATTCGCCGCTCGCGTTCGGCTGGCTGTCCGGCAAGTACGAAAACGGCGCGCGTCCGGCCGGCGCACGCATCACGCTGTTCGAACGCTTCCAGCGGTACAGCAAGCCGCAGGCCGTCGAGGCGACGTCGCGCTATGTCGCGCTCGCACGGCGTCACGGGCTGTCGCCCGCGCAGCTCGCGCTGGCGTTCGTCAACAGCCGGCCGTTCACGCGCAGCAACCTGGTCGGGGCGACGTCGCTCGAGCAGTTGAAGGAGAACATCGGCAGCATCGACGTGAAGCTGTCCGACGAAATCCTCGCCGAGATCGACGCGCTGCATGAATTGCAACCGAACCCGGCGCCTTGACCTGAACCAGGCGGTGCGCGGTCCGTGCGGCAGCCATGCCGCGACGGGCCGCACCGGCGACGCATCGCTGCGCGTCGTTTCGTCCGTTATCGCATCTTGAGCCGTGTGCGCGCGACGAACAGCGCGGCGAGGCTCAGCAGCGCGCAGCCCATCAGATAGAGCGCCGGCGACAGCCGGTTGCCGGTCGCGCTGATCAGCCAGGTGATGACGAACGGCGCGAAGCCGCCGAACAGCGTGACGCCCGTGTTGTAGCTGACCGCGAGCCCCGTTGCGCGCGTCTGCGACGGGAACAGCTCGGCCATCAGCGCCGGCAGCGCACCGCAGTACATCGCCTTCAGCGCACCGATCCAGACCAGGGCGGCGAGCATCGTCGCGAACGATGCGTGACGCGTGAGCCACGCGAATGTCGGGTACACGGTGACGAGCATCAGGATTGCCGCAACCGCCATCATGCGGATCCGCCCGGTACGATCGGACAGGTGGCCGACGACCGGCGTGACGAGCGTGAGCACGAAGCCGGTCGCGAGCGTCGCCGCGAAGCCCGTCGACGCGGGCAGCCCGAGCTGCTTGATCGCATAGGTCGGCATGTACAGCACCATGTAGTTGATCGCCGTCGAAATCACGAGCGCGCCGACCGATAGCAAAAGCCGCAACTTCTGATCCGCGAACAACTCGCGCACGGGCGCTTCCGAGCGTGCCTGCGTCTTGAACTCGACGCCTTCGTCGACGTAGCGGCGGATGTACAGCCCGACCGGGCCGATCGCGAGCCCGAACAGGAACGGCACGCGCCAGCCCCAGCTTTCGAGTTGCGCGGTCGTCAGCGTGGATGTCAGCAGGGCGCCGAAGCCCGATGCGAGCAGCGTCGCGAGGCCCTGGCTCGCGAACTGCCAGCTCGACATGAAACCGCGCCGCTGCGGTGCGTGCTCGACGAGGAACGCGGTCGAGCTCGCGAATTCGCCGCCCGCGGAAAAGCCCTGCATCAGCCGCGACAGCATGATCCCGAGCGGCGCGAATATGCCGATCGCCGCGTAGGTCGGCATCAGCGCGATCAGCAGCGTGCCGGCCATCATCATCGCGATCGACAGCAGCAGCGACGCCTTGCGGCCCGCGCGATCCGCGTACGCGCCGAGCACGAAGCCGCCGATCGGCCGGATCAGGTAGGACAGCCCGAACGTGCCGAGCGTGAGCATCAGCGACGTCGCTTCGCTCGTCGCGGGGAAGAACAGCTTGGCGATCGTCACCGCGAAGAAGCCGTAGACGATCAGGTCGAACCATTCGAGTGCGTTGCCGATCGACGCCGCGAAGATGATGCGCCGGATCTTCGCGGCGCTGGGGCGGGCGGCTTCCTGCGAGGTCAGGGTGGTCGTGTTCATCGTGTGAGCAGGTCCCGTGAAAGGGGCGAAGCGCGTTACAGGGCGGCGCCGGTCGCGGCGGGCGCCGCGCGGCGAACGGTCGGCGCGTCGTCGCCGAGATCCCAGAAGAGGCCGGCCATCATCTGCAGCCCCTCGCTGACGACGCTCGCGAGCAGGTGCTCGTCGGGTGCATGCTGCGAGCACGCCGGGTACGAGTGCGGCACCCACAACGTCGGCAGCCCGAGCGTGTCGGCGAACACTTCGTTCGGCAGCGTGCCGCCGAGATTCGGCAGGATCGCGGGCTTCTTGCCGGTGGTCCGCGCCAGCGATGCGACGGCCCAGCGGACCCACGGATCGTCCGGCGGCACGCGCGTCGCCGGGGCGCCGCGTTCGACGTCGATCTCGATGTCGGCGAAGCCGTGCGCATCGAGGTGCGTGCGCAGATGCGCATGCAGCGCTTCCCAGTCGGTGCCGACGACGAAGCGCAACTGGCAGTGCGCATACGCGGCGGGCGGGATCGCATTGACGGGGTGCTCGGGGTTGCCGGCCTTGAACGCGAGGATCTCGAACGTGTTCCAGCCGAATACGCGCTCGGCCGCGGTGAGGCCGGGCTCGCCCCAGTCGGCGTCGAGCGCCGGGTCGCCGGGGCCGCCGCCAACGGAGAGATCAGCGAGCGCATCGCGCACGGCGGCGGGGATCGGCGGCGGACGCAGCCCCGCGACGCGAATCGCACCGCGCGCGTCGACGAGGCTCGCGAGCGCATGGGCGAGCACGATCGCCGGATTGCGCAGCAGCCCGCCCCAGTTGCCGGAGTGATGCGCGCCGTCGCGGGCGCGCAGGCTCAGCTTGAAATTGACCGAGCCGCGCGAACCGAGGAAAACCGTTGGGCGCGCGGCGGCGATGCGCGGGCCGTCGGACGCGATCAGCACGTCGGCTGCGAGCGCGCGGCGCTCCTGGCGGCACAGCGCGTCGAGGCCCGGCGAACCCGTTTCCTCGCCCATCTCGATCAGCAGCTTCGCGTTGAAGCCGAGCTGGCCGCCGCGCGCGTCGAGCACGCTCGCCAGCGCGGCCAGGTTGATGGTGTGCTGGCCCTTGTTGTCGGCGCTGCCGCGGCCGTACCAGCGGTCGCCGTCGGCCGTCAGCGTCCACGGCGACAGCGGTGCGCGCCATTGCGCATCGTAGCCGCGCACGACGTCGCCGTGGCCGTAGATCAGCACGGTCGGCAGTGCGTCGTCTTCGTGGCGCGATGCGAGCAGAAACGGGCCGCCGCCGTCGACGGGGTTGTCGACGATCCGCGACGTGAAGCCGAGGCGCGCGGCTTCGGGGGCGATCTCGTCGGTCAGGTACGCGCGCAGCGCGGCATCGTTGCCGCTTTCCTGACTTTCGGTGCGCAGGCCGACGCGGCGGCTCAGGGTCGTGAAGAACGCACCGGATTCGAACTGGTTCAGCGCGTGCTGGATGGCGGCGGTACGGCTCAAGTCGTGCTCCTCGGTCGGGTTCGCTGCACGCGCCGGATCGTGCCTGCAGCGTGAGGTGCGATCGATTCTAGAAAGCCGTTTTTTTTGTCACAATGATCGAATTTCGAACCTTTCTTTGCCGAAAAGGCAAGGCAGCGCGGCCGGCAGCCGGGCGGAGACAGAACGATGGCGGCTTTCCTGCATGGCCTGGCGTTGCGGTATTTCGTCGAAGTGGCGCGCACCGGCTCGATCAGTGACGCGTCCGCGCGGCTGCACGTGGCCGTATCGGCGATCAGCCGCCAGATCGCGAAACTGGAGAGCGAGCTTGGCGCACCGCTGTTCGAGCGCCGGCCGCGCGGGATGGCGCTGTCGGAGGCCGGCGAGCGGCTCCTGGCGTTCGCGCAGCGCAGCCTGCTCGAGGCCGAGCACGTGATGAAGGACATCGGCGGGCTCGATGCGCTGCACGGCAGCCTGCTGAAGATCGCGTGCTCGGAAGGGTTCGCGATCGATTTCCTGCCCGGCACGCTCGCCAGTTTCAAGGCGCGCCATCCGGGCGTCGATTTCTCCGTGTGGGTGGTGTCGCCGGCGGACGCGACGCGGCGAGTGCGCGACGGCGACGTGGACATCGCGCTGAGCTTCAGCCTCGCGCCGGAGAAGGGCGTGCGTGTCGAGCACACCGAGCGCGCGCCGATCTTCGCGCTGGTGCGGCACGACCATCCGCTCGCGACGCGGGAAGCGGTGTCGCTCGCCGAGGTCGCGCGTCATCCGCACGTGCTGCCCGAGGCCGGCACGACGGTGCGCCAACTGATCGACATCGCGTGCGCGCTCGACGGGCTGCTGCTCGAGCCCGAACTGACGAGCAACAACACGGCGGCGATGTACGGCTACGCACGGCGCACGGGCGCGGTGATGTTTACGGGGCTGCTGTCGGTGCGCGATCGCTGCGCCGCGGACGGCTTCGTCGTCGTGCCCGTGACGAACCCGCAGCTGCGCGAGCGCAGCATCCAGGTGCAGACGATGGCGGGGCGCGATCTACCCGCGTCGGTTCGTGCGTTCCGCGACCATCTGATCGATGCGATGCAGGCCGCCTCGGCGCCGCCGACCGCCGCGCGCGGCCCGAGACGCCGGCCCGTGAGATAATCGTCAATCCGCCTTCCGCGCCCATGCGACTCATCGAGCCGCATCGCCCCTGTTCGACGCCAAATTGAAGAACCTGCTTGTCACCCTCGATCACGCCGGTGAGTTCGACGAGATCATCGACGTGCGCACGCCGCTCGAGTTCGCCGAGGATCATATCCCTGGCGCGCTGAACGCGCCCGTACTCAGCAATGAGGAGCGCGTGCTCATCGGCACGATGTACCGGCAGGTGTCGCCATACGAGGCGACCCGGGTCGGCGCGGCGATCGTCGCGCGCAACATCGCACGGCATCTGGATACGACGTTCGCCGACCGGCCGCGCAACTGGCGGCCGCTGATCTACTGCTGGCGCGGTGGCAAGCGCTCGGGCTCGATGACGACCTGGTTCAACCTGATCGGCTGGAAAGCGCGCCAGCTCGACGGCGGCTACAAGTCGTACCGCCAGTCGGTGTGCGCGACGCTCGACTCGCTGCCGACGCGCTTTCGCTACATCGCGCTCGTCGGCCATACGGGCTGCGGCAAGACGCGCCTGCTGAACGCATTGCGCGACGTCGGCGCGCAGACGCTCGACCTCGAGGCGCTTGCGTGCCATCGCGGCTCGCTGCTCGGCGCGCTTCCGGGCAAGCCGCAGCCGGCGCAGAAGGGGTTCGACTCCGGGCTCGTCGAAACACTCGGGCGTTTCGACCCCGAATGGCCGGTGTTCGTCGAATCGGAAAGCCGCAGGATCGGGCTCGTGCAGTTGCCGATCGCGTTGATCGAAGCGTTTCACGCAGGGCCGTGGGTGCATGTCGACGCGGCGCACGACGAGCGCATCGCATTCCTCCTCGACGATTATGCGCACCTGTTCGACGAACCGGACACCTTCAAGGCGCAGCTCGATCGGCTGATCGGCCTGCATAGCCGCGAACAGGTAACACGCTGGAAGGCGCTGATCGATGCGGACGCGCGGGCGGAGCTGTTCACCGAGCTGATCGACAAGCATTACGATCCCGCCTATGCGCGCACCTATCGCGCGACGTACAACAAGCCGAACCGGGCGCTGACGTTCACGTTCCGGCCCAACGCCACCGACGGGCGCGATCAGGCGCGTGCGCTGCTGGCCGCACTCGCGCAGGCCGGGCTGCCCGCATCGGCCGCGCTTGCCGCGGGCGCGACATCCGAATCCGACCAAGACCAATCGACGACCACACGATGACGACCACACGTACCCAACCCAGTCCGACCCTCGGCTGGATGACCTTCCTGCTGATCGCGGTCGCGGGCCTGTTCTATGTGAAATGGTTCCCGTACTACAACAAGGCGTTCGTTGCCGCCGAGCATCATTCGATCGGCCAGTCGATCCTGATGGGCACGTCGGCGGCCGCTCCCGAGCCGTCGCTGAAGGCCGCGCTCGATTACGCGTGGGCGTACGGCAAGGCGATCTGGCAGGCGATGGTGCTGGGCCTGCTGCTCGGTTCGGCCGTGCAGGCGCTGCTGCCCGCGCACTGGGTTGCGCGCGTGCTCGGCCGCACCGGTTTCGGCAGCGTCGCCGCGGGCGGCCTGCTGTCGCTGCCCGGCATGATGTGCACGTGCTGCGCGGCGCCGGTCGTCGCGGGGCTGCGTGCGCGCCATGCATCGCCGGGCGGCGCGGTCGCGTTCTGGCTCGGCAACACGGTGCTGAACCCGGCGGCGCTGGTGTTCATGGGCTTCGTGCTCGGCTGGCACTGGAGTGCGCTGCGCCTGGTGCTCGGCATCGCGATGGTGTTCGGGATCGGCTATCTGCTGAACCGCATCGCACGCCCTGAAGACCGCAGCATCGACGATGCACAGCTCGCCGCGCTGGCGGCCGAGCAGGCCGCGGCCGGCAATCCGTTCGTCCGCTGGATGAAGCTGCTTGCGCGCATGGCCGTGCGGCTCGTGCCCGAATACATCGTGCTCGTGCTGCTGCTCGGCGCCGCGCGTGCGTGGCTGTTCCCGCATATCGGCCCGGACATCGGCAATCATCTCGGCTGGATCGTCGCATTCGCGGTCGCGGGCATGCTGTTCGTGATCCCGACGGCCGGCGAGGTGCCGATCATCCAGGCGATGCTGTCGCTCGGCATGGGCGTCGGCCCGGCCGCCGCGCTGCTGATGACGCTGCCGCCGATCAGCGTGCCGTCGCTCGCGATGCTCGCGCGTTCGTTCAAGCCTTACATGCTGGCCATCGTCGCGATCCTCGTCGTCGTGTTCGGGATCGCAAGCGGCCTGCTCGCGGTTGCGCTCGGGTTCTGACGCGCGCAAGCGGCGCGCCAATCGGGCGCAATCGTCGTATTCATCCGGCGCCGCCGTTTCACGCGTGCGGGGCCATTTACAAGAAGCAAACAGGAAAACGCATGACCCAACCGAAGATCCATCCTCGACTCGAAAAGGCGCTGACGCGCGGCGATCTCGCGATCCGCCAGGCCAATTCCGCGCGGGCGACTGCCGTGCTGAGCGCACTCGGCATGATGATCATCGAGGCCTCCGCAACGATCGGCGTCGAAGCCAGCATCGACATTCCGCAGGGCGATCGCATTTACGATCCGGTCAACGGCCTGTGGCCGCAGAAGATGCTGGTGTCGTTCGATGGCCCGGTGGACGAAGCTGACAAGGAAGAGCTGCGCTCGGTGTATCTGCTTGCCGATGATCCGGGCACGCAGTTCCGCGTCGAATGGCATCGCGCGGACGGCAAGCTGGGCCGCCAGGAAGGTGGCCCGCTCGCGACCGTCGCGTTCCTGACCGACGTCGAGATCCCGTGGAGCGACGACGACGAGTAACGTCGTCGCATGAAGCCGGCGCCGGGTGCGCCGGCCGTCAGCGCATCATCCGCCGCCGGAACAGCCATGCGGACAGCAGGAATCCGCCGACCGCGTAACCTGCGAGCACCGCGACATGCAGCGCGACGTCGGTCGCCGGCCGGCCGAGCATCGCGGGCCGAATCAACTCGACGGCATTCGCGAGCGGCAGCGCCTGCGCCGCATGCCGCGCGATCGGCGGCAACTGCGAGCTCGGGAAGAACACGCCCGACAGCAGCAGCATCGGCGTCAGCACGAGCGTCTGATAAAACATGAAGAAATCGTAGGACGGCGCGAGCGCCGTGACGATCATCGCGATGCTTGCAAACGCGAGGCCCGCGAGCGCGATCACGGGCAGCGCCGCGAGCATCGACGGAAACCGCGCATAGCCGAGCGCCCCCGCGACGAGCATGATCGCGGCCCCCGACAGCATCGCCTTGCTGGCCCCCCAGACGATCTCGCCGAGCACGATGTCGCCGAGCGCGAGCGGCGTATGCATGATTGCTTCCCACGTGCGTTGCACGTGCATCCGCGAGAATCCCGAATACATCGACTCGAAGCTCGCGGACATCATCACGCTCGACCCGACCGTGCCGGCCGCGAGGAACGCGATATACGACACGCCGTCGACGTGGCCGAGCATCAGGCCGAGCCCGAACCCCAACCCGAACAGATAGATCATCGGATCGGCGAGATTGCCGAACATCGACGCGAGCGCGAGCTTGCGCCAGACGAGATAGTTGCGCCGCCAGACAGCGATCCAGTTGGTCGCGTTCGCGGGCATCGCGATCGCGAAACGTGACACGCGCGGGGGGGCCGACGGTGCGGCGGCGGAATAGTTGCGGACATCCATGATCGATCAGTCCTGCATTTCGCGGCCCGTGAGCCGCAGGAACACATCTTCAAGATTGGCCGGGCGATGCAGATAGCGCAACCCCGTGCGGCCCTTGAGCCGCGCACTGAGCGGTTCCGGGTCGTTCACGTAGCAGAACAGCGTTTCGCCGCTGATCTCGGTGCGCTTCGCGAACGCCGACAGCTCGTCGCGCAGCGTGGCTGGATCGGGCCCGTAGATCTCGATCACGTCGCAGCCGATCTCCGATTCGATCAGTGCGTGCGGCGCACCTTCGGCGATCTTGCGGCCTTCCTCGATCACGCACAGGCGGTCGCACAGACGCTCGGCTTCTTCCATGAAGTGCGTGGTGATCAGGATCGTCTTGCCGCGTGCGAGCAGCGAGCGCAGCCGTTCCCACATGAGGTGACGCGCCTGCGGGTCGAGGCCTGTCGTCGGCTCGTCGAGCACCAGCACATCGGGATCGTTGACGAGCGCACGGGCGAGCGTCAGGCGGCGCTTCATGCCGCCCGACAACTCGCCTACCTTCGCATTGGCCTTGTTCTCGAGCTTCGCGAATTCGAGCAGCGGCTTCACGAGCGCGTGCGCAGCCTGCGCCGACATACCGAAATAGCGGCTGAACACGAGCAGGTTCTCGCGCACGGTGAAGTCGGGGTCGAGATTGTCGAACTGCGGGACGACCCCGACACGCTGGCGCGCATGCCGTGCACGCGATGGAACCGGTTCGCCGCAGAGCGAAATGGTGCCTGCATCGGGATGCGTGAGGCCGAGCAGCATTTTCAGCGTGGTGGTCTTGCCGGCGCCGTTCGGCCCGAGCAGGCCGTAGCACTCGCCGGCCTGTACGGTGAAGGACAGGCCGTTCACGACGAGCTTGTCGCCATAGCGCTTTTCGACGTTCCGGAAATCGATCGGTACATCGGACATGGGTTGGTTGTCGTTGTAAGCGGGCGCGGACGCATTCCGCCGCCGGATGGGTGGCCGGTTGGCGAACCGATCGGACGATTGCGTGTCGCACGGGCATGGCCGAAGCGCACGACGCCGGCGCCTGTTGGCCTGCTGGAGTACGAACGAGCCATTCTAGTGCATTGGTTGCGTCTCTTCCGGGCATGCCTGCACGGTGCGATGCATGTACGCACCGATCGTGCACTGCATCATCGCGCACGAGCCGAGCGGGGCGAATCAGCGTTTTCCATCCCTTGCATCCTGAATTGCGGCGCACCATGATGAATGCGTAGGCTCGTTGTTGCGATAGGGAGGCTTCATGGCTAGCTACAACAAGATTCTGTTGTGTTACGACGGCACGCTCGAAGGACGCAAGGCCCTGCGCTGCGGCGCCAACCTCGCGATGGATCTGAAGGCCGAGACGCATTTGCTGTCGGTTGTCGATATGCGCTCGAGCATTGCACAGAGCGCAGGCTTGCTGACCGACGTCGCGTGCGGCCGGTTCGAGGAAACCGCGCGCGAAATCCTGCAGGAAGGGGTGAACTGGCTGCGCGAGCGCGGCGTGCAGGCCGAAGGCCATTTCGCGTTCGGCTATCCGATCGACGAAATCGCGAATCTCGCGGCGGAACTGAAGGTCGACCTCGTCGTTGTCGGCCATCGGTGCCGTAGCGGCTTATCGAGATGGTGGATGGGGTCGGGCAACACGCAACTGCTCGACCGCGTGAACTGCAGCATTCTGGTTGCGTGTTCGTCGGCGCAGGAGCAGAAGGCCGAAATCGCGCGTGAGCGTGAAGCGGCCACGGCGAACGGCAAATAATCCAATGATTCGATGACTGCCTGACCGGCGAATCGCGCCGGTCAGGCGTCGTGCCATATTCGTGGCGCGGCCGCTGACCGCGGCCACTCAAGACCTGTCAAGCGTGCAGGTCGATCGCGGACAACTTCCACGAGAACAGGCCGAAGCGGTGGAATATTGCCGCATAGCGCGTGCCGTCGGCACTGCGCTGGTAGGTCACGACGAATTCATCGATATTCCGGTAGCCGGCGCTGGTTTGCTGCTGGTGCGGCGCATGCGTTGCGTCGACCGGGCTTGCCGGTGCGGCAGCGGCGGGTGATTGCGATGGCGCTGCCGTGGTGGCCGCGTCGCTGCCCGGAGCGGTTGCGCTCGCCGGAGCCGGATTGGCTGCGGGGGCGGCCGGCGTGTTGCCCGGCGCATTGCTGCCTGGCGGTAAATTCGACCATTCAGGTGGACGCTCACCCGGATTGCCACGCGGCGGCAATCCGCTCATCAGCGCGGCCACGCCCTCCGGGGTTGCGTACGCATCGACCAGGGGGCCGATCAGTGCCGACCCGATCAGCGCACCGATCACCGCGAACGGATTGTTCTTCTTCACCGCGTCGATCCGGCGCATCAACTCTTCCGTGACCTGCTGCTTCAGGCTGATGCGCAGCGACGGGAAATCGACATACTCACTGATGGCCTGCGCATCGCGCGCATCGATCGCCGATTTCAGGCGACCGAGCGCGACGTATGGCGACGCGTAGCCATAGCCGATCGCCGCAATGATGGCGACGGCCAGCACGACGATCAGCAGGGGCTTGAGCCGCCATGCGCGGCCCGAAGATCCGGTCACGTTGCCTCCGGTGCGGGGATATTCCGCAATCAGAGACCGCCTGGCGTGGCCGATCGTTCCTCCGCGATGCAGCGATCGATCATCCGGCACACGGCATCGATCGTGCCGACCATGATCAGGCGCGAACGGCCGTGATAGACGCGCACCGGCGCGCGGCGCGCGGGTTCGGCGTGATTCAGGCCGGCGTTCAGCGATACCCGCGCGAAAGCGGGAAGCGCCGACGGCAGCAGGGACGCCTGCCGTTCGACTGCGACTTCTTCTTGCACGGGCGCCGCCGCGGACAGCGGTGCGCAGGGCGTGCGGCCGCGCAGGTGACGCAGGCGACCGAATTGACGGAAAGGCAGCAGACGGGAAAGGCGTTCCATGATGTTCTCCTGAGCGAGACGGAATGTCAGAGTTCGCCCGAGCGAATCAGCCCGACGGCGATGCCTTCCAGCGCGAATTCCGCGCTGCCGGCCTTGACGAAGATGTTTTCGTAATCCGGGTTCTCCGCGATCAGCTCGAGACCGCCAGGCCGGCGCATCAGGCGCTTGACCGTAACGTCGTCGCCGAGACGCGCAACGATGATCTGGCCGTCCTTCGCTTCCGTGCGCTTCTGCACGGCGAGGAGATCGCCGTCGAGGATGCCGGCGTCGCGCATCGACAGGCCGCGCACTTTCAGCAGGTAATCGGGCTTGCTGGAGAACAGCGCGGGATCGCACGCGTAATGCTGCGAGATGTGCTCCTGCGCAAGGATCGGGCTACCGGCCGCGACGCGGCCGACGAGCGGCAGCGACAGCTGCATCAGGCCGGCGTGCGGCAGCGTGAACTGGTGCGGGGCATCGTCGATGCCGAGCAGGCGGATGCCGCGCGATGCGCCGGCGGCCAGCTCGATCACACCCTTGCGCGCCAGCGCGCGCAGGTGCTCCTCGGCCGCATTCGGCGAGCTGAAGCCCAGTTCGGCCGCGATCTCGGCACGGGTGGGCGGGAATCCGGAGCGCTCGATCGCGCGACGGATCAAGTCGAACACTTGCTGCTGACGGGCGGTGAGTTTGGTCATGGCTCAACTGTATGGATAGACAGTGAGCTGTATTTTTATACAGTAGTTCGCGAATTTCAAGTGTTACTTGAGGTTCGACGCGATCGCGCCGGTTCCGGCGCGATTTCGCGACGCCCGGACGCCGGTTCATCTGCCGCAACCGTCCATCCAGCCTGCGTTAGCACTTTTGAGTATTAAAAAATGAGGAACGATTATTTTTAATCATGTAACCCGTTCGTTAGACTGGCCCGACATCGCAATACCGACAACACTGGAGAACCAAGGATGGGCAAGCGCAACACGGGGCTGGTGGGCGGGGTGGGCCGCCTGATCGCAACACTCGCGCTGGGCGCGGCGGCGGCGCTGGGCGTCGCGACGCACGCGCAGGCCGATACGACCTTCCTGAACGTGTCGTACGACCCGACGCGCGAGCTGTATCAGGACTTCAACCAGGCGTTCGGCAAGGAGTGGAAGGCGAAGACGGGCGAGACCGTCAACTTCAAGCAGTCGCATGGCGGCTCGGGCGCGCAGGCGCGCTCGGTGCTCGACGGCCTCCAGGCCGACGTCGTGACGCTGGCGCTGGCGTACGACATCGACGCGCTCGCGAACAAGGGCCTCGTCAGCAAGGACTGGCAGAAGCGGCTGCCCGACAACGCGTCGCCGTACACCTCGACGATCGTGTTCCTGGTGCGCAAGGGCAATCCGAAGGGGATCAAGGACTGGGACGACCTGACCAAGCCGGGCATCTCGATCGTCACGCCGAATCCGAAGACGTCGGGCGGCGCGCGCTGGAACTACCTGGCCGCATGGGCATACGCGGTGCACAAGCCGGGCGGCAACGAGCAGACGGCGAAGGAATTCGTCACGAAGCTGTACAAGAACGCGGGCGTGCTCGATTCGGGCGCGCGCGGCGCGACCACGAGCTTCGTGCAGCGCGGGATCGGCGACGTGCTGATCGCATGGGAAAACGAGGCATTCCTGTCGGTCAAGGAGTTCGGTACCGACAAGTTCGAGATCGTCGTGCCGTCGGTGAGCATCCTGGCCGAGCCGCCCGTCGCGGTGGTCGACAAGGTGGTCGACAAGAAGGGCACGCGCAAGCTGGCCGATGCATACCTGAACTTCCTGTACAGCCCGCAGGGCCAGGAGATCGCGGCGCGCAACTACTACCGGCCGCGTTCGAAGAATGTGCCGGCGGAGCTGACGAAGCAGTTCCCGAAGCTGAAGCTGTACACGGTCGACGATACCTTCGGCGGCTGGACGAATGCGCAGAAGACGCATTTCGCGGACGGCGGCGTGTTCGATTCGATCTACAAGCCGCAGTAACGCCATAACGACAGCGGCGCGCCACGATAGCGCGCCGCATCCCCGACGGTCCGCCGGCGCGATTCACTGCGCCGGCGTTTGCGTCGGACCCATGAGCAGCATCGACCCAGCAAGAGCATCCGATGACGACGTACACCTTTCGCAAGCCGAGCGCGCTGCCCGGTTTCGGCGTGACGCTAGGCATCACGGTGGCCTATTTGAGCCTCGTGGTGCTGATACCGCTCGCCGCCACGTTCCTGAAGACCGCGACGCTGTCGTGGGACCAGTTCGTCACCGCCGTCACGTCGCCGCGCGTGCTCGCGTCGTACCGGCTGACGTTCTCTTCCGCGCTCGGCGGCGCGCTGATCAACGCCGTGTTCGGCTTTCTCGTCGCGTGGGTGCTCGTGCGCTACACGTTCCCGTTCAAGCGCCTCGTCGATGCGATCGTCGACCTGCCGTTCGCGCTGCCGACGTCGGTCGCCGGCATTTCGCTCGCGGCCGTTTACGCGACCAACGGCTGGGTCGGCCAGTATCTCGCGCCGCTCGGCATCAAGATCGCGTTCACGCCGGCCGGCGTGCTGGTCGCGCTGACCTTCATCGGGCTGCCGTTCGTCGTGCGCACGGTGCAGCCGGTGCTCGAGGATTTCGAGCGCGAGCAGGAAGAGGCCGCCGCGTGCCTCGGCGCGTCGCGCTGGCTGACGTTCCGCCGCGTCGTGCTGCCGGCCGTGCTGCCGGCGCTCCTCACCGGGTTCGCACTCGCGTTCGCGCGCGCGCTCGGGGAATACGGGTCGGTGATCTTCATCGCCGGCAACGTGCCGATGAAATCCGAGATCACGTCGCTGCTGATCATCACGAAGCTCGAGCAGTACGACTACGCGGGCGCGACCGCGCTCGCGGTCGTGATGCTCGTCGTGTCGTTCCTGATGCTGCTGCTGATCAACACGCTGCAGTGGTATCTGCAGCGCAGGACGAGCAAGGGCGCAAGCGGCCCCGCGCCCGCCACCGTCACCGTCACCGCCGTTGCGGCAGGAGGCCAGCAATGAGCCAGGAGGCCATCGTGCTGAAAACTCCGTCGTCGGCCGCGCAAGGGCGCGCCGCGAAGCGGCTCGACCCCGTCAGCGAGTCGCGCGTCGTGCGCTGGCTGCTCACGGGCATCGCGCTGGCGTTCCTCGCGTTCTTCCTCGTCGTGCCGCTCGCCGCGGTGTTCGTCGAGGCGCTGAGAAAGGGCGTCGGCTTCTATCTCGAATCGCTGGCCGACCCCGACGCGTGGTCGGCGATCAAGCTGACGCTGACCGTCGCTGCGATCGCCGTGCCGCTGAACCTCGTGTTCGGCGTGTGCGCATCGTGGGCGATCGCGAAATTCGAATTCCGCGGCAAGGCGCTGCTGACGACGCTGATCGACCTGCCGTTCTCGGTGTCGCCGGTGATCTCGGGTCTCGTGTACGTGCTGCTGTTCGGCGCGCAGGGCTGGCTCGGGCCATGGCTGCAGGATCACGACGTGCAGATCATCTTCGCGGTGCCGGGCATCGTGCTCGCGACGATCTTCGTCACGTTCCCGTTCGTTGCGCGCGAGCTGATTCCGCTGATGCAGGCACAAGGCACGGACGAGGAAGAAGCCGCGCGCGTGCTCGGTGCATCCGGCTGGCAGATCTTCCGCCGCGTGACGCTGCCGAACGTGAAGTGGGGGCTGCTGTACGGCGTGATCCTGTGCAATGCGCGCGCGATGGGCGAGTTCGGCGCGGTGTCGGTCGTATCCGGCCACATCCGCGGCCAGACCGACACGATGCCGCTGCACGTCGAGATCCTGTACAACGAATACAACTTCGCGGCGGCGTTCGCGGTGGCGTCGGTGCTGGCGCTGCTCGCGCTCGTCACGCTCGCGCTGAAGCTGCTCGCCGAGCGCCATCTCGCCGCCGAACTGGCCGGCGCGCGCGACACCGTTCCCGCACATGCCGGCCCCGTCGCCGCCGTGTCGTCGAAATCGTAAAGAGGCAACCAGAATGGGTATCACCGTCCGTAACCTTCAGAAGCGCTTCGGCGATTTCACGGCGCTCGACAACGTATCGCTCGACTTCCCGCCCGGCGAGCTGGTCGCGCTGCTGGGGCCGTCCGGCTGCGGCAAGACCACGCTGCTGCGCGTGATCGCCGGCCTCGAGCACGCGGACGCCGGCCAGGTCGTGCTGCAGGGGCTCGACGTCGCGTCGGTCGGCGCGCGGGATCGCCAGGTCGGTTTCGTGTTCCAGCACTACGCATTGTTCCGCCACATGACGGTCTTCGAGAACGTCGCGTTCGGGCTGCGCGTGAAGCCGCGTCGCGAGCGACCGTCGGAAAGCGCGATCCGCGACAAGGTGCACGAGTTGCTGAAGCTCGTGCAGCTCGACTGGCTCGCGCAGCGCTATCCGTCCGAGCTGTCGGGCGGCCAGCGCCAGCGCATCGCGCTCGCTCGCGCACTCGCGGTCGAGCCGAAGGTGCTGCTGCTCGACGAGCCGTTCGGCGCGCTCGACGCGAAGGTCCGCAAGGAGTTGCGCGGCTGGCTGCGTCGCCTGCACGACGACCTGCACATCTCGACGATCTTCGTCACGCACGACCAGGAGGAGGCGCTGGAAGTCGCGGACCGCATCGTCGTGCTGAACCGCGGCCATGTCGAGCAGGTCGGCAGCCCGCAGGACGTCTACGATCATCCGCAGAGCGCGTTCGTCTACGAGTTCCTCGGCGCGGCCAACCGGCTGCCGGGCACCGTCGCCGGGCGTGGCTTCGTCGCCGAGGGCGCGGCCGCGCCGATCGAGATCGATGCCGATTTCGCAGGCCCCGCGAATGCCTATGTGCGCCCGCACGACCTGCAGCTGTGGCCGATTGGCGAAGGGCACCGCGACGGCATCGCGGTGGACGTGCGCCGCGTGATTCCGCTCGGCGGGTCGGTGCGCGTGGAACTCGAGGCGCGTGCGGGCGGGGCGCTCGAGGCGGAACTCGATCGCGATGCGTGGCGTGCGCTGTCGCTGCAGGTCGGCGATGGTGCGACCGCCGTGCCGCGCGCCGTGAGGGTGTTTCCCGCGCGTTAACGCAAGAATGCAGGGCAGGGGGCGGAAATTGCTCCGATTCGACAATCAAACAACGACAGCCTAAGAGGCATACCCATGAATTTTCAGCAATTGCGGTTCGTGCGCGAAGCGGTGCGCCAGAACATGAACCTGACGGAAGTCGCGAACGTGCTGTACACGTCGCAGTCGGGCGTGTCGAAGCAGATCAAGGATCTCGAGGATGAGCTGGGCGTCGACATCTTCATCCGGCGCGGCAAGCGGCTGACGGGGCTCACGGAGCCCGGCAAGGCCGTGCACCAGCTGATCGAGCGGATGCTGCTCGACGCCGAGAACCTGCGCCGCGTTGCACGCCAGTTCGCGGATCAGGACAGCGGCCACCTCGTCGTCGCGACGACACACACGCAGGCGCGTTACGCGCTGCCGAAGGTGATCCGGCAGTTCACCGACGTGTTCCCGAAAGTGCATCTCGCGCTGCGCCAGGGCAGCCCGCAGCAGATCGCGCAGATGATCCTGAACGGCGAGGCCGATCTCGGCATCTCGACCGAGGCGCTCGACCGCTATCCGGACATCGTCACGTTCCCGTGCTATTCGTGGCACCACACGGTCGTCGTGCCGAAGGGCCATCCGCTCGTCGGCCGCGAGAACCTCACGCTCGAGGAAATCGCCGAGTATCCGATCATCACGTACGACCAGGACTTCACGGGCCGCTCGCACATCGACCAGGCGTTCACGGCGGCGGGTGCCGTGCCCGACGTCGTGCTGACCGCGATCGACGCGGACGTGATCAAGACCTATGTCGAGCTCGGAATGGGGATCGGCGTCGTCGCGGCGATGGCTTACGATCCGCAGCGTGACACGGGGCTCGTCGCGCTCGATACGCAGCACCTGTTCGAGGCGAGCACGACACGGGTCGGGCTGCGCAAGGGCGCGTTCCTGCGCGCGTATGCGTACCGGCTGATCGAGATGTTCGCGCCGCACCTGAACGAAGCGGAAATCGCGGGGATGTTGCGCGAAGCCGTTTGACGGCAGCGCGTCGTGCGCCATCCACGCTATCACCGCGGATGGCACGACGTACTTGCGTGGGTTGTCATGTATCGGGCGGCGGCAGGCGATCTGCCGCCGCCTTGGTTGTTCGACTCACGGAATCATCGATCGCCAGCGCGGTTTTCCGTCCAATTCTTCGCCGCACCCGGCGAACGACATGTATTCGCTTGCCGGCACAACGGCAAGAACAAGCAGGCGCGCTTGAACGCCTCGTTTCGGCGGCGGCCGTCATCCATACCGGACGATCCGTATCGCTGCAGATATGATTCAATGCATGTGAATGCCGGCTGACGCAGGTTCGCGTGGCCCCGCGTCACGTTCCGGATGCGCCGGTGGCGCAATGAGCAACGCCGGGGCGAAGCGCAAAAGGCGCATCCGGCAGGCCGTCCACCTTCACCAAACAATGCACGCGAATTGCCGGTCCCGGCACACTTGGAGACATATCGCGCAGTTCGCAACACGCGCGACGAAGAGGTGAACAATGAACCTGAAATGGTTTCTCTTTTCCTTCGAAGGCCGGATCGGGCGCCTGCCGTGGTGGATCTACGCGCTGGCTTCCACGGTGCTCGGTGCGATTTTCGATGCGGGTTCACGTGGCGCGCCGGAAGAGGATATGCCGCTGCTGGCGATGCTGGTGCTCGTCGTCATTGCGGTCGTCGCGGTGTGGTCGTCGATTGCGGTCGGCGTGAAGCGGCTGCACGACATCGACAAGGCGGGATGGTGGATGCTGTTGCTGTTCGTACCGATCGTCGGCGCGCTTGCGTTGTTCGTGATGAATGGGTTCATCGCCGGCACGCCGCATGCAAACCGCTTCGGCGAGCCGCCGTCAGCCGGCGAAGACGAGCCGGCGCCGCAGGACCCGGCGTGACACGGGCTCCGAATAAACCCTTAAATATTGATCAGACAGGTTGCGCGCCGGCACGAATCGGTACAGCATACCTTCACTCCGCCGGCGTCCCGCCGGCGGTGGCGTGTAATCGACAGCACGCGTCAGGCAGTCGGCCGTCTGCCTCGCCTCCATTTCGCGGTACCGACAGCAGCATCGATGGCCATTGCCCGGGTAGTGTAGCGCAAACGTTTGCTCGCATTAAAACAACAGTCAAACAATAGTCCGGCCCTCAGGGCCAGTCGCCAGGAGATGAGTATGAATGTCCGCTTTCGCCGTCGCTTCCTGACCGCCGCGCTTGCCGCCGTCGCGGTCGCTGCCGCACCGGCCGTCCACGCGCAGTCTACGGCCAAGCCGAAGGTCGCGCTCGTGATGAAGTCGCTCGCCAACGAGTTCTTCCTGACGATGGAAACGGGCGCGAAGGAATACCAGAAACACAACGCGAGCCAGTTCGACCTGATCACCAACGGCATCAAGGACGAGACCGACACGGCGAACCAGATCCGCATCGTCGAGCAGATGATCGTGTCGAAGGTCGACGCGATCGTGCTCGCGCCGGCTGATTCGAAGGCGCTCGTGCCGGTCGTGAAGAAGGCCGTCGACGCGGGCATCATCGTCGTGAACATCGACAACCGGCTCGATCCCGATGTGCTGAAGTCGAAGAACCTGAACGTGCCGTTCGTCGGTCCGGACAACCGCAAGGGCGCGCGCAAGATCGGTGATTACCTCGCGAAGCGGCTGAAGGCGGGCGACCAGGTCGGTATCGTCGAAGGCGTGTCGACGACGACGAACGCGCA
Organism: Burkholderia sp. AU30280; assembly: GCF_020420125.1. Lineage (NCBI taxonomy): Bacteria > Pseudomonadati > Pseudomonadota > Betaproteobacteria > Burkholderiales > Burkholderiaceae > Burkholderia > Burkholderia sp. AU30280. Next base: position 32,416 of record NZ_JAIZRY010000016.1, read on the forward strand.
GCAGCGCACGGCCGGTTTCCAGGACGCGATGAAGGCGGGCGGGATGAAGGTCGTGTCGGTGCAATCCGGCGAATGGGAGATCGACAAGGGCAATGCGGTCGCTGCCGCGATGCTCAACGAATACCCGAACCTGAAGGCGCTGCTGTGCGGTAACGACAACATGGCGATCGGCGCCGTGTCGGCCGTGCGCGCAGCCGGCAAGCAGGGCAAGGTGCTCGTGGTCGGCTACGACAACATCAACGCGATCAAGCCGATGCTGAAGGACGGCCGCGTGCTCGCGACCGCCGATCAGTACGCAGCGAAGCAGGCCGTGTTCGGTATCGACACGGCGCTCAAGGCGATCGCGGAGCATCGCAAGCAGGCCGACTTGTCGGGCGTGGTCGAGACGCCGGTGGATCTCGTGACGAAGTGACGCGGCCCCCGATGCGGCCGCCGTCCTCAAGAATTCGGCGCGGCGGCCGTTATCCGGGGTGAGCGCGATCACGGCCACTGCATGCACATGCACTTGTGAGCGTCCCACCCGCGCGCCGCGTGCGCGCGGCCGCAACCAGGATCGCGATGGACCCGACTTTCCAACCCTCCCGCGCAGCCACTCCCGTGCTGTCCGTATCCGGCATCGGCAAGACCTATGCCGAACCCGTGCTCGCCGACGTCACGCTGACGCTCGAGCCGGGCCACGCGCTTGCGTTGACGGGTGAGAACGGCGCCGGCAAGAGCACGCTGTCGAAGATCATCGGCGGGCTCGTCGAGCCGACCGCCGGCACGATGCAACTCGGCGGCCAGCCTTATGCGCCGGCGAGCCGGTCGCAGGCCGAGGCGCTCGGCGTGCGCATGGTGATGCAGGAGTTGAACCTGCTGCCCACACTGACGGTCGCCGAGAACCTGTTCCTGAACCGCCTGCCGCGGCGTTTCGGGATCATCGATCGCGCGCGGCTGCGCGACGATGCGCGGGCCGCGATGGCGCAGGTCGGGCTCGACACGGTCGATCCCGATACGCCGGTGGGCGCGCTCGGCATCGGCCACCAGCAGATGGTCGAGATCGCACGCAACCTGATCGGCGACTGCCGCGTGCTGATTCTCGACGAACCGACCGCGATGCTGACCGCGCGTGAAGTCGAGCTGTTGTTCGAACAGATCGACCGGCTGAAGGCGCGCGGCGTCGCGATCATCTACATCTCGCACCGGCTCGAGGAACTCGCGCGTGTCGCCGAGCGTGTCGCGGTGCTGCGCGATGGCCGGCTCGTGCATGCGGGCGACATGGCGACGACGACGTCCGACGGGCTCGTCACGCTGATGGTCGGGCGCGAGATCGGCGAGCACATCGATCTCGGCGAGCGCCATATCGGCGCGCCGCGGCTCGTCGTGTCGGGCCTCACCCGCGGGGCGGCGGTGCGCGACGTGTCGCTCGAGGTGCGCGCGGGCGAGATCTTCGGCATCTCGGGGTTGATCGGCGCGGGGCGTACCGAACTGCTGCGGCTGATCTACGGCGCGGATGCGCCGGACGCGGGGACGATCGCGGTCGGCCAGCCGCCGAAGCCGACGCGGATCGCCTCGCCCGTCGAGGCGGTGAAGCACGGCATCGCGCTGATCACCGAGGATCGCAAGGGTGAGGGGCTGCTACTGACGCAGTCGATCACCGCGAACGTGTCGCTCGGCCAGCTCGACCGGCTCGCGCGCGGCGGGATCGTCGACGGCGCGCGCGAAACGGCGCTCGCCGAACAGCAGATCGACGCGCTACGGATCCGCACGCACGGCGCGACGCAGGTGGTCGGCGAGCTGTCGGGCGGCAACCAGCAGAAGGTCGTGATCGGACGATGGCTCGCGCGCGACATGGGCGTGCTGCTGTTCGACGAGCCGACGCGCGGGATCGACGTCGGCGCAAAGTTCGAGATCTACACTTTGATGGGCGCGCTCGCGCGCGAAGGCCGCGCGCTTGTCGTCGTGTCGAGCGACTTGCGCGAGCTGATGCTGATCTGCGACCGGATCGGCGTGATGTCGGCCGGCCGCATGACCGCCGTGTTCGAGCGCGGCAACTGGACCCAGGATGCGCTGCTGGCGGCGGCGTTCGCCGGCTTCGGCCGCGACGCGCCGCCGGGCGGCGCGCAGCATCCGGACGCAGGGCAGGCGCCAGGCGCCGCCCCGGGTACTTCGACGACAGGACGACAGCAATGACCCAGCCTCCCGTAACCCCGACCGACGCAGGCGCGCAGCAGGACGTGACCGGGCGCCGCGCGCGCACGCTGTCCGGCACGCGGCTCGGCCTGTCGAACTACCTCGGGCTCGCCGGCGCGCTCGCCGCGATGATCGTGCTGTTTTCGACGCTGAGCTCGCATTTCCTGACCTACGATACGTTCAGTACGATCGCGAACCAGATTCCCGATCTCGTCGTCATGTCGGTCGGGATGACCTTCGTGCTGATCATCGCCGGGATCGACCTGTCGGTCGGCTCGGTGCTCGCGCTCGCCGCGTCGATGGTCAGCGTCGCCGCACTGAAATGGCAGTGGGGGCCGCTGCCGGCCGCGCTGATCGGCATCGCGGTCGCGACCGTCACGGGCGCGCTGACGGGCGCGGTCACGGTCGGCTGGCGGATCCCGTCGTTCATCGTGTCGCTCGGTGTACTGGAGGCCGCGCGCGGCCTCGCGTACCAGCTGACGAATTCGCGCACGGCCTACATCGGCGACGCGTTCGATTTCCTGTCGAACCCGATCGCGCTCGGCATTTCGCCGGCGTTCCTGATCGCGGTCGCGGTAATGATCGCGGCGCAGTTCGTACTGACGCGCACCGTGTTCGGACGCTATCTCGTCGGGATCGGCACGAACGAAGAAGCCGTCCGACTTGCAGGGGTTAACCCGAGGCCGTATAAAATCCTCGTATTCGCGTTGATGGGCGCGCTCGCAGGGCTTGCGTCGCTGTTCCAGATTTCGCGGCTCGAAGCGGCCGACCCGAATGCGGGCGTCGGCCTCGAACTGCAGGTGATCGCCGCCGTCGTGATTGGCGGCACGAGCCTGATGGGCGGGCGCGGCTCGGTGATCAGCACGTTCTTCGGCGTGTTGATCATCTCCGTGCTGGCCGCGGGGCTGGCGCAGATCGGCGCGAACGAGCCGACGAAACGGATCATCACCGGCGCGGTGATCGTGGTGGCGGTCGTGCTCGATACGTATCGCAGCCGGCGCACGCGCGTGCGGTAGAACGACAGACAGAACAGACCAGAGAGAAACGGGAAATGGCGACGATCAAGGATGTGGCAGCCATGGCGGGCGTGTCGTTTACGACCGTCTCGCACGTGGTGAACAATTCGAGGCCAGTGTCCGCGGACGTGCGTGCGAAGGTCGAGGGTGCAATCCGCGAGCTGAATTACGTGCCGTCGGCGGTGGCACGCTCGCTGAAGGCGCGTGCGACGGCGACCATCGGCCTCGTCGTGCCGAACAGCACGAATCCGTACTTCGCGGAGCTTGCGCGCGGCATCGAGGATCAGTGCGCGGCCAACGGCTATTGCGTGTTCTTCTGCAACTCGGATGACGATCCCGTGAAGCAGCGCAACTACCTGCGCGTGCTGCAGGAAAAGCGCATCGACGGGCTGATCGTTGCATCGGCGGGCGAAGACGCGGTGCTCGCGCAGACGCTCGCGGACATCCATGCGCCGCTCGTCGTCGTCGACCGCAACATCGAGGGGCTGGCGGCCGACCTCGTGCAGATCGACCACGAGCGCGGCGCATACCTGGCGACGCGCCATCTGCTCGAACTCGGGCACGCGAAGATCGGCTGCATCACGGGGCCGACCGACACGGCGGTCAGCGCGATGCGCGTGCACGGCTTCATCCGCGCGATGGCCGAACGCGGCGTCGACATCGTGCCGGGCGCGATCGCGGAAAGCGACTTTTCGTGCCTCGGCGGTTATCACGCCGCGTCGCGGCTGTTCGAATCGGTGCGGCCGAGCGCGATCTTCGCGGGCAACGACCTGATGGGCGTCGGCGCGCTGCGCGCGGCGGCCGAGCGCGGCATGCGCGTGCCCGACGATTGTTCGATCATCGGGTTCGACGACATCGAATTCTCCCGCTACACGTATCCGGCACTGTCGACGGTCGGCCAGTCGGTGCGCGCCCTCGGCGAAATGGCCGCGCAGACGCTGATCGAGCGGATCGGCGGCGGATCGACCGCCGTGCCGAGCCGTCGCCGCGTCGTGTCGCCGCGCCTCGTGCTGCGTGAATCGACGGCGATCTACCGCGAACCGCCGGCATCGGGCGGTCGCGCATGACCGCGCCCGCAGCAGGCGCCGGCCGCGTGACGGTGGTCGGCAGCCTCAACATGGATCTCGTCGTGCGCGCGCCGCGTTTGCCGCTGCCGGGCGAAACGCTCGCCGGCCATGCGTTCGCGCAGGCGGCGGGCGGCAAGGGCGGCAATCAGGCCGTCGCGGCCGCACGGCTCGGTGCGCGGGTCGCGATGATCGGCTGTGTCGGCGCGGATGCGCACGGCGCGGCGTTGCGCACGGGCCTCGAAGCCGAGGGAATCGACTGTGCGGGGCTCGCGACGAGCGCGTCGGCATCGACCGGCGTTGCGCTGATCGTCGTCGACGATGCGAGCCAGAACGCGATCGTGATCGTCGCGGGCGGCAACGGCGAGGTCACGACCGAGACGATCGCACGGCACGAGGCCGCACTGGCGTCGGCCGATGTGCTGATCTGCCAGCTCGAGACGCCGCCGGACGCGGTGTTCGCGGCGCTGTCGGCCGGGCGTCGGCTCGGCCGCACGGTGGTGCTCAATCCGGCCCCGGCCGTCGCACCGCTGCCGGCCGGCTGGCTGCCGCTCGTGGATTACCTGATCCCGAACGAGGTCGAGGCGGCCGCGCTGACCGCGCTGCCGGTGCGCGACCCGGTGGAGGCAGAAGCCGCCGCGCGCGTGCTGCAGGCCGGCGGAGCACGCAACGTGCTGGTGACGCTGGGCGCGCGCGGCGTGCTTGCGCTGACGGCCGATGGCGCGGCACGGCATTATCCGGCGCCGGCCGTGCAGGCCGTCGACACGACGGCGGCCGGCGATACCTTCATCGGCGGCTTTTCCGCGCGGCTCGCGGCGGGCGCGGACGTCGACACGGCCATCCGCTTCGCGCAACGCGCAGCGGCACTGTCGGTCACGCGCGCGGGCGCGCAACCGTCGATTCCCACGCTTGCCGAACTGGCCTGATAGGGCTGGATCACGCATCGCGGCCGGCTCGTCGCAAACGACGGCCGGCGGCGGATCCGCGACGCTCGCCGGCAGCCGGGAACCTCCTATTGCCTGGCTTGCAGGACATGCTGAAGCGCGCATTTTCATTCAGCTATTTGTAATAAACAGACGAATAATTCGAAAAAATAGCGGAAACACCATCAAGTTGTGCGGCGCATGGTCGTAAATGCACCGAGCGAAGCAATGCTTCGAAGCGACGGGCCTGTCCCGTCCATCACGACGCAACACAGGAAGGATGATGGTGTTCAAAAACCTGACGATTCGTGCGCGCATCGGTTTCACGATGGCGTTTCTGGCGGTGCTCCTGGGTGTGATCGGCGGGCTCGGCGTGTACGGGATGACGCGCGCGAACGATACGACGCGCGATATTTTCACGAACCAGATGCCGAGCGCGGTCGACGTTTCGGTGGCCGAGATCTACGCTGCGCGCGAACGCCTGGCGCTCGACCGCGCGGCGCTCCTGGCCGGCTCGCCGGACGCGGCGGCCGCCGTCGAACGCAGCCGCGCGATGCGCGCGCAGTCCGATACGTGGTGGCAGAAGTACCTCGCGTTGCCGCGCGGGCCGGAGGAAGACCGGCTCGCCCAGGACGTCGCCGCAAAGCGGCAGGCACTGCAGCACGAGTGTGACGCGTTCGCGAGCGTGATCGGGGCGAATCAGGCCGACCGGATCGGCGAAGGCGCGAAGCAGCTCCAGGTGCGCTACAACGACCTCGCGATGGCGAGCGAGGCGCTGCGCAACTTCCAGTTCACCGATGCGCAAGCCGGCTTCGATCACGCGGAATCGACGTACGACACGCTGCGCGTGCTGGCGATCGTCGCGTTGTTGGCCGGCTTTGGCGCCGCGGTCGTGTCGTGGCTGACGCTGAGCCGCGCGATCGGCCGCCCGATTGCCGACGCGCTCGCGCATTTCGACGCCATTGCCGCGGGCGACCTGCGCCGGCCGATCGTCGTGGACCGGCATGACGAGATGGGCCAGCTTCTCGAGGGCCTCGGCAAGATGCAGCGCGGGCTCGTCGACACGGTGCGCACCGTGCGCGGTGGCAGCGAGTCGATCGCGACCGCGGCGCGCCAGATTGCGGCCGGCAACATCGACCTGTCGTCGCGCACCGAGGAACAGGCCGCGGCGCTGCAGGAAACCGCGTCGAGCATGGAGCAACTGACCGGCACCGTGAAACAGAACGCGGACAATGCACGCCAGGCGAGTTCGCTGGCCGCGAATGCGTCGGAGATTGCAAACAAGGGCAATACGGTGGTCCGCCAGGTGGTCGGCACGATGGGCGAGATCAACGACAGCTCGGCAAAGATCGCGGACATCATTGCCATCATCGAAGGAATCGCGTTCCAGACCAACATTCTTGCGCTGAATGCAGCAGTCGAAGCCGCGCGGGCCGGCGAAGAAGGCCGCGGTTTCGCGGTCGTCGCGGGCGAGGTGCGCAGTCTGGCCCAGCGTTCGTCGACCGCGGCCAAGGAGATCAAGGTGCTGATCGACGCATCGGTGGAGCGCATCCGGTCGGGTTCCACGCTGGTCGATGAAGCAGGGCGCACGATGAGCGACGTGATCGGTGCGGTGCAACGCGTGACCGACATCATGGGCGAGATCGCGGCGGCGTCCGAGGAACAGAGTGGCGGGATCGACCAGGTGGCGCGCGCGGTCGCGCAGATGGACGAGGTCACGCAGCAGAATGCGGCGCTCGTCGAGGAAGCCGCGGCCGCCGCGCAATCGCTCGACGAACAGGCCGGACGCCTGCGTGAAACGGCAGCGGTGTTCCAGCTCGACGACGACACGTCACGTTCCGGCGGCGCCGCACCGGTTGCGGTGCGTCACGCGCCGCGTGCGCCCGCCGCAGCGGTTGCCGCGCCCGTCCAGGCTGCTGCGCGCGACGATCGCGATGCGCCGCCGAAACGCGCGGCCGCAGCGGCGCCGGTGCGCAAGCCCGTCGCTGCTTCTGCGGCGCCGGCACAGACTGCCGTTAGCGCTGGCTCGGACGACTGGGAAACCTTCTGATTCGCGCTTGCCGCGCATCTCTCCCCATTTGGTGACGAACGACGCCCGCGACATGCGGGCGTCGTCGTTTTCGCGGCTGAAAAATGTGACAGGCGGCGCGCACGAATGACGATCGCGCATCGTCGCGCGCATCGCGTGACCTGCATCGACGGATGCGTGCATCGGTGCACGTGACGTTCCCACGTCCGTCGTACGGGTATCTCCGTAAGGGCACTGCGAAAAAAATTTGTAACGGCACGCGCAACGTGTCGTCGAAAACGACCGCTCGAACGTATAGGGATGAAGGGGAGAAGTGACGACGCCGGATGTGTCCAACACACAAGACGTTCCGTCGTTCGACGAGATGCGCCGGATGCAGTTTCTGCGACTCGGGAGATCGATTGTAAAACGACGAAATGTGTTGTCCAAGCGGTGTTGTCGAGAATGACGAACTTCATACGAAGAGTTCGTGAAAAAAAATAAGAAAGGGTTTAGGATGAATTCGAACGCGCTTGCTTCTGCGCAGTCGTACGAAGGCAGGCAAGTCTTCAGACTCAGGCGAGGGAGGTAGCATGGATATTTACAGCAGCTTCGCGAACCGCTTCGAAAAAACGCGAGAGGAAGAGCTCTCGCTGGAGGAGTATCTCGCGCTCTGCAAGAACGATCCATCCGCGTACGCGACGGCTGGTGAACGCATGCTGGCAGCAATCGGGGAACCTGAACATGTCGATACCCGCAACGACCCGCGCCTGTCGCGGATCTTTGCGAACAAGGTCATCAAGGTCTATCCCGCGTTCCGTGAGTTCTACGGAATGGAGGAGGTGATCGAGCAGGTGGTCGCCTATTTCCGCCACGCTGCACAAGGGCTCGAAGAGAAGAAGCAGATCCTCTATCTGCTTGGCCCGGTGGGCGGCGGCAAGTCGTCGATCGCCGAGCGTCTGAAGCAACTGATGGAGCGCGTGCCGTTCTATTCGCTGAAGGGTTCGCCCGTCAACGAATCGCCGCTCGGGCTGTTCGACTACGACGAAGACGGCCCGATCCTCGAGGAACAATACGGCATTCCGCGCCGCTACCTGAAGAACATCCTGAGTCCGTGGGCCGTCAAGCGGCTGCACGAATACAACGGCGACATCCGCCAGTTCCGCGTGGTGCGCCGCTATCCGTCGATCCTGCGGCAGGTCGGCATCGCGAAGACGGAGCCGGGTGACGAGAACAACCAGGACATCTCGTCGCTGGTCGGCAAGGTCGATATCCGCAAGCTCGAACAGTACGCGCAGGACGATGCCGACGCGTACAGCTACTCGGGTGGCCTGTGCCTGGCGAACCAGGGCCTGCTCGAGTTCGTCGAAATGTTCAAGGCGCCGATCAAGGTGTTGCACCCGCTGCTCACCGCCACCCAGGAAGGCAACTTCAAGGGCACCGAGGGCTTCGGCGCGATTCCGTTCGACGGCATCATCCTCGCGCACTCGAACGAGTCGGAGTGGAAGGCGTTCCGCAACAACCGCAACAACGAGGCACTGCTCGACCGGATCTTCGTCGTGAAGGTGCCGTATTGCCTGCGCGTCTCGGAAGAGACCAAGATCTACGAGAAGCTGATCCGCAACTCGTCGCTGGCCGAGGCCGTCTGCGCGCCGGGCACGCTGAAGATGATGTCGCAGTTCTCGGTGCTGTCCCGCCTGCACGAGCCGGAGAATTCGAGCCTGTTCTCGAAGATGCAGGTGTATGACGGCGAGAACCTCAAGGACACCGATCCGAAGGCGAAGTCGTACCAGGAATACCGCGATTACGCGGGCGTGGACGAAGGGATGACGGGCGTGTCGACGCGCTTCGCGTTCAAGATCCTGTCGCGCGTGTTCAACTTCGATTCGAGCGAGGTCGCGGCCAACCCCGTGCACCTGATGTACGTGCTCGAACAGCAGATCGAACGCGAGCAGTTCCCGCCGGAAACCGAGCAGAAGTACCTGTCCTTCGTGAAGGACGTACTCGCGTCGCGCTACGCGGAATTCATCGGCAAGGAGATCCAGACGGCCTACCTCGAGTCGTATTCGGAGTATGGCCAGAACATCTTCGACCGCTACGTCACGTATGCGGACTTCTGGATCCAGGACCAGGAATTCCGCGATCACGACACGGGCGAGAGCTTCGACCGCGCCGCGCTGAACGCGGAGCTCGAGAAGATCGAGAAGCCGGCCGGCATCAGTAATCCGAAGGATTACCGCAACGAGATCGTGAACTTCGTGTTGCGTGCACGGGCGGCGAATGCCGGCAAGAACCCCGTGTGGACGAGCTACGAGAAGTTGCGCGTCGTGATCGAGAAGAAGATGTTCTCGAACACCGAGGAACTGCTGCCGGTGATTTCGTTCAACGCCAAGGGTTCGGCGGAGGAGCAGCGCAAGCATGAGGACTTTGTGAACCGGATGGTCGCGAAGGGCTATACGCCGAAGCAGGTGAGGCTGCTTTGCGACTGGTACCTGCGTGTGCGCAAGTCGTCATGACGCGCGCGGTACCGAGCCCGTACGGCGTCGCCGTACGGGCGCTTTCAGAGACGCCGCCCGCATGACGGGAGACGGCATGTGCGGCGAGCGTCCCGGCATATCGACTTTCGAGCGGGAGACCGGCAGTGCTTCATCAAATCATCGACCGCAGGCTGGCCGGCAAGAACAAGAGTATCGCCAACCGCGAACGCTTTCTGCGTCGCGTCAAGAACTACATTCGTCGTGCCGTGTCGGACGCGGTGCGCGACCGTAGCATCAAGGATATCCAGAGCACGCAGAGCATCACGATCCCGCGCAAGGACATCGCGGAGCCGAATTTTCGGCACGCGCCTGGCGGGCGTCGTGAATACGTGCACCCCGGCAACGAGGACTACGTGCGCGGCGACAAGATCCCGCGTCCGCAGGGTGGCTCGGGCGGCGGAGGCAGCCAGGCGAGCAACGAGGGCGAAGGGCAGGACGACTTCGTGTTCGAGTTGTCGCGTGACGAGTTCATGCAGTACTTCTTCGACGATCTCGAACTGCCGCGCCTCGTGAAGACGCACCTGTTGACGGTGCCGAGCTGGAAGAACGTGCGCGCGGGCTGGTCGGCGGAAGGCACGCCAAACAACATCGATGTCGTGCGGTCGCTGCGCAGCGCGCTCGGGCGCCGCATCGCGCTCGGCTCGCCGCTCGTCAACGAGCTGCGCGAACTCGAAGCGCAGCTGGAGGCGATGAAGAGCGATCCGGAAGACCGGCGCGCGGAGATCGCGGTGCTCGAGGCCGAGATCCATCACCTGAAGGGGCGCATCTGGCGGATTCCGTTCATCGATCCGTTCGACTTGCGCTACATCAACCGCGTGAAGCAGCCGCAGCCTTCGAGCCAGGCCGTGATGTTCTGCCTGATGGACGTGTCGGGCTCGATGGACGAGCAGCGCAAGGATCTGTCGAAGCGCTTCTTCATCCTGCTTTACCTGTTCCTCAAGCGGAACTACGAGCGCATCGAGGTCGTGTTCATCCGTCACCACACGCGCGCCGAGGAAGTCGACGAAGACACCTTCTTCCATTCGACCGAGAGCGGCGGCACGGTGGTGTCGAGCGCGCTCGAGCTGATGCGCAAGGTGATGAACGAGCGCTACTCGCCGACCGAGTGGAACATCTACGGCGCGCAGGCATCCGACGGCGACAACTGGACCGACGATTCGCCCAAGTGTCGCAAAATCCTGGAAGAGGATATCCTCACGAAGACGCGTTACTTCGCGTATATCCAGGTCGCGCCGGAAGAGCAGAACCTGTGGCTGGAATACGCGCAACTAGCCTTGTCACAGCCGCATCTCGCGATGAAAAAAGTGGAATCGGCTGCCGACATTTACCCGGTATTTCGCGAATTGTTCGAAAAGCAGGTGGAAATGTCATGACGACCCGCCATCTGCACAACGAGTCGCGCGGCTATGCGCCGCGCCCTTCCGGCGACGACACGGCCGGCCCTGCCGCATCGCAGCAACGCGGGCAGGCCGAACCGCCGCCGCCGGCCGCCGACTTGCCCGGCCCAGGGCAAAAGGAAGCGCGTATGAACGTTGCCGAACGCAAGCCGCTGCCGTGCCCGTCCGACTGGACGTTCGAACTGCTTGAGGAATACGACACGCACATCTCGCAGGTCGCCGAACAATACGAGCTCGACATCTACCCGATCCAGCTCGAACTGATCAGCGCCGAGCAGATGATGGATGCGTATGCGTCGGTCGGGATGCCCGTCAACTACCGTCACTGGTCGTTCGGCAAGCACTTCCTGTCGACCGAGAAGAGCTACCGTCGCGGCCAGATGGGGCTCGCGTACGAAATCGTCATCAACTCGAACCCGTGCATCGCGTACCTGATGGAAGAGAACACGATGACGATGCAGGCGCTCGTCATCGCGCACGCGGCGTACGGACACAACTCGTTCTTCAAGGGCAACTACCTGTTCCGGCTGTGGACCGACGCGCACGCGATCATCGACTATCTCGTGTACGCGAAGAACTACGTGGCGGAATGCGAGGAGCGCTACGGCCTCGATCGCGTGGAGGAACTGCTGGATTCGTGCCATGCGCTGATGAACTACGGCGTCGACCGCTACAAGCGGCCGCAGAAGCCTTCGCTGTCGAAGGAAGCCGCGCTGCGGCGCGAACGCGAGGCGTACCTGCAGTCGCAGGTGAACGAACTGTGGCGCACGCTGCCGGGCAAGAAGCCCGAGCTGATGGAGGAGCAGGAGGATCGCTATCCGCCCGAGCCGCAGGAGAACCTGCTGTATTTCGCGGAGAAGAACGCGCCGTTGCTCGAACCGTGGGAGCGGGAAGTGATCCGCATCGTGCGCAAGATCGGCCAGTATTTCTACCCGCAGCGGCAGACGCAGGTGATGAACGAAGGCTGGGCGACGTTCTGGCACTACACGCTGCTGAACACGCTGTACAACCAGGGGAAGCTGGAAGACAGCTTCATGATGGAGTTCCTGCATTCGCACAGCAACGTGGTCTACCAGCCGCCCGTCACGAAACCGTACTACAGCGGGATCAACCCGTATGCGCTCGGCTTCTCGATGATGAGCGACATCCGGCGGATCTGCGAAGCGCCGACTGAGGAAGACTACAAGTGGTTTCCGGAGATCGCGGGCACCCCGTGGCTGCCGGCGATGCACTACGCGATGCGCAACTTCAAGGACGAGAGCTTCATCGCGCAGTACCTGTCGCCGAGCCTGATCCGCGACATGCGGCTCTTCTCGGTGCTTGACGACGACATGCGCGATTCGCTCGAGGTGTCGGCGATCCACGACGATTCAGGCTACCAGTACGTGCGGCAGGCGCTGTCGAGGCAGTACGACATCCATCACCGCGAGCCGAACATCCAGGTGTGGGCGGTGAACACGCGCGGTGACCGCAGTCTCACGCTGCGCCACTTCATGACCGACAACCGCCACCTGTCGAACGACAGCGACGAGGTGCTCAAGCACATGGCGCGGCTGTGGCAGTTCGACGTGTTCCTGGAAAGCGTCGACGAGGCCGGCACCGTGCGCAAGCGCTACGAGTGCCGCTACGTGCCGCCGGAGGTGCGGATCTGAGCCTCGCCTGCAGAAAGTTTGCATCGAACGCCAGCCTGCGGGCTGGCGTTTTCATATGACGAACACATGGCGGGAGAAGAATTTTCTACATCCGGACGAACCCGGAGAGCCTGTTACTTTACATTTCGCTAAAATCCCGTAGCGCCGTGCGCCGGAACCGGTGCCACATGCGACCGCACGCGGCGGCCCCCGCCGTCTCGCCCAGAAAGCACTAAAAAAGGAACTGACCCATCCATGGACGTCCAGACCGACCAAGTCGCGCTGTCCGCGCACGACACCCGGCGGCGCGTGTTCGCCATCGTCGGCGCCTCGTCGGGCAACCTCGTCGAGTGGTTCGACTTCTACATCTATTCGTTCTGCGCGCTGTACTTCGCGCCGGCGTTCTTCCCGAGCGGTAACACGACGACGCAGTTGCTGAACACGGCGGGCGTGTTCGCGGCCGGCTTCCTGATGCGTCCGATCGGCGGCTGGCTGTTCGGCCGCATCGCCGACCGCCACGGCCGCCGCAACGCGATGATGATCTCCGTGCTGATGATGTGCGGCGGCTCGCTCGTGATCGCGGTGCTGCCGACCTATGCGCAGATCGGCGCGCTCGCGCCGGCGCTGCTGCTGGTCGCGCGGCTGTTCCAGGGGCTGTCGGTGGGCGGCGAATACGGCACGAGCGCGACCTACATGAGCGAGGTGGCGCTGAAGGGCCGCCGCGGTTTCTTCGCGTCGTTCCAGTACGTGACGCTGATCGGCGGCCAGCTGTGCGCGCTGCTCGTGCTCGTGATCCTGCAGCAGACGCTGTCGGCCGACGAACTGAAGGCGTGGGGCTGGCGCATTCCGTTCGTGGTCGGCGCGGCGGCCGCGCTGATCTCGCTGTACCTGCGCAAGTCGCTCGACGAAACGTCGACGAGCGCGTCGCGCGACAAGAAAAACGCGGGCACGATCCGCGGCGTGTGGCAGCACAAGGGCGCGTTCTTCACAGTGGTCGGCTTCACGGCCGGCGGCTCGCTGATCTTCTACACGTTCACGACGTACATGCAGAAGTACCTCGTCAACACGGCCGGCATGCATGCGAAGACGGCCAGCAACGTGATGACCGTCGCGCTGCTCGTCTACATGCTGATGCAGCCGGTGTTCGGTGCGCTGTCCGACAAGATCGGCCGCCGCACGTCGATGATCCTGTTCGGTTCGTTCGCGGTGATCGGCACGGTGCCGCTGATGCATGCGCTGAAGGACGTGACGAGCCCGGTGGCCGCATTCGTGCTGATCACCGTCGCGCTCGCGATCGTCAGCTTCTACACGTCGATCAGCGGCCTGATCAAGGCCGAGATGTTCCCGCCGGAAGTGCGCGCGATGGGCGTCGGCCTGTCGTACGCGGTCGCGAACGCGATCTTCGGCGGGTCGGCGGAGTATGTCGCGCTGTGGTTCAAGTCGATCGGCAGCGAGGAAACCTTCTACTGGTACGTGACCGTGCTGTGCGCGATCTCGCTGATCGTGTCGTGGCGGATGCGCGATCCGAGCAAGGAAGGGTATCTGCGTCACGAGCCGTGATCGCGGGCGGCGCTGCCCGACCATTCGTCCGGTGCAGCCCGGCGCGCCACCAGCGGCGTCCCGCCATTGCGGCGGGGCGCCGTTTTTTTTTGCGGTTGCGGACCGGCCATGTTCGTGCGAACCCGTGCAAGCGTATCGCCGCGCGCGCGATATCGATATGGCGATCCGTTCGTTGTCGCCGGCCGGCGATCCTTTTATCCTGAACCCGTAGTTCGTGTGACACCTCCTTGACTGGGATTCGCGCCCGCTGCTTGCAGCGGGCGTTTTTTTGCGTGCAGCGTCCGGTGCCGGGCGAGAAACGTGGATGTCGGCCCGGAACGATGCGTTTGGGACAAGTTCGTAACGATATCTGCGTCGATGCGGTCGCGCGAAGAAATGGGGCTCGCAATGATGCCCCGGTACGAAACGCGAATTCAGATTGTCAATATGCCATATGCACAGTTAACTCATGGGTCGAATGACCGAGAGGAGGTGCGCTCGGTTATACGATTTGTCAAATTTTCCATCTTCATCAATAGGACATCCTTGATTAATCGAATTTCAAGATAATCAATTGTTGTCTTTATTGATGAATGTGATGATTTTTTTGATGGCTTTGCGCGTTCCGCGATGAAAGTGCCGATAGGACTGCCTGTCCGGCCGCGACTGGAAGCCGACTCGAGCACCGTGCGCGTGATCCGGCCGGCATGCGCAGAGAGTCGTGACCTCGCCCGCGCGCGCGGCTATCGACTCGGCGCAGTCATTCTAATTTCTTCCGAATGGACAAATGGTTCCGATATTTCTTACTCGTACGATATCGGGAAATCGTTTGGGTAAATAAAATGACTCGGTCGTCATTTTTTCGGATGGAATCATCCGGTATTCCGGAATAAGGCGATCCGATCCGTGTCGCGGGCAGTCGGCCCGCGTATCGATCGGTTTTTTCCGAGAAAAATCGTCCATTTTTAGAGGAATTCAACGATGAAAATGAATCTGCTTCGGGGTTGCGTTGCAGCGAGTATCGCGAGCGTCGCACTGGTGCCGTCGGTTTCCCACGCATTCGACGGCCAGCTCGATTTCTACGGCAGCATCTCCGACGTCACCTGCAACATCAATGGCGAAGCGCCCGGGTCCGGCAACCGGACAGAAGTGCAACTCGGCGATCGCATCAGCCCGAGCACCTTCAACAACATCGGTGCGACGTCGGCGCCCGTCACGTTCAACCTCGCTATCGGCGGCAATACGGGCTGTACCAACGGCACGAAGGTCGTGATCGATTTCGACCCGGTGTCGGTCAACATCAATCCGGCGACCGGCAACCTGAAGCTCATCGGCACCAAGCCGGCGGAAGGCGTCGAGATCCAGATCAGCGACGCGGGTAACGGAAAGAACGGCAAGATCACGCTCGGCAAGCCGCAGAACATCGCGGATGCCCAGGTCGCGACCATCGCGAACAACACCGCGACCCTGACCTATGCGGCGTCGTACGTGTCGACGGCCGCGCCGGATGCGATCAAGACCGGTTCGGGCAACTCGTTCATTCGCTATATGCTCGCTTACCACTGATCGGTACATTTTCCGTTCCACGTCATGACCTTGTCAATTCGTTATCCTTATTTACAAGTCGTGGCCGGTGTCATGGCGTGGGCCACCTGTGCCACGCTGGCGCAGGCGGCGCTTTTGCTGGACGGCACCCGGGTGATATTTCCCGAGCGCGCTCGGGACGTGACGGTTCGGATGGAAAACTCCGGTTCCGAACCCGTTCTCGCGCAGAGCTGGATCGACGACGGTCGCGCCGACGTTCCGCCCGAACAGATGCGCACGCCATTCGTGGTTGCGCCGGCATTGGTGCGCGTCGAGGCGGGGAGGGGCGCCGTGTTGCGCATTACGAACATGCAGGCGCAGTTGCCTGTCGACCGTGAGTCGGTGTTCTGGCTGAACGTGCTCGAAGTGCCGACGGTACAACCGGACGCGGACAACCGGCTGCGCTTCGCCTTCCGAACCCGCATCAAGATGTTTTACCGGCCCTCGTCGCTCGCGAACGACGTCGAAACGGCTCAGGACAAACTGGTCTGGAAGGTTTTCGCCGACGCGTCGCACGCGGGCGGACAGCAGATATCGCTCGAGGTTTCCAATCCGACGCCGTATTACGTGTCGTTCGGGATGGTCGAGGGTGACGTAGGCGGCACGTTCATCCCGGCCGGTGGCGGGATGGTCGCACCGTTCGGCTCCCAGCGCTTCCCGTTGCAGGGCGCCGCCGCGCAGTCGCATCGCCCGACGGCCGTGCGCTTCGTGACCATCGACGACTACGGCGGGCAGAGCACGATAACAAGAAAATTGACCGACTGAGCAGTCTGTCCACGCAACGCATCCAAAAGGCACGATCCAGCACACCGGCTCGGATAATCGATTCGGCATGCGAATTAACTGAATCCTCATGCGTAGTTCAGCAGGTTTCCAATCTTCATGCGCGTCGGGGCTCGCCCCGCGGTTTCCGCAGCGGCCTTGTCTGCTGGCGGTCGCTTCCGTGTTCGCGTCAGTCGCGATAACGTCGGGCACCAACGCCGTTGCGGATACGATCGACCCGGTCGCGCGGGAAGATGCGCGCCGCGCGGCCGCAAGCGCGTCGCCGGTTGCGCCGGCGGCCGGCGAGACGCACTTCGACGATTCGATGCTGATGCATGGCCCGGACAGCGAACCGATCGATACGACGCCGTTCGGGCGTCCGAATGCCGTCGCGCCAGGCGTGCATCGTGCGGATCTGATCGTCAACGGGCAGTGGCGCGGCGTGGAAGACATCACGTTCCGTCACGACGTGCGTGGCGACGTGCTGCCTTGCTACGACCGGACGCTGCTGCAGCGGGCCGGCGTCGACCTCGACCGAAGCGCGCGGGGCCAGGACGCCAGCCAGCCGCCGAATCCGATGCCCGACGGGCCGATCTGCGATGCGCCGTCCCGATACGTGCCCGGCGCCGCGCTGTCGTTCGATGCGGCCGAGCAGAAGCTGTATCTGACGGTGCCGCAGTTCTACATGCGGCTCGCCAGCCAGAGTACCTACGTCGATCCGGCGAACTGGACGAACGGCGTGCCGGCCGCGTGGCTGAACTACAACGCCAGCGTGTTCACGACGCGTTCCAGCGGTTACGAATTCTCGCAGCTCTACACCGGCCTCTCGATGGCCGCGAGCGCCGGGCGGTTCCGGATTCGCCACAACGGCAACCTCACCTGGTCGCAGCGCGGCGGCGCCCACTATCAGCGTGGCTACGTCTACGCGCAAACCGATCTGCCCGACTGGCATGCGCAACTGCTGGCCGGCGAAAGCTCGACGAGCGGCGCGCTGTTCGACGCCGTGTCGTTTCGCGGCGTACAGCTCGCGAGCGACGACCGGATGCTGCCCGACGAGCAGCGCTACTACGCGCCGGTCGTGCGCGGCGTCGCGCAGTCGAATGCCAAGGTATCGATCTACCAGCGCGGCTATCTCGTTCACGAGACAACCGTCGCGCCCGGGCCGTTCGCGATCGACAACCTGCAGGCGATGAGCTACGGCGGTGATCTGAACGTGACGGTGACCGAGGCCAACGGCGAAACGCGCAGCTTCGTGGTTCCGTTCGCGACGACGGTCCAGCTGCTGCGTCCCGGCAGCACGCGGTTCAGCGCGATGGCGGGGCAGGCGATCGAACTCGGCGGCGACATCGGCACGCAGTACGTCGGCCAGTTCACCTTGCAGCGCGGGCTCAGCAACGCAGTGACGGCCTATGGCGGCGCCGCGTTCGCGAACCGCTACCAGTCGGTGCTGATGGGCGTCGCGCTCAATACGTCGGTCGGCGGCTTCGCGGCGGACGTCACGATCGCACGGACCCAGCCGCCAGGCAGCGAGCGCCTGACCGGCTCGAGTATCCGTGTGTCGTACAGCAAGAACCTGCCGAACAGCGGCACGAACTTTTCGCTGCTTGCGTATCGCTATTCGACGAAAGGCTATCTCGGTCTGCGCGACGCGTTGTTGCTGAACGGCCGCGGCGAGCAGGGCGCCGCGTCGTTTTCGCGGCTGCGCAATCGGGTCGATCTCAACGTGAGTCAGCAAATCGGCCGGTCTGGCAACCTCTATGCGAACGGATCGGCGCTCAGCTACTGGGCGGGAGGCGGACAGTCGCTCAGCTTCACGCTCGGATACAGCACGCAATGGCGCGACGCCACGGTGACTGCATCGGTGCAGCGCGTGCGCAACCTGTCCGCACGGGTACCGTCGTCAGGCGGCGATGCAGGCAGCACGCTCGTGAGCCTGAACGTATCGGTTCCGCTGGGGCGCAACATACGGCGCGCCCCGATCTTCAGTACGCTCATGACGCACGACAGCAGTAACGGCATCAGTGCGACGGCGAGCCTCGCGGGCCGTTTCGGCGAGCGCAACGACGGATCGTATTCGTTGTCGTCGAGCTACGACGGCAACAACCGGGCGTCGTCGGGCAGTTTCGGCGTCGGCTATCAGAGGCCGGCCGTGTCCCTGTCGGCGAGTCTCGGCATCGGGCGCGACTACCAGCAGGCGTCGGTGAGCGCAACGGGCGGCCTGGTGCTGCACCCCGGCGGCCTGACACCGGCACCCGCCCTGAGCGAGACCATCGGTATCGTGCACGCGCCGAACGCACGCGGCGCACTGGTTGCGAACACGAGCGCACGCGTCGACCGCTTCGGTTACGCGATCGTGCCGAGCCTCATTCCGTATCAGCTCAACAAGATCGACATCGATCCGAAGGATGTGCCCGAGGATGTCGAACTGAAAACCGTGTCGCACAGCGTGGCGCCGCGCTCGGGTTCGATCGTGATGCTGTCTTACGACACGCTGAAGGCGCGCGCGCTGCTGATCGACGCGCAGACCGACGACGGTCGGCCGCTGCCGTTCGCCGCGCGCGCGCTCGACGCGGGTACCGGTGAGGCGCTCGGCGTGGTCGGGCAGGGCAGCCGCCTGTTCGTGCGCAGTGCCGCGGACGACGGCCGGATTCGCGTCGAATGGGGTACGCGCACGGATCAGCAGTGCGTGATCGATTACGCGGTGCCGGCTGCGCAGCGTTCGGGAAGCGGCTATGTGACGCTGTCCGGCGTTTGCCGCGCGGCGACGGTGGTGCCGGCGGCGGCTGGAGCGTCGGCCGGCCGTATCGCGGAGCGCTAGCCCGATGCATCGATCGGCGTCTCGCTCCGCTTCCGTCGTTTGCACGTTGCCGCGCCGTTTGCGTGGATATCCCGGTGCCGGCCGCATCGCGCGCGCGGCGGCGCTGGCCTGCGTCGCGAGCTTCGGAACGGTCCGGTGCGACGCGGCGTTGTCCGTGACCGGTACCCGCTTCGTTTATCCGGGCGATGCGCGCGCACTGACGATCTTCGCGCGCAACGGCGGGGACGCACCCATTCTCGTCCAGGCCTGGCTCGACGATGGCGATGCGAACGCCGACCCGAGCCGCTTGCGCGTGCCGTTCGTCGTCGTGCCGCCGCTTGCCCGGCTCGATCCGGGGCAACCGCTGTCGATCCGTGTGCAGTCGGTCGGCGGCGGTCTCGCCGCCGACCGTGAGTCCTGTTACTGGATCAACCTGCTCGAAGTACCGCCGGCCGCGCCGGCGGGCGATCACGCGCTGCGCATCGCATACCGGCTCAGGATGAAGCTGCTGGTTCGACCGCCCGGTCTCGACGGCGATTCGGACGACGCGCCGAACCGGCTCGCATGGACACATGCCGGCACCGGCGCGGCGTCGATTGTCGCGCTCAATCCTACGCCGTACTACGTGACGCTGACGCGCGTGTTGCTCAACGGCGAGCGTGCGGTGCCGGCGAACACGGCGGTGGATGTCGCACCATTCGGCCGGGCAGAGATTCCGATCGGCATGCAGGCCGGCGCGGGGCCGGGCGAGATCGTGTTCGATGCCGTCGACGACGGCGGCGCGACGCACGAATACCGGGCGCGGCTCGCGCCGCCGTGACCGATGACGCGTGAAGGCTTGTAGTACCCGTCCTGCCGCGGGCATCGGCAGGGATTCAACCACAACAAGGAAAAACGAAAGTGAACAAGACCTATTCTTTGATATGGAACGACGCGCAGGGCGAGTGGCAGGTCGCTGGCGAACGGGTGCGCCGGCATGGCAAGTCCGCGACGCGCGCACGTGTCGTCGCGGTGCTGGCGCTGCTCGCCGGCGGCGCGACGACGTCCGTGCATGCGCTGCCGACAGGCGAGAAGATCATCTCGGGGAAGGGCGATATTCACCGTTACGACAACGGGCAGCAGATGTCGGTCAACCAGCATAGCGACAAGCTGGTGACGGACTGGCAAACGTTCAACATCGACAAAGGGCAGCGCGTCACGTTCAACCAGCCGTCCGCGGCATCGATCGCACTGAACCGGGTCGTCGGCCAGGACGGCAGCGCAATCCACGGCAGTCTCGACGCGAACGGCCGCGTGTTCCTCGTCAACCCGAACGGCATCCTGTTCGGCAAGAACGCGCAGGTCAATGTCGGCGGCCTGGTGGCGACGACGCTGGATATCAGGAACGAAGACTTCGATGCGGGCCGCTACCGGTTTTCCGGCCAGTCTCCGAGCGAAGTCCAGAACTTTGGCAATCTCGTGGCGGCCGACGGCGGCGGGATCGCGCTGCTTGGCGCGAAAGTCGTCAACAAGGGGATCGTCCAGGCGCAGATGGGCACCGTCGCGCTGGGTGCGGGCAGCGACGCCACGCTGAACTTCGACGGCAGCAAGCTGCTCAGCGTGCAGATCGACCAGGGGATCGTCAACGCGCTGGTCAGCAACGAGCAGTTGCTGAGGGCCGACGGCGGGCAGGTGCTGATGAGCGCGAAGACCGCCGATACGCTGCTGCGCACGGTGGTCAACAACCAGGGCGTCATCGAGGCGCGCACGCTCAGGAATGCCGCGGGCCGAATTTCGCTGGACGGTCACGACGCCGGCACCGTTAACGTCGCGGGCGTGCTGAACGCGAGCGCAACGGCGCCGGGCAACGGCGGCACGGTCGAAACCCGCGGCGCCGACGTGAAGGTGGCGCTCGGCGCGATGGTCGACACGCGCGCGACCAACGGGCGTGTCGGCACCTGGCGCATCGCGTCGTCCGATGTGTCGGTCAAGGCGGGCGCCAACCAGCCGGGTACGATCGTGGCCGACACGCTGTCGCGCAATCTCGCGACCACCGATGTCGAACTGGTCGCCGGACGCGGGCAACTGTCGGTCGACGGGCCGGTGACGTGGGCCAGCGGCAACCGGTTGACGCTGGCCAGCCGGCAGGGCGACGTGTCGGTCAACGGCGCGCTGCGCGCGACGGGCGCGAATGCGCGTGTGGCCATCGACGCGAAGCAGAACGTGCGGATCGCGGCCCCGATTGCGTTGACCGGCGCGAACGCGCTGCTGACGCTCGACTACGGTGTCGCGCACTCGCTCGCGGGCGGTGCGGCCGTGACGTTGTCGGGGGCCGGTGCCGGTTTCGAAGCGAACGGCTATCGCTATACCGTGATCCAGAATCTGCAGCAACTGCAGGCTATCAATGCGAATCTCAACGGGCTGTACGTGCTCGGCAACACCATCGCCGGTTCCTATTACGGTACCGCGTTCAAGACCATCGGTTCGGTCACGCCGTTCGCCGGCGTGTTCGACGGCCTCGGCAACACGATCAGCAATCTCTCCATCGCGAGCAGCGATGCGTATGCCGGGCTGTTCGGCCGCAACATCGGCACGCTGGCCAACCTCAACCTGAAGTCGTTGCGTGTCAGCGCCGCGTCGGGCGTCGGTCCGGTGGCCATCGGCGGGCTGGTGGGCGAAAACGCCGGCAAGATCTCGAACGTGACCGCGACGGACATGCAGGTGAGTGCCGGCGCCAGCCGCAGCAATGCGCTGGGTGGTCTGGTCGGCATCAATAGCGGCGAGCTTTCCCGGGCATCGTTTTCGGGATCGGTAACGGGCAACGGCATGTCGAATGCCGTCGGCGGGCTGGTCGGTGAGAACCAACTGGATCGGTCTGCCGGCATCGTGTCCGACAGCGAGTCCAACGCGACCGTTTCCGGTGGTTCCTCGAACCGCGCGTCGATCGGCGGTCTCGTCGGCGTGAACCGGGGAGGTGAAATCCTGCGCTCGACGAGTCGCGGCACCACATCCGGCGCGTATCTCGCCGACGTGAATGTCGGCGGACTCGTGGGTTCGAACCTGCTCGGCACGATCGTCGACGGATCGGCCCTGGGGCGCGTGACGGGCGGCTCGAGCGGCACGGCAGGCGGATTCGTCGGCAACAATACCGGCGCGATCACCGGTTCGAGCGCGAGCGGTGTAGTGGACGGCCGATACGCGCAGGCAGTCGGCGGCTTCGTCGGGCTGAACCAGGGCAAGGTGGCCGACAGCCGGGCGCTGGGCGCCGTCTCGAGCGCGTCGGCGGGTTCGACGGGCGGTTTCGTCGGCATCAACCTCAGCGACAACGCGTTCATCGACATGGCGGAAGCGCATGGCGCGGTAACGGGCGGCCAGGGTGCCAATGGCGGGTTCGTCGGCAGTCATCTCGGCGGCCGGATTGCTCACGCGGTCGCACGCGGCAAGACGACGGGCGGCAGCTACAGCAAGACGGGCGGCTTCGTCGGCAGCAACGAGGCCGAATTGGCCGACGTCGATGCGAGCGGCGACGTGTCGGCCGGCACCAGTGCGTCGGTGGGCGGCTTCGCCGGTGCCAACACGCGGTTCGGCACGATCGAGGCCGCATCGGCCACCGGTAACGTGACGGGCGGCTCGTCGAGCACGGTGGGCGGGTTCGCAGGCGAAAACCTCGGCACGGTGCGCGACGCGTCGGCGTCGGGGACGGTCAGCGCCGGTTACTGCGCGACGCTCGGCGGCCTGGTCGGCCTGAATGCGGGGCTCGTCGAGCGCGCTGCCGCAAGCGGGCGGGTCAACGGGGCGTCGAACCAGACTTTCGGCGGCCTCGTCGGCATCAACCGCGGCATCTTCCGCAACAGCATCGCGTCCGGCGAGGCTGCGCTGCAGAAGATTGCGGGCCTCAATCTCGGTTTGATCGAGTAATGCAGCAGGCGGCGGGCGAGCATGACCGGCGCCCGCCGCCGGTTCAACGGGAGGGCAGCATGAAGACGATTCGATGGCGCCGGCTCGCGCGAGTCGGCCGGGCGATGCGTCGCCTGGCGACGGCGGGGTACATGGTTCTTGCATTCGCCACGCACGCAATGGCGCAAGGCGGTAGTGGCGCGATGGCGCTGGATTGCACGTTCAGCAATCCCGACGCGTCATCCTGGCGCATGATCACGCCGTTGACGAGTACGACGCCGGTCGGCGCGATCCTGTATCAACGCACGGTTTCTCTGATGGTCTCGTTCAAGTACGGCCCCGCACCGGCCGCGCGCGAACTGACGAGTGCCGCACACTGGATGCCGGGCAGCGTTATCGCAGACGGTGTGGCGCAGACGAATGTGAGCGGAATCGGCTTCAAATGGGCCGGCGTGTCCGACGACGGCGGGGAACGCACGCTGCGGCAAGATGCACTGCCGATGGTAACCGCAAAGACCGAACTCACTCGATCGGGAGAAGCCGGAAGCGACATACGGATGATGCGCTTCCGGCAGTTTCTGGTGCTCGACAAGCCTGTCTCGCAACTGCCGCAGGGCAAGCTGATCATCAAGAACCTGCCTGGCAATCCGACCGTCGCGATTTATGCGATCGACTTTCCGAAAGGCGCCGCATCGATAGGCAGCACGGTGACGGTGCCGGGGCAGACAACGCCGCCCAACCTGTGCAAGCAGGTGAAGACCTTTGTCGGCGTCGGCAACGTCTGCATCGGCAGCGAGTGCGAGATCCATGTGCCGAACCGCTGCGAGATCCAGTCGAACATGATCGTGCCGGTGACGCTCGGCAATTTCGCGATCAGCAATTTTCCCAGCGTGAATGCGATGTCGAAGCCGGTCAGTTTCGATATCGCGCTCAGCCAGTGCGCGGCAGCGGCAAAGCCGTCGATCAGTTTCCGCGACAAGGCCGCGCAGCCGAATCCGGACAAGACGCTGCTGCAATTGAGCGCGCCGGCCGGGCAGACGGTCGCGCGCGGGTTCAACATCGTGATGACGAATGCGCTGACCGGCGAGCGGATTGCGTACGGCGAGCCGGGTACGGCCACCCAGTATCCGATGCGTCGCACCGGCGACATGGCCGTGATGCCGTTGCGCGCGCAGTACATTCGTACCGGTGCGGACGCCGAGCTGCAGCCCGGCTATGCCGGCGGCGGCGCGGAATTCTCGTTTACTTTTCCGTGAACGCGACGGGCGGCTTTGCGATCGGGCCGGCCCCGCTTCATCACGAAACCCGCTGAGCAAAGCACCATTTGTTGGTTCGGATTCGCCGCACGCGCTGATACGTTAGCGGCTTCGCGACGGCACGCTCCGTCGCGATGTTCTTCAAACCGGGCCGCCGCGCGATCCGCGGCGGCCTTCATAACAAATCAGGTCGTGCTCATGAAAATCCACACGCTCGCTACGTGGCTCGCCGGGGCCGCGCTCATCGCTGCAAGCACCGTCGCACATGCGGACCGTCTCGACGACATCAAGAAAGCCGGCGTGCTGCGCGTCGCGACATTCGACAGCAACCCGCCGTTCGGTTACGTCGACGGCAAAAGCAATCACATCGTCGGCCTCGACGTCGACTATGCAAAGGCGCTCGCCGACAAGCTCGGCGTGAAGCTGCAACTCCAGCCGACCAACCCCGCGAACCGCATCCCGTTCCTGACGTCCGGCAAGGTCGATCTCGTGCTCGCGAACTTCACGATCACCGACGAACGCGCGAAGCAGGTCGACTTCAGCATTCCGTATTTCTCGTCGGGCCAGCAGTTTCTCGCGAAGAAGGGCGTGCTGAAATCGGCCGACCAGCTGAACACGCTGCGCGTCGGCGCCGACAAGGGCACGACCAACGAGATCACGCTGCGCGAGAAATTCCCGAAGGCGACGATCGTCGCGTATGACGACACGCCGTTCGCGTTTGCCGCGCTGCGCGCCGGCAACGTGCAGGCGATCACACAGGACGGCCCGAAGCTGATCGGGCTGCTCGCGAACGTGCCCGACAAGCAGAACTACGAGATCCCGGCGTTCACGATCTCGAACGACTACATGGGCGTCGGCGTGCCGAAGGGCGAGACGCGCCTGCTCGGCTTCGTCAACGATACGCTGAAGGGGCTCGAGGCGAACGGCCGTGCCGGGCAGATCTACGACGCATGGTTCGGGCCGACGACGAAGACGCCGCTCACGCGCATCTTCCGGATCGGCGACAAGACCTGATCCGCAGCGCACGCGCGCCGCAACCGGCCGGGCCACCGGCCTCGCGGCGCTTTCCGTTTTCTTCCGATCGCGCGCTTCGCGCCCGCAACACAGCATGCTCGGGTTGGCTCCCAAATATCTGTCCTGGCTCTGGCAGGGCTTCCTGCTGACGCTCGGCCTCGCGGCCGCGTCGGCCGTCTTCGCGACCGCCGGCGGGCTGCTGCTCGCGGTCATGCGGCATGCGCGCGGCCCGGGGCTGCGCACGGTGGCGGCCGCGTACGTCGTCACGTTTCGCAACACGCCACTGCTCGTGCAGTTGCTGTTCTGGTATTTCGGCGTCGCGTCGTTGCTGCCCGACACGTGGATCGCGTGGCTCAACGCGCGCCATGCGTTGAGCATCGGCCCGTTCACGCTCGCATGGCCGTCGTTCGAATTCGTCGCGGGCTGGGTCGGGCTGAGCGCCTATACGGCCGCGTTCGTCGCCGAGGAGTGCGAAGCGGGCTTGCGCGGCGTGCGGCGCGCGCAGCACGATGCGGCGGCCGCGCTCGGCCTCACGCCGATGCAGTCGCTGCGTTACGTGGTGCTGCCGCAGGCGGTGCGCATCGCGTTGCCGCCGCTGTTCGGCCAATACATGAATCTCGTGAAGAACTCGTCGCTCGCGATGGCGATCGGCGTGGCCGAGCTGTCGTATGCATCGCGGCAGGTCGAGACCGAGACGTTCAAGACGTTCGCGGCATTCGGCGTGGCGACCGTGCTGTACGTTGCGGCGGTGGCCGCGATCGAAGCGGGCGCGTATGCCGCCACGCAATGGCGCGACCGGCTGGGAGCGGGGCGCTGACGATGGACTTTTCGCTGCTGCTCGCCAATCTGCCGTACCTGCTCGTCGGCGCGTTCCCGGAAGGACCGCTCGGCGGCGCCGCGCTGTCGCTGCTGCTCGCAATCGCGTCGGCCGTCGTGTCGGCCGTGCTCGGCATCGCGCTCGGTGTTGCGATGGCGCTCGCGCGCGGCCCAGCACGCGTGCTGCTGCTTGCGTTCATCGGCTTCTTCCGCGCGATTCCCGTGCTGATGCTGATTTTCTGGACCTACTTCCTGATACCCGTGGTGCTGCACATGGACGTGCCGGGGCTCGCGACGGTCGTATGCGCGCTCGCGCTGATCGGCGGCGCGTATCTCGCGCACGCGGTGCATGCGGGCATCGTCGCGGCCGGCGACGGGCAATGGCAGGCCGGGCTGTCGCTCGGGCTCACGCGCTGGCAGACGGTGCGCTACGTGCTGCTGCCGCAGGCGATCCGGATCATGACGCCGTCGTTCGTCAACCAGTGGGTCGCGCTCGTGAAGGACACGTCGCTCGCGTATATCGTCGGCGTGCCGGAGCTATCGTTCGTCGCGACGCAGGTGAACAACCGGCTGATGGTGTATCCGGCGCCGATCTTCCTGTTCGTCGCGTTGATCTATCTGGTGCTGTGCACGTCGCTCGACGGCGCGGCACGCTGGCTGCTGTCGCGGCGCCCGCGTACGGAGCGCGCGACGCACGCGGCGGCCGGGGATACGGAACCCGCGCGGTGACGGCATGCCGCGGCCGTTTTTGAACTGCCGACGAGGCAGTGTCGGTGAATGGGTGCAGCGGGCTGCGTGCCAGGCAGGTCAGGCCCGGCGGGCAGGGGCAGGGACAAGGAAGGTAGAACGCCGGCTGCGCGCGCCGCTACCCGCCGGGCAACTGCGCGCGGCACGGGCGTCACGACGCGGAGTAATGCGTATTGAAGACTGCGCGTAGCGTCGATGAATCGGTCGCGAAATCGCCCCACAGCGGCCCGTCGTTCTGCGCGAACGCGAACGGCGCCGTATTGATCGATGCGAGGCGGAAGCGCCATTGCGCCGCTTCCTGGCGGAATGCGGTGAGCTGCATGTCGGACAGCGCGGTCTGTGCGCTCGCGAGCGTGACGAGCGGATCGACCGGATTGTTCGCGACGCGCACCTCGAAGTGCAGGTGCGGGCCCGTCGCGGCGCCCGTCATCCCGACCGAGCCGATGCGCTGGCCCTGCTTCACGGTCTCGCCCGTCTTGAGGCCGCGTGCGAACGCGGACAGGTGCGCGTAGTACGTCGAGTAACCGTCGGCGTGATCGACGATCACGTAGCGGCCGTAGCCGCCCGGATCGGTGCCGACGAACGATACGACGCCGTCGGCCGCTGCGTCGACGGGCGTGCCGGTGGGTGCCGCGAGGTCGACGCCCGTGTGGAACGCCATCGCCTGCGACAGCGGATGGACGCGCTCGCCGAAGAACGAGCTGATGCGCGTCCACTTGACCGGCATCGTGAATGCGGCGGCTTCGAGCGGCGAGCCGTCGAGCGTGTAGTACGCGCCGTGCTCGGCGCCCGGTGCGCGGAACCAGATCGCGCCGAACGTGCGGCCGGCGACGCGCAGTTCGAGTGCGGTAACGCGCGGCGTGCCGTCGTTCGTGTCGAACGCGATGCGGTAATAGTCGCCGCGCTGCGCGCTTGCCCGCATCGCGACCTTGCCGCTGACGAGATCGCCGAGCTGGATACGCACCTCGGGCGGCACGTCGAGACGGTTCAACGTATCGGACAGCGTGAGCTCGATGTTGCCCGCACGCATCCCGTGCTGGCTTTCGGGGGCCGCGAACTGGAACAGGTTCGCATAGCCGAGCATGTCGTTGCGGTGCGCGCTGAGCGGCGCGAACAGGCCCGGCTGCTGGCTGCGGTCGTTGCGTTCGCCGGCATCGTTGCGCTCGCCGAGCGTGCGGGCGAGCTCGCTCGTCACGAAATGCTGCGCGGTGGGAAACGGTGTGTCCGACAGCACGCGCTGCGGTAGCGCGGCCGTGCCCGAGTCGACGGCGCCCGGCAGTTGCGACACGGCCGGCAGCGCGGCGAGGCCGAGTGCGGCGAGGGCGCCGAGCACGGCGGCCGGCACGAGCGCGCGCACAATGCGCTGCGCGCGGCCGGGCGCGAAAGCATCAGGGGTAGCGACAGGCTTGACCAAGGTGTCCACATCCAGGAAAGCGGTTCAAAGGGGTGTGGGCAGGGACCGCCGGCGGCACATCCGTCGGGCAGCGACGGGGCGGGCGGGCGTGCAACAAAACAGGCCCCGCCAGGGGCCTGTTTTGTTTCCGTTCGACCCAACGCGCGGGGCGGGCCCGCTTCGAACGGCGGCGTGCATTCCGGGTCGAACCCGGTTATCACGAAGACGCTAAAGAAAGATGACAGCGTCAGTCTACCGATGTTCCGCAAAACGTTAAAAATTTTAAAGGGGGTCAGCTCATTCGTTTCGCAGTGCGGCAAATTGGGTTAAATCAGCATTTATTACGACAATTTTCGTCAGTCCGGCAATTTGTGCGCGCGGATGCGCAAGGCGGCGGACGTGCGCACGGTGTCGAAGCCGGCGTCGAGCATGGCCTCGGCGTCGGTCCACAGGTTGCCGCGCAGCCGGTTGGTCCAGATCATCGACGCGAACACGCCTTCGAGCAGCGACACGAGATAGACGGCGGCCAGGTGCACGTCGAGATCGGCGGCGACTTCGCCGGCCGCGATCGCGCGACGCAGCAGCGCCTTCGTGATCCGCAGCATCTGCAATTCGAGCAGCATGCGGCGCCGCTGCAGCGCGCCGTTTTCCTCGCTCTGCTCGCACTTGGTATAGAGGATCACGAGCACGCGCTGCATCGGGCCCGGCTCGCCGCATTCCTGCAGATAGTGCGATGCGGCGCGCCGCAGCGTGGCGAGCGGGGGCAGCCCTTCGCCCGCGTCGAAGCCTTCCGACGTGCGCGCGAACGCTCGGTCGCACAGCGCGAGACACACTTCCATCTTGTTGCGGTAGTGGCCGTAGACAGCGCCCCGTGACATCCCGGCGGCCTCGGCGAGGTCCGCCATCGCGGTTTGCGCCACGCCTTTCTCGAGCAGCACGAGCTCGGCGGCGTCGAGGATTCGGTGCTTGATGGCGAGCGATTCTTCGCGGGTCTTGCGGGCCATGTCCTGAAATTCCTTACAGTTCGCTGTCGTTTTATTGAGACAGTGTGACGGTCAGATTGAAGCGGTGTGTATTTAATCAGTCGTGACTGATTATAATCGGCCACCCTGAGCCGCCGCATTTTATCGGTGGCGAACGATCCGAGGTCACACATGAATAACAATCGCTCCCTGTTGCGCCACCGTCTGGCGCCGTTCGCGCTGGCGGCCATGCTGGCCCTGGCCGGATGTGGAAAGGGCGACCAGGACGCCGCGCCGGAGGCCGCGAAACAGGCAACGGTCGTGACGGTGCGCCCGACGGCCGTGCCGATGACCGTCGAATTGCCGGGCCGGCTCGATGCGTACCGGCAGGCGCAAGTACGCGCGCGGGTCGCGGGCATCGTGACCGCGCGCACCTACGAGGAAGGCCAGGAAGTGAAGCAGGGCGCGGTGCTGTTCCGCATCGATCCCGCGCCGCTGAAGGCCGCGCGCGACGCCGCGCAGGGTGCGCTCGCGAAGGCGCAGGCCGCCGCGCTTGCGGCGAGCGACAAGCGCCGCCGTTACGACGATCTCGTGCGCGATCGCGCGGTGAGCGAGCGCGACCATACCGAGGCGGTGGCCGACGACACGCAGGCGAAGGCCGGCGTGACTTCCGCGAAGGCGGAGCTCGCACGCGCGCAGTTGCAACTCGACTATGCGACCGTCACCGCGCCGATCGCGGGCCGCGCACGGCGTGCGCTGGTGACCGAAGGCGCGCTCGTCGGCCAGGACCAGGCGACGCCGCTCACGACCGTCGAGCAGCTCGATCCGATCTACGTGAACTTCTCGCAGCCGGCCGCCGATGTCGACGCGCTGCGCCGCGCGGTGAAGAGCGGGCGTGCGACGGGCATCGCGCAGCACGACATCGCGGTGACGCTGCTGCGCGCCGACGGCACCGCGTATCCGCTGAAGGGCAAGCTGCTGTTCAGCGATCTCGCGGTCGATCCGACCACCGACACCGTCGCGATGCGCGCGCTGTTCCCGAATCCGGAGCGCGAGCTGCTGCCGGGCGCGTATGTGCGGATCGCGCTCGACACGGCGGTCGACCAGCGGGCGATCCTCGTGCCGCGCGATGCGTTGCTGCGCACGGCCGAGCGCACGTCGGTGCGCGTGGTCGGCGCGAACGGCAAGGTCAAGGACGTCGAGGTCGCCGCCGACCAGATGAGCGGCCATGACTGGCGCATCACGCGCGGCCTCGCGGGCGGCGAGCGCGTGATCGTCGACAACGCCGCGCAGTTCGCGCCCGATACGGCCGTCAAGCCCGTCGAGAAGGCGCCGCCGTCGAAGGCAGCGCCGGCAGCGGCCGCTTCGCAGGCGGCTGCCCGTCAAACCTGACCGGTTAACACCACACCACCATGGCACGTTTCTTCATCGATCGCCCCGTCTTCGCGTGGGTGATCGCAATCTTCATCATGCTGGGCGGCGCATTCGCGATCCGCGCGCTGCCCGTTGCGCAGTACCCGGACATCGCGCCACCCGTCGTCAGCATCTATGCGACGTACCCGGGCGCGTCCGCGCAAGTCGTCGAGGAATCGGTGACCGCGCTGATCGAGCGCGAAATGAACGGCGCGCCGGGGCTGCTGTACACGTCGGCCACCAGCAGCGCCGGGGCGGCATCGCTGTACCTGACGTTCAAGCAGGGCGTGAACGCCGATCTCGCGGCCGTCGAAGTGCAGAACCGGCTGAAGACGGTCGAGGCGCGGCTGCCCGAACCGGTGCGGCGCGACGGCATCCAGGTCGAGAAGGCCGCCGACAACATTCAGCTCGTGGTGTCGCTGACGTCCGACGACGGACGGATGAGCGCCGTGCAGCTCGGCGAATATGCGTCGGCGAACGTCGTGCAGGCGCTGCGTCGCGTCGAGGGTGTCGGCAAGGTGCAGTTCTGGGGCGCCGAGTACGCGATGCGGATCTGGCCCGACCCGGTGAAGATGGCCGGGCACGGCCTCACCGCGTCGGATATCGCGTCGGCCGTGCGCGCGCACAACGCGCGCGTGACGATCGGCGACATCGGCCGCAGCGCGGTGCCGGCCAGTGCGCCGATCGCGGCGACCGTGTTCGCCGATGCGCCGCTGAAGACGCCGGCCGATTTCGGCGCGATCGCGCTGCGCACGCAGGCCGACGGCTCCGCGCTGTATTTGCGCGACGTCGCGCGCGTCGAGTTCGGCGGCAACGACTACAACTATCCGTCGTACGTGAACGGCAAGGTCGCGACCGGGATGGGCATCAAGCTCGCGCCGGGCTCGAACGCGGTATCCACCGAGAAGCGCGTGCGCGCGACGATGGACGAGCTGTCCGCGTATTTTCCGCCGGGCGTGAAGTACCAGATCCCGTACGAGACGTCGTCGTTCGTGCGCGTGTCGATGAACAAGGTCGTCACGACGCTGATCGAGGCCGGCGTGCTCGTGTTCCTCGTGATGTTCCTGTTCATGCAGAACCTGCGCGCGACGCTGATCCCGACGCTCGTCGTGCCGGTCGCGCTCGCGGGCACGTTCGGCGTGATGTATGCGGCGGGCTTCTCGATCAACGTGCTGACGATGTTCGGGATGGTGCTCGCGATCGGCATCCTCGTCGACGACGCGATCGTCGTGGTCGAGAACGTCGAGCGGCTGATGGTCGAGGAGGGGCTGCAACCCTACGACGCGACCGTCAAGGCGATGAAGCAGATCAGCGGCGCGATCGTCGGGATCACCGTGGTGCTGACGTCGGTGTTCGTGCCGATGGCGTTCTTCGGCGGCGCGGTGGGCAACATCTACCGGCAATTCGCGTTGTCGCTCGCGGTGTCGATCGGCTTCTCGGCCTTCCTCGCGCTGTCGCTGACACCCGCACTGTGCGCGACGCTGCTCAAGCCCGTGTCCGGCGACCATCACGAGAAGCGCGGCTTCTTCGGCTGGTTCAACCGCTTCGTCGCACACGCGACGAAGCGCTATGCGACGCGCGTCGGCGCGATGCTGAAGAAGCCGGTGCGCTGGCTCGTCGTATACGGTGCGTTGACCGGTGCCGCGGCGCTGATGCTCACGCAGCTGCCGACCGCGTTCCTGCCGGACGAGGACCAGGGCAATTTCATGGTGATGGTGATCCGGCCGCAAGGCACGCCGCTCGCGGAAACGATGCAGAGCGTGCGGGAGGTCGAGTCGGCCATCCGCCGCGACGAGCCGGCCGCGTTCACGTATGCGCTCGGCGGCTTCAACCTGTACGGCGAAGGGCCGAACGGCGGGATGATCTTCGTCACGCTGAAGAACTGGAAGGAGCGCAAGAGTGAAGACGCTCACGTGCAGGCGATCGTCGCGCGCATCAACGAGCGCTTCGCGAGCACGCCGAACACGACGGTGTTCGCGATGAACTCGCCGGCGCTGCCCGATCTCGGCTCGTCGAGCGGCTTCGACTTCCGGCTGCAGAACCGCGGCGGGCTCGACTATGCGACGTTCAGCGCCGCGCGCGAGCAACTGCTCGCGACGGGCCGCAAGGATCCGGCGCTGACCGACCTGATGTTCGCCGGCACGCAGGACGCGCCGCAGTTGAAGCTCGACATCGATCGCGCGAAGGCGTCCGCGCTCGGCGTGTCGATGGACGAGATCAACACGACGCTCGCGGTGATGTTCGGCTCCGACTATATCGGCGACTTCATGCATGGCACGCAGGTGCGGCGCGTGGTCGTGCAGGCCGACGGGCTGCACCGGCTCGATCCGGACGACGTGAAGAAGCTGCGCGTGCGCAACACGCGCGGCGAGATGGTGCCGCTCGCGGCGTTCACGACGCTGCACTGGACGATGGGGCCGCCGCAGCTCACGCGCTACAACGGCTATCCGTCGTTCACGATCAACGGCGCGGCCGCGGCAGGCCACAGCAGCGGCGAGGCGATGACCGCGATCGAGCGGCTCGCCGCGAAACTGCCGGCCGGCACCGGCTTCTCGTGGTCGGGGCAGTCGTTCGAGGAGCGGCTGTCGGGTGCGCAGGCGCCGATGCTGTTCGCGCTGTCGGTGCTCGTCGTGTTCCTCGCGCTCGCGGCGCTCTACGAGAGCTGGTCGATTCCGTTCGCGGTGATGCTGGTCGTGCCGCTCGGCGTGATCGGCGCGGTGCTCGGCGTCACGCTGCGCGCGATGCCGAACGACATCTACTTCAAGGTCGGGCTGATCGCGACGATCGGGTTGTCCGCGAAGAACGCGATCCTGATCGTCGAAGTCGCGAAGGACCTGGTCGCGCAGCGCATGTCGCTCGTCGACGCGGCGCTCGAGGCCGCGCGCCTGCGGCTGCGGCCGATCGTGATGACGTCGCTCGCGTTCGGCGTCGGCGTGCTGCCGCTCGCGTTTGCATCGGGCGCCGCGTCCGGCGCGCAGATGGCGATCGGCACCGGCGTGCTCGGCGGCGTGATCACGGCGACCGTGCTCGCGGTGTTCCTCGTCCCGCTGTTTTTCGTGATCGTCGGCCGCCTGTTCGACGTCGGCCCGCGCCGGCGCGGCGGGGCGCAGCCGGCGGCGATGGAGGGTTCTCAATGATGTTTGCGCTGAATGCACGCGCCGCGCTGCGGGTTCAGGTTGCGCTGGCCGCCGCGCTCGCGCTGGCCGGCTGCACGCTCGCGCCGCGTTACGAGCGGCCGGCGGCGCCGGTGCCGGCGACCTATGCGCCGGTCGACGACAGTGCCGCACCGGCGGCCGAGGCGTCGCCCGCCGACGCCGCGCTGCTCGACGACTGGCGCACCTACTTTACCGACGCCGCGTTGCAGGCGTGGATCGATGCGGCGCTCGCGAACAACCGCGACCTGCGGGTCGCGGCCGGCCGTCTCGAGGAAGCGCGCGCGCTGTACGGCGTGCAGCGCGCGGACCTGATGCCGTCGGTGGATGCGAACCTGGGCTACGACCGTGCGCGACAGTACGACCCGGTCGTGCGCGAAAGCGCGATCAGCGGGCTGTATCGCGCGGGCGTCGGCGTCAGCGCGTACGAGCTCGACCTGTTCGGCCGCGTGCGCAGCCTGTCCGACGCGGCGCTCGCCGAATACTTCGCGACGGCGAACGCGCAACGCACGGTTCGCATCGGCGTGATCGCCGACGTGGCGCTCGCCTATGTATCGGAGCGCTCGCTGCACGAGCAACTCGCGCTGGCGCAGCGCACGCTGGAGGCTCGCGAACGCATGGCCGCGCTCACGCAGCGGCGCTATACGGCCGGCACGAGCGATGCGATCGAGCTGCGCTCGGCCGAGATGCTGGTGGCCTCCGCGCGCGCGTCGCAGGCCGCGCTGCAGCGCGATCATGCGCAGTCCGTGCGGGCGCTGCAGTTACTCGCGGGCGACTTCGCGCGCAACGTACCCGGCGACACGACCGCGCTCGATACGCTGTCGATCGCGCCGGTGGCGCCCGGCGCACCGAGTACGCTGCTCGAACGGCGGCCGGACATCCGGCAGGCGGAAGCGCGGCTCAAGGCTGCCAACGCGCAGATCGGCGCCGCGCGCGCGGCGTTCTTCCCGCGCATCACGCTGACGAGCGACTACGGCTCGGTCAGCGACACATTGTCGAGCCTGTTTGCCGGCGGCACGAGCGTGTGGACGTTCGCGCCGCGCATCACGCTGCCGATCTTCGCGGGCGGACGCAATCGCGCGAACCTCGACGTCGCGAACGCGCGCAAGCACATCGCGGTTGCCGATTACGAGAAGACGGTGCAGACCGCGTTCCGCGAAGTGGCCGACGCATTCGCCGCGCGTGACTGGATCGATCGCCAGCTTGCCGCGCAGCAGGACGTCCATGCGGCCGACGGCGCGCGGCTGAAGCTCGCGGAGCGTCGCTACGCGGGCGGTGTCGCGACGTATCTCGAACTGCTCGACGCGCAGCGCAGCACGTACGAGTCGGGGCAGGAGCTGATCCGGCTCAAGCAGCTCCGGCTCGCGAATGCGATCACGCTGTACCGTGCGCTCGGCGGCGGCTGGTCGCCGGCGTCGGCGGAGGCCGCGGCTTCCGCGTAATGCCCGTCGCCTGACGCGACAACGCACCGGGCGGCATGACGGCGGCGGTACGCTTCGGCGTGCCGCCGCCGCTTCCTTCGATCCATACCGCTTTCCAGCGATAGCGTTCCCCACTGACAGGCCGGCCAGGACGTTCCTCATCCTGCGGCAACGCGCATATACGCGCTCCGGAACGGCCCTCGTCTTGCGACCGCTCGTGTCGCCATCCCGCGCAAACGTGTGCGGGTCATTTCTCCTTCTTTCTCCCATGCAATGCGGTCCGGATGTCGGGTTCCGGCGACCGTTCATATGGGCGATTTACGATCCGGAATTGACAATCGAATTAACCATATATTGGAAATAATGAGGGTGGCAAAGTGTCGCAGCAAAACGTTTGCATTCGTATCGCAATCGTTTGCGCGAAAGAATCATATTGATTGAATCGCGAGTTAATTTCCTGTTTGTTGAAAATGATTTGATATTGGCGTTGTCGCCAGGCAACGATGGCGGTGTTGGACAAGATTTTGTCTTTTTCCCGGATGATTTTCCTGGAGCCCTTGCCAGCAAGGAGGAGCGGGTTGGCGGCGCCTGTCGATCGAAAATGTCTTTAATCTTCAATTGCTTCCATGGAATAAAAAAGGACTGCGGATAAAAATCTCGGGATTGAAAACGGGTGGGAAATGGTGCGGGTTTGGAGGGGTAAATCGAAGATTGTCAGAAGCATTTGACAATGATTTACAGAAAACTTTCATGATTATCTCGATAATGCCGCCTCGTGACGGACGGAAGCCAACCACGCGCTGCCGTTTGTGTCCGCCACGTCATCTACTCCATTTGCACTCCTTACGGGTAACGTCATGAAAAAATCCCTCCTGACCGCTGTCGCACTCGCGGCCCTGTCGACCTCGGCCTTCGCAGCGGGCACCGGCACGATCAACTTCACGGGCGAGATCGTCGCGGGCGCATGCGGCATCGATTCGGGTTCGGTCAACCAGACCGTGAACCTCGGCAAGGTGCCGACCAACGTGTTCAAGCAGGCCGGCGACAAGTCCACGCCGACCAAGTTCGACATCCAGCTGACCGATTGCGACACGAGCGTCGCGCAGAACGCGTACTTCACGTTCACGGGCACGTCGAGCGCAGGCCAGCCGAAGCTGCTCGCGACGATCGGTTCGGCAACCAACGTCGGCATCCGCCTGCAGGCCGCGTCGGGCGAATACCTCGACAACGGCGCCGAGCAGAAGGCGCCGACCGTGCTGCAGAACGGCACGAACATCGCACGCTTCGCCGCCATGTACGAAGCGACCGCGGCCGGCGTGACGCCGGGTACCGCCGAAGGCGTCGCGAATTTCACCGTCCGCTACCAGTAAGCCGCCGTACCGGGGAAGGGTGTGCACACCCTTCCTCGTTCGTTTTTCCTCCTTTTCCCCCTTCCCTGGACTTCCGGTAGCGCCGCGTGCGAATCAGACATTCCTTCCTTTGCGTCTCCGTGCTGGTTGTCAGCAGCCAGAGCCATGCGACGGAATTCAATTCGTCGTTCCTGAACATCGACGGCTCGAACAACGTCGATCTGTCGCAGTTCTCGCAAGCGGACTTCACGCTGCCCGGCGAGTACATGCTCGACGTGCAGGTCAACGACCTGTTCTACGGGCTGCAGGCGATCGAGTTCATCGCCGTCGACACGTCGGGGGCGGGCAAGCCGTGCCTGCCGCCGGAACTCGTCGCGCAGTTCGGGCTGAAGCCGTCGCTCCTGAAGGACCTGCCGCGCTTCCAGGGCGGACGTTGCGTCGACCTCGGCGCGATCGAGGGCGCGACCGTGCGTTACCTGAAAAGCGACGGGCGGCTCAAGATCACGATTCCGCAGGCCGCGCTCGAGTTCACCGACACGACCTACCTGCCGCCGTCGCGCTGGTCCGAAGGGATTCCGGGCGCGATGCTGGACTATCGCGTGATCGCGAACACGAACCGCAACTTCGGTACGGGCGGCAGCCAGACGAATTCGATCCAGGCCTACGGGACGGTTGGCGCGAACTGGGATGCATGGCGCTTTCGCGGCGACTACCAGGCGCAATCGAACGTGGGCAATACGGCCTACGCGGATCGCACGTTCCGCTTCAGCCGGCTCTATGCCTTTCGCGCGCTGCCGTCGATCCAGTCGACGGTGACGTTCGGCGACGACTACCTGACTTCCGACATCTTCGACACGTTCGCGCTGACGGGTGCGTCGATCCGCAGCGACGACCGCATGCTGCCGCCTTCGCTGCGCGGCTATGCGCCGCTGATCTCGGGCGTCGCGCGCACCAACGCGACCGTGACGGTCTCGCAGGCGGGCCGCGTGTTGTACGTGACGCGCGTGTCGCCGGGCGCGTTCGCGCTGCAGAACATCAATACGAGCGTGCAGGGCACGCTCGACGTCGCGGTCGAGGAAGAGGACGGCAGCGTGCAGCGCTTCCAGGTGACGACGGCCGCCGTGCCGTTCCTCGCGCGCGCCGGGCAATTGCGCTACAAGGCCGCCGTCGGCAAGCCGCGACAGTTCGGCGGCGCCGGCATCACGCCGTTCTTCGGCTTCGGTGAAATCGCCTACGGCCTGCCGTTCGACGTCACGGCGTACGGCGGCTTCATCGCCGCGTCGGGTTATACGTCGATCGCGCTCGGCCTGGGCCGCGATTTCGGCGCGTTCGGCGCGCTGTCGGCCGACGTCACGCATGCGCGGGCGACGCTGTGGTGGAACGGCGCGACCCGCAACGGCAACTCGTACCGCATCAACTATTCGAAGCACTTCGACGGGCTCGATGCCGACGTGCGTTTCTTCGGCTATCGCTTCTCCGAGCGCGAATACACGAACTTCGCGCAGTTCTCGGGCGACCCGACCGCGTACGGCCTCGCCAACAGCAAGCAGCGCTACTCGGCGACGCTGTCGAAGCGTTTCGGCGACACATCGACCTATTTCTCGTACGACCAGACGACCTACTGGGAACGTGCGAACGAGCAGCGCGTGGGCCTCACGCTGACGCGCGCGTTCTCGATCGGTACGCTGCGCAACCTGAACGTGAGCGTGTCGGCTTTCCGTACGCAGAGCGCCGGTGCCAGCGGCAACCAGGTCTCGGTCACCGCGACGTTGCCGATCGGCGGCCGCCACACCGTCACGTCGAACCTGACGACGGGCAGCGGCAGCACGAGCGTGAATGCGGGCTACATCTACGACGATCCGAATGGCCGCACCTACCAGATCAACGCGGGCGCGACCGACGGACGCGCGTCGGCGAACGCGAGCTACCGCCAGCGCTCGTCCGCGTACCAGCTGACCGCGCAGGCGTCGACGCTCGCCAATGCGTACGCGGCCGCCTCGCTCGAAGTCGACGGCTCGTTCGTCGCGACGCAATACGGCGTGTCGGCGCACGCGAACGGCAATGCGGGCGATACGCGCCTGCTGGTGTCGACCGATGGCGTGCCCGATGTGCCGCTGTCCGGCACGCTCTCGCGTACCGATTCGCGCGGCTATGCGGTGCTCGACGGGATCTCGCCGTACAACGTGTACGACGCGACTGTCAACGTCGAGAAGCTGCCGCTCGAAGTGCAGGTGACGAACCCGATCCAGCGCATGGTGCTGACCGACGGCGCGATCGGCTTCGTGAAGTTTTCCGCCGCGCGCGGCAGCAACCTGTACCTGACGTTGACCGACCCCGCCGGCAAGCCGTTGCCGTTCGGCGCATCGGTGCAGGACGTGGCGAACGGCAAGGAACTCGGCATCGTCGGCGAGGGCGGTGCGGCGTTCCTGACCCAGGTTCAGCCGAAATCGACGCTGGCGGTGCGGGCGGGCGAACGCACGCTCTGCACGATCGACACGCTGCCGAACCAGCTCCAACTCGAAGGCACGCCGATTCCGGTGACGTGCCAGACGCCCGGCGAGTCGCATGCAGCGGCCGCACGGGTCGAACGATGAATTCACGGATCCAGCGATGAAAAATTCCTTCTCCCTTTCCTTTTCGCGGCGCGCAGGGTGTGTGCTCGCAACCGCCGGCGCGCTGTTCGCGGGCGCCGCGCAGGCGGCGATCGTGCCCGATCGCACGCGCGTGATCTTCAACGAAGGCGAACAGGCTGCGATCGTCACGATCACCAACAAGAGCACGACATACCCGTATCTCGTGCAATCGTGGCTCGAGGACGCGAAGGGCAACAAGATCACGTCGCCGCTGATGGTCGTGCCGCCGCTGCAGCGCGTCGAGGCGAACGAGCGCAACGTGCTGCGGATCGCGAAGCTGCCGGGCACCGAACTGCCGGCCGATCGCGAATCGGTGTTCTACCTGAACATCCGCGAAGTGCCGCCGAAGACGGATACGCCGAACACGCTGCAGATCGCGCTGCATACGCAGATGAAGCTGTTCTACCGGCCGAAGGCCGTGCAGCCGGCGCGCGACGAGGACTGGACGCTGCCGATGACGTTGCGGGTCGATTCGGCCGCGCACAAGCTGGTGTTCGACAACCCGACGCCGTATCACATCACGATCGTCGACCTGGCTTCGGGTGCGCAGAAGACGCATGTGCCGCTGGAGCCGGTGATGGTGAGCCCGATGAGCACGGCCGACGTGCCGTTCAAGGCCGCGACGCCGGCGACGCTGTTCGTCACGCATGTGGACGACTACGGCGGCCAGGTGGCGGTCGAGTATGCGTGTGAGGCCGGTGCTTGCAAGAGCGTGAAGAAATGAGCGGGGGCATGCGAAAGGGCGCGCCAACGATGACGGCGTGGTTGCGCTGGGCGATGCTGGCCGTGCTGGTCGCCGTCGTGCAGCCGGCGTTCGCGGTGCGCTGCGTGACCAGCGGCGGCGCGACATCGATGACGGAGCCGATCGGCGGCGTCGCGTCCTATCCGACCGACGCGCCCGACGGGTACGTGATCTGGGTGTCGCCGGTTCGCAATACGACGGGCTATTGCTTCAAGGATCTGGGCGGTAAGGGCAACATCGACATTTCCGACCCGATCTCGTTCTATGCGAATCCGAACAAGCAGAACCCGGCCGGGTGGGGGCTCGAGATCGGCATCCGCTACAAGGGCACCGACTATTTCGGTGCGGGGAACCAGCCGGGCACGGGCGTACCGACGGGCAAGACAGTGCCGCCGTGCACGGACCGGGAACTGAACGCCGGCCGGTGCCCGAAGATTTCGATCGACATTGCCTACCAGGTGGTGGTGCGCAAGCGCGGGTCGTGGGTGCAGCCGCCAAGCGACGTTTACACGGTGTTCCAGTTCGACGGCGCGAAAGGGCTGAACGCGATCAACCCGAGTTTCCAGTATCGCCTGAGCGGCCTGAGCAATCTCAAGCCGACGCCGTGCTTTGTCGACGTGCTCGTGACGCCCGAGCCGGGCATCGTCAATTTC
This sequence comes from Burkholderia sp. AU30280, assembly GCF_020420125.1. Lineage (NCBI taxonomy): Bacteria > Pseudomonadati > Pseudomonadota > Betaproteobacteria > Burkholderiales > Burkholderiaceae > Burkholderia > Burkholderia sp. AU30280. The sequence goes on from NZ_JAIZRY010000016.1 coordinate 73,273, forward strand.
GGGCAGGTGCAGGCGGTCGGCAACGGCTTCATGCCGGCGGTGCCGCGCAAGCGGTTCTCGTTGTCCCTGACCAAGAAATGCAACGTCGCGGTGCGCGTCGACGGGTACTTCGAAACGAGCTATCCGGTCCGGAACGGTTTGCTGGTGCCCGCGAAGGACAGCAATTTCGGCATCGGCATCGAAGACGGCACGGGCAAGGCGATTCCGTTCAACGAGCAGTTCACGCTGGCGCAGTTCGCGTCGAACGTGATGAACCAGAGCGTGCTGATGGACGCGGTGCTGAAGTCGTTCGGGCCGCCGAAGATCGGGCGATTCGATGCGACGGCGACGATCCGGTTGTTCATCTATTGATCCCGGCGCAGGCGGCGGGCAACAAAAAACCCTCGCATCGGAGGGTTTCGGGGCGGCTGCGATGTCCGGCAGCCTGCTGCGGTCGTCACGGTCATTTTCGCGACCGGACGGGACCGCGACGGAGCGGCGCCGGTTCCCCGGCGCCCGGTTTCGTTTACCGCACCCAGCGGCAAATCTTGTGATGGTGATGATCGAAGTGACACACGCGGTGCGGATGCGCTTCGGCGATCGCCGGCACGAGCACGGCGGCGGCGAGCGCCGCGACGGTCAGGGTCTTGAGTAGCGTTTTCATGTTGAGGTCCTGTTGTTGAAGATCGAATTACGGGAAGGGGAGGGCATCACCACTGCTGCTGCGGGTGCTGATCGTCGCGACGGTCGTCCCGGCGGTCACCGGGATGCTGCGCCTCCCAGTCACGGCGCTCCCAGTAGCGATGTCCGTCCCAGTAACGATCGCCATGCCAGCCGATCGTGACTTCGGCCGGCGCCGGATAGGCGACGCAGCCGGTGAGCATGACGCTCGATACCACGCCCGCCATGACGGCGGATAACACGATGGATTTCATGTCGTTCTCCCTTGGAAACGGCAACCCGATCGTACGAGCCCTCAAAATTTCACGTGGTAATAAGTTGCTACCGCACATGACACGCGCAGGCGTTTCGACAGACGCGTGAAAGATCGTGTCGGTGCGGCGCCGCCGGCGGCCCCGTCCTATCTGTCCGCGCAACGATTGCATCGATTATTCGGACAAATCCTGACAACTGGAAAGGTCATCTCGTAATAGTATTGAGAATGATTTGCGTTTACGTTAAATTGCGCTATCTCGGAATTTGACGGAGCAGATCGATGGCGATGGCGGAAGTGCTCGACCGACCGGCGGCGGCAGCGGCGAACCCGTTCCTCGGCAATTTTCCCGACCGGCCGCCGCGTGCGCGCCGTGCCGCGGCGCCCCGTGCGCAGGGTGCGTTGCTCGACGTGCTGATCTCCCATCGCGCGATGCTCGTCAATGTCGCGCGCGGCTTCGTCGGTTGTGCGAGCCGCGCCGAGGACGTCGTGCATGACGTGTTCGTGAAACTCGTCGAATTCCCCAACCAGGACGCGGTGCGCCAGCCGGTCGCGTACGTGACGCGGATGGTGCGCAATGCGTCGATCGACGCGTGCCGCCGGCAAAGCCTCGAGAACGTCTATCACACGGAAGAGGACGACGGCTTCGACGTGCCGTCGCCCGAGCCGACGCCGGAAGCCGCGCTGCTGACGCGCGACACGCTGCGGCGCGTGTGGGCCGCGCTCGACGACCTGCCGGCGCGCAGCCGTGCCGCCTTCGAGATGGTGCGGCTGCGCGAGGAGACGCTGCAGACGGCGGCGCGCGCGCTGAACGTGTCGCAGACGCTCGTGCATTTCATGGTGCGCGACGCGGAGCGCCACTGCGCGGAATGCCTCGACGCGTGCCATCGCGGCGTCGCGTGCCCGGTGTTCCTGGGCGGCCGCGCACGCCGCCGGTAAAAAACCGCGCCGGTCAATCGTCTATCAGACAGGAGCGGCCGACACCGCCGCTTCGCCACCTTCAACCGCCTCAGCGATTTCCGATCATGACGCAAGCCACGACGCCTTCCGCCGACACCGACGACCTCGTCTATACGGTCGTCATCAACGACGAAGAACAGTATTCGATCTGGCCGACGTTCCGGCCCGTGCCGGCCGGCTGGCGCGAGATCGGCGTGAGCGGCCCGAAAGCCGACTGTCTCGCGCACATCGAGACCGTCTGGACCGACATGCGCCCCGCGAGCCTGCGCCGCGCGATGGACGGCGAGCGCGCGACCCGCGCATCGTGACCCGCTGCGCCGGGTTTCCGGCGCGCCACCTGAAGAGGACGTTGCATGACCCTGCTTTCGTTGCCGACGCTCGACGACCTGCGTATCGAGCCGGGGCTGCCCACCGTCGTGTCGCCGCGCGGCGGCGACGGGATGTCGATCGACGACGTCGCGCCGCTGGCGCGCGAGATCGCGGCCGGCGCGCTCGAACGGGCCGGCGGCGTGCTGTTCACGGGCTTTCGCGTGCCGTCGATCGACGCGTTCCAGCAGTTCGCGGCGTCGTTCGGCGATCCGCTGATCGGCTATGAATACGCGTCGACGCCGCGCAGCCAGGTCGAAGGCGCGGTCTACACGTCGACCGAATACCCGCCGCACCGCGCGATTCCGCTGCACAACGAGCAGTCGTACACGCGCGAATGGCCGCTGCGGATCTGGTTCCACTGCGCGCTCGCGGCCCCGAAGGGCGGTGCGACGCCGATCGCGGACAGCCGCGCGGTTTACCGCGCGCTCGATCCGGCGCTGGTTGCGCGCTTCGAGAAGCGCGAGCTGCTGTACGTGCGCAATTTCGGGCAGGGGCTCGACTTGCCGTGGCAGCAGTCGTTCGGCACCGACGAGCCGGCCGAGGTCGAACGGATGTGCGCGGCGCGCGGCATCGAATGCACGTGGCGCACCGGCGACGACGGCGAACTGCTGCTGCGCACCCGCGAACGTTGCCAGGCCGTTGCGCGCCATCCGCGCACGGGCGAGCGCGTGTGGTTCAACCAGGCAAACCTGTTTCACCTGTCGGCGCTCGACGACGACATGCAGGAAGCGCTCGTCGACGCGGTCGGGCTCGAGAACGTGCCGCGCAACGTGTATTACGGCGACGGCGAACCGCTCGAAGCCGATGCGCTTGCGGAGATCCGCGGCGTGCTCGACCGGCAGCGCATCGTGTTCCCGTGGCGCACGGGCGACGTGCTGATGCTCGACAACATGCTGACTGCGCATGCGCGCGACCCGTTCGAGGGGCCGCGCAAGGTCGTCGTCGCGATGGCGCAGAGTCATACGGTCCCGCGCGACCGAACGGAGGATTGATGACGTGTAGTACCGCCGCGCTTGCCGCACGCGGGCTGTCGGTAGGCTATCGCGACCATGTCGTGATCGACGGGCTGGACCTGTCGATCGCGGCCGGCCGCGTCACCGCGCTGTGCGGACCGAACGGCTGCGGCAAGAGCACGCTGCTGCGCACGCTCGCGGGCCTGCAGCCCGCCCGTGCCGGCCATGTCGAAGTCAACGGCCGGCCGCTTGCGTCGTTTCGCCGTCGCGCGCTCGCGCGCGAGCTGACGATGCTCGCGCAGTTCAACCAGATTCCGTCGGGCCTCACGGTGCGCGAGCTCGTCGCGTACGGGCGCTATGCGTACGGCGGCTTCCTGCGCGGGCTGTCGCGCACCGACCATGCGGCGATCGACGAGGCGCTCGAGACGAGCGGCCTCGCCGACGACGCGAACCGCGACGTCGGTGCGTTGTCCGGCGGCGAGCGTCAGCGCGCGTGGATCGCGATGGCGCTCGCGCAGCAGGCGCCGATCGTGCTGCTCGACGAACCGACGACCTACCTCGACATCCATCATCAGCTCGACATCCTCGATGCGCTGCGCACGCTGAACCGCACGCGCGGGCTGACGATCGTGTGGGTGCTGCACGACTTGAACCAGGCGGCCGCGTACAGCGACGAGATCGTGCTGATGCGCGCGGGCCGCCTCGTCGCGCAGGGCACGCCCGACGCGATGCTCGATCCGGCGCGGCTGCGTGCGGCGTTCGGCGTCGAGATGCTGAAGCTCGCGCATCCGCAAACGGGCGCCCCGATGTGCGTGCCGGCCTACGGGCCGTCCACCGACGGCGCGCCGCAGGCGGCTGGCGTCCTCGACCGGGATCTCGCCGTATGACGACGTTCGCGATGCGCAAGCGCCTCGCGGCGGCGGGGAAGGGCGCGGCTGCGGGCCGGGCAGGCGCGATCGCGTTCGGCCTCGTCACGTTGATCGCGCTGCTCGCGGCGCTGCGCGTCGCCCCCGATCTGCGCGTGTGGCGGGACGCCGTGCCCGGCAGTGATGCCGCTGCGCTCGCGCACGTGTTCCTGTTCGACCTCAACCTGCCGCGCGTCGCGGCCGCGCTCGTCGCGGGCGGCTGCCTCGGCATCGCGGGCGCACTGTTCCAGTCGCTCACGCGCAATCCGCTCGCGTCGCCCGACCTGCTCGGCGTGACGGGCGGCGCCCAGCTCGGCCTGCTCGCGGCGATGCTCGTGCCGGCGCTGGCCGGTGTCGCGTCGGTGCCGCTGCTGTTCGTCTGCGGGCTGGCCGCGGCCGCAATCGCGATCGTCGCGGCCGGCGGCTGGCGCGCGACGCCGTTGCGGCTCGTGCTCGCGGGCAGCGTGTGCATGCTGCTGTTCGCGGCGCTGTCGACGCTCGTGCTCGCCTTCTTCGAGCAGAACATCGCGGGCGCCGCGCTGTGGACCAACGGCAGCCTCTACCAGCCGGGCGCGACGGGCCTCGGGCTCGCCGCGCGCTGGCTCGTCGTGCCGCTCATCGCGTTGCCGTTCGTGATCCGGCCGCTGAATCCGCTCACGCTCGGCGACGATGCGGCGGCCGCGGCCGGCGTGCGCGTCGATGCGACGCGGCTCGCCGCGACGATCGTTGCGGTCGCGTTCACGAGCGTGGCGGTCAGTATCGCGGGCCCGCTGTCGTATGTCGGCCTCGTCGCGCCGAACCTGCTGCGCCAGGTGCGCGGCGCGCGCGCGGCGCGGCTCGGCGTGCTGGTGCCGCTGTCGGCGCTCGCGGGCGGTGCGCTCGTGCTCGTCACCGACAGCGCAGTGCTCGCGTCCGGCCTCGATGCGACGCTGTCGACCGGCGTCGCGATCGCGCTCGTTGGCACGCCGCTGATGCTTGCGATGATCCGGCGCGGCGCCGCGTGGTCGGGCGTGCTGCATGCGGATGCCGAACGCGCGGCAGGCGGCGGCGCGACGCGGCTCGTGGGCTGGCTCGAACGGCTCGGCTGGCCGCTGCGCACCGCGCTGTTCGTCGCGGCAGGCGTGCTGATCGTGTTGGTGGGCGTATCGGCCGGCCCCGAGTGGCTGTCGATCGGGCGCTGGTCCGATGCGCTGTCCGGTCACGATGCGCTCGCGCGGATGCTGATCGACCTGCGCATGCCGCGGCTGCTGTGCGCGCTTCTGGCCGGCGCGCTGCTGGCGGTGAGCGGCGTCGCCATGCAAAGCGTCGTGCGCAATCCGCTCGCGGGCCCTGAAGTGCTCGGCGTCACGCAGGGCGCGGGGCTGGTCACGCTGTTCGCGTTGTCGACGTGGCCGCTGATGGGCCACCTGACGCTCGCGGCTGCCGCGCTGATCGGCGGCGGACTGTCGCTCGCGATCACGCTCGCGCTGAATCACCGGCATCGCTACGCGCCGCTCGCGGTGGCGCTGACGGGCATCGTGATCGGCGCATTGTGGACCACGCTCGCGCAATGGCTGATCACGCAGGAAAGCGTGCAGCCCGCGCGTTTCGTCGTGTGGCTCGTCGGCGGGACTTATGGCCGGAGCTGGGGCGAGGTGTCGATGCTGCTGCCGTGGTGCGTGCTCGCCGTGCCGGTGTTTGCGTGGCTCGCGAAACCGCTCGACATGCTCGCACTCGGCGACGATCAGGCGGCCGCGCTCGGCCTGCCGGTGGCCGTGCTGCGGCCGCTCGCGCTGACGATCGCGACGCTCGCCGCATGCGCGGCCGTCGCGGCGGTCGGGCCGGTCGGCTTCATCGGGTTGATGGCGCCGCACGTCGCGACGATGCTCGGCGCGCGCCGGCACCGTACGCGGCTGTGGCTCGCGGCCGCGTGCGGCGCGCTGATCCTCGGGGTGGCGGATCTCGCGGCGCGTACGGTCGTCGCGCCGCGCGAAGTGCCGGCCGGCGTGCTGACCGCGCTGATCGGCGCACCGTACCTGCTCGGGTTGCTGATCCTCGAGGGGCGCCGCGCCCGGCGCGCAGGGCGATGACGCCCGCGCTCGACGGCGCGCCTGCCACGCGTTTTTCGACGTTCGCGCCCGAACCGTTCGCCGACCACCTCGACGTCGTCTGGCTCGGCATGCCCGACGACGCGCACGCGCCGGGCCGCATCGTCGTGCCGGTCAGCGCGTTGCCCGCGCACCGCGACATCGTGCTCGACGCGATGGTCGGCCATTACGGCGGCGATCCTGCGCGGCATGCGCGCGCGCTGATGTCGCAATGGAGCAAATACTATTTCGGCCGCGCGGCGCCGGCCGGCGTCGTCGCCGCGCTGACGCTCGGCCGCCCGCTCGACATGACGCCCGAGCGGACGTTCGTCGCGCTCGACGGCGGAATGCCCGCCGCGCTGTACTTCCCGCGCGATGCGCTCGGCGAACCGTGCGACGCCCCGGCGCCACGCTATGCGGGGCTCGTCTCGCATCTTGGCGCCGTGATCGATGCGCTCGCGGCGATGGGCCGCGTCACGCCGCGCGTGCTGTGGAGCAACGCAGGCAACCTGCTCGACTATCTGCTCGACACGTATCGTTCGCTGCCATGCGCGGCCGATCCCGTTCGGGATGCGGACTGGCTGTTCGGTTCGAGCTGCGTGCACGGCGAACCGAATCCGCTGCGCGTGCCGGTGCGCGATGCCGTGCCGCGCTCGGCGCTGCTGCCGACGCCGTTTCGCGCGCGCCGCGTGTGCTGCCTGCGCTATGAAATTCCTGGAGAAACGCAACTGTGTGGAAGCTGCCCCCTGCTACTGACGATGGACGACGCGGCGCTGGCCGGGCAGGACGCGATCCGGTGACGGATGCCGGCCGCCGGCACGCGCTCGGCGCACTCGCGGCGCTCGGCGCCGCGTGCTGCGGCGCGCTTGGCGCTCGGTCCCACGCCGTTGCCGCGACCCTAGACGCCCACCGCGGGCAGGGCGCGCAGGGCGTGCGCGCGCCGGGCGCGGTGTCGCTGGCCGGCAATCCCGTCGTGTCCCAGGCGAGCGCGACGATGCCGGTGCGCCCGCAGCGCGTGGTCGCGCTCGACTTCATGTTCGCGGAAAGCGTGATCGCGCTCGACATCGTGCCGGTCGGGATGGCCGATACCGCGTTCTATCCGGGCTGGCTCGGCTACCAAAGCGACCGGCTCGCGCACGTGACCGATATCGGTTCGCGCCAGGAGCCGGGCCTCGAGGCGATCGCGGCGGTCAAGCCCGACCTGATCATCGGCGTCGGCTTCCGGCATGCGCCGATCTTCGACGCGCTCGACCGGATCGCACCGACGATCCTGTTCCAGTTCAGCCCGAACGTGTCCGATGGCGGCGTACCGGTCACGCAGCTCGACTGGATGCGGCGGATCTTCCGGACGATCGGTGCGGTGACGGGGCGCGACGCGCGGGCGCAGGCGGTCGATGCGCAGCTCGATGCGGGCATCGCGCGCAATGCGGCGCGGCTCGCGGCCGCGGGCAGAACGGGCGAGCGCGTCGCGCTGCTGCAGGATCTCGGCTTGCCCGACCGCTACTGGGCCTATACGGGCAACAGCACGTCGGCGGGCCTCGCACGGGCGCTCGGCCTCGATCCGTGGCCGAACAAGCCGACGCGGGAAGGCACGCTGTACGTGACGTCGGCCGATTTGCTCAGGCAGCGCGAGCTGGCCGTGCTGTTCGTGACCGCATCGGGGATGGAGGTGCCGCTGTCCGCGAAACTCGATTCGCCGGTGTGGCGCTTCGTGCCCGCGATGAAGGCGCACCGGATCGCGCTCGTCGAACGCAATATCTGGGGGTTCGGCGGGCCGATGTCGGCGCTGAAGCTGGCCGACGTGATGACCGATACGATGCTGAAGCTGCCGGCCGTGCGTTGAGCGCGTGAGTGCGCGGCGCTCGATCGGCGGATGATGCGGCTTCGGCTTCGACGGGCAGCGCGTTGCGGTCGGCCTGATTCGCGGTGAACCGCCCGGGCTTTTCCACGATCGCGCCGCACACCCGGAACCTGTCCTTCTGAAACGCAAATCGCCGACGCACTGCCATAGCAGCGCGTCGGCGATTTTTTTGATCGACTGCGGTGTTACGCGCTCAGCGCATCGACGCCATCCTGCGCGCGCGATCGCGCCGGCGTCGTGTCGCTGACGATGCGCCCGTTGTCGAGCTTCAGCAGGCGGTCGGCGAGATCGAAGTAGCGGTCGTCGTGCGTGATCACGATCACTGCCTTGCCGCGCGCGCGCAGCTCGGGCAGCAGTTGCTCGTAGAACACGGCCTTGAACGACGGGTCCTGGTCGGCCGCCCATTCGTCGAACAGGTAGAACGGCCGGTCCTCCAGGTACGCGACGACGAGCGCGAGCCGCTTGCGCTGCCCGGTCGACAGCGCGCGGGTGGAGAACGCGCCGTCGACCACCTTCACCTTGTGGTCGAGCGCGAGTTTCGCGACGAGCGCGTTCGCGCGCGCATCGGCCTGCGCACGGGACGGATCGTCGGGATCGACGATGCCGAGCAGCGCATCGAACAGGTGGAAATCGTTGAACACCGCGCTGAAGCGTTGCCGGTACGCGGCGCGCTCGCGCCAGCCGATCGCGCGGCCGTCGACCTCGATCGTGCCTTCTTCCGGCTCGTAGAGCCCCGTCAGCACCTTCGCGAGCGTCGTCTTGCCGCTGCCGTTGCCGCCGACGATGAACACAAGCTCGCCCGGCTGGATCGTCAGGTTGATCGGCCCGATGCTGAACATCCGTTCGTCGCGCTCGTGGAAGTACGCATGCGTGACGCCGCGCAGCGTCACGGAGCCGGCCGGCGGCACGTCCGGCGCGTCGGACGCGGGCGGTACCGTGCGCAGCGCGCCGAATTCGGCCATCACGCCTTCGATCCGCGTGAGCGACACGCGGGCCGCGTTGACGGTCGGCAGGTTGTTCAGCAGCCCGTCGAGCGGCACGAGCATGAACAGGAACACGACCACGTAGCCGGCGGCCGCGGCCGGATCGGCATGCACGCCGAGTTGCGGCCAGAACGACGCGATGCCGAGGAACACATAGAACAGGAAGATGATCCAGCCGACGCCGACCGCATACGCGCTGAACGCGCGGCGGCGGTGGTCGCGTACTTCGCCGATCGCGGCGCCGAGCTGGCCGTCGACGAACTGGCGTGCGCGTTCGTCGTGCAGCTTCAGTTCCTTCGCGCCGGAAAACAGCGAGCCGAGATAGCCGAACAGGCGGTCCTGCGCCTGGCCCGCCGCTTCGAGCGACGCGATCGCGCGGCGATCGCCGGTGTGATAGCCGAGCGAGCCGGCAATGATCGCGGCCAGCGCCAGCAGGCACACGGGCCACGACAGCCACGCGAGATAGCCGAGGCAGCCGAACACGATCGAGCCGTGCATGACCAGGTTCGGCAGCGCGAAGAACAGCATCGACACGTTGGTGGCGTCGTCGGTCAGCACCGACTGCACGGGCGCCGCGCCGATCCGCTCGATGTCGCGCAGCTCGGCCGCGCCGACGCGCCGCGCGAGATGCACGCGCAGCCGCGCCATCGTGTCCTGCGACAGGCGGGCAAACAGCGTGCCCGACACGATTCGCGTGACGAGCGCGATCACCGCGCACAGCGCGAAGCGCCACGCGAGCGACGCATCGGCCGCGCCCGGCTGCGAGAGCGCGCGGTTCAGCGTCGCGACGAGCAGCACGCTCGCGACGCCGTTCAGCACGCACGCGGTGAGCGCCAGCGCGAGCGACGCACGGCTTTCGCGCAACAGCGCAAGGATCAGGCGCGCCGCGGGGCGGCCGGGGGAAGCGTCGAGGGGCGGCGGGGAAGAAGGCTCGTGGGCGGCAGTCATCGGCAACGTCGGTAAAGGGAAGGCAAGCGAAAACGCGGAAACGGCAAAACGGACGTGAAAGCGGCCGGCGAGGCGGGGCCCCGTTCCGGCGTTCCTCCCTGATAGACGAACGGGCCGCGCGAATATTTAGCGGCGTGTACAAAAAAAGCCTTCGCGCGGGCTTTGAGCACAAAACGGTAAAAAATCGGCCGCGCCGTTCGTCACACCAGTGAAGCCGCCCCAAGCGGCCCCGAGACTTGGCCGAAGCGGCCGGACCGAAGGACTTCACGCACATGACGAGTTTCCCGACTGCGCTGCATCACCGAATCCGCGAACTGGCGCGCCTCGCGCCCGACGCACCCGCCATCGCGATTCCTTTCCAGAATGACTTGCGCCTGTCGCGCGGCGCGCTCGACGCGCGGGCATCGCGGCTGGCCCGGCAACTGCGCGCGGCCGGCGTCGGCGCGGAAGTGCGGGTGGGCGTGTGCGTCGAGCGTTCGTGCGAATTGTTCGTCGCGCTGCTGGCCGTGCTGAAGGCGGGCGGCGTGTTCGTGCCGCTCGACCCGCGTCATCCGGCCGCGCGCCTCGACTGGATCGTCCAGGATGCGCAGTTGCGGCACGGGATCGTCGATGCCGCTGGCCGTGCGGCGCTCGGTCAGCCGTTCGAGCACGCGTTTGACGCGGCAGCGGCAGCGGAAGCGGCGGACGGGCAGGATCTGTCCGCCGATGACGAGGCCGTGCCCGTCCACCCGCGTTCGGCCGCCTACATGATTTATACGTCGGGTTCGACCGGCACGCCGAAGGCGGTCGTCGTCGAACACGGGCCGCTCGCCGCGCACTGCGACGCGCTCGCTGCCGCGCTGCCGATCGAGGCCGGCGACCGCCTGCTGCATTTCGCATCGGTCAATTTCGACGCCGCGCACGAATGCTGGCTGGCGCCGCTCGCGACCGGCGCCAGCATCGTCGTGGCGCCGCCGCAGCCGTTCGCGCCGGATGCCGCGCATGCGTTGATGGTGAACGAATCGGTCAACGTCGCCGCGTTCCCGCCTGCGTACCTGCGCGAATTCGCGGCGGTGGCCGCGCGCGACGGCGTGCCGCCGGCACTGCGCGTGCTCGCGTTCGGCGGCGAAGCGCTGCCGCAGCAGGCATTCGAATTCGTGCGCAGCACGTTCCCGTCGGTACGCCTGATCAACGGCTACGGGCCGACGGAGGCCGTCATTTCGCCGATGCTGTGGCCGGTCGAGCCGGGCGAGACGCCCGCGCTGGCCGCCACCGACGCGTATGCGTCGTTGCCGATCGGCCGCGTGATCGGGCCGCGCGTCGCGCGTATCGACGGCGGCGACGGCGACGGCGTCGGCGAACTGCTACTGGGCGGCGTTTGCATCGCGCGCGGCTATCACGGCCGTCCGGCGCTGACGGCCGAACGTTTCATTCCCGATGCCGACGGCGAACCCGGGGCGCGCGTGTACCGCACCGGCGATCTCGCACGACTGCGCGAAGACGGCGCATTCGACTATCTCGGCCGCCTCGACGATCAGGTCCAGGTGCGCGGCGTGCGTGTGGAGCCCGCTGAAATCGCCGCATGCCTGCGCTCACATCCGGCCGTGGCCGACGCGGCCGTGGTCGCCGAAAACGGCAACGGGCCGACGCGGCTGATCGCGTGCGTCGCGTTGCGCGCGGCGGCCGACGATGCGGCGCTGAAAGCACACGTGGCCGCGCAACTGCCGGCCGCCTGGCAGCCGCACCGGTTCGTGCGTTGCGATGCGCTGCCGTATACGCTGAACGGCAAGATCGACCGCGCCGCGCTGCGCGAGAAGATTGCCGCCGCGCGCGACACCGCACAAGACAGCGGCGACACGCCGCGCACGCCGACCGAACGGCAGCTCGCCGGCCTCTGGCAGACGCTGCTCGGCCTTGACGTCACGCCGTCGCGTGACGACCGGTTCTTCGCGCTGGGTGCCGATTCGCTCGCCGCGATGCAGTTGCAGGCCGCGATCCGTGCGGCCGTACGCGTGAACCTGCGGCTCGATACGCTGTTCGCCGATCCGGCGCTCTTCGAACTGGCCGAAGCGGTCGATCGTGCGGAACGCGAAACCGGCGAACCGCTGGCCGCCATTTCCGCGCGCCGCGCGCCGGCCGAAGCGGCCGAATCGGACGCGCCGCACGTCGACCGCGCCGCGTCGCTCGCGCAGCAACGCTTCTGGGTGCTCGCACAAACACGTGACGCGAGCGCCGCGTATCACATCGCCGCGCACTGGACGATCGACGGCATGCTCGATCGCACTGCGTTGCAGCGCGCGCTCGATCACGTGATCGAGCGCCACGAAGCCTGGCGCACGACGCTCGTCGACAACGACGACGGCGTCGTGATCCAGCGGATTCATGCGCATCTGCACGTGCCGATCGTCGATGTCGACCTGCGCGACCAGCCGCCCGCCGCACGCGACGCGCAAGCCGCGCGTCTCGCCGAGCGCGATGCGGCCGAACCGTTCGACCTCGCACGCGGCCCGCTGCTGCGCGCGACGCTGGTCGCACTCGCCGACGACCGTCACCGCCTGTTGCTGACCGCCCATCACGCGATCACCGACGGCTGGAGCTCGCGCTGCGCGTTTGACGAGCTGTCGGCCGCCTATCGTGCGTACGCCGAAGGCCGCGAACCGTCGCTGCCCGAACTGCCGATCCAGTACGCCGACTATGCGGACTGGCAACGCGACATGCTGGCCGGCGGCGAGGGGGAGCGTCAGCTCGACTACTGGCGCGATGCGTTGCGCGACGCGCCGGGCCCGCTCGCGCTGCCGGTCGATCGTCAGCCGGGGGCGGTGCGCACGCTGCAAGGCGCACGCGTGTCGGTGCGGCTGCCCGACGCGGTCGCGGCCGACGTGCGGCAACTCGCGCGCGACGCGCAGGCCACCCCCTTCACGGTGCTGCTGGCCGCGCTTGACGTGTGGCTGTCGCGCCTGACCGGCGCAACGGATGTCGTCGTCGCGGTGCCGGTCGCGCATCGCCAGCGCCCGGAAACGCGCGCGCTGCTCGGCCTGTTCCTGAATACGGTCGCGCTGCGCGTACGCGTGGCGCCGACGCTGCCGTTCCGCGCGCTCGTCGATGCGACGCGCACGGCAGCGCTCGACGCGGTCGCGCACCAGGACGTGCCGTTCGAGCGCGTCGTCGATGCGGTGAAGCCGCCGGTCAAGCGCGGTGACGAATGGCTGCGCGTGAAATTCGCGCAGCAGTTCGACGCGCGGCACGACAGCGTGCTGCCGGGCGCGACGGCCGTCGCGACGCCGGGGCCTGACCTCGCCGCACGCTTCGACTTCGCCGTGGATTTCACCGACGATGCAAATGGCATCGAACTGGTCGCGGCGTATGCGACCGACTGCATCGACGGCGACACCGCGCGCGCATGGCTCGACAGCTATGCGGCGCTCGTGGGTGCGGCCGCGCGCGATCCGCACCAAACGACGGCCGCACTGCCGTGTGACGCATCGGCTGCTTCGCGCCAGCCGCGCGACGGCCGTGCGCTGCGCGTCGAACATGCGGACATCGTCGCCGCGTTCGCGCGGCAGGCGGCCGCGTATCCGCATCGCGTCGCGCTCGCCGACGCGTCGGCGTCGCTGACGTTCGCCGAACTCGACGACGCATCGAACCGCGTCGCACGCGCGCTGACCCAGCGCGGCGTGGCCGCCGAAGCGTCCGTCATCGTCTGCATCGAACGGTCGGCGCGCTTCGTCGTCGGTTTACTCGGCGCGCTGAAGGCCGGCGCATTGGCCGTGTTGCTCGATCCCGCCCAGCCCGCCGCGCGACTGGCCGCGGCGGCAGCCGACTGCGGCGCGCGCTGGGCGCTCGTCGCGGAGCCGGCCGCCTGGCCGGCCGGCATCGACGCACAGCCGCTCGACGTCGACACGCTGGCGCAGGACGCCACGCTCGCGCATGCAGCCGGCGTGCGCATCGCGCCGCATCCGGAGCAGGGGGCATACCTGATCTATACGTCGGGCTCGACCGGCACGCCGAAGGGCGTCGTCGTGTCGCACGGCGCACTCGCCGACTACGTGCAGGGGATGCTCGACGAACTCGCGTTCGCACCGGACGCGTCGTTCGCGATGGTGTCGACCGTCGCGGCCGACCTCGGCCACACGACGCTGTTCGGCGCGCTGTGCGCGGGCCGCACGCTGCACCTGCTGCCGGCCGCGTGCGCGTTCGATCCCGACCTGTTCGCCGATGAAATGCGCCGCCGCGAAGTCGGCGTGCTGAAGATCGTGCCGAGCCACCTGCAGGCGCTGCTCGATGCCCGCGTGCCGGCCGACGTGCTGCCGCGCCACGCGCTCGTGACCGGCGGTGAAACGCTCACGTGGGCGCTCGTCGCGCGCCTGGCCGCGCTTGCGCCAGCCTGCCGCGTGATCAACCACTACGGGCCGACCGAAGCGACGGTCGGCGCGATCGCCTGCGACACGGCGTCGATCGCCGCCGATGCGCGCGATCCCGCGAGCGGCGTGCCGCTCGGCCTGCCGCTGCCGAACGCGCGCGCGCTGGTGTTCGACGCATTCGGCGCGTGCGTGCCGGCCGGCGCGACGGGCGAACTGTATCTGGGCGGGCCGGGCGTCGCACGCGGCTACCTCGGGCGCCCGGCGCAGACCGCCGAGCGCTTCGTCCCCGATCCGTTTACGCCCGGCGCGCGGCTGTATCGCACCGGCGACCGCGTGCGCCTGCGCGCGGACGGCCGCCTCGCGTTCCTCGGCCGTATCGACGATCAGGTGAAGATTCGCGGCTATCGCGTCGAACCGGGCGAGGTGAGTGGGGCCGTGCGCGCGGCCGGCCAGGTCGCGCAGGCCGAAACCCTCGCGATCGAACACGACGGCCGCCTGCGGCTCGCGACGTTCGTCGTGATGCGCGACGGTGCGACCTTCGACGAGGCTGCGTTGCGCGAAGCGCTTGCCGCGAAGCTGCCCGACTATATGGTGCCCGCGCAGTTCGTCGCGCTCGCGCGCCTGCCGGTCACCGCGAACGGCAAGATCGATCGCGCCGCGTTGCGTGAACGGGCGGCCGCGCCGGTCGCGACGGCATCCGGCGATGCGCCGCAGGGCGCGGTCGAAACGGTGCTCGCCGAAGTCTGGCAGGCCGTGCTGAAGGCGCCGAAGGTCGGCCGCGACGACAACTTCTTCGAGCTCGGCGGCGATTCGATTCTCGTGCTGCAGGTGATCGCCCGTGCGCGCAAGCGCGGCGTGCGATTCACGCCGAAGCAGCTGTTCGACGGCCCGACGGTCGCCGAACTCGCACGCATTGCGAAGACGGAGGATGTGGCTGCCGCTGCCGCCGCGCAACCTGCGGCCGCGGCTGGCGTGCCGGCGGCTGCGCAGGTCCTGACGCCCGCTCAGCAGCGCTTCTTCGCGCTCGATATCCCGCATCCGGGCCACTGGAACCAGTCGGTTGCGTTCGATGTGCGCGGGCCGTTCGACGCCGACGCCTTCGCGCGCGCCTTCGCATCGTTGCTGACGCATCACGACGCATTCCGCCGGCGTTTCGCGGGTGGCGCTGACGGCAAGTGGCACGCCAGCGAGGCGGCGAAGCCGTACGACGCGCTGCCGTTCGCCGAAGTCTCCGCCCGCGACGAAGCCGACGCGCTTGCGCGCTTCGACGCGTTGCAGCGTCGTCTCGACCTCGGCCGCGGGCCGCTTGCCTGCGCGTGCGCGGCACGCTTGCCGGACGGCTCCACGCAGCTCCATCTCGCGATTCACCATGCGATCGTCGATGGCGTGTCGTGGCGCATCCTGCTCGACGACCTCGACACGGCGTACCGCGCCGCTTGCGAACGCGCGCCGGTCAAGCTGTCGCAGCCGGGCCTGCGCGCGGATGCATGGGCGGCTCGGCTCGCACGTGCGGCAACGGAACCGGGCTCGCCGTTCGCGGCCGAGGCTGCGTACTGGGCCGGCATGGCGCAGGGCGACGACATCGTGCCCGACCATCCCGACGCGGCGGCAACGAACGCCGATGCGGCCGTCGTCGTGCAGACGATCGACGCGGCATTGACTCGCGCGGCGCTGACCGATGCGCATGCGGCCTATCGCACGCAGACGATCGACGTGCTGGGCGCGGCGCTCGCACTGGCGCTGGCCGGCGTGAGCGGTGCCGCGTCGTGCCGTGTCGAACTGGAAGGGCATGGCCGCGAGGCACTGTTCGACGACGCGGACGCCAGCCGCACGATCGGCTGGCTGACGAGCCATTACCCGGTGACGCTGCCGGTCGCGGCCACGGCGCGTGACACGCTGTGCGCGGTCAAGGACGTGCTGCGCGCGGTGCCGCACAAGGGTCTCGGCTTCGGCGTGCTCGCGCACTACGGCGATGCGGCGACGCGTGCGGCGCTGGCCGCCGTGCCGCGCCCGCGCGTCACGTTCAACTATCTCGGCCAGTTCGACGCGCCGCGCGATGCCGTGCTCGTGCCGCGCTTCGGCGGCGCCGGCGTCGAGCGCGATCCCCAGGGGCCGCTCGGCAATACGCTCGCGATCCACGCGTACCTCGATACGGATCGTGACGGCGCGCGCACGCTGAAAGTGCACTGGGTCTACGGTGCGCCGCAATTCGAACGCGCGACGATCGACGCATTCGCCGAACGCTTCGCGGCGGCGCTGCGCGAACTCGTCGACGCGTGCGCATCGCGCGTGGCGCATCGCGGCGGCGGCGCGACGCCGGGCGATTTCCCGCTCGCGCAGTCCGCCGGTCTCACGCAGGCCGCGATCGAGCGCGCGCCGCTCGACTGGCGCACGATCGACGACGTGTATCCGTTGTCGCCGATGCAGCAGGGCATCCTGTTCCATGCGCTGTTCGCGCCCGGTCACGCCAGCTATGTGAACCAGCTCGTCGCGACCGCGATCGCACTTGACGCCGACCGGCTCGCGGCCGCATTCGACGCGTCGATCGCGCGCCACGACATCCTGCGCACGAGCGTGATGCCGGACGAAGCCGCGCCGCTGCAGTGCGTGCATCGCCACGCGCGAATGCCGGTCGAACAGCTCGACTGGCGCACGCGCGGCGACACGCTCGAGGCCGATTTCGACGCCTGGCTCGCGGCCGATCGCGCCCGCGGTTTCGACTGGCGCGAGCCGCCGCTGATGCGCCTCACGCTGATCCGCGTGACCGACGACGCATGGCGCGTCGTGTGGACGCGTCATCACGTGCTGCTCGACGGCTGGAGCACGGCGCGCCTGCTCGCCGACGTGCTGCGCGACTATCGCGACCCGGACGCCGTGTCGCCGTTCGCCAGCCGCCCGGCGCTGCGTTATCGCGACTTCATCGCCTGGCTCGGCACGCGCGACCGCGACGCCGACGAGCGCTTCTGGACGGAGCGCCTCGCACGACTCGACGCACCGACGCTGATCGCGGCACGCACGGCCGACCGTGCGGATGCCGAAATGCTCACGTGGCGCGCAACGCTCGATGCCGGCGCGATGACGCGTGTCGCGCAAACCGCACGCGCGTTGAAGCTGACCGTCAACACGCTGGTGCAGGGCGCCTGGGCGCTCGCCCTGCAGCGGATGACGCACCAGCCGGCCGTCGCGTTCGGCGCGACCGTCGCGGGCCGCCCCGATGCACTCGCGGACGTCGATTCGGTGCTCGGCCTGTTCATCAACACGCTGCCGGTGATCACCGCACCGGCGCCGCAACAACGCGCGGCCGACTGGCTGCAAACGCTGCAACGCGAGAACGCGGCTGCCGCCGAGCACGCGCACACGCCGCTCGCCGACATCCAGCGCTGGGCGCGCGGCGGGGGCGGCGCCCTGTTCGACACGCTGGTCGTGTTCGAGAACTACCCGGTGGACGACACGGCGCGCGACGCCGATCCGCGTGCGCTGGCGTTGAGCGGCGTGCGCAGCATCGAAGCCACCGATTTCGCCCTGACGCTCGTGATCGAGAGCGGCGCCGAGCTGACGATCGACTACGGCTACGACACCGCGCGCGTCGATGCGCGACAGGTGGAAACCTGGCACCGCGCGTTTGCATGCGCGCTCGATGCGCTGGCCCGCACGCCGGATGCGCTGCTCGGCACGCTGTCGATCGCCGACGAAGCGACTCGCGACGCGCTGGTCCGTGCGCGCAACACCGCGCACACCTGGCCGGACGCGCAACGTCAGCCGCTGCATCTGCAATTCGCCGATGCGGCGCGGGCGACGCCCGACGCGATCGCGCTCGAATACGCGGACGTTCACGGCGGCGTGCATCGCGCGACCTATCGCGAACTCGACGCCAGCACGTCGCGCATCGCGGCCGCATTGCGCCGGCGCGGCGTGCGGCCCGACACGCCGGTCGCCCTGTGCGTCGAGCGTTCGTTCGACATGGTGATGGCGCTGGTTGGCGTGCTGAAGGCCGGCGCAGCCTACTTGCCGGTCGATCCCGACTATCCGGCCGAGCGCATCGCGTACCTGCTGCGCGACGCGCGGCCGGCCGTCGCGATCACCCAGGCTCATCTGCGCGAGCCAGTCGAAGCTGCGCTCGGTGACGGTGCAGGCACGCAATTGCTGACGGTTGCCGACCTGCTCGCCGATGAAGCCGAAAGCGATGCCGTCGGCGCGACCGCAGCGATCCACGACGCGCAGCTCGCGTACCTGATTTACACGTCCGGTTCGACCGGCAAGCCGAAGGGCGCCGGCAACACGCACGGCGCGCTCGCGAACCGGATCGCGTGGATGCAGCACGCATACCGGCTGACGCGCGACGACGTCGTGCTGCACAAGACGCCGTTCGGCTTCGACGTGTCGGTGTGGGAATTCGTGTGGCCGCTGGCGATCGGCGCGAAGCTCGCGATCGCCGCGCCCGGCGACCATCGCGACCCGGCGCGCCTGGCCGCCGCGATCCACGCGCACGGCGTGACGGTGCTGCACTTCGTGCCGTCGATGCTGGCCGCGTTCGCCGCGTATCTCGACGATTTCTCGGCCGCCGCGCAGTGCGACAGCGTGCGCCTGATCGTTGCAAGCGGCGAGGCGCTCGCGCCTGAACTCGTCGCGAAGACGGCGCGACTGCTGCCGAACGCGACGCTCGTGAACCTGTACGGGCCGACCGAAGCCGCGATCGACGTGTCGCACTGGACCTGCGGCCCCGACGATGCGGAGGCTGCCGCGGTGCCGATCGGCCATCCGATCGCGAACCTGCAACTGCACGTGCTCGATGCGGCGTGGCAGCCGGTGCCGGCCGGCGCGACCGGCGAACTGTATCTCGCGGGCGCGGGCCTCGCGCGCGGCTATCTCGGCCGTCCGGCGCTGACCGCCGAGCGTTTCGTGCCCGATCCGTTCGTGCCGGGCGCGCGCATGTACCGCACCGGTGACGTCGCCCGACGGCGTGCCGACGGTGCGCTCGACTACCTCGGCCGCGTCGATACGCAGGTCAAGCTGCGCGGCCAGCGGATCGAGCCGGGCGAGATCGAGGCGCTGCTGCGTGCGGCGCCCGGCGTGAACGACGCCGTCGTGATCGTGCGCGACGAGCAACTGATCGGCTATGTCGCATGCGGCGACGCGGGCCCGCTCGACCGGGTGGCGCTGCTCGACGCGCTCCGTGCGCAATTGCCGGCCTACATGGTGCCGTCGCGACTGATCGAACTCGACGCGTTGCCCGTCACGCCGAACGGCAAATGCGATCGCCATGCGCTGCCCGCGCCGGCGCGCGAAGCGGCAGCCGACGTCGCGCTTGCGACCGACACGGAACGCACGCTCGCCGGGATCTGGCAACGCGTGCTGCACGTGGAGGCGATCGGCCGCGACGACGATTTCTTCCTGCTCGGCGGCCATTCGCTGCTCGCGACGCAGGCCCACGCGCAGGCGAACCTGCACTGGGGGCTCGCGTTGCCGCTGCGCACGCTGTTCGACACGCGCACGCTGGCGCGCTGCGCGGAGGCGATCGACGCGGCCTGCGCGGCGCGTGGCGAAACCGACGCGGCGAGCGCGATCGATGCGCTGCTCGGCGAACTGGAAACCCAATAAGGACGACGGATGACGAAGGTTCAACCCGACTGGCTCGCGCTCGCGACGCGTTTCGCGCAACTGCCCGACGCGCAGCGCGCGGTCTTCATCGACAAGCTCGGCGCGGCCGGCATCGACTTCCGCGTGCTGCCGATCCCGCCGCGCACGCCGCGCAGCGAGCGCGTGCCGGCGTCGTTCGCGCAGACGCGGCTGTGGCTGCATGCGCGGCTGATCGATGCGCCCGACGCGTATCACATCACCGAGCGCCTGGCGCTGACGGGCCCGCTCGACGCGCATGCGCTGCGCCTGGCGTGCGACGCGCTGATCGCGCGCCACGAGGCGCTGCGCACGACCTTCGACGAAACGCAGGACGGCGTGACGCAAACGATCCACGCGCCGTTGCGCTGCCCGTGGCGCGAAACCGATCTCGAAGCGCTGCCGGATGCGCAGCGCACGGCGCGCGCGGAGGCGGTCGCGACGGCTGACGAAGCCGAGCCGTTCGATCTCGGCGCGGCGCCGCTCGTACGCGCCCATCTGGTGCGCTTCGATGCGACCCGTCACTGGCTCGCGCTGACCGTGCATCACATCGTGTCGGACGGCTGGTCGTCGGGCGTGATGCTCGAGGAGCTCGCGGCGTTCTATCGCGCGTATGCGTCCGACCGGCCGGTGCCGCTCGCGCCGCTGCCGATCCAGTACGCCGACTACGCGCTGTGGCAGCGCCGCTGGCTCGACGCCGGCGAGCGTGACCGCCAGCTCGCGTTCTGGCGCGAACGGCTCGATCCGCAACGCGGCGTGCTGGCGCTGCCGGGCGCGGCTGCGCGACCCGCACGCCGCAGTGCGCGCGGCGCACGCCATGGGTTTTCGCTCGACGCGCGCCTCGGCGCGCAGTTGCGCGCATTCGCGGCTGCCTCGGGCGCCACGCCGTTCGCGGTGCTGCTTGCCGCGCTCGATGCGCTGCTGGCGCGCGCGACCGGCGACGCGCGGATCTGCGTCGGCGTGCCGGCCGCGAACCGCGAACGCGCGGAAGTCGCCGGCCTGATCGGCTTCTTCGTCAACACGCTCGCGATCGACGTCGAGGTGCCCGCGCACGGCGATTTCTCGTCGCTGGTCGCGCGCACGCAGCGCGCGCTCGTCGACGCGCAGATGCACCAGGACGTGCCGTTCGAGCAGGTGGTCGACGCGCTCGGCGTGCCGCGCAGCGCGAGTCACCATCCGCTGTTCCAGGTGATGGCCGCGTACGGCGAGCGCCGCGCGCTGCCGGCGCTCGGCGCGGCGTCGGCCGCGTTGCTGCCGTCGGGCACGCCGTCCGCGAAATTCGACCTGACGCTTTCGGTCGAAGCGACGCCGGACGGCACGTTCGACGCCGCATTCATCTACGCGCTCGACCTGTTCGACGCGGACGCGATCGCACGACTGGCCGCGCGCTTCGTCACGTTGCTGGCCGATGCGCTCGCGCGCCCCGGCATGCCGGTCGGCGATCTCGACTGGCTGCCCGCCGATGAACGCGAGCAGCTCGTTGCGTGGAACGCCCCGGCGGGCGCCGCCGAATCCGAACCGTTCGTGCCCGTTCATGCACGCATCGCCGCGCATGCGCGGGCACGGCCCGACGCACGCGGCGTTGCCGATACCGATCGCGCGTTGACGCGTGGCGAAGTCGATGCACGCGCGGCACGGCTGGCGCGCCATCTGGTGGCGGCCGGCGTACGGCCCGAAATGCGCGTGGGCGTCGCGCTGCAGCGCTCGGTCGATCTGCTCGTCGCGCTGATCGCGGTGCTGAAGTCGGGCGCCGCGTTCGTGCCGCTCGATCCGGCGCATCCGCGCGAACGGCTGGCGCAGATCGTCGGCGACGCGCACATCGCGCACGTGCTGACCGACGGCGCGAGCGCCGCGTCGCTGCCCGAACTGCCGGATCTGCGCGTGTGGCGTGCCGATGAAGTCGATGCACTCGACGCAGCCGCGCACGTCGCGCTGCCGGACGTGCTGCCGGGCCACGCGGCCTATGCGATCTACACGTCGGGCTCGACCGGCAAGCCGAAGGGCGTGATCGTCGATCATGCGTCATTCGCGCGACATTGCGCGGCGATCGCCGAGCGCTACGGCGCGGGCGAGAACGACGTGTTCCTGCTGTTCCAGTCGGTCAACTTCGACGGCGCGCACGAAGGCTGGTTTTCGCAGTACATGTCGGGCGCCGCCGTGTCGGTGACGGCCGACGTGCTGTGGCCGCCCGCGCAGACCTGCGCGATGATGGTCCGCGATGGCGTGACGATGACCTACGTGCCGCCCGGCTGCGCCGCGCAGCTCGCCGAATGGGCGCTCGCGCACGGTGCGCCGCCGACGCTGCGTTCGCTGACCGTCGGCGGCGAGGCGACGTCGCGCGAGGCGTTCGCGATGCTGCGCCGCGCGCTGCCGAACGTGCGCGTGGTCAACGGCTATGGCCCGACCGAGACGGTCATCACGCCGACGCTGTGGATGTTCCGGCCCGGCGACGATCTCGCGAAGCTCGGCGACGCCGCCTACCTGCCGATCGGTACGCTGGTCGGCGCGCGCACCGCGCATGTGCTCGACGAACGCCTGCATCCGCTGCCGGTCGGCGTGATCGGCGAACTGTATCTGGGCGGCGAGGGGATCGGCGTCGCGCGCGGCTATCTCGACCGTCCCGCGCTGACGGCCGAGCGCTTCGTGCCCGATCCGTACGGCGCGCCGGGCGCGCGGCTGTACCGCACGGGCGACCTCGTGCGGCGTCGCGCGGACGGCGTGTTCGACTTCATCGGCCGCGTCGACCATCAGGTGAAGCTGCGCGGGCTGCGCATCGAACTCGGCGAGATCGAGGCCCAGCTTGCCGCGCACGACGCGGTGCGCGAAGCGTGCGCGGTCGTGCACGGGCAGGGCGCACGCGCGCAGCTGGTCGCGTACGTCGAGCTGACCGCCGACGCACGGGCGGCCGCGCGGCCGGTCGAAGCCGCGACGCTCGACGCGCACCTGCGCCGCACGCTGCCCGACTACATGGTGCCCGCGCAGCTGATCGTGCTCGACGCGCTGCCGCGCAACGCGAACAGCAAGGTCGACCGCGCACGGCTGCCGGCGCCGGTACGTGTCGAACGCGCGTACGAAGCGCCGCACGACGGCGACGAGGCCGCGCTCGCCGCGATCTGGTGCGACGTGCTGAATCTCGAGCGCGTGGGGCGCGGCGATCACTTCTTCGATCTCGGCGGCCATTCGCTCGCCGCCGTGCGCGTGGCGACGCGCGTGGCCGAACGGCTCGGCCGCGACGTCCCGGTGCGTGCGCTGTTCGAAGCGCCCGTGCTCGCGCAGTACGCGTTGCAGGTCGCCGGTGCGCCGCACGCCGCGCATGCCGGTGCGGCAGCGCCGGGCGTTGCCGTCGCCCAACCGGACGCGCACGGCGTGTGGCCGCTGTCGCCGGCGCAGCTCGGCCTGTGGTTCCTGTGGCGCGCGCAGCCGGACAGCGCCGCGTACAACATTCCGGTCGCGCTGCGCGTGCGCGGCCCGCTCGATGTCGATGCGCTGCGTGCGGCCTTTGCGGATGTCGGGATCGTGCATCCGGCGCTGCGCGCGCGGCTGGTCGAGCGTGACGGCGCACTTCCGGGCCAGCGGATCGACTCGGACATTGCCGTCGAACTGCCGGTGGTCGACCTGTCGGCGCAACCCGATGCGCTCGTTCGCGCCGCGGCGCTGACCGGCGAGGATGCACTCGCTCCGTTCGACCTCGCTGCCGATGCGCCGCTGTGGCGCGCGCGGGTACTGCGGCTCGGGGCGGAAGATCATGTGCTGTCGGTGACGATTCATCACATCGTGTCGGATGGCGAATCGATCGAGCTGTGGCTCGACGCGGTTCGTGCCCGCTATGTCGCCCGCGTGCAAGGCGGCGCCGCGCCGGCCGATGAGGCTGTTGAGGCCGTTGAACCGGCCATGCCGCTCGTGCTGCCCGCGCCGTGCCATCCGGCCCGCGTCGCGTACTGGCGCGACGCGCTGGCCGATCTGCCGGCGCGCGTGCTGCCGCAGCGCGCGGACGCACCGGCCGTGCCGCAATGGCGTGCGGCCCGCATCGCATTCGAATTCGACGGCGCCCTGATCCGCGCCGCGCGCGACACGGCGTCGGCCGCGCACGCGACACTGCCGATGCTGCTGCACGCGGCGCTCAACACCGCGCTGTTCCGCACGACGGGCGCGGCCGACCAGCCGGTCGGCGTGCTGGCGTCGACGCGCGAGCTGACGGGCGACGCGGCCCGCGACGCGCTCGGCCTCTTCATCAATTCGGTCGTCGTACGCACGCGGCTCGACCCGGCCGCGCGCCGCGCGGACGTGCTCGCACAAGTGCGCGACACGGCGCTCACGGCCTACGCGCACGCCGACGTGCCGTTCGCGGACGTCGTCGCGGCGCTGCGCGCGCCGCGTGCCGCGCAGGCCAATCCGCTGTTCCAGGTGATGTTCAACTACCTGCGCCCGGCGGGTGCCGCGGCGCGCGACTGGGCCGGCCTGTCGCTGGCCGGATTCGACGAGGTGCGCCATCGCGTCGTGTTTACGCTGGAGCTGGACGTCGTCGAGCATCCGGACGGCCGCGTGAGCGCCGCATTCTCGTATGCGGACGAGCTGATCGACCGCGGTTTCGTCGATGCGCTCGTCGACGTCTATCACGACGAAGTCGCGCGTTTCGCCGGCGCGTCGGAAGCGGCGCTCGGCGCGCCCGACCAGCATGCTGTCGCGCCGGCGTCGCATCGCTCGCAGGCGGAAGGCAACGGGCGCGCGGCAACGTCGTCACGTGCACCGCACGCGGCTGCCGCTCTCGCGGCGCTGTGGTCCGACACGTTCGCGACGGCCGCCCCCGAAGCGGACGCCAACCTGTTCGAAGCCGGCGCGACCTCGTTCGACGTCGTGCGCTTCGTCGACGCGGCGGTCCGTGCCGGTCACGCGCTGACGGTCGCCGACCTGTTCGCGTCGCCGACGCTCGCGGCACTCGGCGCGCGACTTGATGCGCACACGGAAACGGGACAGGAGGCGCGCCATGCTGGCTGAAGTGCGTCCGGACGGATTCACGCTGCTCGATACCTGCCGCCTCGCGTTCGCGGACGGCCTGTTCGCCGTGCGCGACGGCGCGCAGATCCGCGTCGCGCAGGGCGACGGCATCGGCGCGCAGTTGCTGCGCGCACAGCTCGGCGACGATGGCGCGCTGCGCCTCGTCGCGTACAACCATCGCGCGGCCCCGGCCGACCAGCGGCGTGCGCTGCTGGTCGCGCTGGCCGCGGCGTTTTCGGATAGCGCCCGCCACGCGGCGATCCGGCTCGACCCGGCCGCGTGGCCGGCGGTTGCGCTCGATGCGCTGCGCGCGAGCGGCGTGCTCGCCGACGGCGGTCTTTGCATGCGTGAAGGCTGGGCGCAGCAGGCCGATCTGTGGCTCGTCGGCCCGCATCTGCCGTGCGCGACATTGCCGATGTTCACCGACGGCCGCCGTCATCCGCGCCGGCCGCCCGCGCCGCGCGGCGAGGTCTACGCGCGCGACCTGCCTGCGCTCGGCGTGCGCTTCACGCTGCGCGGCTGGCAGCCGGCCGAGGACGCCGCGCGTCTCGCGCGCTGGTTCGACGAGCCGCGCGTGCGCGACGGCTGGCCGGGCACGCCGCCCGGCACGCAAGGCGCTGCGCCCGACGCCGATCCGCACGTGATTCCGCTTGTCGGCTGCTTCGACGGCGAGCCGTTCGCGTATTTCGAAGCGGTCTGGCTGAAGGAAGACGCGCTCGCGCCGCACGTCGCGGCGCGCGACTACGACCGCGGGCTGTGGATGCTGGTCGGCGAGCCGCGCTGGCGCGGCCCGCATTGCGTGGCGGGCTGGCTGCCGTCCGTCGTTCATTACCTGTTTCTCGACGACCCGCGTACCGAAGCGGTCGGCTGTGCCGTTCCGGCCGGCCACGCGCGGGTTGCCGACCATCTCGCGCGGCATGGCTTCGCGCGGCAGCGCCGTCTCGCGCTGGCCGACGCGCAGCCGCTGTGGATGCGCACGCTGCGCGAGACGTTCTTCTCCGGCCGTCACGTCTGACGCGCCGGATTCACCGACAAGGGAGCTGAGACATGCAGAGAGAAACCGTATTCGACCTGATCGGCGTCGGCTTCGGGCCGTCGAATCTGGCGCTGGCCGTGCGCCTCGCCGAGCGCGGCGGCGCACGCACGCTCGCCCATTGCTTCGTCGAGCGCCAGCCGGAATTCGGCTGGCACCGCGGCATGCTGCTCGACGACTGCCGGATGCAGATCTCGTTTCTGAAGGATCTCGTCACGATGCGCGATCCGAAAAGCCGCTACACGTTCATCAACTATCTGTTCGAACGCGGCCGGCTGAACGAATTCGTCAACCTGAAGAACTTCTATCCGACCCGCGTCGAGTTCCACGACTACCTGAGCTGGGTGGCGGAGGCGTTCGACGATCGCGTCCATTACAGCGAAACCGTCCTGGCGATCGAGCCCGTGCGCGGCGACGGCGCGCGGATCGATGCGCTGCGCGTGCTGTCGCGCGACGCGGCCGGCCACGAGCGCCAGCGCGTCACGCGCGCGCTGTCGGTCGGCGTCGGCGGCACGCCGGCGATTCCGGACGCGTTCGCCGCGCTCGGCCGCGACCGCGTGATCCACTCGTCGTCGTACCTGACCGACATCGGCCGGCTCGTCGCGTCGCCGGACGGCGAGCGCCGCCGCGTCGCGGTGATCGGCGCGGGGCAGAGCGCGGCCGAGGTGTTCATCGATCTCGCGCGCCGCTTCCCGCACGTCGACGCGAACCTCGTGATGCGCGCCGGTGCGCTGAAGCCGGCCGACGACAGCCCGTTCGTCAACGAGATCTTCAGCCCCGAGTTCACCGATGTCGTCTACGCGCAGCCGCACGCCGCGCGCCGCGCGCTGCTCGAGCGCTATCGCGACACGAACTACGCGGTGGTCGACCGGCCGCTGATCGAACAGATCTACGAAATGCTGTACCTGCAGCGCATCGACGGCACGCCGCGTCATGCGCTGCTCGCGAACAGCGCGATCGAGGCCGCGGTGCGCACCGCCGACGGCCGCATCGAGCTGACGCTGCGCGACCGGATGAGCGGCGACACGCGCGTCGAGCGCTTCGACGCGCTCGTGCTGGCCACCGGCTACCGCCGCGACACGCATTCGGCGCTGCTCGAAGGGCTCGCGCCGCACCTGGGTGACGCGCTCGCGCGCGGCGACGTGACGCGCGACTACCTGCTCGCGACGCCCGAGCACTTCGCGCCGCGCATCTACCTGCAAGGCTGCTGCGAAGACAGCCACGGCCTGTCCGACACGCTGCTGTCGGTACTGGCGCGTCGCGCGGACGAAATCTGCGCGTCGCTCGAAAACGAGATCGCACCCGCCCATGAAGAAGGCGCGGCCCGGGCATCACAGGACAAACGACGGGACAACGGGGTGAGCGCGAGCCGGATGGCTTTCGCTCTTTGACAAAGGCGCGGTCGGAGACCGCATGAAACAAGTGGAGCAGAGAAAGATGGAGTGGGCAACAGGCACGCGTTTGCGTGCGATCGCAGCCGCGGCGAGCGTGGCGTTCGGGGTGGCGGCAGGGCAGGCGCAGGCCCAGACGGCGCCAGCCGTGAACGCTGCCGCCGCGGCGTCGGCCAGCAGTGCGCAGAACGGTGCGTCGGCCAATGGGTCGACCGGCACGCTGCCGACGATCAACGTCAACGCGGCCTCGGAAGGAGACGGCACGGTCGGGCTCGTCGCGAAGCGCAGCCGGACCGGTACGAAGACCAGTACGTCGATCAACGAGATCCCGCAGACGATCAACGTCGTCACCGCGCAGCAGATCGAGATGACCGGCGCGACCGACGTGAACGCGGCGCTGCGCTACGTGCCGGGTTTCTCGTCGTACGGCTCGGACAACCGCTCCGACTGGTACGCGGCGCTGCGCGGCTTCACGCCGACCGCGTACGTGAACGGGCTGCAGGTGCCGAACACGATCAACCTGGCGAGCTGGCGCGTCGATCCGTACATGATCGACAGCATCAGCGTGCTGCGCGGGCCGACCTCGGTGCTGTACGGCGCGGGCGACCCGGGCGCGATCGTCGACGTGCAGACCAAGCTCGCCGACGGCGAGCGCGTGCGCGAGGCCGGCGTGCAGATCGGCAACTACGCGCGCAAGCAGTTCATGATCGACGTCGGCGACAAGCTCGACCCGGACGGCAAGTATGCGTACCGCTTCGTCGGCGTTGCACGCGACGGCAACGCGCTGACCGGCCCGAACAACGACCAGCGCGTCGCGCTCGCGCCGTCGTTCCGCTGGCGTCCGGACGCGGACACCTCGCTGACGCTGTCGGCCACCTATCTGCAGGACTGGGGCGACATCTCGTCGAACTTCCTGCCCGCGCAGGGCACGGTGCTGCCGAACCCGAACGGCCAGATCAACAAGGACATCTACGAAGGCGACGGGAACTTCAACTACTACCGCAAGAAGCAGTGGTCGGTTGGCTACCAGTTCGAGCGGAACCTGACGCCGGCGTGGACGTTCCGCCAGAACACGCGCCTGATGCACCTGTCGCTCGACAACGGGTCGGTGTTCGGCAACGGCTTCGTCGACGGCAGCACGACCGACGTGTCGCGCTGGGCCGGCGTGTTCCAGATGAACTACAGCCGCTTCGACATCGACAACAACCTCGAAGGCCGCTTCGCGACGGGCCCGCTCCAGCACACGCTGCTGCTCGGTTTCCAGTACAACCGGCAGACCGCGACCGACAGCGAATGGCTCGCCGCCGCGCCGCCGCTGAACATCTACAACCCGGTGTACCAGCCCGTCACGACGGCGGTGTTCACGCCCGACGCGACGTTCCGCACCAACACGTACACGACGATGAACACGTTCGGCCTGTACGCGCAGGACCAGGTCAAGTGGAACCGCTGGACGCTGACGCTCGGCGGCCGCGAGGACTGGGTCAACATGCGGATGGACGACCGCGCGGGCGGCACGTCGACGAAGGCGGACGTCACGGCATTCACCGGCCGCGTGGGCCTCACGTACCAGGGCGATTACGGGCTGTCGCCGTACGTCAGCTATGCCACGTCGTTCAATCCGCTGATCGGCGTGAACCTGCTCGGCGGCGGGCTGCCGCAGCCGACGCGCGGCAAGCAGATCGAGGCCGGCCTGCGCTGGCAACCGCCTGGCAAGAACCTGATGCTGAACGCGGCGATCTACCAGATCAACCAGACCAACGTGCTCACGCCGGCGCTGCCGAGCCAGGACAATACCGGCACGAAGTCGGTGCAGACCGGCGAAGTGCGCTCGCGCGGGATCGAGCTGAGCGCGACCGGCAAGCTCACGCGCAACCTGTCGGTGATCGCGTCGTACGTCTACCAGGACGTGAAGAACGTGAAGGCCAACGACGTGTCGCTGAACAACTGGCCGGTCGACATTCCGCGTCCGCGCCAGATGGCGTCGCTGTGGACCGACTGGACGTGGCACACGGGGCCGCTCGCGGGCTTCGGCCTCGGCGGCGGCGTTCGCTACCAGAGCGCATCGGCCGGTGCGGCCGACAACTCGCTGACGGTATCGAGCGTCACGCTGTTCGACGCGGGCGTGCACTACGACACGCGCAACTGGCGCTTCGCCGTGAACGGGACGAACCTGTTCAACCGCCATTACATCAGCGGTTGCCAGTCGGCGAACGTCTGCGTGTTCGGGACCGACCGTACCGTGATCGCGACCGCGAAATACAACTGGTGACGATGCGCGCCGCGGCGCGCCGGCCGGCCTGCGTGGCCGGCGCGGGCGGGCCGCGGCGCCATCGTCCGCTTTTCCACGACGCATCCATGCCGAAGAAAAATCTCGTCTACATCCAGTCGCTGCGCAACGGCGCGGCCGATCGCGCCGGCCAGCCGGTCGCTTATCGCGGCGGCACGCGCTACATGAAGGCGCCGCTCGAATTCCTCGTCGAGCGCCTGAACGACTCGCCGCTCGGCGAGCGTTACACGCTCAAGGGCGTGATCGTCGACGACGACGAAGGCTCGCCGGCCGACCGCGCGAAAGTCGCCGACTACGGTTTCGCGCGCACGCCCGGCCGCCCGTGGATCCTGCCGGAAGGCCTGACCGTGCAGGGCCGGCCGGTCGACGAACTGTTCTGCACGATCCCGTCGACGTACCGGCGGCTGCCGCGCGACGCGCGCGAGCGCGCCGCGGCCAAACAGGCGTTCGAGCGCCGTCTGCTCGAGCGCCTGCTCGAACTCGAAGCCGACGTCGTCGTGCTCGACGGGCTGCTCGTGATCCTCGACGAACTCGTGCGGCCCGGCGCGCGCTTTCACCGGCGCATCGCCAACATCCACCCCGGCATCACGGCCGACGGTTCGCCGTACCAGCGGCGCGGCGCGTGGGCGACGCTCGACGCACTGCACGGCGCGCGCGGCGAACGGGTGGACTGGGCGAGCGGCGCAACGTCGTCCGTCGAGCCCGTGATGATGACGGGTGCATCGTTCCACTACGTCGACAACGGCATCGATTCCGGCGAGGTGATCTGCGACGTGCTCGATACGCCGATCGCGCCGGACGACACGATTCTCGAACTGCGCTGGAACAACTTCCAGCGCAGCCTGTTTCCGGCACTCGAGCGGGGGCTGCACGTCCTCGCCGACCGCCACGACGCGGGAGCACTGTGATGGAAGACACGCTGACGAAACCGGCCGGCGCCCCGAACGCCGTCGAAGGTGAAGTGGCCGCCGCGCTCGACGGCGCCGCGCGCGGGCAGGCGCTGGCGGTCGCCGAGCACACGCTCGACGCGTGGCGGCCCGACGACTCGCCGGACGTACTGCTCGCGGCGTTCGTCGCGCTGTTCAACACCGACACGCGCTACGACGCGGCGACGATCACCGCGCCGCTCGGCGGCGCCGATGCGGCGGCGATTGCATCGTACGTCGCTCGCGCGGTGCGCGAGGGCGTGATCGACGGCGCGCAGGTGGCCGGCGACACGCTGCGTCTCACCGTGTCGCGCGCGACGTTCTGGCAGAACCCGCGGCCGTGGCTGAAGGCGCCCGCGTCGGGCGGCATGCCGCTGCGCCACGTGATCACGAATGGCCATCGGCACCCGGTGCGGCCGCCATCGCCGGCCGGCGAGATCTACGCACGCTATATGCCGCAGGTCGGGATGACGTTCAGCCTGCGCACGGTCGATGTCGACGCGCACGCGGATCTGTTCAGCGGCTGGATGAACCTCGATCGCGTCGCGCAGTTCTGGGACCAGCGCGGCACGCGCGACGAACACGCGGCGTATCTCGCCGAGCGGCTTGCCGATCCGCACATGCACCCGATGATCGGCTATTTCGACGACACGCCGTTCGGCTATTTCGAGTTCTACTGGGCGAAGGAGGACCGTCTCGCGCCGTTCTACGACGCGCACGACTACGACCGCGGGCTGCACCTGCTGATCGGCGATCCGCGCTTCCAGAGCGCCGGCAAGCTGCATGCCTGGTGGAGCGGGGTGCTGCACTACATGTTCGTCGACGAACCGCGCACGCAGCGCCTCGTCGGCGAACCGCGCGTCGATCACGTGCGGCATATCGCGTACATGCACCGGCTCGGGTTCCACACGCTGAAGGAATTCGACTTCCCGCACAAGCGCGCGGCGCTCACCATGATCGAGCGCGATACGTTCTTCGACACGTTCCGGTTGCCGTGACGGCGCGAATGCGCGGCGCGGCACGACGCGCCGGCATCGGCCGTCCGGCATATGGACCGCGCGGCCTGCGTCGTGAAGAATGGATCACTCTCCTCATCGACGACAGGCCCGCAACAATGGCGAAACATCTTCCGCAGCATGGGGCGCGACATCCGGGTTGCGTACGCCCATATTGACATATGCCGGCATATGTCTAGACCGGGTGCATCGTACTCCCGTGGAGTGGCTCATGCGTACTGTTTCCATTTTCAAGAATGCCCGTAACCAGGCAATCCGTATCCCGAAGGACATGGAGTTCGAGGGGGTGACGGAACTCGAAATCCGCCGCGAGGGCGACACGCTGCTGCTGTGGCCGGTGCGGCCTACGTGGCTGTCGTTCGCGAGCGAACCGCTGGCCGACGCCGATTTTCTCGCAGAACGCCCGACCGTGATCGAGTCCGGCCGCTTCGACCTCTGCGGTGAGGGCGAAGCGCCGACGGAGTCCAGCCGGTGACCACGCTCTACATGCTCGATACGAACATCTGTTCGTTCATCATGCGCGAGCGGCCGCCCGTGGTGCTGTCGCGGCTGCAATCGTGCGTCAATGCGCAGCACCGGATCGTCGTCTCGGCAATCACCTAGGCCGAAATGCGGTTCGGCGCGCTCGGCAGGAAGGTGTCGCCGAAGCATGCGGAACTCGTGGCGACCTTCGTTGCGCGCCTGGACGGCGTGCTGCCGTGGGATACGGCGGCCGTCGATGCCACGGCGGCGATTCGTGCTGGTCTTGCCGCGCGCGGCACGCCGATCGGCGCGAACGATACGTCGATCGCCGGGCATGCGATCGCGGCCGGGGCGGTGCTCGACACCCACGGCAGCCGCGAGTTCGGCCGTGTCGCCGGGTTGTCGCTCGAAGACTGGGCGGCCTGAGCGCAGCATGCCGCGCGCACGGTCGCGCGGCTGTACCGCAGCAGCGCGTCACGTGCGCGGTGCGGGGCGATCTGCGAGAAAGGCGGTGCGGAACGCGTCGAGATACCGGTCGGCGTCATCGCTGAATTCGCCGGGCAACAGCGCGAACGCGCGTGCCAGCAGATCCTGGCCGAGCGCGGCATAAGTCGCTTCATCCGACAGCAGCGCGCGGATCGCGTCGCGCGTGTGCGGCAACGCAATCCGTTGCGCGTCGCGCGCGAGCAGCGCGGCAGCGGCGAGTTCCGGCTGGAACGCGTGCATTTCGAGCAGGTCCGGCGCGACATCCCAGATGCGCTCGCGATTACCGGCGTCGTGGAAATGCGTCAGCAGGAACAGCAGGTCGTACGCGTCGCTGTTCTGGCGCGCGCGCCGATCCCTCCACGCGAGCAGCTTGAGCAGCGCGAGCGCCGGCAGGCTGGCCACCGGCACCACGGTGTGCGCGTCGATCGACACCGGCTGCGCGGTGTCCACCGCTTCCTGAAAACCGAACACGTTCAGCACGAACTCACCGCCGGGCGGCCACGCGATCTCGCCGGGCGGCGTTTCGAGCGGCCCGAACGGCACGAGATCCAGCTCCGTGCGAACACCGTGTGTGCCGCTGTCGAACAGCAGTTTCTGCTGCTGTTTCGGTGCGCGGGCGAACTGCCCGGTTGCGACGAGCGCGTCGATGAGTCGCTCGTGAAACGGCCAGCTCACCACGCACACCGCAACGTCGACATCGCGCGTCGCGCGCGCCGGCTGAATGCCGTGAACGTGCCACATCAGGATGTCGCGCGCGGTTGCGCCGGCGACCACGAATGCCGCGTCGAGGCGTGAGCAGGTCGAGCACACGCTCTGCAGCAGCGCAAGCGCCGCGGGCGCCAGCGGCCGGCGTGCGTCGACCTCAAGCGGGCGGGTGGGCGAGGTATCGGTCATGGATGCGCCCGGCGACGGCGAGATTGCGGCTGTCGCCGGACGCGACGAGATCCGCGTAGATCAACAGCGGCGGCACGACCGGTACGTCCTGCTCGCGCCAGGCGAGCGCCGCCGGCGGCGGCCAGAACGCTTCGACGAGCTCGACGTCGCCGCGCTCGTCAGCGCGCAGGCGGCCTTGTAGCAGCAGCTGGTTCGACGCGGGGCCGTGCGTATAGACGGTGATCGCGGCCGGCTTCAGATCGTGCGTCAGTAGGTCGGCCGCCGGCTCGCCGCCGAGCCGCGCATTGAATGCGGCGAAATCGAAGCCGCGCCACCAGTCGGGCGAGAGCGCGGCAAATCGTCGGCTCGGCAGTTTCGCGCGCAAGCGGCTCGGGTAGAGCGCGACCCATTCCTGCACGAAGCGCGGCCAGTCGGGAATCAGGCGCTCGCCGTTGCGGCGCTGCCCGACGAGGGCGCGCGCGACCAGATCGTCCATCGCGAGATTGACCGTGCCGAGCGCGACGTCCGACGCGGCGGCGATCGCCCGGTACGGTTGGGCGACGAGGCCCGGCTGCGTCGCGAGTGCGAACATCACGGCCAGCCCCTTGGGCGTCGTTGCGCGCGACGCCTGCCGGCGCGGTGCGCGTGCGGGCTTCGGCCGGCCCGAGATCATCACGGTCGCCTCCGGCTGAATCAGGCATGCGTTGCCGGCGGTATCGAGATACGGGATGCCCTGGTCGGTCAGGCCGGCGGCCAGTTCGGCCGAAAGGTATGGCGCGACGAGCATCAGCGGCCGCTCCCCAGGCTTCGCGGTATCGCCGCCGAGGCGGCGCAGTGTCGCGAGCGCGTCCGCCAGCGATTCGACGCGCAGGCTGACGGCGGCCGGCATCTCGAAGGCGTGCCCGGCAACGTCGAAGCGGATCATCGCGTCGGCGCGCGCGTGGCCGGCGGCCGGCACCCGTACGGGCCGCGCACGAAAGCGCCGGGTAGCGCGTTCGAACGCGGCGCAGGCTTCGTCGAGCACCTGCTGTTCCGACATGGAGAGGGAAGGGTTCGCGGGCATCGAAGGCAATCGCATGTTCACTTTT
Source organism: Burkholderia sp. AU30280 (assembly GCF_020420125.1). Taxonomy (NCBI): domain Bacteria; kingdom Pseudomonadati; phylum Pseudomonadota; class Betaproteobacteria; order Burkholderiales; family Burkholderiaceae; genus Burkholderia; species Burkholderia sp. AU30280. Next base: position 107,744 of record NZ_JAIZRY010000016.1, read on the forward strand.
TTTCCATCGTACACAAAAAATGTACGAGCGTCAAAAAGTGAACAAATATTCGCAAGATTTTGATTATTCATAACTATTTAATGATGCCGAGCAATGGTCATTGGAGCCCTCATACGCAAGAAGTTGACAGGTGGCGCACAGTTTCGCGTGTCCGGCCCCGGCGCGGCAGTCGTCCGGACGGCCAGCTTGCGCGGCTCGCGCACCGTTCTCAATATGGCAACTGCGAGTTGCTACCGCGACAACTTTCCGTCTGCTCGGTTGCCGTTGAACGGACTATCCTTGCCTGCACATCCCGGCAGCACCACCGCACATCAGGAGACGACACCGTGACGCACAGCGTGATTCCCGCAGGCCTCGCCGACGAAATGATCGAGATCCGGCACCGCATCCATGCCCACCCCGAGCTCGGCTTCGAGGAATTCGCGACGAGCGACCTCGTCGCGGAACAGCTGCAGTCGTGGGGCTACACGGTGCACCGCGGGCTCGGCGGCACGGGCGTCGTCGCGCAGTTGAAGGTCGGCAACGGCGCGCAGCGCCTCGGCCTGCGCGCCGACATGGACGCACTGCCGATCCACGAGGCCACGGGCCTGCCGTATGAGAGCAAGATCGCCGGCAAGATGCACGCGTGCGGCCACGACGGCCACACGGCGATGCTGCTCGCGGCCGCGAAGCATCTTGCCCGCGAGCGCCGCTTCTCGGGCACGCTGAACCTGATTTTCCAGCCGGCCGAGGAAGGGCTCGGCGGCGCGAAGAAGATGCTCGACGAAGGGCTGTTCGAGCTGTTCCCGTGCGACGCGATCTTCGCGATGCACAACATGCCCGGCTTCCCGACGGGCAAGTTCGGTTTCCTGCCGGGGTCGTTCATGGCGTCGTCGGATACGGTGATCGTCGACGTGCAGGGGCGTGGCGGCCACGGCGCGGTGCCGCACAAGGCGGTCGATTCGGTGGTCGTCTGCGCGCAGATCGTTATCGCGCTGCAGACGATCGTGTCGCGCAACGTGCCGCCGCTCGACATGGCGATCGTCACGGTCGGCGCAATCCACGCGGGCGAGGCGCCGAACGTGATTCCCGATCGCGCGCAGATGCGCCTGTCGGTGCGCGCGTTGAAGCCCGAGGTACGCGACCTGCTCGAGACGCGCATCAAGGAGGTCGTGCATGCGCAGGCCGCCGTGTTCGGCGCGACCGCGACGATCGACTACCAGCGCCGCTACCCGGTGCTCGTCAACGATGCGGAAATGACCGCGTTCGCGCGCAACGTCGCACGCGAGTGGGTGGGCGAAGCGAACCTGATCGACGAGATGGTGCCGCTCACCGGCAGCGAGGATTTCGCGTTCCTGCTCGAGAAGCGGCCGGGCTGCTACCTGATCATCGGCAACGGCGACGGGGAGGGGGGCTGCATGGTGCACAACCCCGGCTACGACTTCAACGACGCGGCGCTGCCGACCGGCGCGTCGTACTGGGTGAAGCTGGCGGAGGCGTTCCTGGTGTGACCCGTCGTACGAGCCGGTTGGCGGCTTCTCGAGTCATACGAAACGCAGGGGCGAGCGTGGCAGGAAGCGTCGAAAACCGGGGAGGCATCGGGCGCGCCCAAGCCGTTCGGCAGCGAGGCCGTCCTGGCCCGGATGCGGGCGACGCGCGAATCGAACGCCATCCGCAGCCGCATAAAGTACGCCTGGGATTGTTGCGACGGGGCGCGCAATCCCAGCATGACTTGAGCCGTCCCGAGTCTAGAACGCTTCCCCGCTGAACATCGCCACGACCGCTTCCGGATTCGACGGCCAGTACATGTGCATGTACGTCGCGACGATCGCATCGCGTCGATAGACGGCTTCGCCGCTGCCCGACATCCCGTCGGGCCGCGCGGCGCTCGCGACCGGTTCGAGCGGCGTCGCGAGCCGCGAATAATGGAACGTGTGGCCGCGCATCGTTCCGCTGCGCGTATCGAGCTGCTGCATGCCGAGCGCGGCAAACCGGCGCTGCATCGTTGCCTGACCCGGCAACAGTCCAAGCATCGGCGTCGTCGCGCCGTCCACATCGGTCAGCGATTCACACAGGTACACCATCCCGCCGCATTCCGCGACGACCGGCTTGCCCGCCGCCGCGTGCGCGCGAATCGACCGTGCGGTCGCGGCGTTCGCCGCGAGGGTCGCCGCATGCAGCTCCGGATAGCCGCCCGGCAGGAACAGTGCGTCGCAGTCGTCCGGCACGGGTTCGTCGGCGAGCGGCGAGAAGCATCGCACCTGCGCGCCGAGCCTGTCGAGCAATGCGAGATTCGCCGGATAGATGAACGAAAAAGCGACATCGCGCGCCACCGCGATCCGCTTGCCGGCGAGCGCACGCGGCAGCGGCGCTGCCGCATCCGGTTCCGCGAACCCGACAGCCGGCGGCAATTCGGCAAGCGCCGTGTGCGCGAGCACGTCGGCCGCGCGATCGAGCCGCGCGTCGAGATCGTCGATGTCGTTCGGCTGGTGCAGGCCGAGATGCCGCTCCGGCAACGCGATGCCCGCATCGGCCGGCACGTGCCCGAGCCAGCGCAGGTCGTCGGGCAGCGCCTGTTGCAGCAGTTCCGCGTGCCGGGCCGAGCCGACGCGATTCGCCAGCACGCCGTGAAACGGCAGCCCCGGCCGGAACCGCGCGAGCCCGAACGCGATCGCCGCGAACGTCTGCGCCATCGACTTCGCGGAAATCACCGCGACGACCGGCACGCCGAACGCGGCCGCAAGGTCGGCACTGCTCGGCGTGCCGTCGAACAGCCCCATCACGCCTTCGATCAGGATCAGGTCCGCCTCGCGCGCGGCGTCGGCAAGCAGCGCACGGCAGCCGGCCTCGCCGACCATCCCGAGGTCGAGCGCATGCACGGGCGCGCCGCTCGCGCGCTCGAGCAGCATCGGATCGAGAAAATCGGGCCCGGTCTTGAATACACGCACGCGCCGGCCGAGCCGGCGGTGCAATCGAGCAAGACCCGCCGTCACCGACGTCTTGCCCTGGACCGACGCGGGCGCACTGACGAACAGCGCGGGGCAGGCGGGCATGCTCAGAACTCCACGCCGCGCTGCGCCTTCACGCCCTGTTCCTTGTACGGATGCTTGACGAGCCGCATTTCGGTGACGAGGTCGGCCGCCTCGATCAGCGCATCGGGCGCATGCCGTCCGGTCACGACGACGTGCACCGAATCGGGCCGCGCGGCCAGTGTCGCGAGCACTTCGTCGAGCGGCAGGTATTCGTACTTCAGAACCGTGTTCAGCTCGTCGAGGATCACCATCCGGTAGTCGCCGCTCTCGATCATCCGGCGCGCCTCGTCCCAGCCCTTGCGCGCGGTCGCGATGTCGGCGTCGCGGTTCTGCGTGTTCCACGTATAGCCGTCGCCCATCGTCACGAAATCGCACTCGGCCACCGCGCCGAGGAAGTCGCGCTCGGACGTGTGCAGCGCGCCCTTGATGAACTGCACGACGCCGAGCCGCATGCCGTGGCCGAGCACGCGCACCGCCATGCCGAACGCGGCCGTGCTCTTGCCCTTGCCGTTGCCGGTGTTGACGATCAGCAGGCCCTTTTCGTTGACGGCGGCGGCCTGCTTCTTCTCGTGGCCCGCGCGGCGGCGTTCGGTCATCCGTTGATGGGATTCGGCGTCGGTTTTCATCGGATTCGTCCTGTCGAAAGAAAGCGAAACAAAAGGGTTCAGAGCGGGCCGGCGAGTGCGACCGTCACGCCGTCCCGGATGGATTTGGGGCCCAGCAGCCGGCCGTGCGGCGCCGCGAGCCGCGCGCATGGCTCGGCGACTCCCGCGACGCCGAAGCGGGCGAGCGCGGCATCCGACGGGCCGCTGGCGGCCAGTTCGGGATGGCGCGCGAGGTGCGCCGCGTCGAACGCGACGAGCGGCCAGCCGCGTCGCGCGCACAGCGTGCGCAGCGCGCGGGCACTTGCCTTGTCGGCGAGCGTGGCGACGAGCGCCGGTTCGGCGGCCGGGTACCGCTTCAGCGCCGCTCGGATCGCGGCATCGAGTTGCGCGGCCGTTGCGCCCGCACGGAAACCGATGCCGAGCGCGACGCGCATCACGCGCGGCCGCCGAGCGCGGCACGTACCGCGGGAGCGTCGGCGAACGCCGCGACGCGGCCGATCACGACGATCGCCGGCGAACCGATGCCGGTTGCGCCGACGCGTTCGACGAGCGTATCGAGCGTCGCGAGCACGTGCCGCTGTTCGGGGCGCGTCGCATGCTCGATCGCCGCGCACGGCGTATCGCCGGGCAATCCGCCTTCGCGCAGCGCGGTGGCAATCGCGTCGAGCCGGCGGATGCCCATATAGATGACGATCGTCATGCGCGTGGCCGCGAGCGCGCGCCAGTCGGGCTCGTCGGCGCCCGCGCCGTGGCCCGTGACGAAGATCACGCCCTGCGCGTCGCCGCGCTGCGTGACCGGGATGCCGATGGCGGCCGGCGCGGCAATACCCGCGGTGACGCCGTTCACGACTTCGACCGGGAATCCCGCCGCGCCGAGCGCGGCGAGTTCCTCGCCGCCGCGGCCGAACACGAACGGATCGCCGCCCTTGAGCCGCGCGACGCTGCGGCCCGCGCGCAGATGCGCGAGCATCGCGGCGACGATCGCCGCCTGCGGCGTCGATGCATGACCGCCGCGCTTGCCGACGTGCTCGATGTGCGCATCGGCACGCGCATGGCGCAGTACGTCGGGATTCACGAGATCGTCGACGAGCAGCACGTCCGCCGCGCCGATCGCATGGACGGCCTTGAGCGTCAGCAGGTCGGCGTCGCCGGGGCCGGCGCCGACGAGCCACGCGCGGCTCATCGGGCGCGGCACGGCGCGCACCGTGTCGAAACAGTGGAACAGGGCAGGCGGGCAGCGCGGTGGCGGCCGGCAGACAGGTCACGCATGGCGGATCGAACGAAGCCCGCGCGGACGCGGGCGGAATGCGCACCCATCCGTCCCCCGCGGATCGGGCGTTTGGCGAGCGTCGGGCTCGCCCCTTGCGTCGGCCGGTATCCGGGCTGGCCGCTTGCCAGGCCGCAGCCTTCCCGCCCGGCTGAAGGGCAGTGGCATCGTGGGCGGCATGGGCGCGTGCGCGGGGAAGCGCGTCGCGCGGGCGGCGTACCGTTGCGGGGACAGCACAGGCCGGGCGGCAGGCCGCCTCCTGTTTCCCGTTTAACTGCAGGCGCGGAATGCGCATGCGAGCACCGAACGCGGCGCTACGATAGCACAGCGATCCACCCGAACGAACCGCCGCGCACGGCGTCCAGCCCTGCGCGCCGGCCATCCGCAACCGGGCCGGGCGGCCCGCTTCGCCTTGACGCTCCCCGCACCGCCGCCTACACTCGCACGCGTTTTGGTGCTCGCGCGCGCCGCTCCGGTGCGCGCAGTTAAACGGGAAACAGGGCGCCCGCCTGCGCCGCAGTCGAGCCAACCTGTGCTGCCCCCGCAACGGTAAGCGAACGCGTCGCGCGCAAGCGCCACGCAACGCCGCTTCGCCGCATGCTGCGCGCATGCGGACGACCGCCACTGGATGCCGCGCGCATCCGGGAAGGCGAAGCGGCGTGTTCGTCAGCCCGGATACCGGCCTAAACATTGGGGTTCAGCGCCGCGGGGAGGCGGCGCATCGTCCACGGCCGCAGCAGGCCCGACGCCCGCATGTTGCCCGCTTCCTCCGCCGATCTGCCCATGCGCGAACCCGCGCCGGCCGTCGCGGGAAACGGCCGGCTGCGCGAGCCGGGCCGGCGGCAGCCGTGTTGGCATTCACGATGTCGACCGTTCGCAAGGAAGCACCATGTCCGATTCGTCGTTCCGCCCGCCCCGCGACTGTCCGTGCGGATCGCGCGGCGGCCTGCCCGCGATCCGCCAGATGAACTGCCACGCCGCCCTCGACGCGACCATCCCGGCCTGATTCCATTTTCGACCCTGGACCTACCATGACCCTACGCAAGCTTCCCGTCACGATCGTCACGGGCTTTCTCGGCAGCGGCAAGACCACGCTGATGCGCCACATCCTGCAGCACGCCGAAGGCCGCCGCATCGCGGTGATCGTCAACGAATTCGGCGAGCTCGGCATCGACGGCGAAATCCTCAAGGGCTGCGGCATCGGCTGCGAGGATGCCGACGGCGCGCAGGGCGAAGCGTCCGGCCAGCTCTACGAACTCGCGAACGGCTGCCTGTGCTGCACGGTGCAGGAAGAGTTCTATCCGGTGATGGAAGCGCTCGTCGAGCGCCGCGCGGACATCGACCACGTGCTGATCGAGACGTCCGGCCTCGCGCTGCCGAAGCCGCTCGTGCAGGCGTTCAACTGGCCGACGATCCGCAACAGCTTCACGGTCGATGCGGTCGTGACCGTGGTCGACGGGCCGGCCGCCGCCAGCGGCCAGTTCGCGGAAAACCCGCAGGCCGTCGACGCGCAGCGCCGCGCCGATCCGAACCTCGACCACGAATCGCCGCTGCACGAGCTGTTCGCCGATCAACTGTCGTCCGCCGATCTCGTGATCGTGAACAAGGCCGATCTCGTCGACGGCGCGGCGTTCGCGCAGATCGAAACCGCGATCCGCGACGAGATCCCGCCGCAGGTGAAGATCGTGCGCGCGACGCGCGGCGAGCTCGATCTCGCGATGCTGCTCGGTCTCGAATCGGCATCGGAAGAAACGATCCACCTGCGTCACGACCATCACGGCTCGGCCGACGACGGCGATCACGATCATCATCACGACGATTTCGACTCGGTGGTCGTGTCGGGCGACGCCGGCACGCGCGAAGCGACGATCGCCGCGCTGCAGCGCGTCGTCGAGGCGCACACGATCTACCGCGCGAAGGGCTTCGCCGCGCTGCCCGGCGCGCCGATGCGGCTCGTGATCCAGGGCGTCGGCCGCCGCTTCGACAGCTATTTCGATCGCCGCTGGCAGGACGGCGAAACGCGCGCGAGCCGCTTCGTGCTGATCGGCGAGGATCTCGACGCGGCCGCGCTGCAACACGCGTTCGATGCCGCGTGCGCGGCCGAGCCGCAACAGGCGTAACGCACGATGCATCTGCTGCGCACCACGCCGGGCGGCTTCGTCGACGATACGCAGGGCGTCGTCCGGATCGACCAGCAGCCGGCCGACATCGTGATCCTGAGCTCGGCCGACACGACGCTGTCGCTGCTGGCGAGCGTCGTGCCGCAGCTGCCGGCCGGCTTCCCGAGCGTGCGGCTCGCGAACGTCACGTTCCTGCGGCAGCCGGCGTCGGTCGACTTCTACGTCGACGACGTGCTGCAGCATGCGAAGTCGGTCGTGATCGATCATCTCGGCGGCGAGACGTATTGGCCGTACGGGATCGAGCAGGCTGTGTCGCTCGCGTCGAAGCGCAGGCAGCAGCTCGCGATGTTTTCGGGCGACCTGCAGGAGGACCCGAACCTCGTCGCGAAGAGCACCGTCGCGCCCGACCTGTGCCGGCTGTGGTGGCGCTACCTGCGCGAAGGCGGCGTGCACAACGCCGAGGCGCTGCTGCGCAGCATTGCATTCCACACGCTCGGCTTCGGCGACGAACCCGAGCTGCCGCGCCCGCTGCCGGCCGCCGCGCTGTACCACCCGGCGCGCGACCGCGCGAGCGTCGACGACTGGCGGCCGCGCTGGACGCCCGGTGCGCCCGTCGTCGCGATCCTGTTCTATCGCGCGCACTGGCAGGCCGCGAACACGGCCGTGTTCGACGCGCTGGCCGATGCGCTCGTCGACGCAGGGCTGAATCCGCTGCCGATCGCGGTCACGTCGCTGAAGGACGCGGTGAGCCGCGAAGTCATCACGCAGCTCTGCGACACGCACGACGTCGCGCTCGTGCTGAACACGACCGCGTTCGCGGCCGGCGCGATCGACAGCCCCGAACACGACGTGCTCGCCGGCGACGCGCCGGTCTTGCAGGTGATCCTGTCCGGCGGCAATCGCGACGCGTGGGTGGCCGACAACCAGGGTCTGCATGCGCGCGACATCGCGATGCACATCGCGCTGCCCGAGGTCGACGGGCGCATCGTCACGCGCGCGGTGAGCTTCAAGGGGCTCGCGTACCGCTGCCCGCACACCGAGGTCGACGTCGTGCGCTACCAGCCGGATGCCGAGCGGATCGCGTTCGTCGCGGCGCTCGCGCGCGGCTGGTGCCGGCTGCGCACGCTCGACCACGCCGACAAGCGCATCGCGCTGATTCTCGCGAACTATCCGCAAAGCGAAGGGCGGATCGGCAACGGCGTCGGGCTCGACACGCCGGCGTCCGCGCTGCGCGTGCTCGCGGCGCTGCGCGACGCGGGCTATGCGGTGGCCGACCTGCCGCCCGACGGCGACGCGCTGATCGCACGGCTCACCGAAGGCGTGACCAACGACACGGCGGTGCACGCGCTGCGCCCCGCATTCCAGAGCTTCCCGCTGGCCGACTACGTCGCCCGTTTCGCGCGGCTGCCGGCGGCCGTGCGCGACGCATTGAACGCACGCTGGGGCCCGCCCGAAGTCGACCCGACGCTGCGGCAAGGGCGCTTCACGATCGCCGGCTGGCGCGCGGGCAACGTGTTCGTCGGCATCCAGCCGTCGCGCTCGCGCGGCGAGAACGATTACGCGAGCTACCACGACGCGGATCTCGTGCCGCCGCACGCGTATCTCGCGTTCTATTTCTGGCTGCGCGACGCGTATCGCATCGACGCGGTCATCCACCTCGGCAAGCACGGCAACCTCGAATGGCTGCCGGGCAAGAGCGTCGCGCTGTCCGACGCGTGCTGGCCCGACCTGACGCTCGGGCCGCTGCCGCACCTGTACCCGTTCATCGTCAACGATCCGGGCGAGGGCAGCCAGGCGAAGCGCCGCGCGCAGGCCGTGATCGTCGATCACCTGATGCCGCCGCTCACCCGCGCGGAAAACTACGGCCCGCTGCAGGATCTCGAACGGCAGGTCGACGAATACTACGAAGCGCTGATGGTCGATGCGCGGCGCGCGAAGCTGCTGCGCAAGACGATCCTCGCGACGATCGCCGAGCATCGTTTGCATGACGAACTGAGCGTGTCGCCGCCGCGCGATACGGGCGACGAGGATGCGCTGCTCACGCGTGTCGACGCGTGGCTGTGCGAGCTGAAGGAAGCGCAGATTCGCGACGGGCTGCACGTGTTCGGCGTATCGCCGGCCGCGCGCCAGCGGCGCGACACGCTGCTCGCGCTCGCACGCTTTCCGGTCGGTGACGGCAAGGGTGCGCGTGCGGGGCTGATCGGGGCGCTCGCGCGCGATCTCGCGCTCGGCGACGATTTCGATCCGCTCGCGGCCGACTGGGCCGCGCCGTGGGTCGGCCCGCGCCCGGTGATCCTGCAGGCGCTCGACGCATCGCCGTGGCGCCATGCGGGCGACACGCGCGAGCGGCTCGAGCGGCTTGCGCAGCACTGGCTGGACGGGCTGTGCGCGGATACGGATACCCATTCGACGCCTCCCGGCGACTGGCCGCACACGCTCGCCGTGATCGAGCGCGTTCGCGCGACGCTGCTGCCCGCGCTCGACGCATGCGGCGGCGAGGAAATGCGTCAGCTGCTGCGCGGGCTCGACGGCCGCTTCGTGCCGCCGGGGCCGAGCGGCTCGCCGTCGCGCGGCCGCCCCGACGTGCTGCCGACCGGCCGCAACTTCTACTCGGTCGACACGCGCGCGGTGCCGACGCAGGCCGCATGGTCGCTCGGCCTGAAATCCGCGCAGCAACTGATCGAGCGTCATCTGCAGGATCACGGCGACTATCCGCGCGCAATCGGCCTTTCGGTATGGGGCACGGCGACGATGCGCACCGGTGGCGACGACATCGCGCAGGCGTTCGCGCTGCTCGGCGTACGGCCGAAATGGGCGCACGGCAGCCACCGCGTGACCGACTTCGAGATCCTGCCGATCGAGATCTTCGACCGGCCGCGCATCGATGTGACGCTGCGCGTGTCGGGCTTCTTCCGCGACGCGTTCCCGAACCTGATGCACCTGTTCGACGCGGCCGTGCAGGCCGTGGCCGCGCTCGACGAGCCCGAGGACCTGAACCCGATCCGTGCGCGCATCGAGCGTGAACGCGAGACGTGGATCGCACGGGGCGTGGCACCGGACGAGGCGCGGCGCCGTGCCGGCTGGCGCGTGTTCGGCGCGCGGCCGGGCAGCTACGGCGCGGGCCTGCAGGACCTGATCGACCAGCGCCGCTGGCAGGCCGACGCCGATCTCGCCGAGGCCTACCGCCGGTGGGGCGGCCATGCGTACGCGCAGAACAGCGCGGGCGACGCCGCGGCCGACGTGTTCGGCGAGCGCCTCGCGACGATCGACGTCGTCGTGCAGAACCAGGACAGCCGCGAGCACGACATCCTCGATTCGAACGACTACTACCAGTTCCAGGGCGGGATGACGGCGGCCGTGCGGCACCTGTCCGGGCAGCAGCCGAGCATCTACCACGGCGACCATGCGAACCCGGTCGCGCCGAAGATGCGCACGCTGCGCGAGGAAATCGCGCGCGTGATCCGCTCGCGCGTCGTCAACCCGAAATGGCTCGACGGCGTGAAGCGCCATGGTTACAAGGGCGCGGCCGAGATGGCGGCGACCGTCGACTACCTGTACGGCTATGACGCGACCGCGCGCGTGCTGTCCGACCACCAGTACGCGCTCGTCGCCGACGCGTACCTGTTCGACGACGCCACCCGCGCATTCCTCGAACGGCACAACCCGAAGGCGCTGCACGGCATCTGCGAACGCTTCGTCGAAGCGATGCAGCGCGGCCTGTGGCAGCAGCCGGGCGACTATCGCGACCGGATCGAGGCGGTCTGGCTCGCGAGCGAACAATTCCAGGAAGGGGGGCGGCGATGACCGATCCGACGACGCACCGCGCCCGCGCGGTCTTTCCGTTTGCGGCGCTCGTCGCGCAGGAGGCGCTGCAGCAGGCGCTGCTGCTCGCCGCGATCGACCCGTCGCTGGGCGGCGTGCTCGTGAGCGGGCCGCGCGGCACCGCGAAATCGACCGCGGCGCGCGGCCTCGCGGAGCTGTTGCCCGAAGGGCAGTTCGTCACGCTGCCGCTGTCGGCGAGCGACGAGCAGGTGACGGGTACGCTCGATCTCGCGCATGCACTCGCGGAAAACGGCGTGCGCTTCCGGCCGGGACTCCTCGCGAGGGCGCATCTCGGCGTGCTGTACGTCGACGAAGTGAACCTGCTCGCCGACGGGCTCGTCGATACGCTGCTCGACGTCGCCGCGAGCGGCGTGAACATCGTCGAGCGCGATGGCGTGTCGCACGCGCACGATGCGCGCTTCGTGCTCGTCGGCACGATGAATCCGGAGGAGGGCGAGCTGCGTCCGCAACTGCTCGACCGCTTCGGTTTGATGGTCGAGCTGGAGAACTGCTTCGACGCCGCGCAACGCGAGCGGATCGTGAAGGCACGGCTTGCATTCGATCTCGATCCGGATGCGTTTCGCGCGCGCCATGCATCCGCGCAACGCGAGCTCGGCGACCGGATTCACGCGGCGCGCGCACGGCTGGCGGCGCTCGATTTCGACGATGCGGTCCATGCGCGCGTCAGCGCGCTGTGTATCGACGCGGCCGTCGACGGGCTGCGCGCCGATCTCGTGATGCTGCGCGCGGCGCGCGCGCTCGCCGCGCTGGAGCAGGCCGATGCGGTGACGGTGTCGCATGTGGAGCGGGTGGCCGAAGCGGTACTGCGGCACCGGCGCCATGCGGGCATGCCACCCTCGTCCGGCGCGTCGCAACCCGACGACGAACGCGACGGACACGCGCCGCCCGATGCGCGCGAGCGCGCCGGCGATCCATCGGGCGCGGCGAAGGACGATGCCGCGCCATCGCAGGGCGACTGGGGCTACCTGCCGCCCGAGCCGGCCGGGCTGCGCAACGTCAAAGGCGTCGTGCCGCTGCCGCTAAAAAAACGCTGAGCCATCGAGCCGGCGCCGCCGCGAACCTCGTTCGCGGTCCTCGATGGCAATCAGGCGCAGCCGTGCGCGTGCGCGTGCCGGGCACGGCGCGCGCCGGCACGGCCGTGGCGTGGCCGGCGACACTGGCCGCGAAACGCGGCGGCCCGCTGCATCGCGATCATCTGCGCTTCCGGAAACGCGCCGGCACGCCGCCCGCACTGCATTGCTTCGTGCTCGACTGTTCGGCGTCGATGCTGTCGCACGAGCGGCTCGCGTTGGCGAAGGGGCTGATCGTCGCGTATTTCGACCAGGCCGCGCGCGACCGGGTCGAAACCGCGCTGATCTGCTTCGGCGGCAACGGCGCCGCGCGACGCTTTGGCCCGGCCGTCCCGCGCTGGTGGAATGCGCGCTGGCTCGAACCCGTCGAAGGCGGCGGCGGCACGCCGCTCGCGGACGGCATCGCGGCCGCCGCGCAATTGTTGGCGCGCGCGGCGCGGCGCGAGCCCGGCAAGCAGCGCTGGCTGTGGGTGCTGTCCGACGGACGCACGCGCGAGATGCCCGCGAAACCCGCGGCGGCCGATCACGTCGTGTTCGTCGACTTCGACGATGCGGCCGTACGGATCGGGCGGGGCGCGCGGCTGGCCGCGGCGTGGGGCGCGCAGTGGGTGACGGCCGACGCGCTGTGCGCGGGCTAGCAGGCTGATGGCCGGCCGGCGGTGCGCTATGATCGCCGCTTCTGCTTCAACCCATTGGAACACTCCACCATGCAAGTACTGGTCGATGCCGACGCGTGTCCCTCCGTCATCAAGGACATGCTGTTTCGCGCCGCGCGTCGTGCCGAAATCGGCGTGACGCTGGTCGCGAACCAGTTTCTGCGCACGCCGCCGTCGCCGTTCATCAAGGCGGTGCAGGTGCCGGCCGGCTTCGACGTGGCCGATGCGCGCATCGTCGAGCTGGTGGAAGCGGGCGACCTCGTGATTACCGCCGACATCCCGCTGGCCGCCGCCGTGCTCGACAAGGGCGCGCATGCGCTCGACCCGCGCGGCAACTGGTTCAGCCGCGAGAACATCGAGGAACGCCTGTCGACGCGCGCGATGATGGATCAGTTGCGCAGCGCGGGCATCGACACGGGCGGGCCGGCGCCGTTCAGCGCGCGCGACGGCAAGGCGTTCGCATCGCAGCTCGACCGGTTCCTGGCGCGACACGGCAAGCCCTGAGGTCGCGTGGACGCGGCCGTGCGCCGTCATCGTCCCGCGTCGGGGTGCACTCACCCGTGTCACGCGCCACATCGCCGATCCGCATCGCATCGCGCTCGTCGCCCTGAGCCAGGATGCAGGTTCGTGCCGACGCTGCTATCGTGGCGCCAACCACAACACAGGAGCGCACGCGTGACGCCGACCGAACTTCTCGTTCCGACCTTCACCCAGCTGCTGCGCGCGCAGACCGCGTGGCTCGACAAGGTTGCCGCGCACCGGCAGGCCGCGGGCGACGCGCCCGACGCGGCGATGTCGCTGAAGCTGGCGCCCGACATGTATCCGCTCGCGGCACAGGTACGCTTCTCGTGTTTCCAGGCGATGGAGCCCGTCCACCGGCTGCGTGGCGAACCGGTGCCGGCTGCGCTGCTGGCGTTGCGCGAGGCGGGATGGAAGGCGGATGCGCAACCCGGCTCGCTTGCCGACGCGCAGGCGATCATCGCCGGCACGCTCGCCTTTCTCGGCGAACTCGCGCCGGATGCGCTCGACGGCGGCGCCGCGCTGCCGATCGCGCTCGAGATGCCAAACGGGATCGCGTTCGACCTGACCGGCGAACAGTACGCGCGCGACTGGGCGCTGCCGCAGTTCTACTTCCACGCGATCGCCGCGTACGCGATCCTGCGCCACCATGGCGTCGAACTCGGCAAGGCCGACTACGTGCCGCACATGCTCGCGTACATCCGGCCGGGCACGATTGCGCAAGGGTGAGCAGGGCGGTGTCGGGCAATCGCGAAGCGACATGATGCGGGCGCTCTTCATCTGCAGCCGCAACCGGCTGCGCAGCCCGACCGCCGAAGCAGTATTCGCCGCGTGGCCGGACGTCGAAACCGACTCGGCGGGCCTCTCGCCCGATGCGGATACGCGCCTGTCCGCCGAGCAGCTCGACTGGGCCGATGTCGTGTTCGTGATGGAGCGTGCCCACCAGGCGCGGCTGGCGGCGCAATTCGGCCCGCATCTGCGGCACAAGAAGATCGTGTGCCTCGACATTCCCGACCGTTACGCCTGCATGCAACCCGAACTCGTCACGCTGCTCGAGCGCAAGGCCGGCCCGTTCCTGCGCAAGTGACCGGTGCGGGTGATGTCGGCGTCAGCGCGGCCGGCCGTTCGCGCTCGCCGAGAAACACTCGAGCCGCAGCAGCTCGATGATCTTGCGCGTCGGCACGCTCGCATGAAGCGTGTCGAGCCGGTCGACGGTAAACCACTTGCAGCGGGCGATCTCGTTGCTCGCGCGCGGCGTCAGGTGCGCCGGCACGTCGGCCACGAACACGTGATGGAGCTTGGTCAGCCCGCCGAACTGCACCGCGTAGTCGAGCGCAAGCCCCTCCAGCCGCGTTTCCTCCGCGAGCTCCCGCAGCGCAGCATCGAGCGGCGTCTCGCCACGCCGGATCGTGCCGCCCGGCAGCGACCAGCGCGACGCGGCGCGGGCAACCAGCAGCACGCTGCTGCGCTGACGGCACACGATCGTGGCGCGTTCCTTGATGACGGCGAGAGTGTCCAGCCCGGTACTCATATTCGGTAAAGCAGGTGCTGAATCGTGGAGAAAATGCGCGTCGGCGGCTCGCTGCCCGGCAGCAGGCCGCGACGGCGTACAGGCGCCCGTACCGATCTTAGCGGCCGTTCATGACAGTTCCGTGCACGGCTTCGCGGAATGGAACACGGGTCACGCGTGCGTATAGATTCCGCTGCGCGCCGGCTTCGCGTGGCGCGGCTGGCGGCGCTTGTGAACGGCACGCCGATGGTGGGACGGCGGCGCGACGTGCCGGCGCGCGGGCGCGGGCCGTGCGGTCGGTGAGGCCGCCTGCGGCGCGCCCCCCGGCATCTGCGTCTGTCCTTCGCCGAAATGGAACGTCTGGTTTTGCGCGTGGGCGACGCCCAGCGTCGACGCCAGCACAAAGGCCGCGAGCAGCATCCGTTTCATGAATCGTCCGCCTTGTTTTTCGAGATGAAGATGGCCCGCCAGCTTAGCGAATGGCGGGGCGCCATCGCAACCGCGTCGTGTTCGGTGTCGGCCCCACTTGCGCACGCCGGCACCTTCCGCCCGGCCTCAGGGTGCCGCCGGGGTTGACAACATAATTCCCGAGTGTGAATATAAATTCACACACAAGAATTATTCGTCGAATCCGGGAAGCCGCGCCGCAGATGCGCGGCGACCGGAACCGGCCGTCCGATCAACCGGAACCAGGAGCGGGACGCATGGCGGAACACGAGCAGCAGGGCGCGCTGGCGGGATTGCGCATCATCGATCTGTCGCGGGTGCTGGGCGGCCCGTATGCAACGCAGATCCTGGCCGACCACGGCGCGGAAGTGATCAAGGTCGAACCGCCGTCCGGCGACGAAACGCGCACATGGGGCCCGCCGTTCGACGGCGATACCGCGTCGTACTTCCTCGGCGTGAACCGCAACAAGCTCGGCATCGCGCTCGACCTGACGCAACCGGCCGACCGCGAACGGCTGCTCGGCCTGCTCGAACAGGCGGACGCCATCGTCGAGAACTTCAAGATCGGCACGATGGAGCGCTGGGGGCTCGGCTTCGACGCGCTGCATGCGCGGTTTCCGCGCCTCGTTCATTGCCGCGTGTCGGGTTTCGGCGCGGACGGCCCGCTCGGCGGGCTGCCCGGCTACGACGCGGCCGTGCAGGCGCTCGCGGGGCTGATGAGCGTCAATGGCGAAGCGGGCGGCGCGCCGCTGCGGGTCGGCGTGCCGATCGTCGATCTCGTCACCGGGCTGAACGCGGCGCTCGGCGTGCTGATGGCGCTGCGCGAGCGCGACGCGAGCGGCCGCGGCCAGTTCGTCGAATCGACGCTGTTCGACTGCGCGCTGTCGATCCTGCATCCCCATACGCCGAACTTCTTCCATTCGGGGAAGGCACCCGTGCGCACCGGCAACGCGCATCCGAACATCACGCCGTACGACAGCTTTCCAACGGCGAGCGTCGACATCTTTCTGGCGGTCGGCAACAACGGGCAGTTCGCGGGGCTGTGCGACGTGCTCGGCACGCGCGACTGGCTCGACGATCCGCGCTTCACGGACAACCGCGCGCGCAGCGCGAATCGCGCCGCCCTGCGTGCGCGGCTCGAAACGGCGCTGGCCGGACACGACGGCGCGGCGCTCGCCGAGCAACTGATGCGCCGCGGCGTGCCGTGCGCGCCGGTGCTCGGGCTCGATGCGGCGCTCGATCATCCGCATGTCGCGCATCGGGAGATGAAGGTCGAGCTGGGCCGGCATCGCGGCATCGCGTCGCCGATCAAGCTCGGTCGCACGCCCGCCACGTACCGGCGGCCGCCGCCCGCGCTGAACGAACACGCGGCGCAGGTATTCGCCGACGCTGACGGCCGCGATCGCGCCGCACACCGGGACTGACCGGCTTCGCGGCTGCCGGCCGTGCCGCGCGCCCGACGGCGCCGCACGGCCCTGCGTGCCGCACGCCCCTTCGAACACCCTGCCGGGCGCTGCACAGGCGCACCGGCTGAAGAGGAGACGCATCATGCTTGCATGGATCGGCGCGATCGCCATCGTCGCGCTGTTCGGCCTGATCATCACGAAACGGCTGTCGCCGCTCGTCGCGCTGATCGTCGTGCCGGTGGCCGCGTCGCTCGCGGCCGGTTTCGGGCTCGCGACCGGCAAGTTCATCGTGCACGGCGTACAGAACATCGGCCCGATCGCCGGGATGTTCGTTTTTGCGATTCTTTTTTTCGGCATCCTCACCGATGCGGGGATGCTCGACCCGATCATCGCGGGCGTGCTGCGCGTGATCAGCTGCCATCCGCCGCGCATCGTGATGGGCTCGGCGCTGCTCGCGCTGCTGATCCATCTCGACGGCTCGGGCGCCGTCACGTTTCTCGTCACGCTGCCGGCGATGATGCCGCTCTATACGCGGCTCGGGATGGATCGCCGCATCCTCGCGTGCGTGGCGTCGATGGCGGCCGGCGTCAATTTCCTGCCGTGGGTCGGGCCGATGCTGCGCGCGTCGGCGGCGCTGCACCTTCCCGGTTCCGCGATCTTCATGCCGATGATTCCGGTGCAGATCGTCGGGCTCGTGTTCGTGTTCGGCACCGCGTACGTGCTCGGCGTGCGCGAGGCGAAGCGGCTCGGGCTCGATCGCGCCGGCGCGGCGTCGCTCGCGATTGCGCCGCGCGCGCTGACCGACGCCGAACGCGCGTTGCGCCGGCCCGAGCGCTTCCGGATCAATCTCTTGCTGACGCTCGTCGTGCTCGTCACGCTCGTGTCGGGCATCGTCGACCCGATGGTGATGTTCATGCTCGGCACGGTCGCCGCGCTCGTGATCAACTACCCGGACGTGCAGGCCCAGCGCGAGCGGATCGACGCGCATGCCAAGGCCGCGCTGATGATGGCGAGCGTGCTGCTCGCGGCCGGCGCGTTCACCGGCATCATGTCCGGCACCGGGATGCTGAAGGCGATGGCGGACGTGGTCGTCGCACACGTGCCGGTCGAGCATGCGCGTCACATGCCGTTCGTGCTCGGGCTGCTGTCGATGCCGCTCAGCCTGCTGTTCGACCCCGATTCGTTCTATTTCGGCGTGCTGCCGGTGCTCGCGGAAAGCGCGAAGCTGCTCGGCGTGCCGCCGATCCAGATGGCGCAGGCCGCGCTGCTCGGCCAGATGACGACGGGCTTCCCGGTGAGCCCGCTCACGCCCGCGACGTTCCTGATCGTCGGCCTGACCGGCGTCGAGCTGGCCGAGCATCAGAAATTCACGATTCCGTTCCTGTTCGCCGCCACCGTGCTGATGGTGTTCGCCGCGGTGATCGTGGGCGTGTTTCCGTTGTGAGCGCCCGAGACTGGCCGCTTCGTGCCGACGCGCCGAGCGGGCCATCCCGCACGGGGACATCCTTCGGCGGGCAAACCTCGGTGCCGCATGGCGTTTTCTTGAGAGCGGCGCGACCGCTCGCCTTTTTCCGGGAGTGCATTCCATGCAGTTCGACCTGACCGACGACCAGCGCGCGATCGAAAGCGCGATCGAGAAAATCTGCGCGCGCTTCGGCGACGACTACTGGCTCGAACGCGATCGCGCGGGCGGGTTCCCGGACGATTTCCACGCGGCGCTCGCCGAGGCCGGCTGGCTCGGCATCGCGATGGACCCCGCCCATGGCGGCGCCGGGCTCGGGATGACCGAGGCCGCGCTGATGATGCGCACGATCAGCGCATCGGGCGCCGGCCTGTCCGGCGCGTCGGCCGTCCACATGAACATCTTCGGACTGAACCCGGTGCAGGTGTTCGGCAACGACGCGCAGAAGGCGCGCTTCCTGCCGCCGCTGATCGCCGGGCGCGACAAGGCGTGCTTCGCGGTGACCGAACCCGATGCGGGCCTCGACACCACGCACCTGACCACGCAGGCCAGCCGGGACGGCGACCACTACGTGCTGAGCGGGCGCAAGATCTGGATCTCGACCGCGCAGGTGGCCAACAAGATGCTGATCATCGCGCGCACCACGCCGCTCGACCAGGTCGCGAAGCCGACGGACGGGCTGAGCCTGTTCTATACCGATCTCGACCGCTCGTGCGTCGAGGTACGCGAGATCGAGAAGATGGGCCGCAAGGCGGTCGATTCGAACCTGCTGTTCATCGACAACCTGCGCGTACCGGAAGGCGACCTGATCGGCAACGAAGGCGACGGCTTCCGCTACCTGTTGCACGGGCTGAATCCCGAACGGATCCTGATCGCCGCCGAGGCGATCGGGCTCGGGCAGGCCGCGCTGCGCCGCGCGACGCAGTACGCGTGCGAACGTGTCGTGTTCGGCCGGCCGATCGGGCAGAACCAGTCGATCCAGCATCCGCTCGCGCAGGCGTGGATGCAGCTCGAGGCCGCGTGGCTGATGGTGATGAAGGCCGCGACGCGCTACGACGCGGGGCAGCCGTGCGGCGCGGAGGCCAACGCCGCGAAATACCTCGGCGCGGAAGCCGCGTTCCAGGCGTGCCAGACGGCGGTCGCGACGCACGGCGGGATGGGCTACGCGAAGGAATACCATGTCGAGCGCTACCTGCGCGAGTGTATGATTCCGAGGCTCGCGCCCGTGAGTCCGCAACTGATCCTGTGCTACATCGCGGAGAAGGTGCTCGGGCTGCCGAAGTCGTACTGACCGTACCGTTCCGGCGGCCGGCCCGGTGCGCGATCTCCCGTTCCGATTCAAGCGCTCGTCATGGACGTCAAACTCGTTGCCCGCACGCTCGACCTGTTCGAGCTGTTCGCCGCCGAACGGCGGCCGCTGCCGCTCACCGAACTCGCGCGCCTGCTCAATGTGCCGGCGTCGAGCTGCCTCGCGATGGCGCGCACGCTCGTGAGCCGCGGCTACCTGTACGAAGTGCGCAAGCGCGGCGGCTATTACCCGACGCGCCGCCTGCAGACGATCGCCGCCGCGATCGACGCGACCGATCCGGTCGTCGACATCGTTCATCCGCATCTCGTCGCGCTGCGCGACGCGAGCCGCGAGACGGCCGTGCTCGGCAAGATCCAGGGCGTATCCGTCACCTATCTCGACGTCGTCGAATCGGAGCAGGCGATCCGCTATACGCGCGCGCCGGGCGAGCTGCGCCCGCTGCATGCGAACTCGATCGGCAAGGCGATTTTCGCGGAACTGGACGGTGACGCGCAGCAGGCGCTCGGCGCGCAGTTGCCGTTCGAACGTTTCACCGACACGACAGTGGCGGACCTGCCTGCGCTCGTCGCGCAAACCGCCCGGTTTCGCGAACTCGGCTGGGCCGAGAACATAGGCGAGAGCGCGCCCGAACTGTCGGCGATCGCGGTCGCGCTGACGCTCGACGGCGACTGGTACGGGCTGTCGGTGGTCGGGCCGACCGAGCGGATTCGCCAGCATCGCGATACGCATGCGGCGCTGCTCGTCGGCGCGAAGGCCAGGCTGCTGGCGGAGCACGCGCGCGGCTGACAGCGGGCAGGGTGCCGCCGGCCAGCGGGCCGTCCGCCGGCGATCCGCTATCGACCGCCGTGAACGGCCCCTGATGCGCAAGCCTGGTGCCTAGCGACGGCCGCTACGCCGCATCACGACTTCACCCACACACCGCCCGCACTCGGGTTGTCGCCTTGCGTCCACCACTTCGCGCAGTATTTCGCGCCCTGGTACATCACGCAGGTGCCGCCTGAATACGCGGTGGTGGCAGACCACGTGGGCGTGCCGCCGCCGACCGGCTTCCACACCGCGGCCTGGCCGGGCACGTCGCCCTGCGTCCACCATTGCGCCTGATACGTCGTGCCCTGGTAGGTGACCGTCGCGCCGGCCGTGTAGACCTGGCCGGCCACCCAGGGCGCGCCCGGCTGCGGCGTGCCGCCGTCCGAGCCGCCGCCGTAGTTCGGGTCCTGCGTGACGCCCGCACCCCACTTGCCGCCGAGCTGCTTGAAGATGGTCGCGAACGCGTACGGCTGCTGCGAGACGCCCGAGCAGGTCGGCGACGCAGAGGTGCCGCCGGACGGGCAGGCCTGGTCGCGGCCAATCGACCAGTTGCCGAAGAAGCCGTAGCCGTTGGCCACCGCCGCGTTCAGCACGCTTTGCGCATTCGCGAGCGTGAAGGTTTCGCCTTGCACGTCGTTCACGCCGATCATCGGCGTGACGCCGACCATCTGCCAGAGCTGCGCATCGGTCTTCGGCTGGCCGGCCGACTTGAAGGCCGTATCGAGCTGCGAGTAGAGCGCCTGCGCGGCACTGATCGCGGCCGCGCCCATGTCGATGTTCGCCGGGCCGTAGTCCATCGCCATCACGTTCACCGCATCGAACGCGGTCTTGTTCGAGATCGCCGCGTTGACGACGTTCAGGCCGTCCTGCGTGAGCCCGGTCGGCATCGTCGGCAGCGTGAGCGTGACGTGCAGCGGCTTGCCTTGCGCCGCATAGCTCGCCTGCAGCTGCGCGACCGCCTGGAAGTTGCGCGCGACCGCGGCCGTGTCCGTCTGCGACGCGCCCTCGATGTCGAAGTCGATGTGCGTGAGGCCGTACGTGTCGATCACGGTCTGGTAGGCGCTCGCCAGCGCGGGGACGGTCGAGCACGCCTGCATCAGCGGCGTGCCGTTCGCGCCGCCGAACGACACGGCCACTTCGCCGCCTTTCGCGCGATAGCTCGCGATCGACGTCGACAGCGCGGTCAGCAGGCCGCCGCTCGCGCCGTTGCCGATCGGCTGCACGCCGCCCCACGACGGCACGCAACCGTTGCCCGCGACCACGAACGCGAGCGTGAACTGCTGGATGCCTTGCCGGACGCCGATCTGGTCGACGAGCGGCGTCGGGTAGAGCGTCACGTCGACATAGGGCGCATAGACGCCGGCGCCATGGGACACGCTCGCCACGGCGAGCAGACAACCCGCGGCAAAGGCGCGCGGGATGAAACGCGGCAACACATTGTTGTTCATTGTGTTCTCCAAGTGGAAGAGGGATACGCTGGCCCGCGTATCGCCGCCGGTCGTGCGACCAGGCATGCCCGGCCGGCGGCGTGCCCATCTTGGAGGATTCGCATCGAATAGTGAACAGTCAGGAGTTCTTTTTGTTATTTGATTCCCGATACGTAACGATCTTGCCGATTCCACACAGTTGCGGCACGCGTGACGCGGGCGATTTTCCCGATCGATCGCGCGAACCCAGACGCGCCTCGCTCGCCGTGCATCAGGCCGATGCCGGCTGCGCAAGCGAGCGTGCCAGTGCGACGAAGCGCTCGACGCACGCCGACGCGAACGGCTCGTTCCACGACACGATCTGTTCGACCGCGCGCGTGCCGGTAAGCGGCACGTAGACGACTCCCGGACGCCGCAGCGTCGCCGTGAATCCCGGCACGATCGCGATGCCGCGCTCGGCGGCCACCAGCGACACGAGCGTCGTGATCTGGGCCGCGGTCGCGCCGATCCGCGGTGCGAATCCGGCCTGCGCGCACAAGTCGTCCAGTGCAGCGGTCAATGCCGAGCCGTA
Source organism: Burkholderia sp. AU30280 (assembly GCF_020420125.1). Taxonomy (NCBI): domain Bacteria; kingdom Pseudomonadati; phylum Pseudomonadota; class Betaproteobacteria; order Burkholderiales; family Burkholderiaceae; genus Burkholderia; species Burkholderia sp. AU30280. The sequence goes on from NZ_JAIZRY010000016.1 coordinate 129,774, forward strand.
ACCGGGCGGAAACGTGACGAAGGTTGCGTTCGCAAGTTCCGCGACGTCGACGCTCGCACGGCCCGCGAGCGGATCGCCGGCCGGCACGGCCGCGACGAGTGGCTCGCGCGACACGACGAGCGACGCCACCGGCGCGCCGGGCGCACCGTTCCACGCCCATCCGAAGCCGATGTCCATCGTGCCGTCCGCGATCTGCTGGCGCTGGCTGGCAGTCGCCGCCTCGCGGAACGCGAGCTCGACGTCGGGCATCGTCCGGCTCGCGACGCGGATGACGTCCGGGAACGTGTCGGACATCGGGATCGAGCTCGCATAGCCGATCACGATCCGCCCGGCGATGCCTTGCGCGATCTTGCGCGCGCCCGCTTCTGCCTCGGCGGCCGCGCTGACGACGTTGCGCGCATGTTCGAGGAACGCGGCGCCTTCCGGCGTCAGCCGCACCGCGCGCGTCGAACGCTCGAACAGACGGACGCCGAGCTCGCTTTCCAGCGCGGCGATATGGCGCGTCAGCGGCGGCTGCGCGACCCGCAGGCGCAACGCCGCGCGGCCGAAGTGCAGTTCGTCGGCGACAACCACGAAATAGCGGAGGCGGCGCAGGTCGAGCATTGTTGTCGTTCCGGTATCAATCGCGATGTAAACGGTATTGGCGTGCACGCGGCGCGCTCGTCAGACTGTCGGCATCGACGACCGGGCAGCTCCGATGAACGACAGGACCACGCGCATCGCGTTCTTTCTCTGCGGCTTCGCCGCGTTTCTCAATCTGTATTCGACGCAGGGCATCCTGCACGAACTCGCGGCCACCTTCGGCGTCAGCGCGGAGCGTGCGGGGCAGGGCGTGAGCGCCACCACGACGGCCGTCGCCATTATCGCGCCGTTCGTCGGCGTGCTGGCTGCACGCATCGAGCGGCGCGTCGCGATCTCGCTGGCGGCGGCGGCCGTCGCGCTGCCGGTCGTGTGGTCCGCGCATGCGGGCAGTTTCGCGTCGTTTCTCGGCGCGCGCTTTGCCGCCGGTCTCGTCATGCCGTTCGTCTTCGCGCTGTCGATCGCCTATATCGCCGAGCGCTTCGATCGCGGCACGTCGGCCGAGATCAGCGCGCTGTTCGTCGCCGGCACGACGCTCGGCGGTTTCGCCGGCCGCTTCGCGACCAACCTGATGACGTCGATGTGGGGCTGGCGGCATGCGCTCGACGTCGTCGCGGCGCTGTGTCTCGTCACGGGCGTCGCGATCTACGCGAGCCTGCCGGCATCCCGTGCGAGCGCGCGGCGTGTCGGCCGCGAGCCGGATAGCGGCGCGGGGCCGTCCTGGCGCATCGTCACGCGCGGCCCGCTGCTCGCGTCGTTCGCGATCGGCGCGTGCGTGCTCGCGTCGCAGGTCGCGACGTTCACGTTCGTCGGCCTGCGCCTAGCCCGTGCGCCGTTCGGCTTCGGCACGGTCGGGATCGGCGCGATCTATGCGGTATTTCTGGTGGCGGTGGTCGTGACCCCGCTGGCAGGGCGCCTCGCGCGGCATCGCGGCCCGCGCGCACCGGGGCTTGCCGCGGCCGCGCTCGCGATCGGCGGGGCATTGCTCACGCTGTCCGACACCGTGCCGGTGATCCTGGCCGGCCTCGCGCTCAGCTCGACCGCCGTGTTCGTCGAACAGGCGTCGGCCAACACGTTCATCTCGCAGGCGGCGTCGAGCGCACGCTCGACGGCGATCGGCCTCTACCTGTCCTGCTATTACTTCGGCGGCAGCCTCGGCTCGATCCTGCCGGTGCCCGGCTGGCATCGATGGGGATGGGCCGGCTGCGTCGCGTTCGTGGTCGCGGCGCAGGCCGTCGTCGGCGTGCTCGTGTACCGGTTCTGGCACGCCGACGGTGCAGCCGGCTCCGCGCATGCTGACGCCCGCAGCGTCACGCCGACGCCAGGGCCTGTTCACGCTGATAACGGGCTTGCGCTGGCCCCCGGAAGGGCCGAGCGCAAGGATCGCGGCGAAGCGAATACTCGACGTATTCGCGAGGAGCATGACGCGGCGATCGGCCCTTCCGGGAGCCAGCCCCACGCATGATTTTTTCCGAACAGGGGAACGTGCGTCATTAGCGTGAACAGGCCCTAACCGGGCTCAGCGATACCAGCGCGGCGTATAGACCCACTCTCGTGCGTTGCCGATCGCGAAACGCCGCGTCGTCGACGAGCCGACGATTACCATCGTGCGCATGTCGACCTGGTCGCTGCGCAGCGCACCGAGCGTCGTCGTCGTGAGCGTTGCGCCCGGCCGGCCGATGTCGCGACCGAGCACGACCACCGTCTCGGCCGCGCGGTGCGCACGCACGACATCGAGCGCACGATCGAGCTGCCACGGCCGTGCACGCGAGATCGGGTTGTAGAACGCCATCACCAGGTCGGCCTGCGCCGCATGCCGCAGGCGCGTCTCGATCACGTCCCACGGCTTCAGGTTGTCCGACAGCGAGATCGCACAGAAGTCGTGACCGAGCGGCGCGCCGGCCTGCGCGGCCGTCGCGAGCGATGCCGAGATGCCCGGCTCCACGCGCAGGTCGACCGCGGCCCAGCGCGGATCGCGCGCTTCGTCGAGCGCTTCGAGCACGGCCGCGGCCATCGCGAACACGCCCGGGTCGCCCGATGACACGACCGCGACGCGCCGGCCGTCGGCCGCGAGTTCGAATGCGTGGCGCGCGCGCTGCATTTCTTCGCGATTGTCGGTGCCATGCACGCGCTGGTCGGCACGGAAAGGGCCCGCCATGTTCACGTAGGTCGTGTAGCCGAGGATGTCGGACGCTTGCGCGAGCGCGGCGCGTGCGGCCGGCGTGAGCCATGCTGCGCCGCCCGGGCCGAGCCCGAGCACCGTCAGGCGGCCGCGCGCACGGCCGAGCGTGGCGGGATCGACCGGATGCGACGCGACCGCGCACGCGATACCGTTCGCCGTGGCGCGCAGCGTGTGTGCGACGCGCAACGCGCGGCCAAGCAGGGCGGCGGCATCGGCGATTGCCTCGTCGTTGCCTTCGGAATCGACATCGACGAAACGCAGCGGCACGTCGAGCGTTCGCGCCGCGTCCTCCAGCACCGCATCGCCGATTACCGACGCGGGCGCCACGATGGCCGCGAGCGCGAGCCGTGCGAGACCGTGCGCATCGAGCGCGGCGTCGATGCGTGCAGCGAGCGCTTCATCGCCGTGAATCGCCTGCGCATCGACGCCCGCCACCACGCTGCGCGGATGAATCACAAGTTCGTCGCGCGTGCCGCGCCATGCATCGGGCGTCACGCGGATCGCATGCGCGGCCGCGTCGTCGCGCGGCAGCGCGACATCGTCGAGCCACGGCGCCGCGCCGTCGATGCGCGTCGACGCGCCCGCGAGCAGATCGGACACGAAGCGCTTGCCCTGGGCGAGATCGGCGAGCGCATAGCCTTCCGGCGGATTGAGCACGCACGCGCCGAAGCGCAATTCGCCGCTCGTCGTGATCGCCGGTGCGACGCCGACGCATGCGGCGATTTCCCGCGCGATCACGTTGACGCCCGTCAGCCCGCCGAGCAGCGGCACAACCGCCGATCCGTCTTCCGCCACCGCGAGCACGGGCGGTTCGATGCCTTTGTCGGCAAGCGCGGGGGCGAGGCAGCGGATCACGATGCCGGCCGCGCACAGCGCGACGATCGGCAGCCCGCGCGCATAGAGTTCGCGCAGGTGCACGCCGAGATCGTCGAACGGCACGTCCGCCGCGACGCGCGACGCGAGGCCATGCACGAGGGCGCCCGGATAGCGCGCCTGGATGCGCCGCGCGGTATCGAGCGCGCCCGCGCCGAGAATCACGATCGCGGGCGGGGTCGTCATCCTTGCCATTTTTCCCCCGGCACGACGAGCAGCGAGAAATACGGCGACGCCATCGGATCGACTTCGTCGAGCGGCACGATGCGCTGGCTCGCCATCGTCGCGCGCTCGACATACAGCGCGCGCTTCGCGAGCCCCAGCTCGTCGAGCACGCGCCGCACCTTGTCGAAATTGCGGCCGAGCTTCATCACGACGGCCGCGTCGGCCCGCGCAAGCCGCTCGCGCAGCTCGTGCTCGGGCAGCACGCCCGACAGCACCGACAGGCTCTGGTTGCGATAGACGAGCGGCTGGCCGAGCACGGCCGTGCCGCCGAGCATCGCGCATACGCCGGGGATCACCTCGGTGTCGTAGCGCGGCGCGAGGCGGTCGTGCAGGTACATGTACGAGCCATAGAAGAACGGGTCGCCTTCGCAGATCACCGCGACGTCGCGGCCCGCATCGAGGTGCGCGGCAACGATCCCGGCGGCCGTATCGTAGAAGTCGGCGATCACCGTCTCGTAGCACAGCGGCGGCGGCAGCGCCTCGGTCGTCACCGGATAGACCAGCGGCAGTTGCGTTTGCCCGTCCCGCAGGTGCGCTTCGACGATGCCGTACGCATTGCCCTTCTTGCCCTTCGCGACGAAATACGCGACCACGGGCGCGGCCTGCAGCACGCGCAGCGCCTTGATCGTCATCAGCTCAGGATCGCCGGGGCCGACGCCGACCCCGAACAGGCGTCCGCGCGCGGTCGTCATTCGACCTCCGTCGCGAGCGCATTGACCGCCGCAGCCGCCATCGCGCTGCCGCCGCGCCGGCCGAGCAGCGCGACGTACGGCACGCCGCGGCTGTCGGCATCGAGCAGCGCCTTCGATTCGGCCGCGCCGATGAAGCCGACCGGGAAACCGAGGATCAGCGCGGGGCGCGGCGCACCGGCGTCGATCATGTCGAGCAGGTGGAACAGCGCGGTCGGCGCATTGCCGATCACGACGACGCTGCCCGCCAGATGCGGACGCCACAGTTCGAGCGCGGCGGCCGATCGCGTGTTGCCGAGATGGCGCGCGAGATCGGGCACCTCGGGCTCGCCGAGCGTGCAGATCACGCGATTGCCGGCCGGCAGCCGCGCGCGCGTGATGCCTTCGGCGACCATCCTCGCATCGCACAGGATCGGCGCGCCGGCTGCCAGGGCCGTGCGGCCCGCCGCCCCGGCGCCGGCCGAGAAGCGCAGGTCGTGGACGACGTCGACCATCCCGCACGCATGGATCACGCGCACCGCGAGTTTCTCGAGGTCGGGCGGAACCTGCGACAGGTCGGCCTCGGCGCGGATCGTCGCGAACGACTGGCGGTAGATTTCCTGCCCGTCGCGAATGTAGTCAAGCATCGGTGGTGTCCTGGCTGTGCCGCGCGCCCGTCAATCGGGCCGCGGCCTGGTCAATCGTCAGATGGCGCGCGAGCGGGGCGCCGAGGCCCGCAGCGGCGTCGCGCCGGTAAAGGTCGTAGTGCGCGGGCGCAACCGCGACGAGCGTGTGCGTCGCGGGATGCGGCAACGCGCAGTGGCGCTCGCAGCCGGTCAGGTGCGCGTCGAGCGCATGGCCGATGCGCGCGGCGAGCGCGAGTGCGTCGTGTTTGGTGTCGGCGCGCGCCTTCGCGCAGCCCGCGCTGCCGGTGCATGCGACGAGCGACGCGAGCGGGTCGGACGACGCGCAGACGAGGCCGAGCGACGCGAGCGCATCGAGCGTGGCCGCAGCGCGTTGGTTCGGCACGCCGTGGAGAAACACGCCTTGCCACGGCGTCATCGACAGCGTGCCGTCGCCGTCGGCTTCGGCCAGCGCGGCGAGCCGTTCCAGTTGTGCGGCGTCGAGCCGGCCGAGCACGAATTGCGCGCCGACGTTGCAGCGCGCCTCGTCGAGAGACGAACGCACGCCGAAACGCAGCGTCGGATCGGTATGGGCGCGGCGCCAGCCGGCGAGCGCCGGATCGGCCGCGAGCGGGAAGGGCAGATAGTGCTGCGCGCGTTCGAGCAACGCGCGTTCGCCGCATGTTGCGAGCAGCGCGCGCATCCGCGTGACGTCCGCCGGCGCGAGATCGAGGAATGCAAGCAGCAGCGCGCGAACCAGTGCAGCGGTTTGATCGGGCGCGACATCGACTGAAGCGGGTGGGTCGTCGTGCGCGACCGGAGGGCAGCCGGCCAGCCCGGCAGCGACGCGCACCGCGCCGTCGCCGCGACGCCAGGCGGCCAGCCAGATGTCGTGCGGATGATCGAGCGCCGCAACCGATTCGCCGCCGTCGAGCTGGATCGAGAATTTCGGCGACAACTCGCCGCGGCGAGGCTCGCGCGCCAACAGGTCGAAGAGCGGCGCGACGAGCGCGCGGCTGTCGACGAGCGCGGCCGGGTCGTGGCCGGCGAGCGGGCTGAGCATCACGTTGCGGACGTCGTCGCTCGCGGCGAGCGCGGCCGCATCGGTGGCGGCATTCGAGGTTGTGTCGACGCGCGGGCCGAGGCCCGCGTCGAGCAACGCGCGCGTCAGCGCGTCGGCCGCGCCGTCGCGAATGCCGCGCAGCTGAAGATTCGCGCGATTGGTCGCGTCGATCGCGCCGGAGCCGCAGGCATGCGCGGCGGCGGCGATCGCACGCGCCTGGTGCGCGTCGAGCCGCCCGCCCGGCAGCTTGATCCGGCACAGCCCGCCGTCCGCGGCCGCGACCACGCGCACGAGCCCCGGGCAGGCCGACGGGCGCACGACGGGCGACGCAGGAATCGAAACGGGGGCGGAACTCAACGGGGTAGCGGGACAGTGTCGCGCCGCGGCCAACGCATCGGTACACCCCGCCCGACGCCGATTGGCACGCACGCACTTTCTGGCCGGCAGGTCTCCTGGCTGACAGGTCGGCGCCGGCTCCCGGCCTTCCCGGTGGAACCAGTGGCATGAGGGGGAGATCGGCTCGCTGTCTACAGTTGCGGGGGCAGCCACAGCGGCGCGCGGCGCGCCCTGTGTTCCCTCTTCGGCCCCGAGGGGCACCGGCGAACGAACGGCCGTAGGATACCCGATTTTCGCGACGATCCGGCATCGGCGATGCGCCGCACAACCGCGTCGCAGCACGGCCGCAGCCGGTTTTGCGCTGTCTCGCAAATGGTACGATTGGCGGCTCGACATCAGATCGGCGACCGCCGGGATCCGCGATGAAACTCGGCAGGACGGAGCTGTTCGGCATGGGCATTGCACTGGGCTTGCTGGCCATCCCGGCCTGGATGCTGCTCGCGTGCATACTGATCCCGCTTGCACCGTCGGCCGAGTGGCCGAAGAATGTCGGGCTCGCCGGCCTCGGCGTGCCGATCGTGGCGGGTGGCACGTTCCTGTACAGGAAAATCGGCGCGCGGCCGCTCACGTGGCTGCTGCTCGGGTGGCTGCTGATCGCGTCGATCGGCGGCATGTATCTGGGCTTGCTGGTCTTGATTGGCCCTGTGCCGCGCGGCTGACGTCGTCGCCGTATCGCACCGGCCACGCTCGGCACATCAACGGATCAACGCGTGGCGGCCCGGCCGCCGCGCATCGCAACACACGGTAGGGAATCGAACGATGAGGAAGGGTGCATGACGGCGTGGCTGACGGTAGTGGGCATCGGCGACGACGGTTACGCGGGGCTCGGGCGCGCCGCGCGCCGCGCGCTGCTCGACGCGACGCTCGTCGTCGGCGCGAGGCGGCATCTCGACATGCTGCCCGCGCGGCTGCCGGCCGCGCGCGAAACGTGGCCGTCGCCGTTCGATCTCGCGGGCGTGCTCGCGCGCCGCGCGTCGCCCGTCTGCGTGCTCGCCAGCGGCGACCCGATGCTGTTCGGCGTCGGCGCCACGCTCGCGCGCACGCTGTCCCCGGACGAATGGCGCGTGCTGCCCGCGCCGTCGTCGCTGTCGCTGGCGGCCGCGCGCCTCGGCTGGGCGCTGCAGGATGTCGGCGCGGTCTCGCTCGTCGGTCGTCCGCTTGCGACGCTCGCGCGCCACCTGCTGCCCGGCCGCCGCCTGTTCGTGCTGAGCGCCGACGGCCGCACGCCGGCCGCCGTCGCGGCCGAACTCGTCGCACGCGGCTTCGGGCCGACGCGCATCAGCGTGTTCGAACATCTCGGCGGCCCGCGCGAGCGGCGTCTCGACGGGCTCGCACAGGACTGGCGCGTCGACGCAACGGCCGAGCTCAACCTGGTGGCGCTCGACTGCCAGGCCGGCCCCGACGCGCCGCGCCGCGCGCTCACGCCCGGCCTGCCCGACGATGCGTACCGTCATGACGGCCAGCTCACCAAGCGCGATCTGCGCGCAATGACGCTCGGTCGCCTCGCGCCCGCGCCCGGCGAGCTGCTGTGGGACGTCGGCGCCGGCAGCGGCTCGATCGGCATCGAATGGATGCGCGCGCATCCGTCCTGCCAGGCGATCGCGGTCGAAGCGCATGCGGAGCGGCAGCGCTTCATCGAGCACAATCGCGATGCGCTCGGCGTGCCGGGCCTGCAGCTCGTCGCCGGCCGCGCGCCCGATGCGCTCGCGGGGCTCGCCGCGCCCGACGCGATCTTCATCGGCGGCGGGGCAAGCGCGACCGGCGTGCTCGACGCGTGCTGGGCAGCGCTGAAGCCCGGCGGCCGGCTGGTCGCGAACGCGGTCACGCTGCAGGGCGAGATGGCGCTCGCCGCATGGCGCGAGGCGCACGGCGGCACGCTGACGCGCGTGTCGCTCGCGCACGCCGAGCCGCTCGGCCGCTTCGATACGTGGCGGCAGCCGTTGCCGGTCACGCTGTACGACGTGCGCAAGCCCGACGCGGCCGGCCTGGCCGACACGAGCGCATCGTCGGCCACGACGAACGCAACGGACGCGTGATGCGCGACGAGACCCCCGAACAGCCCGCGCCGCTCCGCTTCGGCTACACGACCGGCAGCTGCGCGACCGCGACGTCGCTCGCCGCCGCGCGGCTGCTGCTCGCGGGCCGGGCGGACGACGCGGTCGAGATCGTGTTGCCGAAGGGGCAGCGCGTGATGATGCGGCTCGAGTTTTGCCGCACCACGGCAGACGGCGCGGAAGCCGGCACGATCAAGGACGCCGGCGACGATCCGGACGTGACGCACGGCGCGCTGATCTTCGCGCGCGTCGCGCTCGCGTCGGCGCCCGGCGTGCGGTTTCATGCAGGGCCGGGCGTCGGCACGGTCACGCGCGCGGGGCTGACGCTGCCGGTCGGCGAACCGGCGATCAACCCGGTGCCGCGCCAGATGATGACGACGCACCTGGAAGCGCTCGCGATCGCGCACGGCTATGCGGGCGGCTTCGACGTGACGATCGGCGTCGAAGACGGCGAGGCGCTCGCGCTGAAGACGATGAATCCGCGCCTGGGCATCGTCGGTGGTTTGTCGATCCTCGGCACGACCGGCATCGTGCGGCCGTTCTCGTGCTCGGCCTACATCGCGTCGATCCACCAGGGCATCGACGTCGCGCGTGCGAACGGTATCGCGCACATCGCCGCGTGCACCGGCAACGCGAGCGAGGACGCGATGCGCGCGCACTACCACTTGCCCGACATGGCGCTGATCGAGATGGGCGATTTCGCGGGCGCGGTGCTCAAGCACCTGCGGCGCGCGCCGGTCGCGCGGCTGTCGATGTGCGGCGGCTTCGGCAAGCTCAGCAAGCTCGCGGCCGGCCATCTCGACCTGCACAGCCGCCATTCGAGCATCGACCTGCCGCTGCTCGCGCAGTGGGCGGCCGAGGCCGGCGCAGGCGATGCGCTGCAGGCCGCGATGCGCGCCGCGAACACGAGCCAGGAAGCACTGAAGATCGCACATGCCGACGGTGTGCCGCTCGGCGATCTCGTCTGCGCACACGCGTTGCGCGTCGCACGCGACATCGTGCCGCCGTCGGTCGCCGTCGAGATGTTCGCGATCGACCGGCAAGGCCGCTTCGTCGGGCAGGCGCGATGACGACGCGCATCCTGCTGCTCGGGGGCACCGGCGATGCGCTGAAGATCGCGCGCTCGCTCGGGCCTCATCACGTCTACAGTCTGGCCGGCCTCGGCAAGGTACCCGACGACCTGCGCTGCGACGTACGCGTCGGCGGCTTCGGCGGCGCTGCCGGGCTGGCCGCGTATCTGCGCGGCGCCGGCATCGGCCTCGTGATCGACGCGACGCATCCGTATGCCGCGCGGATCAGCGCGAATGCCGCCGCCGCGGCGCGTGAAGCGGGCGTGCCGCTGTGGGCGCTGCGCCGCGCGCCGTGGGCGCCGCAACCCGGCGACGACTGGCGCATGGTCGACGACTGGGCCGGCATCGAGGCCGCGCTTGCGCCGTTCAGGCGGCCGCTGTTCACGCTCGGCCGCGAACCGCTCGCGCATCTCGACGCGATTGCGCCACACCAGTTCTGGCTCGTGCGCTGCCTCGACGCGCATCCCGGCAACGCGCACGCGCAGATCATCGCCGCGCGCGGGCCGTTCACCCTCGACGGCGAGCGCGCGCTGTTCGCGCTGATGGGCATCGACGTCGTCGTCAGCAAGAACAGCGGTGGCGCGGCCACCGAAGCCAAGCTCGACGTCGCGCGCGAACGCAGGCTGCCGGTCGTGATGCTGCGCCGGCCGGCGCTGCCCGACGCCGACCGCGCGTTCGACTCGGCCGCGGCGCTCATCGACGCGCTCGATCCCGCCGCACGCGCATGATGCGGTACGGCGGGTCACCCCATGAATTGACGGAGATTTTTCGATGACGGTGTATTTCATCGGCGCGGGCCCCGGCGACCCGGAGCTGATCACGGTGAAGGGCCAGCGCCTCGTGCGCACCTGCCCGGTGATCCTGTATGCGGGATCGCTGGTGCCGGCGGCCGTGCTCGACGGCCATCGCGCGGAGCAGGTCGTCAATACGGCCGAGCTCGACCTCGACGCAATCGTCGCGCTGCTCGCCGGCGCGCACGCGAAAGGGCAGGACGTCGCGCGCGTGCATTCGGGCGACCCGTCGCTGTACGGCGCGATCGGCGAGCAGATTCGCCGGTTGAAGGCGCTCGGGATTCCATACGAAATCGTGCCCGGCGTGACGGCCACGGCCGCGTGCGCGGCGACGCTCGGCGTCGAGCTGACATTGCCCGGCGTCGCGCAGACGGTGATCCTCACGCGCTTCGCGGGCAAGACGACGATGCCGGAAGGCGAAACGCTCGGCTCGCTCGCCGCGCACCGCGCGACGCTCGCGATCCATCTCGGCGTGCGCCATCTCGGCCGCATCGTCGACGAAGTGCTGCCGCATTACGGCGCCGATTGCCCGGTCGCGGTGATCTATCGCGCGAGCTGGCCCGATGAAGAACGCGTGACCGGCACGCTCGCCGACATCGTCGGCAAGGTGCAGGGCACGCAGATCGAGCGCACCGCGCTGATCCTGATCGGGCGCGTGCTCGACGCCGAGGGGTTCGCGGATTCGACGCTGTACGCAAGCGCGGGCTGATCGCGCGCAGGCCGGCCACGTTCGGGCAGAATGGGCCACTTCGCGCGATCACGGCACGCCGTGCAAGCGACCTGACAAGGACAACGTCGAATGCGTACCCTGACTCGATCACGCAGGTTCGGCCTGGCGGGATTGACGGCCGCTCTGCTGGCGGCCTCCACGGCCAACGCCGCCGCTGAAGCCAATGAAGCCCGCGCCGTGCCCTTGGTCGAGGTGGCGAAAACCGCCGTGCCCGATCGCGACTGGCCGCGCAAGGTCTGCGCGTTGGCGTCGGCATCGTGCGGCGCCTCGGGCGAGTCAGGGGATGCGGACAGCGCGCCGTCGCTGTACCGGGCCAGGAACGACGCGGCGGGCCTCTACTATGCGATCCTGCCGGGCCCGCAGCTGCTGAAAGTGAGTTTCGCGTCCGGCACCGGCTGGAAGGTCGTGCAGCAGTGGAATTTCTCCGACTACCGGCCCACTGACCGGGTCGAAGGCGATGGCGAGCCGCCGCCGCTGCGGATCTACCCCGCGCTGTATCCGCTGGGCGGCGAGCGCTTCGCGGTCGCGGTGCTGGCCGGTTGGTCCGAAAGTTATTCCGGCGGGGGCGGAAGCTGGGAAAACGCCGACTTCGTCGAACTGCGACCGAACGGCGGGCATGCCCGCACGCCCCGTGCAGCGAAGCTCCCGTTCAGCTGCAACAAGCAGATTCGCGCCTGCTTCACGGAGCATGACTATCAGCACTCGCCGCATTGCAGCGAAGACTTCGACGGTTCGCTGCGGCTGCGCTTCGTGCCCGGTGCGAGCGCCGGCGATCTCGACTGGATCGCCACCTGGAAGGAGAGTCATTGGCCAGGCCAGGAACCCCGGAGCAAGACCGGGCAGACGTCGGTTTCCGTCACGCTGCCGGCAGGGCGAGACCCGGTCGCCGCAGGCAACGCGCTGCGCGACAAGATCCCGTTTTGCGAGCCGGTCAACTGAGCGGCCGCCGGCGCTACGCACGCGCCGCGTGCAGCACCCGCTTCGGCGCAAACCCCGCCGCCAGCGCGAACAGCGCGACACACAGGCAGGCCATCGCGATCCAGGCGGGCGTCAGGTCCGCGAGATGCTGGCGCACGATGCCTGCCGCGAACGGAAACAGTCCGGCGATCAGGTAGCCGACGCCCTGCACGAAGCCCGTCAGCGACGCGGCATCGGCCGGTGTCGCGGCATGGTCGACGGTGACGATCAGCGACAGCGGAAACAGCGCGCCGATCCCCGCGCCCAACAACAGCGCGGCCGGCAACGCCAGCGCTTCGGGCGCGGCCAGCATCACCAGCAAGCCGACGAACAGCGACGCGATCGCCGCATGCAGCGCGGGCCGGCGATCGGGCAGGCGGTCGATTGTCGCCGAGATCGTCAGCCCCGCGACGACTTCCGCGAGCGTCACGCCGCCGAGCAGGCTGCCGGCCGCCGTCGGCGACCAGCCGAGCCGCATGTAGTACGGCGGCAGCCACGCGAGCACGAGCGTGTACGCGCCGGTCGCGATGCCGAAGAACAGCGCGAGCCGCCACGCGCGCGCCGAGCGTGCCGGCTGGGCGTTCGACGCCGACGTCGGCCCGGCGGCGAGCGCGTCGCCGCCGCGACTGGCCAGCGGCCACGCCAGCGCGGCCACCGCGGCCGGCAGCGCCCAGCCCGCGAGCGCGGGGAGCCAGCCCCAGCGCGCCGCGGCGAACGGCGCGACGACGCTCGCGAGCACGGCGCCGCCCATGATCGACGTCGAATAGACGCCCATCGCACCGCCGATCCGCGTCGCGAAATGTGCCTTCACGAAGCCGGGCAGCAGCGCCTGCACCATCGCGATCCCGACACCCGCGCAGCAGGCGCTCGCGAGCAGCAGCCATGCGTGCTGCGCGCCGATGCGCGACACGCAGGCCAGCCCGATCAGCGCGACGCCGAGCCAGACGCCGCCCGCGATGCCGGTCAGGCGCTGCAGGCGCCGCGCACTCAGTGCGCCGAGCCCCATCAGCAGGATCGGGATCGTCGTCAGCAGGCTGGCCGCGCCGTCGCTGATGCCGGTCGCCCGCTGGATCATGTCGAGCAGCGGGCCGACCGCGGCAAGCGCCGGCCGCAGGTTCAGCCCGACGAGCACGATGGCGGCGAGCCGCCATCCGGGGGAAGAGAAGCGATTCATTGCAAGGCCCTCGAAATCGGTGCGCGAGCCCCGGTGAGGCGCGGCGCGTTCTTCATGTAAAGTATCTCGACATCAAGATAAATGCTGATTTATCTCGACGTCAAGATAACTGGTGAGCCGAGGAGGGTTAATGGATCGAGCCGCGCATGCGCTCGCACAATGGCGCGCCGAGCGTCCGGATCTCGACGCGTCGTCGATGGTGGTGATGGGGCGGCTGCAGGAAGCGGCGCTGGTGATCGCGCGCGACCGTCTCAATCCGCTGTTCGCGCGCTACGGGATGCAGCCGGGCGAATTCGACGTGCTCGCCACGCTGCGGCGTGGCGGGGCGCCGTTCGCGCTGACGCCGACGGCGCTGTACGACGCGCTGATGATGTCGTCGGGCGGGATGACCGCGCGCATCGACCGGTTGCAGAAAGCCGGCTGGGTGGAGCGCCGGCCGAACCCGGCCGACGGGCGCGGCACGCTCGTCGCGCTGACGGAGACGGGCCGCGCGCTGATCGACGAAGCGGTCGTCGCGCACATCGACAATCAGCGCGCGCTGCTGGCCGTGCTGTCGGAGGCGGAACAGGCGCAGTTGTCACAGCTGCTGGGAAGGTTGCTGGCGGGGATGGCAGACGGGGCGCCGAAAGGGGCGGACGGCGAATAGCGCCGCCGGACGCGTGATGCACACGCGCGTGGCGGGCAAAAAGCATGCTTCGTGAATTTATCGTGGACGCCGCTTGTCGACGCGCCTGTCCGCCCCATTGCAGCCGGTCGAGCCGTTGCACGATCGACGGCCCATATCAGGGCATGACGGCCACGCGTTCCGAAGATCCGAAAGCGCGTCCTGCCTCAGCGGATCGGTTGCAGCTACCAAGCGCCCCGCGCACCACGTGACTGCCCCGACTCCAGCCACGCACCCGGCAAGACTCGCGGCCCCGACGGCAAGCAAGGATCAGAGATCTCCGCGCACTTCGCCGGTTCCCAGCGCGCTCCGCTGCCGGTTGACTTCCGCCCAGAGCTCATCGCTGTCGTCTTCGCGCAGCACGACCATCCAGTCCAGTTGCTCGTCGGTCACGCCGAAGTATTCCAGGATTTCGCGGCGCACCGCATCGACGAACTGCGCGTACTCCGGAGTTGCCTGGGCCTGCGCGTGCAACGCGTCATATTCCGCATCGTCCGCGCCACCGCCATGCTCGTCGATATAGCGCGAGATCCACTGGTCTCGTTCGTGGTCGTAGTCGGCCTCGGCGCGCATCGCTTGCAACGCCGTGTGTAAATCCAATTGCGCAAACGCGGCGATCGCCGCCGTCGTTGCCGCGTCGAATGTAGTCGTCATTCCATTTCTCATATCGGTCATCGCACATCGTCGCACGGGCCGCACCCGGGCAGGCGCCTCGCATCCGCACCGCGCAACACGCCGCCTGGCGTCGGCGTTCGATCCGGGCAAAGGCACGCTGACCGGAAGGTTCACGCCTTCCAGGGCGCCACGCATCGGGACCGCCCGCGCGACAGGGCGCTCATTGTGCCGCACTGCAAGCCCGCGATGAAGACAACCGGGTGCGGCCGAGCGCACCACACGTCTCGAGCGTATCGCCGCAAGCGCCACGCCGGGCACTTGAACGCCCATGCGGGCGCCGGTCGTGAACGGCGCGGCATGGGCGAACTCGAACGGCCGACCTTGGGCGGTGGCCGTTGCGCTTTCCTGGCCGATCAGCCTCGCGCCGGAATATTGAGCCCGCGCGCGACAGCCGGACGCGCCACGAACGCGTCGAGCACCCGCGCGACGTTCCGGAATTCGCTGAAGCCGACCAGGTCGCCTGCTTCGTAGAAGCCGACGAGGTTGCGCACCCACGGGAAGATCGCGATATCGGCGATGGTGTATGTATCGCCCATCATCCACTGGCGGTTCGCGAGGTGCGCGTCGAGCACGCCGAGCAGGCGCTTCGATTCGTCGACGTAGCGGTCGCGCGGGCGCTTGTCCTCGTAGTCGCGGCCGGCGAACTTGTGGAAGAAGCCGAGCTGGCCGAACATCGGCCCGATGCCGCCCATCTGGAACATCACCCACTGGATCGTCTCGTAGCGGCCCGCGAGATCCTTCGGAATCAACTGGCCCGTCTTGTCCGCGAGATAGATCAGGATCGCGCCCGATTCGAACAGCGGCAGCGGTTTGCCGTCCGGGCCGTCCGGGTCGACGATCGCCGGGATCTTGTTGTTCGGGTTCAGCGACAGGAACGCGGGCGAGAACTGGTCGTTCGTGTCGAAGCGCACGAGGTGCGGCTCGTACGGCAGGCCGGTTTCCTCGAGCATGATCGACACCTTGACGCCGTTCGGCGTCGGCAGCGAGTAGAGCTGGAGACGGTCGGGATGCTGGGCCGGCCACTTTTGCGTGATCGGGAAGGCGGACAGGTCGGGCATGGGGGTTCGCTCGTCGAAGTGGAGGTTCCGCGCTCCGTCCCGGCTGCCGCGCGCCACGGTCGATGGCGCGGCGGCGGGGCGGAACGCGCCGAAAACGCCCACTGTAGCCGATCCCGCGGATCGATGCAGGCGGTGCCGCACGCGTGCGCCGCCGCATCGCCCGACGCCGCCGGAACCGTCAGAAGTTGTGCCGCAGCCCGATCATCGCGGCCGTCGTGCCGACGCCCGGCGCGACCGGCTGCCCGTATACGAGCATCTGGTCCATCGTGCCGCGGTTGTTCACGTGGCCGACCTGCGCATAGACCGTCGTCCGCTTCGACAGGCTGTAGTCGGCCGCGAGCACGACCGCCGTCGACTTGTTCGCCGAGACGTTGCGATCCTTCAGGTAATACACGGCCGAGCTCACCTGCAGGAAAGGCGTGAAGCGATAACCGATGCCGGCCGACAGCATGTCGAGGTTCACCTTGTCCGCATGCGACGGATTCCGGCCGTTGCCATACGACGCCGACACCGAGAAATCGTGGATCGTGTATTTCGCACCGGCGTAGACGAAGCGGTTGTTGTCGACGCCGGTCGGCGCGACGCCCGGCGCCGGGTTCGTGTCGTGCCCGTTGTAGTAGACGGCCGATGCGTTCAGCCCGCCGTTCGCATACCTGAGCACGACCGATTCGCGCGTACCGCCCTGGAACTGGCCGGCCACGCCGCCCGGCGCATATTCGAGCGCGATCGACGCGCCCGCGAAGGTCGGCGACTGGTAGACGAGCGCATTGCTGTCGTACAGCGCGCCGATCGCACCGTTGGTGCTTGTCCCCGGCCAGCCGGCCGCCGTGTTCAGGCCGAGCCACGCGGTCAGCACGCTGCCGAAGAATTGCGCGTTGCGCACGTCGGTGTCGGCCATCGCGTAAATCATCGGCACGATCTGGCGGCCGGCCGTGAACGAGCCGAACGGGCCCGACACGCCGAGCGACGCGACCTGGTTGAAGATCGCGACGGCGCCCGGCGTGTCGCTCAATTGCAGCTTGCCGGTGCCGCTGTCGAACGAGCCCTGCAGCTTGAAGTTGACCTTGTAGCCGCCGCCGATGTCCTCGCTGCCCTTGATGCCCCAGAAGCTCGAGTAGATGCCGCCGTCCTTCATGCGGAACACCTTGCCGGTGTTCGGCGCGCTCGGGCTGAACGACGCCGCCGACGTGCTCTGGTACAGCAGGCCCGAGTCGATCACGCCGTAGAGCGTGACGGAGGATTGCGCGTGCGCGAGCGCCGAACAGCAGGCAAGCGCCGCGAGCGCGGCCAGTTTCGTCTTCATGAAGTCTCCAGGATCGTATTGGATCCGGACGGGATCGAGCCCGTCCGGGTGAAGCGGGGATGTATCGAGGCGGGCGGGAAGGCGTGGCCTGCATCGCCCGTGCGAGCCGTGCGGAAAGAGTACGCAACGGCGGGCGGCCGCTCCCCCCCATGCGCGGGGGGCAGGGTTGCGGAGAATCGGAGGAAGGCGGGCGCGGCCCAACGCCCGGTTGGCGGAACCGGCGTTACGGCGCGCTTTCGAGCAGGCCGAGCACCAGCGCGCGGCGTACCGCATGCTTGCGCGAGCTGGCGTCGAGCTTGCCGAACAGGTTCTTCAGGTGCCACTTCACGGTTTCCTCGCCGACGGCGAGCGCCACCGCGATCTCCTTGTTCGACAGGTTGCGCGCGAGCAGTTCGAGGATCGATCGCTCCTTCGGCGTCAGCACGACGCTCGGCACCGCGCGCGGGCTGGCCGCGGCGCGCGGGGCGGGCGGCACGATGCGCGGCTGCGGCAGCGCGTGCCGCGCGGGGCCGGCGCCGGGAGCCGCTTCGTCGCCGGCGCGGCGCGCCCAGTCGGCGATGGCCGGATGCGCGTCGGCGAGCGTGCGCGTCAGCCCGAACAGGTCCGCGAGGTTCATCGCCTCGTCGAGCAGCGCGCGGCCGCCGCCGCCCGACTGTTCGAGCGCGAACGCGCTGAGCGCCATGATCTCGATGCGCGCCTGCCCCATGCTCATTTCGCGGGCCAGCACCGCTGCTTCGTCGAGCGCCGCGCTCGCGTCGTCCCAGCGGCGCGCGGCCAGCGCCGCGCCCGCGTGCGCGGTTGCCTGCAGCAGCACGACGGGGCGCCGCCACAGCGGCCCGTGGGACGGAAACTCGGCCGCCGCGATCGCGTCGATCCGCTCGACGAGCGCGTGGCAGGTTGCCTCGCGATAGCGCGCCGCATGAATGCGCACCTGTTCGGCGAGACTCGCGACCGACAGGCGTGGCAGGCGGCGCGCGACGCCCATCGCGTCGAGCGCTTCGAGCAGGTCGATCGCGCGGTGCTCGACCCCGCGCAGCAGCGCGATGCGCGCGGCGGTGCGATAGCCGAGCAGCACGGTGTCGGGCGTGCCCGCATGTTCAAGCACGTCGAGCCGGTTCGCGAGCAGCGCGGCGGCCTGGTCGACGCGGTCGGCCTCGTACGCGAGCGCCGCGCACATCGCCGCGAGCATGCAGGTCAGCGGATGGCGGCGCCCGAGATCGGCTTCCGCACGCGCCAGCGCCGGCGACAGCGCGTCGTCGGCCAGCCGGACCTGGCCCTCGCACAGGTAGCTCAGGCCCGTGATCAGCTCGCCCCAGCGCGCGACATAGCCGAACCCGGCCGCCGTCTCGCCGCGCGGCGCCGCGTGCTGGAAGCGGCGCGCCTGCGCCGGTTCGCCGACGATGATCGCGCGCGCCGACAGCCGGTTCGCGTGCATTTGCGCGAGCCACGTCGCCGCCGGCGGCGTGAAGTCGGCCCACGGTTCGAACAGCTCGACGAAGCGGTCGATTTCGTCGGCGTAATACGCGGCCGCGCTGAGGATCAGCGCGCATTCGTAGCGCATCGCCGCGGGCGTGCCGGGATCCGCGAGGATGCCCGCGATCTGGCGCTGCGCCTCGACATGGCGCTCGCCGAGCGCCAGCGCCCACGCCACCGCGACGCGCAGCGTCGGGCGCTTGTCGAGTTCCGCGTCAGGCAGCAGCGCGAGCCAGTCGAGCACGTCGTTGATGCGGCCCTGCTTGATCGCATCCTCGAGACAGCGCTGCGCAAGCCCATACGCCACCTCGACCTGGCCGGCCGCATACGCGTGGCGGGCGGCTTCCTCGGTCATCCCGTGCGCGTCGAGCCAGGCGGCCGCACGCGCATGCAGCGTGCTGCGCTCAGGTTCCGGGCCCGCGGCCAGGCGGTCGCGCAGCGTGTCGCGCACGAGCGGATGCAGCCGGCACCAGTCCGAATCGTCCGACGCAATGAACAGCGGCGTGTCGCGTGCGAGCCGCGCGAGACGGTCGGGCGCGGCCGCGTCGTCGAGCAGCGCGGCGCACAGCGACGGATGCAGGCGATCGGCGACGCTCGTGCGGATCAGGAAAGCCGTGTCGTCGGCCGACAGGTTCGTGAGCAGCAGCTCGACGAGCCGGTCGCGCGTGCCGTCCACGCGGGCGGCGAGCGCGTCGACCGCCTGGCGCGGATCGGCCGAGCGCGCCATCGCGGCCATCGCGAGCTGCAGGCCGAGCGGCCAGCCGTCGACGCGTTCGAACAGCCGCGCGCACGCATCGGCGTCGACCCGGTGCGCGAAGCGCACGCCGACCAGCGCAATCGTCTCGTCGAGCGTGAAACGCAGCCAGTCGGGGCCCGCGAGCGTGCATTGCCCGCCGGCGAGCAGGTCGCCGGCCACGTGATCGAGCCCGCGCCGCGCGGCAACGACGACATGCAGGTTTTGCGGCGCGTTGTGCAGCACATACGTCAGCGCATCGAGGCCGGCTGGCGGCAGCCGCTCCGCATCGTCGACGATCAGCAGCGCATCGATCGACAGTTGCGTGACCTCGGCCAGCCACGCGGTTACCCCTTCCAGCGCGCGCGCCGCGTCGGCCGCGCCGACCGGGATCAGGCGCCCGAAGCCGGGCCGCGCGCAACCGGTCCGCACCGCTTGCACGAGCCCCTGCAGCAACCGCGCCGCATCGTCGCGCTCGTCGGCCGACAGCCATACGACCGCGCGGCCGAGCGCAAGGGTTTCGCGGCGCCATTGCGCGAGCAGCGACGTCTTGCCGTAGCCGGCCGGCGCCTGCACGAGCGTGACCGGCCGCCCGTCGAACGCGGGTGCGGCGAGGCTCAGCCGCGCGCGGGCCAGCAACTGCGCCGGTACGCGCGGCGCGGTCGTCTTCAGGACCAGTTCGGTGGGGGGCGCGTCGGCGCGATCGGGTGGGTGGGCCATCGGGGCAGCAGTCGGAATCCGGCGGTGCCGTGCGGGCCAGCGTCCGGGGTGGGCGTGGGGGAAGGATCGGCCGAACCGCGTTCGCGCGTCAATCCCCCCCGCGACGAGTGGGGCCGCCCCGGCGCCGCATCGATAGCATGGGTTCCGATGCATCACGAACGCAACGAGGAGGGGGCCATGAACATCGTATCGACCGGCACGCGGCGCGGCGCGCCGCTCGCCGGATAAACGGAGCAGCGCGATGTATCGCCATCTGCTCGTGACGGTCGACGGCGCGCCCGGCGGCATCGACGCGATCGGCCATGCGCTCGAACTGGCGCGCGCGGTCGGCGCCCGGGTCACGTTCCTGCTGCCCGGCGCCGCGCCGGACTCGCGTTTATCCGGAGCGCGGCTGCCGGAGCACGGTGCGAAAGTGGAAGCCGCCGCGCGGGCGCAGGGGGTGTCCCATGCGATCGCGGGGGCCGGCCATCCGGGGGCCGGCGATGCGGCGCTCGGCACGCTTGCAGCCGAACTCGGCTGCGACCTGATCGGCGTCGCGGCGCTGCCGCACGATGCCGACGCGGCGGCCCGCGCGCAACGGCAGCGCCTGCTCGCGACGAGCAGCGTGCCGGTGCTCGTGTGCACGTCGCGGCGATCGCCTGCCGAGGCGCGCGTGATGGCGCGTTGTTTCGACGCGCATCGCGCGGTCGGCGGGTTGCTGCGGGCGCTGACGGCGTCCGGCGCAAAAGCACGCGTAGGCGCACCGCCGCGGCAAGTGGCCGACACGCAGGACGCGCTGACTAAGGACGCGCTGACCTCGCTCGCCGCACTGCAGCGCGCCCGCGCCGGCACGGCCGCCGAAGCGCGCCTCTGCGCGGCATTGCGCGTGCGTGCGGAGTGCGTCGCGGCCGAACTGGATGAACTCGACCGCCAGCGTCGGCGCGACGCACAGGCGCTCGATGCGCTCATGCGGATCGCGTCGGACGGGCTGCCGTCGGCCGCCTTCGACGCCGCGCTCGCCCGCTATGCGCACGGCGCGTTCGAGCAGATGGGGCGGATGGAAGGCGTGATTTTCCCGGCCGCGCGGCGCTATCTCGGCGACGCGGACTGGGCCGGACTGGATGCATCGCTGGCGGACGGCGCAGCCGCGACGCCGCCACGCGCGAACGAACCGAACGAACCGAACGAACCCGACGATGCGCGACGCGCATCGGACTGAACCCTACGGAGAACGACATGGCACATGCAGTGCGATTCCACGAAACCGGCGGCCCCGAGGTCCTGCGCTGGGAGGCAGTCGAGGTCGGCGACCCGGGCCCCGGCCAGGTGCGCCTGCGGCACGACGCGGTCGGACTGAATTTCGCCGACACGTATTTCCGCAGCGGCCTGTATCCGGTGCCGCTGCCTGCCGGCCTCGGCGTCGAGGCGGCCGGCGTGGTCGAAGCGGTCGGCCCCGGCGTGACGAACGTCGCCGCCGGCGACCGCGTGACCTACACAGGCTTCCTGAACACGCTCGGCGCATACAGCACCGAGCGGCTGATCCCCGCCGCGCCGCTCGTGCGGCTGCCCGCCGGCATTTCGTGCGAAACGGCTGCCGCGATGACGATGCGCGGCCTGACGTCCGCCTACCTGCTGCGCCGCATCCACGCGTTTGCGCCGGGCGACGCGATCCTGCTGCATGCGGCCGCCGGCGGCGTCGGGCTGATCGTCTCGCAATGGGCGAAGCTGCTCGGGCTCACGGTGATCGGCACGGTATCGAGCGAACGCAAGGCCGAAATCGCCCGCGCGCACGGTTGCGACCATACGATCGACTACAGCCGCGAGGACGTCGCGAAGCGCGTGCGTGAACTGACGGACGGCGCGGGCGTCGACGTCGTGTTCGACAGCGTCGGCAAGGACACCTTCGAAGGCTCGCTCGATTCGCTGAAGCGGCGCGGGCTGATGGTGTGCGTCGGCACCGCGTCGGGCCCGATCCCGCCGTTCGATCCGCAGCGCCTCGCGATGAAGGGCTCGCTGTACCTGACGCGCCCGGCGCTGGCCGACTACATCGCCGATCCGGCCGAGAAGCACGACCTGGCCGGCGAATTGTTCGCGCACGTCGCGGCCGGCCGGATCCGGATCGAGATCAACCAGCGCTACGCGCTGCAGGACGCCGCGCAGGCGCACCGCGATCTCGAATCGCGCAAGACGACCGGTTCGTCGGTGTTCATCGTCTGAGGAGGCGCGCATGCGAGTCGAACCCCTGACCTGCGCGATCGGCGCGGAACTGCTGGATGTGAGCCTCGCCGACGCCGTGCACGACGACGGCCTGTTCGCCGAGATCCGCGCGCAGCTGCTCCGGCATCGCGTGCTGTTCCTGCGCGACCAGGACATCACGCGCGCCGAGCACGTCGCGTTCGCGCGGCGCTTCGGCGAGCTCGAGGATCATCCGGTTGCCGGCAGCGATCCCGACCACCCGGGGCTCGTGCGGATCTACAAGTCGCCCGACCAGCCGAACGACCGCTACGAGAATGCGTGGCACAGCGATGCGAGCTGGCGCGTGGCGCCGCCGTTCGGCTGCGTGCTGCGCTGCATCGACGGTCCGCCGGTCGGCGGCGACACGATGTGGGCGAACATGGTGCTCGCGTACGAGCGCCTGCCGGCGCACGTGAAGCAGCAGATCGACGACTTGCGCGCGCGGCACAGCATCGAGGCGAGCTTCGGCGCCGCGATGCCGATCGACAAGCGCCTCGCGCTGAAGGCGCAGTACCCCGACGCCGAGCACCCGGTCGTGCGTACGCACCCGGAAACCGGCGAGAAGGTGCTGTACGTGAATGCGTTCACCACCCATTTCACGAACTTCCACACGCCGGCGCGCGTGCGGGTCGGGCAGGACGCGAATCCCGGCGCCGGCCAGTTGCTGCAGTACCTGGTCAGCCAGGCCGCTATCCCCGAGTACCAGGTGCGCTGGCGCTGGAGGAAGAACAGCGTCGCGATCTGGGACAACCGCAGCACCCAGCACTACGCGGTGATGGACTACCCGCCTTGCGTGCGCAAGATGGAGCGCGCGGGCATCGTCGGCGACGTGCCGTTCTGAGCGCGTTCGCGCCGTAACCGATCCGCAACCCTGAACGACGCGCCGGGCCGGCCGCCCGGCGCGGCGGGATACGCACGCCCGTAGGCCCGAAATACAACGATTTCCACTGGAGGACGACATGCAATTTCTCGACGATTCGCTGCACCCGGAAAACCAGGACAAGGTGGTCATCACGGTCGCGCCGTATGGCCCCGAATGGATGCCGGCCGATTTTCCGGAAGACATTCCGGTGACGATGGACGAGCACGTGCAGAAGGCCGTCGACTGCTACAACGCGGGCGCGACGGTGCTGCACCTGCACGTACGCGAGCTCGACGGCCGCGGCAGCAAGCGGCTGTCGAAGTTCAACGAGCTGCTCGGCCGGCTGCGCGAGGCGGTGCCCGACATGATCCTGCAGGTGGGCGGCTCGATCTCGTTCGCGCCGGAAGGCGAGGGCGCCGATGCGAAATGGCTGTCCGACGACACGCGCCACATGCTTGCCGAGCTGACGCCGAAGCCCGACCAGGTGACGGTCGCGATCAACACCGTGCAGATGAACATCACCGAGCTGATGAACCGCAAGGACATCGCCGGCACGTCGCTGAACGAAGCCGCGCTGTGGGACGCATACCGCGAGATGACCGTGCCGGCCGGCCCCGGCTGGGTCGACGAGCACCTGCGCCGCCTGCAGGCGGCCGGCATCCAGCCGCATTTCCAGCTTACCGGCATGCACGCGCTCGAAACGCTCGAACGGATCATCCGGCGCGGCGTCTATCGCGGCCCGCTGAACGTCACGTGGGTCGGCATCGGCGGCGGCTTCGACGGGCCGAATCCGTACAACTTCATGGAATTCGTGCGGCGCTGCCCGGACGGCGCGTGCATCACGCTCGAATCGCTGATGAAGAACGTGCTGCCGATCAACACGGTCGCGATGGCGCTGGGCCTGCATCCGCGCTGCGGGATCGAGGACACGATCATCGACCAGAAGGGCAACCGGATGACGTCGGTGCAGCAGGTCGAGCAGTGCGCACGGATCGCGCGCGAACTCGGCCGAGACATCGCGACCGGCAAGGAGGCGAAGGCGATCTACCGGATCGGCGTGCAGTACGACGGCATCGACGAGACGCTCGCGCACCTCGGGATGGCGCCGAACCGCCGGCCGGGCCAGGTGAACGTGCCGCTGCGGGCCGCCTGACGCGCATCCGGGCAGGCGGCCGTACTGGCCGCCGCCCGCCGATCGTTGTGGCGTGGCGCCCATCCCCGCGCG
This sequence comes from Burkholderia sp. AU30280, assembly GCF_020420125.1. Taxonomy (NCBI): domain Bacteria; kingdom Pseudomonadati; phylum Pseudomonadota; class Betaproteobacteria; order Burkholderiales; family Burkholderiaceae; genus Burkholderia; species Burkholderia sp. AU30280. The sequence goes on from NZ_JAIZRY010000016.1 coordinate 154,086, forward strand.
TGGCGCGGGGGATGACTCCGGTCAACGGAGCGGGGCCGCGCAAGCCGCGCCGGAGCACGACCGCTCCGGTGCCGGAGGAGACACGCATGCTGATCCATCATGTCGAGCCGTCGATGCAGGACGTCGCCGCCGCCGGCCGGCGCGCGCCCGCGTATGCGTGGCTCGTGTTCGGGCTGACCGTCGGCCTGCTGCTGTCGGACTACATGTCGCGGCAGGTGCTCAACGCCGTGTTCCCGCTGCTCAAGCACGCGTGGGCGCTGTCGGACACGCAGCTCGGTTCGCTGTCGGGCGTCGTCGCGCTGCTGGTCGGGCTGCTGACGTTTCCGCTGTCGGTGCTCGCCGACCGCTTCGGGCGCGTGCGCAGCATCGTGCTGATGGCCGCGTTGTGGAGCGTCGCGACGCTCGGCTGCGCGCTGTCGACCAACTATGCGGAAATGCTGGTCGCGCGCGGCCTCGTCGGGCTCGGCGAAGCCGCGTACGGCAGCGTCGGCGTCGCGCTGATCCTCAGCATCTTTCCGGCCCGGCTGCGCGCGACGCTGACCGGCGCGTTCATGGCGGGCGGCGCGTTCGGTTCCGTGTTCGGGATGGCGCTCGGCGGGCTGGTCGGCGCGCATCTCGGCTGGCGCTGGTCGTTCGGCGTGATGGCCGCGCTCGGCATCGTGCTGCTCGTCGCGTATCGCTGCGTCGTGACCGAACGGCGGCTCGCCGCATATCGCATCGCACCGTGCCGGCGCGACGCCGGCGCGCCGCGCGACCTGCGCGGCAGCGTGCGCGCGCTGATGTCGGGCCTGTTCGCATCGCGTTCGGTGATCTGCGCGTATCTCGGCAGCGGGCTGCACCTGTTCGTGCCGGGCGCGCTGTTCGCGTGGCTGCCGAGCTACCTGAACCGCTACTACGCGATGGCGCCCGGCCGTGCGGCCGTCCTCGCGGCCGGCTTCGTGCTGCTCGCGGGCGTCGGGATGGTCGGCTGCGGGATCGTCACCGACCGCGTCGGCAAGACCGACGGCAAGCGCAAGTGGCTGACCGCGATCGCGTATTGCGTGCTGACGGGCGTGTGCCTCGCGATTGCGTTCCGGCTGCCGCCCGGGCCGCTGCAGCTCGCGCTGATCTGCGTGGGCATGCTGGTCGGCGCGGGCGCGTCCGGTGCATCGGGCGCGATGGTCGCGAACCTGACGCCGGCCGCGATCCACGCATCGGCATTCGCCACGCTCACGCTCGCCAACAACCTGCTCGGCATGGCGCCGGGCCCGCTGCTGACGGGGTGGGTCGCCGATCGCGCGGGGCTCGTCGGCGCGCTGCAATGGATTCCCGTCGTGCCGCTCATGGCCGCCGTGCTGTTCGCCATCGGACGCGCGAGCTATGTGGCCGATCTCGCGCGCGTCGAACGCGAACGGCGCGCGTCCTCCCTTTCCTGAATGCTTCGGAGACTGCATGACCCTGACGACCGTACCCACCATCCTGATCGTGCCCGGCTTGCGGGACCACGTCGAAAACCACTGGCAGACGCATCTCGAACGGCGCCTGCCGAACGCGCGCTCGGTCGCACCGCTGGAAGCCGACAAGCTGAGCCGTGCCGCGCGCGTCGCGGCGCTCGAGGCGGCGCTGGCCGGGATCGACGGCCCCGTGATCCTCGTCGCGCACAGCGCCGGCGTGATGATTACGGTGCACTGGGCGCGGCAGGCCACGCGCAAGATCCACGGCGCGCTGCTCGCGGCGCCGGCCGATCTCGAATCGCCGATGCCCGCTGGTTATCCCGCGCCCGATGCGATCGACGCGAACGGCTGGACGCCGGTGCCGACCGAGCGGCTGCCGTTTCCTAGCATCGTCGCCGCGAGCCGCAACGATCCGCTCGCGCGCTTCGAACGCGTCGAGGCGCTGGCGGCAGGGTGGGGGAGCCAGTTCGTCGATCTGGGGGAGGTCGGGCACCTGAACCCCGCGTCCGGCTACGGCGAGTGGCATGACGCCGAACGGCTGATTGGCGAGGTCGTGGCGCTCGGCGAAAGCCGCTCCGATATGACGGATTGACAGGCCGCCATCGCGTGTCTGCGCAGACATTCTGATGCGGTTCGTTGGATGCTACGATTATCAGCAGTGTGGCCGCCGCATGCCAATGCGGGATAAATGGCTGATGAATATCATTTTTGTCGGAAATCCGTCATGGCTCCCAAAAGGAAAACGCTGTACGGCGTCGAGCTGAAACCTCGCACGATCATTCGCCCCACGACGGAGGTCAAGGTCTCGACCGAAGCCGAGAAAGGCGACGTGCTGCGTGCAGCACGAAAAGTCATTACCGAACACCGGGACGTGCTGATCGCGCTGAAGGACCGCTGATTTGCTGGATCTCGATTACGTCATCGCCATTCGCGACGAGATAATCCGGGACCTCGGCGGCCTCAGCGGTTTCGCTCATGCCGGCGAGGCGGCGTCGAGGCCGCTCTCCATCGCGTCGAAAATCATGTTCATTACGCGGGCCTTGATGACGTGTTCGGTATTGCCGCGACCTAAGCCATCGCAATCGCGCGCGGCCATGTGTTTAATGATGCAAACAAGCGTACCGGCCTCACTTGCGCCTTGACGTATATGGAGCTGCAAGGTATCTCGATTCCTCGCCTTGCCGATCTCGAAGACCTCATGGTCGATGTCGCCGACGGCAGCGTCACGAGCGAGGAACTGGCTGAATATTTCAGTGCGGTCTGGGAATTGTCCCTGTCCCGTTGAAACCCTGCCTCACGCAGCCATTGGCCGGGCGTTCCCGACGCACCGGCCTACGCCAACATACGATGTCCTAACACGTTGCACTCAACCTGCCGCAACACACCCGGCATCCGCTCGGCCTATTGGATCACACCATCGCAGAAGGGTTTTTGTCAGGGAAAGTCCCGCCCCGCGCGTCGTGGTTTTTTGTTGACCGACATCGTATAACGCCGTCATGATTTCCTGAAAAGAAAGGTCCCATCCACCGACCGAAGTGAGGAGACATGAACGCCACCCCGATCGCTCGCCGTGTCCGCCGGATCGCACTCGCCCTGGGTTTCACGCTGTCGGCCGCGGCAGCCGTTGCCGCCCCCGTGTCGCTGAACATCGTCGATGTCGCGGGCAACCTGCAACTCACGCAGAAGGCCATCGAGGCCTTCCGGGACAAGAACCCGAACCTCGTATCGAACGTCACGTTCACGAACGCGCCTGCGCCGCAATTGCCGGGCAAGATCAAGGCGATGCAGGCGGCGGGGCGCTCCGACATCGACCTCGTGCTGACGGGCACCGACGCGCTGGCCGCCGGCATCGAACAGAACCTGTGGCTGAAGCTGCTGCCCGACGACGCGGCCGCGTTCCCCGGCGTGCTCGACAGATACGCGCCCGGCCCGCGCAAGATGCAGGATCTCGCGCAGGGCTACGGCCTCGAAGTCGCCTACATGCCGGCCGGCCCGCTGCTCGAATACAACCCGGCAAAGGTCGGCAATCCGCCGAAGACGCCCGACCAGCTGCTCGCGTGGTGCAAGGCGCACCCGAACAAGCTGATCTATGCGCGCCCGGCGAATTCGGGCCCCGGCCGCACGTTCCTGATGGGGCTGCCGTACGTGCTCGGCGACAAGAATCCGCAGGATCCGATCAACGGCTGGGACAAGACCTGGGCGTTCCTCAAGGCGTTGAACGACTGCGTGCCGTACTACCCGGGCGGCACGTCGGCCGTGATGAAGGAGCTCGGCGAGGGCACGCGCGACATGACCGTGACCGTCACCGGCTGGGATCTCAACCCGCGCGCACTCGGCATCGTGCCGGCCGAGTTCAGGGTCCAGGCATTCGACAACATGACGTGGGTCAACGACGCGCACTACATGGTGATCCCGAAGGGCGTGCCGAAGGAAAAGCTCGACGTGCTGTTCAAGCTGATGAACTTCCTGCTCGAACCGGCGCAACAGGCGATGACCTACGACGACGGCTACTTCTACCCGGGCCCGGCGGTGAAGGGCGTGACGCTCGAGATGGCGCCCGCGCACAGCCAGGAGGTGATCCGCAAGTTCGGCCGCCCCGAGTACGCGAAGCTGCTCGCCGATCGCCCGCACGTGCAGCCGCTGGGCGCGCAGGCGATGGTCGCCGCGTTCCAGAAGTGGGATCGCGAGATCGGTTCGCAGAAGTCGAAGTAACGCATGGACCGGCGGGCGCCGCGGCGCCCGCGTCGACGGAGTTCGCGCAATGAAGCAGAGTTTCGAACGGCTGCGGCTCGATGACGTGTGCCGCAGCTTCACCAATGCGCAAGGCGCGCAGGTCGCCGCGCTGGACGGGCTCGATCTCGAGATCCGGCGCGGCGAATTCATCGCGCTGCTCGGCCCGTCGGGCTGCGGCAAGTCGACCGCGCTCAACTGCATCGCGGGGCTGCAGCCGCTCACGCGCGGCGGCATCTGGCTCGACGACACGCGCATCGACGTGCTGCCGCCCGAGCGCCGCGGCTTCGGGATGGTGTTCCAGAACTACGCGCTGTTTCCGCACATGTCGGTGCTCGACAACGTCGGCTTCGGCCTCAAGATGCGCGGCGTGCCGAAGCAGGAAACGCGGCGGCGCGCGCAGCAGGCGCTCGAACTCGTGCAGCTCGTCGGCCACGAGGGCAAGCTGCCGGGGCAACTGTCGGGCGGGCAGCAGCAGCGCGTCGCGATCGCGCGTGCGATCGTGATCGAGCCGCCGCTCGTGCTGATGGACGAGCCGCTGTCGAATCTCGACACGAAGCTGCGCATCGAGATGCGCGCCGAGATCCGCCGGATCCACACGCAGCTCGAACGCGCGACGATCTACGTGACGCACGACCAGGACGAGGCGCTGTCGATGGCCGACCGCATCGTCGTGATGAAGGAGGGCGTCGTGCAGCAGGTCGCGACGCCGAAGGACGTCTACACACGCCCGCACAACCTGCATGTCGCGCGTTTCACGGGCTATCGCAACGTGCTGCCGTTCACGCTCGAAGGGATGGCCGGCGATTACGTGAATGTCGCCGCGGGCGGGGTGCGACTCGCGGGCGTGCCGATGGCCGGCTTCGACGCCAAGGACGTCTGGGTCGCACTGCGCCCCGACGACATCGAGCGCGCGGACGCAGGCGGCGACAACACGTTCGACGCGACCGTCGAAACGGTCGAGTACGGCGGCCGCGATTCGCTGATCCGCGCGATCACGCCGTTCGGTGCGATCTGGGCGCGCGTCGCCGGCGAATTCACGGAAGGCGAGCCGCTGCGGCTGCGCGTTGCGCCGTCACGCACGCTCGTCTACCCGGGAGCGCCGACATGAGCGGCGCGGCCGCGGCGCGGTTACCCCGGGAGGCCGCATGAGCACGCTCCCGGCCGGCGCGCCGCGCGACGCGAAAGCCTGGCTCGTCACGCCCGCGCTCGCGTTCATCGTCGCGCTGTTCATCTATCCGTTCGCGTATGGCCTCGTGCTGTCGTTCCAGCCGATGAACGGCGGCGGCGCGCTCGCGAACTACGTGCAGTTCTTCACCGACACCGCGATGTGGCCGACCGTGCTCGTCACGCTGAAGCTCGCGGTGCCGGCGACGCTGATCAACGTCGGCATCGCGGTGCCCGTCGCGTTCGCGCTGCGCCGCCATTCGCCGTACCAGAAGTTCGTCACGACGCTGCTCGTGATTCCCGTCACGCTCGGCACGGTGCTCGTCGCCGACGGGATGCTCACGTATTTCGGGCCGAACGGCTGGTTTCCGCAGGCGTTGCAGCGGCTGCACCTGTACACCGACGAAGTACGGCTCACGCACAACTACTGGGGTGTGCTGCTGTCGCTGATCGTGTCGGGCTTCCCGTTCGCGTTCCTGCTGATGCTGTCGTACATCAGCGGCATCGACCCGACGCTCGCGCGCGCGGCCGCGACGCTCGGCGCAAACCCGTGGCAGCAGTTCCGCCGGATCTACCTGCCGCTGCTCGTGCCGGGGTTGACGATGGCCGCGTGCCTGTCGTTCGTGCAGGCGTTCTCGGTGTTTCCGTCGGCCGTGCTGCTCGGCGCGCCGGCGGGGCCCACGCGCGTGATCTCGATCGCGGCGGCGGAAGCCGCGTTCGAGAGCTACGACTATTCGCTCGCGTCGGCGATCGCGATCGTGATGGGCTTCGTGCAACTGCTGGTGGTCGCATCGATGCTCGGCGCGCGCCGCTTCTTCTATACGGGCGCGGTGACGGGAGGCAAGGGCTGATGGCGACCGACCACCATGCCGCCCGCACGTGGCCGCCGAAGCACGACGCGCCCGATGCGCGCGGTGAGCGCCCCGTCGACGCGAGGAAACCGCAGAAGATGACAAGCCATCTCGCCGGCCGCGCATGGAAGGCGCTCGTGTGGGGGCTGATGGCGTTCTTCCTGTTGAACGTGATGCTGCTGATCGCGACCGTCGCGGTGAATTCGGTCGCGACGCGCTGGTTCGGCACGCCGCTGCCGCAGGGCTTCACGCTGCACTGGTACGCGAAGGCATGGGAGGACTTCCAGCTCGCGAGCGTGCTGTGGGTGACCGTCGAGGTCGTCGGCGCGGTCGTGCTGCTGTCGATCGCGCTCGGCGTGCCGGCCGCGTACGCGCTTGCGCGCGTGCAGTTCCGCGGCAAGCGCCTGGCGCTGCTGGTGTTCCTGCTGCCGCTGATGGTGCCGCCCGTCACGTACGGGATCCCGATGGCCACCGTGATGTACAAGGTCGGGCTCGCGGGCACGCTGCCCGGCGTGATCCTCGCGAACCTCGTGCCGGCGCTGCCGTTCATGATCCTCGTGATGACGCCGTTCATCGAGCAGATCGATCCGAATCTCGAGGCCGCCGCGCGCATCTTCGGCGCGAACACGTGGCGCTATTTCCGCCACGTGCTGCTGCCGCTGCTGGTGCCCGGCATGCTCGCGGCGGGGCTGCTCGTGCTGGTGCGCACGATCGGGATGTTCGAGCTGACCTTCTTCACCGCGGGGCCGAGCACGCAGACGCTCGTCGTCGCGCTGTATTACGCGGTGTTCTCGACCGGCGTGCGTGCGCCGCAGTCGATCGACGCGATGGCGATGATCTACATGGCCATCACGCTCGTGTGGGTCGTGATTGCGCTGCAGTTCGTGAGCCCGACGCAGCTCGTGAGCCGCGTGAAGCAGGAGCGGCAATAGGCGAGGGCCTGTTCACCTCCAGGGCGACACCCGGGCACGCGGCGCCGCTTGCGCATCCGTGCAATTGGTTACAAATGGATACCGCGCACGGCACGCGGACGTTGCAGACTACGCGGCGTTCACCCGATAACGGATACCCATGAAGTTCTACACGCTGCTGACACTCGCCGGGGCATCGACGCTGCTGGCCGCCTGCAACCTGCTCCACGACGGCCCCGGATCGAGCGACGTCGACACCGCCGTGCGTCGCGCGCTCGAAGCGGAAAACCACGGCGGCCTGAACGCGCTGTTCGGCCAGCCGCTGCCTGTCTCGGCCGATGTCGTGTCGGCGAAGCCCGACGGCGACTGCAAGAAGCTCGGCGAGCGCACGTACTCGTGCGATGTCGTGGTCACGTGGCGCAACGCCGACTACAAGCCCTCGCGCGCGAACCTGACCTTCGTGAAAGCCGCCGACGGCTCGTGGCAGACCTCCGGCGTCGACGCGGCGCTCGTGACCGGCACCGCGAAGTCGCTGGTCGACGAAATCGGCAAGGCGTGGCCCGGCAACGCGGCGAGCGGCGCGTCGGCGCCGCGGTGACGTAGCCGCGTATTTCGCCGTTTCTTCCGGCACGCCGCGGACGCCGGTTTCCCCTCCGGCGATCAGGACATTCGCGCCGGACCGGCGAGCTTCCGGCCGCGTTGCAGGTCGGAGGCCGATACCGTCTTTGCAGCGGTCCCGAATCGCGTCATTGCCGCGCGTATTCATCGCGATTCGAATGCGCTAATTTCAGCAAGAAAATAGCGAATTAAAAATCGAATCGAAATTCCGAAAGCACAACGAAACACAGCTCGGCGCGACAACGCTCCTCACGTGAAGTGCAATGCCGTCGATTATCCGCGTTTATTCGCCCTCCGGCTTGCAGTCGCATTTGATGCAACCTATATATATGACTAATTGCTTCGTGCCGCGTCGGTAGTCCGGCATGCGGCGGCACGACCCGATATCAAAGAATCAAGAAGCCGGCGCGAGGGGGAACCCAGCATGGGCAATAGCGTGTCTGTCGCACGAATGTGTTCCAGTACCCGGTTTCCGCATGTATTGCACACGCTTGCCCGTGCCGATCGCCTGGCGTTTGCGCCGATCGTTCGATCCCTTGGCCGGCGCGGGCGGGGCTCGACGGCGCCTGCCGTCGAGCCCGGACACGGCTGCGCGATCCGCCGTCACGCGCGACGCGCGACGTTGCGCCGGACCCTGACGCTCATGGCCTGCGTCGCCGCGACGATCGGCCCCGGCGCTTGCCTCGCGGCAGAGCCCGGCGTGACCGACAGCACGATCCGCCTTGGCATGGTCAACGCGCAATCGGGCAATTCGGCGGGCCTCGGGCGCGCGCTGCTGGCGGGTGCGCAGGCCGTGTTCGACGACGCAAACGCGCGCGGCGGCGTGCACGGCAGGAAGATCGACCTGGTGGTCGGCGACGATCGCTACGAGCCCGACAGAACCATCGACAGCACGCTGGAGATGATCGAACGGCGCAATGTGTTCGCGCTGTTCGGCTATGTCGGCACGCCGACGACCTCCGCGGTGCTGCCGATCATCCGGGAGGCCGGCATTCCGCTCGTCGGCCCGTTCACCGGCGCGATGGCACTGCGCAAGCCGGTGGTGCCGGAGGTCTTCAACATCCGCGCCAGCTATGAAGACGAGACCCGCGCGCTGGTCGACCATTTCATCGCGCACGATGGCGCGAAACGTTTCGCGGTGTTCTATCAGGACGACGGCTTCGGGCTCGCGGTGCTGGCGGGCACGCGGCTGGCGCTGCAGCGCCATGGCCTCGACGTCGTCGCGACAGGCACGTTCCGCCGCGGGACCACGGCGGTCGACACGGGCCTCGCGTCGCTGCTGGTCGGCCAACCGGACGTCGTCGTCATGGCCGGCCCCTATACGCCGATTGCCGCGTTCATCCGCGCGGCGCGCCGCGAGGGCCTGAAGGCCCGGCTCGCATCGGTATCGTTCGTCGGCACCGACGACCTGCTGCGCCTGGTCGGCGACGAAGGGGACGGCACGCTGATCTCGCAGGTCGTGCCGCTTCCCCAGAACGACCGGGAAGTGATCCGCGACTGCGTACGGCTGATCGAGCAGCGCTTTCCGGGAGAACACGCGGGCGTGGTGCACATCGAGGGCTGCATCGACGCGAAGGTCATGCTGATCGGCCTCGAGCGGGCCGGCCCGTCGCCGACCCGGGCGGCGCTGAAGCAGGCGCTCGAATCGATCAGGCATCTCGACCTCGGCGGCCTGATCGCCGATCTGGGCGCGGACAATCACCAGGCGCTGAACGCGGTGTTCCTCTCCGAGATCGCGCACGGCCGCATCGCGCCCGTGGACGCATCGGCCAGATAACCCGCCGGATGGCCGCGCGCGGGCCGTCCCGATCCCGGAGGCTGCATGGACATCAAGGCCAAGCTTGTCACCGGCACCAGCCTGATGCTGCTGGGTGCGCTGGCGATTTCCGCGGCCAGCCTGATCTCGGTGCACGGCATTGCGTCCGGCGTACGCACGCTGACGACCGAATCGCTGCCGTTGCAGGTGCGCAGCAACGAACTCCAGCGCGCGTACGCGGAACTGGCGGTGGATTTCAGCCGGCTCGAACAGGCGCAAGACGCGTCCGAGCAGGAGCAGGCGACCTCGGAGATCGAAACGCAATTGCAGCGGACCGCGGCCCTCACGGCCGCCGTGCGCGCGATCGACGGGCACGGCGGCGACGCGCCGTCCGCCGACCTGCGCACGATGCTGCGGTCGATGAGCGAAGGCGTCGGCCAGCGTCTGCGGGACGAGGCGCGGCTGGGCGCCGAAAGCCGTCTGATCGAGCGCATCCAGACACGAGGCGACGCATTCATGGCCACGATCCGCGCCGAAACCGAACGGCTGGACAGCCAGGCCGATGCGGCGGTGAACGACGCGCTGGCGGCCAACACCGCGTACAACGGGACGATTCACGCGCTCGATCAGGTTCGCATGAACGTCAAGGACATCATCGCCATTGCCGCTCGCGTCGACGCCGCGCCGAACCGATACCGACTCGCCCCGCTGAGGGAGCAACTGCAGGCGGCCACCGACGGTGCGCGCAATGCGCTGACGATCGCGGCGCCGAACCTCGAAGCCGCCGCGACGCAGGACGTCGCGAATACGCTCGAGCGCGTGGCGGCCGACCTCCTCGACGGCAACGACGGCCTTGTCGCGCTGCGCGGCAGGATGTTCGCTCAGCCGTCCGTCGCGACGCGCTACCACGCCAGGGCGGACAAGGTCCGGCAATCCCTCGATGCACTGGACACGAGGCTGGCGGAAATCGCCGACCCGTTCGCGTTGCGGATCGTCAAGGCGCGACAGCGTCTCGACGAAACGATCGCGCTCCAGCGGCAGGCGGCCCGGATCCGATACCTGTCGACCGTCGTCAACGGCGGCATCAAGGAGCTGGCGGCCGATCTTCGCATCGTCGCGCAAAGCAAAAGCGCGGAACCGCTCAAGCGCGCCGACGGCGACGCACGGGAGAATCTCGGCAAGCTCGCCGCCGCCGCGAGCGCGCTTCGCGATGCGCTCGTCGCCAGCGGGCAGCGCGAATCGAGCCGCGCGCAGGAGGTGATTCCGCTGGCCGCGGAGCTGGCCGGATCCGCACGCCGCATCCTGGCGGTGAGGTCGAACATGCTGTCCAACGACGCGAGCATGCAGCGCATCATCGCGGACGTGGAGACGACCGCGAATCGCCTCGCGGCCTATACGGAACAGGAGGCCGTGCGCGTCGATCTGCAGCAGCGCAGCATCGTGTCGCAGGTCAATCGCGCGGTGACGAGCGCCATCGTGATGATCGCCTCCGTGTCGTATTTGCTCGCGATCGCCAGCCTCGTGATCAGTCATCGCCTCGGCACGTCGATCTCGCGCCCGCTGGGGAATCTGACGCGCACCATGGCCCGCATCCGCAGCGGCAGCGACCTGTCCCTGCGCATGTCCCATCAGGGCCGCGACGAAGTCGCGACCCTGATCGCCGGCTTCAACACGATGCTCGACGAAATCGAGCGTCGCGACATCGACCTGCAGGCGGCAATCGCCGCGGCCGAAACCGCCAATTCAGCGAAGTCGGAATTTCTCGCGAGGATGAGTCACGAGATCCGTACGCCGATGAACGGCGTGCTAGGCATGACCGAGCTGCTGCAACGCACGCGCCTGACGTCGAAGCAACGCAAGTTCGTCGACACCGTATATCGATCCGGTCAGACGCTGCTCATCATCATCGACGACATACTCGATTTTTCGAAGATCGAGGCCGGCAAGCTGACGCTGGAGCACATCGATTTCAACCTGCACCAATTGCTCGACGATGTCGTCGCGCTGCTGGAGCCCAATGCGAAGCGCAAGGAGCTCGAGCTGGTATTCCGCAAGACGGATACCGTGCCGCAATGGATGCGCGGCGACCCGGTCCGGCTGCGCCAGATCCTGACGAACCTGATCGGCAATGCAATCAAGTTCACCGAGCGCGGGCAGGTCGAGCTGGCCGTGTCGTATGCGGACGACGGCCACGTCGTGTTCGCGATCGCCGACAGCGGCATCGGCATCGCGCCGGACGTGGCTGCGCGGTTGTTCCAGCCGTTCCAGCAGGCCGACAGCTCGACCGCGCGCAAATACGGCGGAACCGGGCTGGGGCTCGTGATTTCCCGCCAGCTGGCCGAGATGATGGGCGGCCAGCTCACGCTCGAATCGACGCCCGGCAAGGGCTCGGTGTTTACCGTGACCGCGCGGCTCGAGCCGGCGTCCGGCGTGGTCGACGTCGCGGCGGGCGCGAGGTCGTCGCTGGCGGGATTGAAGGTGCTGATCGTGGACGACAGCGAGACCGATCGCAGCGTGCTCGTCGAACATGCGATCGAATGGCAGCTGTGCGTCGCGACGGCCATCGGCGGCGACGACGCGCTGTCGCAGTTGCGCTCGGCCGTCTCCGACGGCGCGCCGTTCGATCTGGCCATCGTCGACGTGCGGATGCCGGGCATGGACGGCATCTCGCTCGTTCAGCACATCCGCCACGACGCATCGCTGCGCGCGCTCAGGATCGTCACGCTGACCGCGTTCGAGATGATGGACAGCATCCAGGTCGCACGCGAACTCGACATCGACGCCCGGCTGACGAAGCCGCTCCATGGCGCGGAGCTTTATACGGCCATCGCGTCGGCGATGCACGTGAGGCCGACGCCGCTGCCGTCGGCCGCGCCGGTGTCCGACGACGCCGGGCCGGACGCGGCGCCGCCGCCCGACGCCGGCTCCGCGCGCGTGCTGCTGGTCGAGGACAACATGGTCAACCAGCAGATCGCGCTCGCGATGCTGGAGGACACCGGCTATCGGGTGGCCGTGGCCGAAGACGGCCGGCAGGCGCTGACGATGCTGGCGGACGACGCGTTCGACGTGGTCCTGATGGATTGCCAGATGCCGCTGATGGACGGCTTCGAGGCAACGCGACTGCTGCGGCAGCGCGAAGCGGCATCCGGCGCGCCGCGTCTGCCGGTCATCGCGTTGACGGCCAACGCGCTTAGCGGCGACCGCGAGCGCTGCTTGGCCGCCGGCATGGACGACTACCTGGGAAAACCGTTCCGTCGCGATGCGCTGCTGCAGATGCTCGCGCGCCATGCCCGCGGCGCGGCGTCCGGGCCGGCAATCACGAGCGGCGACGCGGTAACCCGGGCGGGCATCGAAGCGGCCGCCGAAGCCGGCGAGGCGACCGCCGCCGATCGGGACGGGGAAGCCGACGTGATCGACCGCAAGGCGCTCGACGCATTGCGCGCGCTCCAGCGGCCGGGCCGCCCCGATATCCTGACCCGCATCATCGACCAGTTCACGCTGGATGCGCCGCGGCTGATCGGCGACATGCACGCGGCCGTCGTGGCGGGCGACGCCGATGCGCTGAGGCTTGCCGCCCATACGCTGAAATCGAGCAGTGCGAACGTCGGCGCGCACCTGCTGTCGGCCCGCTGCAAGGCGATCGAGCAGCGGGCGCGCGCCGCCGACGTCGCCGCGGCAGCCGAACTCGTCGCCGGCATGGACGCCGAATTCGAGCACGCGCAGGCCGCATTGACGGCGGAACGCATGGTGGAGGATTGAGCGGGCCGCCGGGCGATCGCGGTGGCGATCCCGGCGGGTCGAATACAGGAGAACGGTCGTGAACGAGGAAAATGTCGATGCACCGGTGATTCTGATCATCGACGACGATGCGATGACGCGCCTGCTGGTCGTGGAAACCCTCGAGCCGGAGGGTTTTCGCGTCGAGGAAGCAACCGGGCCGCAGGAGGGCATCGACGCGTTCCTGCGTCATCGTCCCGCCGTGGTGCTGCTCGACGTCGAGATGCCCGGCGGCGACGGCTTCGCCTGTTGCCGCCGGTTGCGCGCGTTGCCGGAAGGCCGCCGCGTGCCGATCGTCATGCTCACGGGCAACGACGACGACGCGTCGATCGCCAATGCCTTCGACGCCGGCGCGACCGATTTCGTCTCCAAGCCGATGCGCTGGAAGCTGCTCGGCTACCGGATCCGCTACCTGCTGCGCGCCGCCGCGACGCTCGAAAAACTCGCGACCGCCGAGATCAGCCTGACGCATGCGCAGGCGCTCGCGCATCTGGGCAACTGGGAGTATCAGGCCGGCCGGATCGACGGCAGCTGGTCGCCGGAACTGTACCGGATCCTCGGCCTCGACCCCGAGCGCACGCCGCCGACCTTCGATCGGCTGCTGCAAGCCGTTCCGGTCGACGAGCAGCCGCTGTTGATCCAGTCGTTCACGAGCCTGCGCACCGAGGGCGCGCCGTTCTCGCTCGAGCATCGGCTGATTCACCCGGACGGCACCGAGCGCCACGTGCTGCACCACGCGGAGGCGGGGCGCGACCTGAACCACGCGATCATCCTGCGCGGCATCGTGCAGGACATCACCGAGCGCAAGACGCAGCAGGGGCGCATCGAATACCTCGCCAACCACGATGCGCTGACCGGCTTGCCCAATCGCAACCTGCTGAGCGACCGCATGGAGCAGGCGATGTCGCAGGCGCGGCGCACCGGGCACCTGGTCGCGGTGATGGTGCTCGACCTGGATCGCTTCAAGCACGTCAACGACACCTTCGGCCATTCGGTCGGCGACGGCCTGCTGCGAGCCGTCTCGGCCCGGCTCAAGGCTGCCGTGCGCGACGGCGACACGGTCGCGCGGCTCGGCGGCGACGAGTTCGTCGTGATGCTGGTCAACCTGTCGACCGCGACGGATGCGGACGCGGTCGCTCGCAAGATCCTGAACACCTTCAGTGCGCCGTTCATGCTCGACGGACATGACCTGCACGTGACGACGAGCATCGGCGTCAGCGTTTGTCCGACCGACGGCATCGACGCGGAGACGCTGCTGAAGACGGCCGACGCCGCGCTGTATTGCGCGAAGGAACGCGGGCGAAATGGCTACAGCTTCTACACGCGCGAGCTGGGCGCCCGCGTGGAAGAACAGGCCGAACTCGAAAACGCGCTGCACGAGGCCGTCGCGAACGGCGAACTGGAGCTGTACTACCAGCCGAAGGTCGATCTCAAGACCGGCCAGATCAGCGGCGTCGAGGCGCTGATTCGCTGGCGCCGCCCCGGAATCGGCGTGATTCCGCCCGACCGCTTCATCCCGATCGCCGAGGAAACCGGGCTGATTCTGCCGATCGGCGAATGGGTGTTGCGCACGGCCTGTGCGCAGGCCGTCGCGTGGCGTCGGGACGGGTATGCGCCGCTGCGGATCGCCGTCAACCTGTCGGCACGCCAGTTCCGGCAGCAAAACATGGCCGACGTGGTGCGCAGGACGCTGCGGGATACCGGCCTGGAACCGGCCTGGCTCGAACTCGAGTTGACCGAAAGCGTGCTGATGCAGGACCGCAACGCGATCGCGAACACGCTGCGCCAATTGAAGGCGCTCGGCGTCGTGCTGTCGCTGGACGACTTCGGCACCGGCTATTCCAGCTTGTCGTACCTGAAGGACCTGCCCATCGATGTCGTCAAGATCGACAAGTCGTTCCTCAGCGACGTCACCACGAGCGCGGAAGGCGCGTCGCTGACACGCTCGATCATCGCGATGGCGGAGTCGCTGCACATGGAGACGGTGGCCGAGGGCGTGGAGACGGAAGCACAGCTTTCGTTCCTGAACCGGCACCGCTGCCATGCGATGCAGGGCTATTACTTCAGCCATCCGGTCACCGGCACGGAAATCGCAGACATGCTCTCCGCCGGCTCCGAGCTTCCCGAGCATTGCCGGCAGCGCGAGCTGCTGCACCGGACGCTGCTGGTGGTCGACCGCGACCCGGCCGTCCTGCAGACGCTCAGGCAGGCGCTGGGCCGCGACGGCTACGACATTCTCGGCACGACCGATCCCGCCGACGCGCTCGACCTGCTCGCGCAACATCGCGTCGGCGTGATCGTGTCGGACTTCCGCATGCCGAACCTGTCCGGGATCGATCTGTTGCAGCGTGTCAAGGCGCTCTATCCGGACATCGTGCGCATCCTGCTGTCGGGCCATGGCGAAGGGCAGTCGATCGCCGCCACGCCCGGCGACGGATCGGTCCAGAAGCTCCTGATCAAACCGTGGGATGTCGCGCTGTTGCGCACGCACATCGCCGAGTCGTTCAAGCGGTTCGAGCGCAGCATGTTGCACAACCGGATAGGCATCGACGCCGCCGGCGTCGGCATTCGCCCGTCTTCCGTCCGGCCCGTCGAAGCGGCCGCTCCCGGCGATCCCGCTTGAGCGACGCGCCGACGCTCGCGCGTCCCGTCCGGTGCCCCCGGTGCGAACGGGCAGGCGAAACGACCACGAAAAGGGGGGCGATCACGGCGATCCCCGGCATGCGGTCGGGGATATAGGGAAAACCCTTATCTTCGGCTATAATCATGGCCTAGAAGAAAGGTCGAACCATGCCTGAACGTTTCCAAACCCTTGAAAAATTTGTGTTTTCCCTCGTCGTGATGTCCGCGGTCGTGTGCTCGGCATTCCTCGCGTACGAGCGTCACCCCGAAATCAAGATCGCGCTGCACGAAGGCGAAGCGCTGATGCGCGAGAGCGCCAAGTACTCGGTCATCTGCTCGCCGTCCAAGGTCGATCCTTGCGTCGAGATGTCGGCGTACTGAGATTCGCGCCGATAGCGGTGCGCGGCTATCGAAACGGATTTTTTCAGCAGTCGTCCGATTCAGTTTCAGACTGGCCCTACAGCGTTGGCGGTCCGGATTCCCTAAAGTAGAGCCCATCAGGCATTCAGAAACCGGCCGCAAGATAGGGCGGATGCACGAACCCGTTACGTGCCGAGTCGCTGGCGTAAGCAGCCCCCGAATTCAGCCGGCCCCGCTTCGAGCCATCGAGCGGGGCCGTTCAGTTTGCGCGGTTCAAATCGCCTCCCGCCATGCCATGCGCCACGTGCGTCGCACCCCATGCCGCGGCGCGCCGCCCACGAACGCGGCGACGTTGTCCACGAGCTGATCGGCGAGCGCCTGCATCGCTTCGTCGCGTCGGTGCCGCTCGACGACGTGATCGCGCACCTGAAGCGCGTCGAAGGGCCGATCGTCGAAGGGCCCGTCGAACGCACGGGCGCGACGCGGAAGATCCGGTCGGTCGACGTGCGCGATCCCGGCCTGCACCTGATCGAGATCTCCGAATTGATCTGAGCGCCCGGCGCACCGCCGGCTGCATCGGGCCTTCACGCTCGCGCATGCGAACCTGATCACGGTGCGACCGCATGCCGCGCCGATCTCCCGCCGAAAACGGACAGACGGTTTCCGCGCTCGCCGATTCCGGATAGCCGCCCCGTGCCGCGCTGCGGATAATGCGTGCATCGGCGACTGAGAAGCCGCCTTCGCACCGGACCTTGCGTCCGCGCTTCCGCAACCCGAACCAGGCAATTCCCGATGACGATCCTCTATCGCGGCATGGACCGCACGGCGCTCGACGCCGCTTATCTGAACACGCGGGCCGTTCCCGATTTCCCCGCGTTGCTCGCGTCGATGCAGGCGCGCAGTGCGGCGTTCTACGACATCGCGTCCGTGCGGCGCGACCTGCGTTACGGCGCGCAACCGGCGCAGCGTTTCGACTGGCTGTCGTGCGGCCAGCCCGATGCGCCGCTGTTCGTGTTCATCCACGGCGGCTACTGGCAGCACTGCGCGAAAGCGGATTTCGCCTACGCGGCAAGCGGGCCGCTCGCGTGCGGCTTCGACGTGATACTCGCCGAATACACGCTCGCGCCGGTCGCGACGATGACCGGCATCGTCGGCGAGATCGGTGCGCTGCTCGATTACCTCGCGAACGACCCCGACGGGCTCGGCACCGCGAAGCGGCCGATCCACCTGAGCGGCCATTCAGCCGGCGGCCACCTGACGGCCGTGCACCGCGCACATCCGGCCGTCGTCTCGGCGCTCGCGATCAGCCCGCTCGTCGATCTCGAACCGATCTCGCTGTGCTGCCTGAACGACAAGCTGCAACTCACCGCGCACGAGGTCGAAGCGTACAGCCCGTTGCGCCATATCGGCCCCGGCGCGCCGACGGTCGTTGCGGTCGGCGAAGCCGAATTGCCCGAACTCGTCCGGCAGGCACGCGAGTACGCGACCGCATGCGAAGCGGCGGGCGAGCGGAGCGTCCACGTCGGGCTCCCCGGCATGCAGCACTTCGACGTGCTCGACGATCTCGCGAAGCCGGACGGTGCGATGCTCGCCGCATTGTTGTCGATCGCGCCGCGCTAGGCGCGCCGTACCGCGCTCACGCGGCCGGGCGTGTGAGCGGTGTCGGGCCGCCGGCGCAACAACCACCGGCGGCCAGGTGCTCGGGCTTAGTCAGCCGGCACGAACGCCGCCCCGTGAAACACGCGCACGGGGTTGCCGCGCTCCAGCGCAAAGTGCTGCATCCGCCGCTGCCGGCGCGCATCGGATGCGTGACGGTCGGCTTCCTGCTGGAGTCTGACCTGCAGCAACTGCAGCGCCAGGCGCTTGTTCGCGTGCTGGCTGCGCTCGCTTTCCACGCGCACCGACAGGCCGGTCGCGACATGGGTCGCACGAATCGCGGAGCTCGTCTTGTTCACGTGCTGGCCGCCCGGCCCGCGTGCGCGCATCGCTTCGAACCGCACATCGCCATCCGGCAGCGGCTGCGCGTCGGCACAGCGCGTGACGCCGATGAACCAGTTCTTGCGCGGATGGCGCAACCGGTACGGGCTCGCGCAAATCCATTGCAGCGTGCCTGTCCAGCGATCCGCAAGCGCCTGCGCGCCGGCGCCGTCGAGATCGAGCAGCGCCGAGCGCAGCGTGCCGGGCCGTTCGCCCGGCTGCGCATCGAGCACCGTGACGACGACGCGCAACGCATCGGCTTCCGCCTGCAGGCGCCGCAACGCATTGGCCGCGGCAAGCTGGCACTCGAGCGGGCCGTGCGCGGAAGAAATCTGCATCAGCATCGGCCAGCCTCCCCGGATGTCTTGTAGGTCAGTACCGGCGCGAGCCGTGCCAGCCTGCGCAGCAGGCCGGCCGCCTCGAGCGCGTCGACGACGCTGTCGATCGGCTTGTAGGCCTGCGGGGCTTCCTCGTACAACAGGTCGCGATCTTCGCAAATCACGTGGCTGCCAAGCGGCGTGCGCGTGAGTTGCGACGGCGTGAAGCGCCGTTCGAGGCGCCCCTTGCAATCGCCGCGCGCCCATTTGCGGCCCGCACCGTGCGCGAGCGACGCCAGGCTGGCCGCATCGTCGGGCCGCACCGGCACGACGAGGTAGCTGTAGTCGCCGCGCGACCCGGGAATGACGACCGGCCCTGCGTCGGCCGGCGTCGCACCCTTGCGATGCAGCCAGCCCGGCTCGCCGTCGACGGTCGCACGGCTCACCAGGTTGTGGTTCACGTCGAGCACGCACCGGCCATCGGTGCGCCAGCGTGCCAGCATGCGCCGTGCGATCAGGTCGCGATTCGCGATCGCGTAGCGCAACGCCGCATCGTGACGCGCGAGGTACGCCGTGCACGCGGCATCCGCGTCGTCGAGGCCGTTGTAGCCATGCTCGCGCATGTGTTGCTCGAGGATCGACTGGCCGAAGCCGCGCGACCCGCTATGCACGAGCAGCAGCAGGCGATCGGGATCGAGACCGAGCGCCTCGACGGCATCGGTGTCGTACACCGCGTCGATCCGCTGCGCCTCCGCGAAATGATTGCCGCTGCCGATCGTGCCGAGCGACGCCGCGTACGCATGATCCGCGAACCCGGCGGCCGCAATGAGCGGCTGCCAGCTCGCATCGGGCTCGGCGTCGATCGAGCCGAGCCGGCTCGCGAGCTTCGACGCACTGACGCGCCGCGCATCGAGCGCGGTCTGCCACAGCGCCATCCCGCAGCCGATATCGCCGCCGATCAGCGCCGGATAGAGCCGGCCCGTCGAAAAGAACGCGGCGCCGACCGGGTAGCCGCGTCCGGGGTGAAGATCGGGCATGCCGGCGACGCGCCGCATGCCGGGGAGGGTGGCAGCGTGTTCGAGCTGCCGGATGGCCTCACCTTCGATCCAGGTGGTGGCGCAAGCGCACAACGTGATGCGCTCGCCCAGGTATTGCATGGAAGTGCCCATGGAGGTTTCCGTTCGATGAAAAAGTAGAACGGCGGGCCATGGCGCAGGCAGCGCACACATGCGCTGCCCGGCATCGGAAGTCGGGAAGAGGGCGGCACGACCGGACCGGAACGACCCGGCTCATCGCCGGGACGGCGATATGTTGTGCTGCTTGGCGTGAACGATGAAACGAACGGACGCGAAAAACCCGGACTACGACCCGCGACGGGAGGAGTGCTGGCGTGACGTCATGATTTTCTTCTCCTTGCGAGTGAGGGGTTGATCGGAATGGCGGCGACTCTAGCATGCACGCGACGGGCGCAGCAAGCGGGCGGCGCAGCGCAACCCACCGAATCATCCTTCGATGTGGCGAAAAACACACATATAGGAATCCGGATCATTTCCCCGTCGATGACGCGCAAGGCGCGCCGCGGCAGGCATTCGACCTACGCAGACAGCCGCCACGGATATGCCCGACCACGCTTGACAGCGCAAAGGTCGTTTCGTAGCATCCGCCTGCTTCATCCCTGAACCCTCATCGAATCGGTGATCCAAGTGCCCGCAAACATTCGTCCCTTCGCCTGATACGCCGACGACTGCCGCCCCGGCCGCGTGTCGTCCTGCCCGTTTCCGTCTGCCTCGCGGCGCGGAACAGCGATCGCAGGGCCGCGCCCGGACACGCACTGACACCGCAACGCACACCCCATCGTTCGTTCACGTCGTCGGCTTCTTCCGTTGTTTCCGGAGAAAGACCATGACGTTGGATTTCCGCGCATACGCGCAATCGCTCGACCTCGCCCGCTACCCGCGCACACCGCACCTCGAAGGCTCGCGCCTGCAGGGCGGCGACGAAGGTCACGACCACATTCCTTATCGCACCCTCGCGGGCGCGCATCTCGTCGTCGAGGAGAAGCTCGACGGTGCAAACACGGGCATCAGCTTCAGCCCGGCGGGCGAACTGCTGCTGCAGTCGCGCGGCCACTATCTGGCCGGCGGCGGCCGCGAGCGGCAGTTCGGGTTCGTGAAGACCTGGGCCGCCGCCCATGCCGGCTGGCTGCTCGACCGCCTTGGCGATCGCTACGTGATGTACGGCGAGACGATGAGCAAGAAGCACGCGGTGTTCTACGACGCGCTGCCGCATCACTTTTTCGAGTTCGACGTGTTCGACCGCGCAACGGGCCGTTTCCTGTCGACGCCCGCGCGTCGCGCGCTGCTCGCCGACGGGCCCGTGCTGTCGGTGCCCGTGCTGTACGAAGGTATCGCGCCGGTGCGGCTCGCCGACCTGAAGGCGCTGCTCGGCCCGTCGCTCGCGAAGACGCCGGACTGGCGTCGCGCGTTCGAGGAAACGGTGCGGCGGCAAGGGCTCGACCTCGCCCGTGCATGGCGGCAGTGCGACAAGTCGGAGCACTCCGAAGGGCTCTATGTGAAGGTCGAGACGGACGACACGACGACCGCGCGCCTGAAGTGGGTGCGCCACGATTTCGTGCAGGCCATTCTCGAATCGGCACGCCATCACTCGGAGCAGCCGTTCATCCCGAACCTGCTCGCGCCGGGCGTCGACCTGTATGCACCGCGCCCGACGGTCACGTGGCCATCGCGCCTCGCCGCGCACCCGGGCAAATGAATGCGGAACGGCCGTGCGCCGTTTCGAGAGGAGTCTTGATCATGAAGTACGAACAACTTCAGGCACTCGTGCCTGTATCCGGCCGGCAGCCGGACTATCATGCGTGTCTCGCGGCATTTCCCGCGCTCGAACACGCGAAAACGACACCGCAGGAGCCCGCGCACCACGGCGAAGGCGACGTGTGGACGCATACGATGATGGTGATCGATGCGCTGCTCGCGCTGCCCGAGTACCAGGCCGCATCGCGCGTGGACCAGGAAATCGTGTTCCTGGCCGCGCTGCTGCACGATATCGCGAAGCACAGCACGACGGTCGTCGATCCGGTGACCGGTGTAATCGGCCATCCCGGTCACTCGCGCAAGGGCGCGATCGATGCGCGGATCGCCCTGTGGGATGCCGGCGTGCCGTTCACGGTGCGCGAGGCGATCTGCCGGATGATCGCCGTGCACCAGGTGCCGTTCTTCGCGATGAGCGGATCGCGCCGCGGCACGCCCGAGTTCATCGCACGCGAGCTGTCGTGGCAGGTCAGCCTGCCGCTGCTGTGCCTGCTCGCCGAAGCCGATATTCGCGGGCGCATCTGCGCCGATACGCAGCGCGTGCTCGACAACATCGAACTGTTGCGTGAACTGGCGAGGGAAGACGGCTGTTACGGCCAGCCGCGCGCGTTCGCCGATGCGCACACCGCGCTCAGCTACTTCCGTGGCGCGGACGTGCATCCCGACTATCCGCTGTTCCGTCCGCCGGGCTCGCAGGTCGTCGTGATGTCGGGCTTGCCTGCGTCAGGCAAGAACACGTGGGTTGCGCGGCATCATCCGGATCTGCCGGTCGTGTCATTCGACGATGCGCGCGATGCATTGGGGCTGCGTCACGGACAGAACGAGGGCACCGTCGCGCACCATGCGATCGACGCCGCGAAGGCGCTGTTGCGCGCACAGAAACCGTTCGTGTGGAATGCGACGAACCTGTCGCCGCTGATGCGCAAGAAGACGCTCGACCTGCTGTTTGCATACGGTGCCGACATCACGCTCGTCTACCTCGAACAGCCGCGCGCGGCGCTGTTGCGTCGCAACGCGCGGCGCGACACGTCGCTGACGAACCGCGCGCTCGAAGCGATGCTGCTGCGCTGGGATCTGCCGCTGCCGACCGAAGCGCACGCGGTGCGGTACGAAGTCTGACGCGACAACGTCACGACACGAGCCAGTACGCCGCACGTCACCGCGGCATACCGGCTCGCTTCATTTCAGCGCCGGATTCTGCTGCGTCGCGCAAGCGCGCAGCGCGGTGGCGAGATCGGCCTTGCCGAGCTTCTCGAACAGATCGGCCATCTCCATCTGCGCGACCGGATCGCCTTCGCGCGCCGCGCGCCAGCGCAGCGACGCGATCATCCCGCTCATGCCCTCGCCGGGCGTTTCGCCGTCGTAGCCCGACATCGCCTGCAGGACATCCGCGAGCTTGTTGTAGCCGGCCGGCACGTGATGAACGAGCAGCCATGCAATCGCCGGCTGCGCGCCTTCCCAATCCTCGTCGTCGAGCGAACTGCTCGCCAGCCGCGCGGCCGCGCGCCACGAACCGAGCGACGCGGCCTTCGCGTACGCCTTGTCGGCGTCGCGACCGCGCGGCGACGGCGCCGCGTCGAACGCGGCCTGCGCGTCGGCCGATGGCGGCGGCAATGCGAGCTTCGTGCATTGGAACGCGCCGGTATCGGGTGCGTTGCCGGGCAGGCCGGCCCAGCGCGCCTGGTCCTTCAGTGCGCGATCGAGCGTGGGCCGCACGTCGCTTTCCTTCATCGACGCGAACACCCAGTCGGTGCGGACATGCCGCGCGGCGTCCCAGTCGCTTTCGGCGACGGCGTGTTGCGTGACGATCAGGCAGGTGGCAAGGCAACCGATACGGAACATCGTTCGGGCGGGAATTCTCATGGTGGATTCCGTTGAAGCGCGACGTGGACGTCGCATTGCGGCAACGCCGCGATGCCATGGCCCTAGTGGGCCAGGACGAGAATCGTGGTGAGTGCGATCGGGGCCAGCGCGATACCCAGCAGCCCGAGCGCACCATCGGCTGCCATCGTGATCGGCGAAAGCGCGAGCTTCGCTCCCTTGCCCAGCACCGACGGCCGCTCGATCACCTTGACGTCGTACGCGTGATTGAACGCCTGCGGGATCGACGAAGGCGTGACGTCGTTCGGCTGGTAGCGCTTGCCGCTGATCGTACCGCTCTCGGTCAGCTTGTAACCCCGGTCCTTGAAACCGTCGGCGAGCGCGCGTTCACGCAATTCGGAGCCGGACGGTGCGTCGTCGCGCGAAAGCTGCAACACATAACGTCCGGTGATCTTGTCGCCGTGCGTCTCGAAATCGTCGAAATCGGTGTACAGCTTGGGGCGATAGGGGGCCGTGAGAGTGACGGCGAGGGCCGGCGGCACATCGAAAATGTAGTGATACTGCTTGCCGATGACGACGAGGCTCTTTCCGTCCGCGCTGATCAGAAATGCCGACAGCGTTTCCCGGTATTCCGGGTCCTGCATCATGCGATTGGTGATGGGACCGAAGTCGGCGTTGGAGCAGCCGGCGAGCAGGCCGGACGCTGCCACGGCGGGCAGCGCGAGAAACATTCTTCTTTTCATGGGTGCGGGTTGGATGTTGTTCGTTATTCAGCGAAACCGCTTGAATGTCGGACGCTGCGTTCGATGAACGCGGCACCCTGACGGCCGATCATGCGGTTTCGTCGCCTGCGCATTGTAGGGCCAAAACGGCAAGTGCAGTATCCCCCTGGCAAAGCATCGCGCCCGTGCGAGACAGACTGCTCGCTCTCTTGCGGGCCGCCATCGCATCCGTTTCGAACGCGAAACGCGGGCGGAGATCGAGCGGATGCGGCGCGTGCCGGATTGATCGGACGATCCGCGGGCGGCGAGCCGCAGGCACATGCCGCGATCGATGACTGCCCCGATCCACCGCCTCCATACGCCCCCGTCCGCCGCCGATTTGCAATGTTCTGTATCTGCACGAACGGCGGATACATTGCGATACAACGCAGCTTCGGGCGTCCGCTATAAAGCAGGCATGACCTCTTCGGGAATCCACCATGTCTGCAACCTGGTTCAAAGGGTCCTGCCATTGCGGGGCCGTCAAATTCGAAGTCAGAGCGACCGTGACGCCGGCGGTTCGCTGCAACTGCAGCCTGTGCCGCCGGCGCGGCGCGCTGATGAGCCCGATGTTCGCCGCAAGCGAACTGAAGATCGTCGAAGGCGAGGGCGCGCTGACGTGCTACCAATTCAACACACGCACGGCCCATCACTATTTCTGCAGCCATTGCGGCATCTATCCGTTCCATCAGACGCGCATGGATCCCGCCTGCTGGCGCGTCAACCTCGGCTGCCTCGAAGGTATCGATCCGTATGCGCTCGATGCAACGGTCGCCGACGGCGCGAGCCTCTCGATCGTGGAGGACGCATGAAACGCTGGCTGACGATCCTGCTGTTCGCCGCAGGCGGGCTCGCGACCGAAATCGCGCATCCGGTGCAATGCACGCTGCTGTCGGTCAGCCGCATGCAGACCGGCAAGCGCCGCAGGGCAGGCTGACGGCGCGCCGGTTCATCGAAACACGATTACCATGCTTCCGATAAGATCGCACGCGATATATAATGCGTCCATCTGCGGCCGCTCGCGTCGCTGGAGGACGTTCATGAAACCGACCGAAGCCCCATCCGCCGCCGCGCCGAAGCTGTCCGAGTTCCTGTGCTTTGCGATCTACTCGACGAACCTCGCGTTCGGCAAGGCCTACAAGCCGATCCTCGAAGCGCTCGGCCTCACGTATACGCAATACATCACGATCATTGCGCTCTGGGAGCAGGACAACCAGACGGTCGGCCAGCTCGGCGAGAAGCTGTTCCTCGAATCCAATACGCTGACGCCGATCCTGAAGAAGCTCGAGGCGATGGGCTACCTGGAGCGGCACCGCGATCCGTCGGACGAACGCCAGGTACTCGTCAGCCTCACGAAGCGCGGCCGCCGCGTGCGCGAGAAGGGGCTCGACATGAATCTGGTCGAAGCCACCGGGTTGAAGCCGGACGAATTCGCCAAGATGCAGAAGGCGATCGTCACGCTGCGTGGCAACCTGATCCGCTCGACCGACGAATAAACGTCCGGACAAACCGCGGCCGGCACGTGCGTCGCGCCGGCCGCGTCGTCATGCGTGCTCGTCGCCCAGCACCAGCAGGTGCATCTCGCGGCGGACGACGAAACCGAGGGCGAGATAGCGCTCGATCGCAACCTGGTTCGACGTGAGGACGTGCAGGAAAGGCGTTTCCGCGCGCGCATCGATCTCCGCAATCAACGAGCGCATCAGACGCGCCGCCAGCCCTTGCCGCCGGAACGCGGCATCCACGCAGACGGCGCTGATCTCCGTATACCCGTCGACCTGCATCCGCTCGCCGGCCATCGCGGCCAGCCTGCCTTCGCTGCGAATGCCGATGTAATGGCCGAGCTCGAACGTGCGCGGGCCGAACGGGCCAGGCTGCGCGGCCGTTGTCAGCGCGAGCATTTCCGGCACATCGGCTTCGGCGAGCGTGACGTAGCCGGATTCAGGCGCAGGGTCGAGCGTCCGTTGCCAGACCATCTGCAACAGGTTCGCGCGCCGGATCGCCGACAATCCCGCCGGCGGCTCGAGCACGTCCGGCGTGACCAGTGCCGCCGGCCCGTGTGCGGCGATCAGCGTGCGCAACGCGTCGAACGATGCCGCGCTCGTGTCCTCGATCGCGGCGAACGGCGCGATGGCCGCCGGAAACCGTCGCGCACGGTCATTGCCGAGCGCAAAGCGGCGCTGCCTGCCCGCCAGCGCGTTCCACACCACATGGTCGAGCGGGTGCGCACTGCCTGGCGCGTTTCCGGTCGTTGCATCGGACATCGGCGGCTCCTCGATTGACGGTTTCGATGGCACAGCATAGACCGGGATCGGCCGGGCAGGGCGCGGCGCCTGCACCGGCCGGATTGTCGGCGCTCGCACTACCGCTGCCAGTGCGCCGGATCCACCCATATCGGGAACGACAGGACCACCGCCAGCCCGCTCCCCCCGATCCCGGTCGTCACCTCGACCGACCCGCCGTGAGACTCGGCGATTCGCGCGACAAGCGACAGGCCGATGCCGCTGCCCGGCTGCACCGTCCCCGGTACGCGATAAAAGCGTTCGAAGATCCGCTCGCGTTCGCCGACCGGCACACCGGGCCCGTCGTCCGCGATCATCACCGCTGTATTGAACAACCCGAGTTGCAACGCATTGCTCGCCTTCTCCTGCCAGGTCGTGGCCGGGCCGCCCGTCTGAACGTGAATCCTGCCCGCCGGATCCGACAGCGAGTAGACCCTCCAGGTCTCGTCGTGCGCGGCGCCGCGACCGGCGCTCATGCCGTAGCCGTCCCGCAGGTCAGCCTTGAGCGCCGGCCCCGGCGCATCCGCGCTGTGCATCACGTTGCGGCCGTCTACCCAGACCTGGAACGCGATGTCGTACCTGCCATACGCGGCTTTCGGCACGACCGCCTGGGCGTTCGCTTCGGGCAGGCGATCGATCGTATCCGGCAACGACAGGAGCAGCAGTTGTGCGGCGCTCTCGAGCATGCCGTCGCGCCAGCCGCGCTGTTCGCGCCACAGGCCGATGCCGAGAAATGCCCCCCAGCTCGCCCAGAACACGACGACCGCCGCCATCACGGTCGCGAGCAGGCGCACGCGCAGCGACTTCATGCCGGGCTCTCCCCGACGCGATAGCCGAAGCCATGCACCGTCACGATCAGTTCGTCGCCGAGCTTGCGCCGAAGCTGATGGATGTACACCGCGATCGTGTTGCTTTCGATTTCGCTGTCGTTGCCGTACACGCGCTCTTCAAGCTGCGTCCGCGTGACGACGCGGCCTTGCCGCTCCATCAGCGCGAGCAGCGTGCGGTACTCGTGAATGCTGAGCGCAACGGGCTCGCCGGCGCGCGTGACTTCCTTGCGCGCCGGATCGACGTGCACGTCGCGGTAGATCAGGCGCTCCGACACGCGGCCCTGGCTGCGGCGCGTCAGCGCGCGCAGCCGTGCGTAGAGCTCGTCGAGCTGAAACGGCTTCACGAGATAGTCGTCGGCGCCTGCGTCGAGGCCGCGGATCCGGTCGCTCAGCTGATCGCGCGCGGTCACGATCAATACCGGCGTCGGGTCGTAGTTCGCGCGCATCGCGGCGAGCAGCGTGAAACCGGACGCGCCCGGCAGTTGCAGGTCGAGCAGCACCGCGTCGTAGTCGTGGCCGACGAGCGCGAGCCGCGCGGCCGGCACGTCGGCCGACCAGTCCGCGCGCCAGCCGTTCTGCCTGAGGCCCGCGCAAACGGCGTCGGCCAGCATGACATCGTCTTCCACCAGCAGGATATGCATGGGTTTCGCTCCTCGAATGTCGAGGTCGCCAGCCTGACCGACCGCGATTAAAAACTTCTTAAAGCCGGGAGGCCACGATGCGTGCCAATCGCCGCATTGCCGGTGCAATGCATCTGGCGTTTTCTCGAGAGGCTCGCGATGACCGTGTCACGTCCTGCAATTCCGTTGCCGCAATGCAATGCGGCACGAAGCGCCACCTTCACGCCGTCCCGGTGCGGGCCATTCTGGCATGGAAGGTCGCGCACGTTGTGCCCGTTGCGCGCCTGCCGCGCGGGAGCCGTGCGATGAACCCGCTCGCCACGCTCGTCCCGTTCGGTCTCCCGCTCAGTCTGGCCAGCGCCAATGGCATCGCCTGCCTCGTCGGCCTGTCACTGGTCGAACGGCTGATCCCCGTACTGCCGTCGCACGTGCTTCTCACGATGATCGGCGTCGCCAGCGCGCAAGGTGCATGGACACTGCCGGAAGCCATCGTCGTCACGGCGCTCGGCAGCTTCGCGGGCTGCCTGTTGCATTACGCGCTCGGCAACCTGTGGCCGGAAGACAGCGTGCTGGCGCTGCTGCGCCGCGTCGCGCCGCTGGGCAGGTTGCAGCCCGCACGAATGGACGCGCTGATCGACGGAATCCGCGCGCGGCCCACGCGGCTCGCACTCTGGTCGCAACTGGTGCCGTTCGTGCGGCTCGTCGCACCGGCGCTCGCCGGCTTGCTGGAAACGAGCTTCGCGCGATTCGCGTCGGGCGCCGCGGCCGGCATCGCGCTCTGGAACACGCTGTTCATCACGGTGGGCTACCTGGCCGCGCAAGCGGCCGCATAGCCACCTGTCGTTGACCGATCGATCCCGCCTGGAGCCTGTCGATGCGAATCCCCGAATGGATGCTGTTCCTGCGTACCTGGTTGCGCAATCCGCGCCGGGTCGGCGCGCTCGCGCCGTCGGGCCCGGCGCTCGCCGCGCTGATCACCGCGGACATCCCGCGCGACGGCGCCACCGTGATCGAGCTCGGTGCGGGCACCGGCGTGTTCACGCGGGCACTGCTCGCGCGCGGCGTCGCGAGCGACCGGCTGGTGCTGGTGGAAGCCGATCCCGCATTTGCGACCGCGCTGCGGCGTCGGTTTCCCGCGTTGCGGATCATGCAGATGGATGCGGCGCAGCTCGGCATGACGGGCGACTTCTTCGGCGGGGCGCGCGCGGATGCAATCGTGAGCGGATTGCCGCTCGTCGCGATGCCGGTCGAACAGGCGGTCGCGATCGTTCATTGCGCGTTCGCGCGCCACCTGGCTGCCGATGGCGCGTTCTACCAGTTCACGTATGTGCCGCGCTGCCCGATCCCGGTGCGCTACCTGGAAGCCATGCGCATTCGCGCCGTCCGAGTTGGCGTCGCGTGGATGAACTTCCCGCCTGCCATCGTGTATCGCTTCGAACGCAGGATCGATGCAGCTGGCCATCAGTGGCCCGGTGCGCGTCCGTTTCTCGATGCGGTTGCGGAGGCAACGATTTTGCGAGGCGTCGATACCACGCCATCGCTCAATTCAAACGGCGTGGGGCCGTCGACGGAAGGAAGTCCGTCATCGTGAACGCGCTCGGGTATGGCGTGCTGTTCGGCCGGCCACGGCTGCCGTTCCTACTTCGACAATCACCGGTCGCGAGAGCCGGCAGCCGCATTGGCGCTGCGCGGCAGGCACGTGTTGCATGTCGACCTGCAACGTCACGCTCCGTCGACTGCCGATGAGGAGCGCGCCGTGCTCGCGCGACCCCGTTTCTCACACGTCGTATCGAACTGCCCGGATTGGCGCGACGACTTCAACGCGCCATGCTCAATGGCCAAAGTAGATCGATCTCTTGACCGTGCGAACTGGGCTACGGCTGCCGGACTGCACCGCACCGCCAACGTCGCTGCCGTAACCGGACGCCTGCTCGTTGCCGGCGACCGCATCGGCGGCATGGATCTGCGTGAGTGCCGCCTGGAGATCGTCCGGATAGGTGGCGTCGGTCGCACGGTTCAGCGGGTAACCGGCCTGTTGCAGCTGCGCAAGCTCGGCGCGCACCTGCGCACGCGTCACGGTGGATTCGCTGGAGAACGCCGGAGCGGCAACAGAGGCCGAAACAGCGACGAGAAGGACGGCGATCAGTCGGGTATTCATCATTCACCTCGAGAAGAAACAAAGGAAAACGGCATTCGGCAAGGCGGCGCCAGGCCGCCTGATGCATCGTTCAAGCGATACGGATGTCGACGTCGATGTTGCCGCGCGTCGCCTTCGAATACGGGCAGGTCTGGTGTGCGGCATCGACGATGCGTTGCGCGATGTCGCGATCGAGCCCCGGTACGCTCACGTTCAGACGGGCCTGCAGGAAGTACGCGTTGCCGGCGGTGCCGAGATCCACTTCGGCGTCGACCGCCAGATCGGCTGGCAGCGTCACCTTCGCGGCACGCGCCGCAAGCTGCATCGCGCCGATGAAGCAGGCCGACCAGCCGGCCGCGAACAATTGTTCCGGGTTGGTGCCGCTGCCGGCGCTGCCCGGCGACGACAACTGGATGTCGAGGCGGCCGTCGGAACTGCGGGCCGTGCCGTCGCGGCCGCCCGAAGTCGTATGCGTCTTGCCGGTGTACAGCACTTTTTCGATCTTGCTCATCATTTGCTCCTTCAGGGAACCGGTTTATGTCAGATGCGATTCGATCGCATGCGATGGAGTTTCGTCGAGGCGACCACCTACGTCAAGCGTATTCGATTCAATCGCATGCGATATTTTGTATGTCAATGTATCTGGAGCGTGTGCAGCTTTGCCGGACAAGGCTTTCAGACGATCGATCACCGATATTCGACGAGCGGCGAATCCGGGCAGGGTGGGTGAAATCGCTGTCGGGAAGGGGTGACCGCCTGACTGGGCGGCCGATCGGTCAGGCAGGCGCGAGCTTCGCCGACGGCCATATAGCTGCCGAGCAGCGGGCGGCCGATTCCGTGGCTGTTCAACGATGGCTCGGAAGAACTCGACGTCGCGACGACCGGCCGCTACGGAACGTCGGGGGAGTACCTTGCCGGTGTGCCGCTCGCGCGCAGCGGTGCGGGCCTGTTCCAGACGTATCGCTTCATCATCGAGCAGGATTTGTGCGCCGGCGCGCTCGTGGAAGTGCTGCCCGGCCTCGGCGGCCGGTCGCGGCCACTCATGCTGCTGTATCCGCATGCGCGCGTTTTGTCGTCAGGCGTACGTACATTCGGCGACTTTCTCGTCGAGCATCTGGCGCGCGCCGGCCACGCAGCCGGCCGGGACACGCGCCATACGGGCCGGCGCATCGCGCCCGGCGCCGGTTGCAATCTCGAACCCCACCGTAGAGCAACAGTCATGCGTCGGGAGAACAAGTGCGGGGAGGGGCGGTGGACTGCGGTCAGCGCAGCCGGTCAGCACGTTCAGTGAGGTTGTACGTCAGCCGCTCGCAGTCCTTTCGCGACAAGGGCATGCGTTACCGCGACGGTGTCGCGTGCCGTTCATACCAGGCGTCGACATCGCCCGGCCAGCCGCTCGCTTGGTGGTTCGACCTCCATTCCGACGAACCCGGATCGCTACCTCAGTCGTGTAATCCCGTGTAATCGCTTTCGCAGTGCGCTCGACCTACCTTTGCTTCGAGCGGAGTGCTTTCGCGCACGGATCACCAACGACGTCAATCGTCTTGTCCATAAGGAGCTCGAAATGCTGGAAAGAATCGTAGCGAAGCAGGCAGTCGGCAGCTATCAAAGCGGCGACCGGAGTTCCTGGAAAAACCCGCCGCTCAATGCGCAGATCACGTTCCCGGGCACGTTTTCGACTGCTCCCGTCGTCATCGTGACGGCCCTGCAGGACCCCAACGACGCATCCTCTTATCCGGACACGTTCTCGGTGACGGTGACCAAAGTCACGACGACCGGTTTCAACGTCAATATCACTCGCGAAGATGCGGTGTTCCCCGATTACTCGGGCACTGATTGGGGGCAAAACCTCTACATTGCATACATCGCAGAGGTTCCGAGCTGATCAGGAAACATGCCGCTGTCATGCGGTTGCCGTCTCCTCTCGAGCTACGCCGGTTCCACGACCGGTAGTTCGGTCAGGTAGTACGGCGGCGGGCCAGCCGCCGCGATCCAGCGCGGCTGGCCGCCATCGGAACGGATTGCCTTGCAGCATGCCCCGCGGCGAGCGTCATTGAGGCAGTCACGGTGCGTCGCTTGTCATATGCCGTCCACAAGGATCGCGACGCTGATCCCGCGGCCCTGATCCCGGAAGGGGCGAGCTCGAAGGCTGGTGTGCTCGCCCGTCGATGCAGGATCGCCGGCGTCGACAACCTGCCCGGGCGTTCGAAGCCGTCCGCCAGATCGGCTGCGTCCAATGATCCGGGATATCCGCCGACCAACGTTACATGTATGCCAAGGGGATCGGTTAGATATTCCAAACATGGGCTCACGGCATGCGTGAAAAGGATGCAGTGGTGAAACTGCGTCGCCGGTGCCCGCTCGTATCGTCAGGAAAGTCGAAAAATGAAAAGCACTCTGCACATTCCGGCCGGCTACTTGACGCTGGGCCTGGACTCCACCGGCGCTGTCGTCGAACTCGTCGATTCCCGCAGCGGCCACGACTTCATATCGCCCGGGAAGTCCGTCCCGCTCGTCAGTCTCGTGATCAATGGACAACAGGTGATGCCCACTGGCGTCCGATGGTCGTCCGCTGACAACACGCTTTTCTTCGTGAGCGAGACGCGTCTCGGATTCGAGGCCGATGTGCGCGTCCTGCAGAAGAACGGCTACGCCACCTTTAAAGTCACCCGGGTGCTGATCGCCAACGGTGGCGACGTTCAGACGCTGCTGTGGGGGCCATTGCCCCTTGTGATCAACCACACCGTCGGCGAAGCGGCGGGCGTGGTGCGAAACAACGATTTTGCGATCGGCCTCAAGCCGCTCAACGATCGCACCGAAGGCGCGTGGCCCAAGGAATATCCGCAATACGGCTGGGAAAGCGACGTCAACCCGAATCCGTACAAGCTGACGGTGGCGGACATGGAACCGTGGAGCGTGGCCGCCAAGACTTCGTGGGGGGCCGTGCTGCGCGCCTTCACTTTTGACTATACACGCGAGCGTACGCGGCTCAACCCCAACGGCTCTCCGATTCCGCTCGGCCCGCTCGACATCAACGGCACGGTAATCGGATCGAAAATTGCGCTATACGGTTGCGAACCGGATCTCGTGACGACTCTGTTGTCGTTCATCGCGTCGGGCGAGAACCTCCCGTATCCGACCCAGAACGGCCAATGGCAGAAAGTCGCCCAGGCCAGCAGCCAGTCGTTTCTCGTGCTGGCCGATCTCGCGACCAGCAATGTCAACCAGGCTGCCGGCTTCGCCAAAAGCGCCGGAATCCACTACATCTACTCGCTTCCGATGAACTATCGCGGGCCGTGGGCCTATACCGGGCATTATCGGTTCGACGCCAGCTTCGGCAGCAGCGACACCGGCGCTGCACGGCTGGTGGCTGCTGCAAAAGAGCAAGGTATCCGCGTCGGCGTTCATACCATGTCGGACTTCATCAGCACCGGCTCGGATCTCCCGCTCGTCATCGACCCGTACGTTTCGCCCTCCCCGGACCCTCGTTTGGCTACGGGCGCACAAGCCGCTTTGTACCAGCCATTGAGCGCGTCCAGCACGGCGCTCTCCCTGCCCGTATCCGGACCGGTGCAGGCCGCGATCAAC
Organism: Burkholderia sp. AU30280; assembly: GCF_020420125.1. Classification (NCBI taxonomy): domain Bacteria; kingdom Pseudomonadati; phylum Pseudomonadota; class Betaproteobacteria; order Burkholderiales; family Burkholderiaceae; genus Burkholderia; species Burkholderia sp. AU30280. Next base: position 187,469 of record NZ_JAIZRY010000016.1, read on the forward strand.
GGAAAAATGCTGCGTATCGGCAATGAGTTCGTCTCGTTCGACAGTTTCCGAATGGTCGGCAAGGTATGGCAAGTCAGCGGGCTGCAGCGAGGCCAATGGGGCTCCGTCGCGGCCGACGCCCCGCAAGGTACGCCCGTGGCGAGGGTGATCGTGAATTCGTATGGTGGGGCCACGGGCGGCCTCGGCATCATCGACGAGATTGCTGTCCGGTTCGGGACGCTGCGGAACGACGTCGGCATCCGGTCCCAGTCGTTTGACGGTGTGGAATCCGCCAGCCTCTCCGGCTGGGGCAGCTTTGGCATTGCCCGTTTGATAAACGGTACCTACGCAGCCCAGACCGGGCACGATGGATACATCAGCGAGACCAGCCGGATGACCTCGAATGCGTGGGACGTGCTGACCCGCGCGAGTTGGGACGACACGATGGATCAGATGTTCCTCAACAATGATTTCTACCAGGCCAACTACCTGCCGGGCATGCTTGGATGGCTCACTTTCACCCGCGTCCCGACACTCGACGCCGATATCCTGTTCCAGGTCGAGACCCGCCTCGCACGCGGCGCGGGGCTCAACGCCGGCACCGGCTTCTGGTTTACGATGGCCAACCTGTCCTCGAAACAATCACTGACGCCTCAGATTCTCGAGAAAATCAAGCAGTGGGAAACAGCCAGAAATCTGGGTGCGTTCACCGAGCAGCAGAAGCTCGCGTTCCGCGATCTGAATACGCACTGGACCCTGACGGTCGTCGGTTCGGGGCAGAGTTGGTCGTTACAGCAGTTGAAACCCGACAAGACCCCGATCGGAAAGCCGCAGACCGTGTCGGCGCCGACGCCGCAACTGAGCCCCACGGTTCTGCCGGATGCCGCGCGAGGCACGCTCTACGAAGCGAGAATCACGACGAATACGCCCGCGACAGTCCATTTTTCTGTGACCGGCGGGGCGTTGCCTCCAGGTCTTCTACTCAATCACGACACCGGCGGGATCGTCGGGACGCCCGGCAACACCGGGCGCTATTCCTTCACCGTCACGGCCACCAATGACGGGGGACTGGCTGACGCGCGAGCCGCTTACACGATCAGGGTGCGCTGAAGCATCGCCCCCAAGCTAGGCCGGTTTCGCGGGCTATCACGCTTGCATTCCCGACGCGCGTCGCGGCAGCGGTGCGGCGCGCGTTGTTCTGGTGATGCCTGCGGATTCGTCGTGTGACGAGCCGATTCGTCGGCCGCGGAGCACGCAGTTGGATAAATAGATAATGACGTCTGGATAACTTTTCTTATCACAACATCACGATTTTAAATCCAAACTCGTCGTTTCGAAAACGCGTCTGATGACCGACGTATGGCGCGCCTTCATGCTGCTCGCCGTCGAACCGAGGGCAGGGAAGCGAACATTCGTCGCGCACGACTCCCTCAACCGGATCGTCAGGTTCTCGCCGAATCGATGCCGGTACTGTATTGGCAGGGGTGATAGGGGCGGGGCGGGGCGGGGCGGGGCGGGGCGGGGCAGCGCCGCACTGCGCTATGGCTGCCTGCGCTTCGCGAAGTAGTGCGCGGGCGAATCGCCGAATGCGCGGCGGAACATCGCGATGAAGTTGCTCGGCGTCGCGTAGCCCAGCGCGTCGGCGATGTTGGCGACGCTGTCGCCGTTCGCAAGCCGTTCGAGCGCATGCGTCAGGCGCGCCTGCTGACGCCATTGCGCGAAGCTCGTGCCGGTTTCCGCGACGAACAGCCGGCTCAGCGTGCGGGCGGACAACCCGGCCCATTCGGCCCACGCTTCGAGCGTGCGGCTGTCGTGCGGCTGCCCGAGGATCGCGTTGGCGATGCGCAGCAGCCGCCGGTCGCGCGGCATCGGCAGATGCAGCGGCTCGTGCGGCGCACGGCGCATCTCGTCGAGCAGCACGATGCTGATGCGCGCCTGCTCGATATCGAGCCGATCCTGATCGGCCCACGACACCGCGCGCCGCACGAGCGCGCGCATCAGTTCGGTGATCGCGATCACGCACGGCTGGCCCGGCATCCGCCGGCTCGCGGCAGGCGCAATCACGACGCTCCAGCCGCTCAACGCGCCGCTGATGCTGACCTTGTGCTGCTCGCCCGGCGGAATCCAGCCCGCGCGATGCGGCGGCAGCAGCCACGAACCATGCGGGGTGCGCACGTGCGCGAAACCGCTTTCCACGCAGAACACCTGGCCGCGCAGATGGCTGTGCCAGTCGACCTCGCGGGTACCGAGCCGGTACGTGTTGCCGCCGTCGTCCTCGCCCCAGACGGCGATCAGCGACGGGCCGTCCTCACGCTCGCTCGGATCGGAGTCGGCGCGCTTCGCGGTGCGCGGCGGGGAAACGTGTCGGATGGGCATGGCCGGAATTCATTATTTTTTGTCTAAACAACATTATCAGCTTTGTCCGGGAGCGTCCAACAATGCGTGTCGTGTTCAAACCGATACGAAGCAGAGGAATGCGATGCGTGCAGCACTTGCTCCCTGGACACGCGATGCCGGCGCACTGCGCGTCATGTCGCGAATCGCCGTCGCCGCGGCGCTCGTCGTGCTCGGCGCGTGCGCGAGCCGCGACGGGCTCGCGCCGGCCGGCACGCTGCGCGGCGCCGATACGCTTGCCGCATCGCGCAGCCTCGCGCACGCACCGGCCGCCGACTGGCCGGCCGCCGACTGGTGGCGCGCGCTGAACGATGCGCAACTGAGTGCACTGATCGACGAGGCGCTCGCCGGCAACCCCGATCTCGCGACCGCCGATGCGCGCGCACGCGAAGCGCAGGCGCTGGTGATCGAGGCACGGGCCGCGCGGCTGCCGCACGTCGTCGGCCGCGCGAGCGCGAAGGCCGAGCGGCTGTCCGGCACCCAGTTTTCATCGGGCGAGGGCGGCGGCTTCTTCAGCCACACGCGCGAGATCAATCTCGGCCTGAGTTGGGATCTCGATCTGTGGGGCGGCCGCCGTGCCGCGTGGGAAGCCGCGCTCGGCGAAGCGCGCGCCGCGCAGGTCGATGCGCAGGCCGCACGCGTGCTGCTGTCGGTCAACGTTGCGCGCGCCTACGTCAATCTCGCGTACGCATTCGATCAGCAGGACGTCGCACGGGCCGAATACGAACGTGCAGACGAAGCGCTCACGCTTACGCGCCAGCGCGTCGCGAAAGGCATCGACAACGTCGCGCAGCAGCGTCAGGCGGAAAGCGAAGTCGCGGCCGCGACGCGCGAGCAGGCCCGTACCGTGCAGGCGATCGACAGCGCGCGCATCGCGCTCGCGATCCTGCTCGGCGCGGGCCCCGATCGCGGTCTCGCACTCGTGCGGCCCGCGCCGCTGCCGGCCGCTGCGCTCGCGGTGCCGGCCGACCTGCCTGCCGAGCTGCTCGGCCGGCGCGCCGACCTCGTCGCCGCGCGCTGGCGAGTCGAGGCAGCCAGCCGCAACGTCGCGGCCGCTCGTGCGGATTTCCTGCCCAACGTCAGTCTCACCGCGCTGATCGGGCTCGCGACGCGCGGCGGCGCCTCACTGTTCCAGGCCGCGTCGCGCACCTACAACGCCAGCCCGGCCGTGAGCCTGCCGATCTTCGACGGCGGTGAACGGCGCGGCGTGCTGCGCCGGCGCGACGCGCAATACGACCTCGCGGTCGCCGGCTACAACAAGACGCTGATCGGTGCGATCGGCGAGGTGGCCGACGATCTGCACTGGCTGCATTCGCTGGCCGTGCAGACGGATGCCCAGCAGCGTGCGTTCGACTCCGCCACCGATGCGTGGCGGCTCGCGGACGCGCGCTACCGGGCCGGCGTCGGCAGCTACCTCGACGCGCTCGTCGTGCGCCAGCAACTGCTGGTCGCGAGCCGCGAAGTCGCCGCGCTGCGCGCGCAGCGCGCGGACCAGTCGCTGCAGCTCGTCGCCACGCTCGGCGGCGGCTTCCGCGCCGAGCCGGACGACGCCAGGCTTGCCGCCACTCCTTCCCAACGTCCTTGACATCGAACCATGAGCAGCGACAACTCCCTGCAAACCCCCGCGCGACCGGCCGCCGCCGATCCCGCCAGCGCCCGCCAGCAGCCGGCGGCCGACCACACCACGACGCCGCGCGCGCCGGGCGGGCCCGATGCCCGCACGCAACCGGCACCGGGCGGTGGCGCGCCCGCGACGCCGCCGCCACCACCTGCGCGGCGCAAGCATCTGGTGCGCGCGCTGGTTGCCGTGTTCGCGCTCGGCATCATCGGCTGGGGCATCTGGTACGCGATCGTCGGACGCTGGTACGAATCCACCGACAATGCGTACGCGCAAGGCAACGTCGTCGAGCTGACGCCGCAGGTGACGGGCACCGTCGTATCGATCGACGCGGACGACGGCAACCTCGTACGCGCCGGCACGCCGCTCGTCCGTCTCGACCCGAGCGACGCGCAGATCGCGCTCGCGACCGCGCAGGCCGATCTCGCGGCAACGGTGCGCAAGGTGCGCGGCCTGTACAGCAACGAGCGCGGGCTCGCGAACAGCATCGACGGCGCACGCGCTGAACTCGACACGCGCCGCACCGCGCTCGACAAGGCGAAGGCCGACTACAGCCGCCGCGAGGATCTCGGCCGCACCGGCGCGATTTCACGCGAGGAACTCGCGCATGCTCGCGACACGCTGACGTCCGCGCAAAGTGCATACGCGGGGGCGCAGAGCGCGCTGGCGACGTTGAGCGAGCAGCACCAGACGAGCAAGGCGCTGATCGACGACACCGCGGTCGCGTCACATCCGGACGTGCAGGCCGCGGCCGAACGGCTGCGGGCCGCCTACCTTGCGCGTGCGCGCACCGACGTCGTCACGCCCGTCACCGGCTATGTCGCGAAACGCACGGTGCAGGTCGGGCAGCGCGTGTCGCCCGGTGTGCCGCTGCTTGCGATCGTGCCGCTGCGCGAGCTGTGGGTCGACGCGAACTTCACCGAGAAGCAGCTCGAGCACATGCGTATCGGGCAGCCGGTCGAACTGACCGCCGACCTGTACGGCGACGCGGTGCGCTACACCGGCCGCGTGCAGAGCCTGGGCATCGGCACCGGCAGCGCGTTCTCACTGCTGCCCGCGCAGAACGCGACCGGCAACTGGATCAAGATCGTGCAGCGGCTGCCGGTCCGCATCGAGCTGACCGCCCCGGCGCAGCTCGACGCGCATCCGCTGCGCATCGGCCTGTCGATGCACGCTCGCGTCGACCAGCACGACCGCGGCGGTGCGATGCTGTCGCATCGCGAGCAGCGCGCGCCGGTATTCCACACCGACGTGTACCGCGACGAGCTCGCGCGTGCCGACAGCCTGATTGCCGACGTCATCCATGCGAACCTGCCGGCGGCAGCGCGTGCGGAGGCCGTGCGATGAGCGGCGCGATGGCGGCCGCCGACAGCGGCTTTCGTCCGTCGAGCGTCGGGCTGACGACCTTCGGCCTCGCGCTCGCGGTCTTCATGCAGGTGCTGGACGGCACCGTCGCGAACGTGTCGCTGCCGACGATCGCCGGCAACTTCGGCGTGAGCACGACGCAGAGCGCGTGGGTCGTCACGACGTTCTCGGTCAGCAACGCGATCGCGCTGCCGCTGACCGGGTTTCTCGTCAAGCGCGTCGGGCAGGTGCGGCTGTTCGTGTGGGCGACGCTCGCGTTCACGTTCGCGTCGCTGTTGTGCGGCCTCGCGCAGAACCTGCCGCAGCTCGTCGCGTTCCGCGCGCTGCAGGGCCTGGTCGCGGGGCCGATGATCCCGACCACGCAGGCGCTGATGCTGTCGATCTACCCGCCGCAGCGACGCGGCTTCGCGCTGTCGACGATCGCGATGGTCACCGTCGTCGCGCCGATCGCGGGGCCCGTGTTCGGCGGCTGGGTCACCGAGCATTACGCGTGGCGCTGGGCGTTCCTGATCAACCTGCCGATCGGCGTGTTCGCCGCGATGTGCGTGTTCGCGCAGATGCGTGCGCGCGTCGAGACGACGGTTGCCGCGCGCGTCGACTATGTCGGCCTCGCCGCGCTGATCGTCGGCGTCGGCGCGCTGCAGATCGTGCTCGACAAAGGCAACGAAGCCGACTGGTTCAACTCGACGTTCATCGTCGTGATGTCGGTGGTCGCCGCGTTCGGCATCGCGCTGTTCCTGATCTGGGAGCTCAACGAGCCGAATCCGATCGTGAACCTGCGGCTCTTCGCGCACCGCAACTTCGCGGCCGGCACGCTGACGCTCGTGCTCGCGTATTCGGCATTCTTCGCGGTCAACGTGATCGTGCCGCAGTGGCTGCAGCGCACACTCGGCTACTCGGCATTCTGGGCCGGGCTCGCGGTCGCGCCGATGGGCGTGATCCCGGTGCTGATGACGCCGTTCATGGGCAAGTACGCGCCACGCTTCAACATGCGCGTGCTCGTGTGCTGCGCATTCGCGATCCTCGGCACGTCGTCGTTCCTGCGTGCGGGCTTCGTGCCCGACATCGACTTCACGCACATCGCGCTGATCCAGCTGCTGCAGGGCCTCGGCCTCGCGCTGTTCATCATGCCGATCAACAGCATCCTGCTGTCCGACCTGAAGCCGGACGAGATCGCCGCCGGCTCCGGCCTGTCGACGTTCCTGCGCACGCTCGGCGCGAGCTTCGCGGTGTCGATCACGTCGTTCCTGTGGGACCGGCGCGCGATCCTGCATCACGCACAGCTCAGCGAGCACGTGAGCGCGTTCGATCCGGCCGTGCGAGCGGAAGTCGCCCGGCTCGGCGGTGGCGATCCGCAACGCGCGGCCACGCTGCTGAGCAACCTGGTCGACGCACAGGCGTACCAGATCTCGTTCAACGACGTTTCGTTCGCGCTCGGCTGCGTGTATCTCGCGGTGATCGCGGTGGTCTGGCTCGCCCGTCCGCCGTTCGGCCCCGGTGCCGCCGCAAAACGATGAAGAGGGCGCTGCGCGGCCCGTTCCGACCCATGCTGGTCATCGCGCGACGTCAGTCCAGCCGGGCCGGATTCCCGGTACCGAATCACTAGCCGTTCGATCTGCCGGACCGTTAGGCCCAGCCGTTCGGCCGCACGCCACGGCTTGAGCTTGCCGTCGGCTACGTCCTGAATGACCTTGAACCTGTCCAGCTCGCGCATCGTCATCGTGATCCGCTCCGTTGCAGCCATCGCAGCCTCCGGCGCCGGACACCCGGCGGCCGGACAGCTTACGCGGCCCGAAAAGCGGACATTTCAATGTAGCCAAAAAAAGGGGGGTGCGGCGGAATTCTTGGACTGATTTATGTCGTCAGCCCGAGGCTCTCCCGGTATTCAATCGGACTGAGTGCGCCAAGCGAGATTTTGATCCGTTTCTCGTTGTACCAGCGAATGTACGAGTC
>NZ_JAIZRY010000017.1:0-192606 GCF_020420125.1 Burkholderia sp. AU30280
GTGACCACAGTTCGTCATCGAGTATCGGTTTGGCCATGGCCTCCTCGTCAGCGAAACAACGAAGAGGTTAACAAAACGCGCGGCGGGTTAACAGCCCCCGAACACTCATTTTGTTAGAGATTTTTAGGCACGCGCGAGCGCGGCGGCCAACCCGCCGTCTCGCGCAAAGCGCCCGATGCATGCCCGACCCTGATGCAAACATCATCTGCCGGAACATCGATATGCATGCCTTAACAGACATCACCCGCATCACTCGCGCGGCCATTGCCGCGTCGCAGGCCGCCGCTTCGACCACGCCACCTCCTTGGCATGCATCCGTCCCGCCTCGCGGGCGGCGATCCGGCGCACAGTCTTTATCCGCTTTCACGATCTGATGCACGGCGTCGCATGCGCACCGACGCGTGCCTCCGCCTGCCGATCGCTCCCGCCGGCGTGTCTTGCGCCGCGCGGCAACCCCGACCCGCACGTCCGCAACGAACGGCCGTGCGACCACGATCCGACACCATCGAGAGGGCATCACCATGAGCATGCGGCCTGACCCGACGTTTCACGCTTCGCCGGAACTTGCGATGCAGGCACCGCCGGAAGCGTTCGCCTATACGTTGTTGCTGAGCCCCGATTTTTCCAGACCCGACGCGCTCGCCGTGATCGACGTGAAGCCCGGCTCGTCGACCTACGGAAAGATCGTGCACACGGTGACGATGCCGAACACCGGCGACGAGTTTCACCACTTCGGCTGGAATGCGTGCTCGTCGTCGCTGTCGCCGTTGACCGGCCATGCGTTCCTCGAGCGCCGCTTCCTGATCATCCCCGGCCTGCGCTCGTCGCGCATCTACGTGATCGATACGAAGCCGCACCCGACGCAGGCGCGCATCCACAAGATCATCGAGCCCGACGAAATCTTCTCGAAGACCGGCTATTCGCGGCCGCACACGGTTCACTGCGGGCCGGAGGGCATCTACGTGAGCACGCTCGGCGGCGCGGGCAAGGACGGCACCGACGGCGCACCCGGCATCTTCATCATGGATTGCGAAACCTTCGACGTGCTCGGCCGCTGGGAGATCGATCGCGGCCCGCAGGACAAGCACTACGACTTCTGGTGGAACCTGCCGCGCGACTACATGGTGTCGAGCGAATGGGCGCTGCCGCCGCAATTCGAGAACGGGATCGTGCCCGAGGACCTGCTCGCGAACAAATACGGGCACCGGCTGCATTTCTGGGACCTGCGCGCGCGGCGCAACGTGCAGACGATCGATCTCGGCGCGCAGCACCAGATGGCGCTCGAGGTGCGGCCCGCGCACGACCCGGCGCGCGAATACGGCTTCGTCGGCGTCGTGGTCGACACGACGAATCTCGAAGGCTCGATCTGGACCTGGTGGCGCGAAGGCGGCAAGTTCCATGTGAAGAAGACGGCGACGATCCCGGCCGAGCCGGCCGCGGCCGATGAACTACCGCCGCTGCTGAAATCCTTCGGCGCGGTGCCGCCGCTCGTGACCGACATCGACCTGTCGCTCGACGACCGCTTCCTCTACGTGTCGTGCTGGGGCACCGGCGAGATGCGCCAGTACGACGTGTCGGACCCGCACCACCCGGTGCTCGCGGGGTCGGTACGAATCGGCGGCATCGCGCGCCGTGCGCCGCACTCGAACGGCCGCAGGTTCGCGGGCGGCCCGCAGATGGTCGAGATCAGCCGCGACGGGAAGCGCGTGTACTGGACCAACTCGCTGTATTCGACGTGGGACGACCAGTTCTATCCGGACGGCGTGCCGGGCGCGCAGGTGCTCGCGCATGTGGGACCGGAAGGTGGGCTGACGCTCGCCGACGATTACTGGGTCGAGTTCCCCGACGGCTATCGCGCGCACCAGATCCGGCTCGAAGGCGGCGACTGCTCGACCGATTCTTTCTGCTATCCGTCGGTCAAGCGTTGAACGCCGGCCTTCACGCCCAGCTCGCACTGTGGGCGGCCGTGCTCGCGAGCGGCATCTATCACGGGCTCAACCCCGCGATGGGCTGGCCGCTTGCGGTGTCGAACGCACTGATGACGCGCCGCGGCGGCGCACTCGTCGCGGCGCTCGGCTATCTCGCGCTCGGCCATGCGCTCGCGGTCTTCGCGGTGATGCTGCCGTTCGGGTTGCTCGCCGCGCTGCTCGCGTGGCAAACGGCGATCCGGATCGGCGCGAGCGCGCTCGTGATCGGCTTCGGCGCCGTGCTGCTGATCCGGCGCCGGCATCCGCGGGCGCTCGCGCGGATTCCGCCCGCGCGGCTCGGCCTGTGGTCGTTCGCGGTCGCGATCGCGCATGGCGCGGGGCTGATGCTGGTGCCGATCTACCTGGGGTTGTGCGGGCTCGACCAGGACGTCGGCCACCGGGCGGCGGCCACGCTCGTCGATGCGCATCTCGGGATGGCGCTCGTCGTCGCGGCCGTGCATGCCATCGCGATGATCGGCGCCGGCGGCGGGCTCGCCTGGCTCGTGTACCGCTATCTCGGGCTGAAGTTCGTGTCGCGGAGCTGGTTCAATCTCGATGCGGTGTGGGCGTCGAGCCTGATCGTGACGGGGGCGTTGTCGCTCGGACTGGCGGCGGCGCGCTAGCGGGGGCGTCAATGGCACGCGTGGCGGAGCGGCGGATCGGCAGGCGGACGAGCCGACCGCACCGCGCAAGAACGCGACAGAGCGGCCTTGCCGACCACGCGCCATCGGGAACCCGGCATCGCACCGCAGTGTTCGCTACGTCACGCTATCCCCGCGATGCGCCGTCCGGCTGGGCCCGGCGGCGCCGATTCCGCTAAAATCGGGCCATGCGCACCCCTTCCCAACCGACCGCCTTGTCGCCTTTCGTCCGCCGTGCCCGCCCCACCCGCGTCGCGCCGCGCCCGCCCGTTTCGTTCCGGATGGCCGCCCGATGAGCCACGCCAACCCGCCGGATTTCGACGCCGCCGCCTTCCGCCAGGCACTCGGCCAGTTCGCGACGGGCGTGACGGTGATCACGACGCGCGCGCCGTCGGGGCAACTGATCGGCATCACCGCCAGCTCGTTCAACTCGGTCTCGCTCGATCCGCCGCTCGTGCTGTGGAGCCTCGCGCACAAATCGGCGTCGACGCCGGTGTTCCGCGGCAACAGCCATTACGTGGTGAACGTGCTCGCAGCATCGCAGCTCGACCTGTGCAAGCGCTTCTCGACCTACAAGGGCGACCGCTTCGAAGGCATCGCGCATGCGGCCGGCAACTCGGGGATGCCCGTGCTCGACGGCGCACTCGCCTGGTTCGAGTGCCACAATCGCAGCCGCTACGATGAAGGCGACCACGTGATCTTCGTCGGCGAAGTGGAGCGCTGCGGCGTGCGCGCGGTATCGGACACGGCACCGCCGCTCGTGTTCCACGGCGGCGGCTTCCACGGCCTTACACCGCTTTGATTGCCCCCGTGCGCGCCAGCCCGACCGGCGCGCCGGCTTCATCCTTCAGCGTCTGCAGCACGATGTTCGAACGGATGTCCATTACGCCCGGCGCCTTGTAGAGCCGGTTCAGCACGAAATCCGAATAGTGCTTGAGGTTGTGCGCGAGCACGCGCAGCAGATAGTGGCTCTCGCCCGTCACGACGAACGCGCCGACGACCTCCGGCCATTCGCGCAGCGCTTCCGCGAAGCGCTCGTGCCATTGATTTTCTTCGTTGCGCATCGACACCTGAACGAACGCCTCGAGCTCGAAGCCGAGCTTTTCGCGGCTCAGGCACGCGCGATAGTGCTCGATCACGCCCTGTTCCTCGAGCAGGCGCATGCGGCGCAGACAGGCGGATGGCGAAAGCGAAATCCGTTCCGCCAAATCGAGATTGCTGATTCTGCCCTCTTCCTGCAGTACCGCCAGAATCCGGCAGTCGGTGGCATCGAGCGTGATCGCGTGCATTTTTGGTCCCCGTTTTCCCTCTGAGTCGAATTATCTGCCAATCCGGCGGATTGTCCATGTTTATTTCGCAAGCACTTTCTGCGAGCGTCCACCTATCATTCGAAGCATCGATTCACCGATTCGTCATGCCATGGACACTCTCTGGGACATCTCGCCGCCTGTCAGCCCCGCCACCCCCGTGTGGCCGGGCGATACGCCGGTTTCCGTCGAACGCGTGTGGCGGATGGAGGCCGGCTCGCCGGTCAACGTCGCACGCCTGACGCTGTCGCCGCACACGGGCGCGCACTGCGACGCGCCGCTGCACTACGACGCCGACGGCGCGCCGATCGGCGCCGTGCCGCTCGATACTTACCTCGGCCCGTGCCGCGTGATCCATTGCATCGGCGCATCGCCCGTCGTGCAGCCGGCCGACGTTGCGGCCGCGCTCGACGGCGTGCCGCCGCGCGTGCTGCTGCGCACCTGTGCGCAAGCGCCGGTCACGCAATGGGACCCCGGCTTCTGCGCGGTCGCGCCTGAAACGATCGACCTGCTCGCCGCGCACGGCGTGAAGCTGATCGGCATCGACACGCCGTCGCTCGACCCGCAGGAATCGAAGACGATGGATGCGCATCACCGCGTGCGCGCGCACCGGATGGCGATACTCGAAGGCATCGTGCTCGACGACGTGCCGCCCGGCGACTACGAACTGATCGCACTGCCGCTGAAGTTCGCGACGCTCGACGCGAGCCCCGTGCGCGCGGTGCTGCGCGCGCTGCCCGCGCGTGCCGCCTGATTACCCCGACTGACGACCCCACATCATGATCAAGACCCGTGAAGACGCGCTCGCGCTCGACCGCGACGACCCGCTCGCCCCGCTGCGCGACCAGTTCTCCCTGCCCGACGGCGTGATCTACCTCGACGGCAACTCGCTCGGCGCGCAGCCGCGCGCATCGGCCGCCCGCGCGCAGCAGGTAATCGGCGCCGAATGGGGCGAAGGCCTGATCCGCAGCTGGAACACGGCCGGCTGGTTCGCGCTGCCGCGCCGTCTCGGCGACAAGCTCGCCACGCTGATCGGCGGCGCGCCCGGCGAAACGGTCGTGACCGATACGATCTCGATCAACCTGTTCAAGCTGCTGTCGGCGATGGTGCGCCACCAGGCCGAGCGCGCGCCCGAGCGCCGCGTGATCGTGTCGGAACGCTCGAACTTCCCGACCGACCTGTATATCGCGCAGGGGCTGATCGAACAGCTCGGCGGCGACTACGAACTGCGCCTGATCGACGATCCGGCCGACCTGCCCGGCGCGCTCGGCGCGGACACGGCCGTCGCGATGATCACGCACGTGAACTACCGCACCGGCTACATGCACGACATGGCGGCGGTCACGCAGCTCGTGCACGACGCGGGCGGGCTCATGCTGTGGGATCTCGCGCACTCGGCCGGCGCGGTGCCGGTCGACCTGAACGGCGCACGCGCGGACGGCGCGGTCGGCTGCACGTACAAGTACCTGAACGGCGGCCCCGGCTCGCCCGCCTTCGTGTGGGTGCCGCAGCGCCATCACGCGCACTTCTCGCAGCCGCTGTCCGGCTGGTGGGGCCACCGCGCACCGTTCGCGATGCAGCCGGGCTTCGCGCCCGATCCGGGCATCGCGCGCTTCCTGTGCGGCACGCAGCCGATCGTGTCGATGTCGATGGTCGAATGCGGGCTCGACGTGTTCCTGCAGACCGACATGCACGCGATCCGCCGCAAGTCGCTCGCGCTGACCGACACGTTCATCGCGCTGGTCGAAGCACGCTGCGCGGGCCTGTCGCTGAAGCTCGTCACGCCGCGCGCGCATCACCAGCGCGGCTCGCAGGCGAGCTTCGAGCATCCGCACGGCTACGAGGTGATGCAGGCGCTGATCGCGCGCGGCGTGATCGGCGACTACCGCGAGCCGTACGTGCTGCGCTTCGGCTTCACGCCGCTCTACACGCGCTTCGCCGACGTGTGGGATGCCGTCGAGACGCTGCGCGACATCCTCGCCACCGGCGCGTGGAAGGCGCCCGAGTTCGCCGAACGCGGCGCGGTGACCTGACCCGCTTCGCGCGGCGCACGCATGACGCGCGCCGCGCCCCCGTCATTCAAATCTGGAGAGAGTCGTGAATTCTGGTCATATGCAGCCACCCGGCGACGACGCGCCGGCGGGCTGCCCGTTCTCGGGCGCACGCGCCGCGCATCCGGCACCCGCGGCCCAGGCCGCGCACGAAGCGTCGCACGTGCCGGGCGACGCCGGCTGGCACAACGCGCAGCTCGATTTCTCGAAGTCGATGAGCTACGGCGACTACCTGTCGCTGAATTCGATCCTCGACGCGCAGCACCCGCTGTCGCCCGATCACAACGAGATGCTGTTCATCATCCAGCATCAGACGAGCGAGCTGTGGATGAAGCTTGCGCTGTTCGAGCTGCGCGGCGCCCTCGACGCGGTACGCACCGACGCGCTGCCGCCCGCGTTCAAGATGCTCGCGCGCGTGTCGCGGATTCTCGAGCAGCTCGTGCAGGCGTGGAACGTACTGTCGACGATGACGCCGTCCGAATATTCGGCGATGCGGCCCTATCTCGGGCAGTCGTCGGGCTTCCAGTCGTACCAGTACCGGCAGCTCGAATTCCTGCTCGGCAACAAGAACGTGCAGATGCTGCAACCGCATGCGCACCGGCCCGACCTCCTCGAACAGGTGCGCGCAACGCTCGAGGCGCCGTCGTTCTACGACGAAGTCGTGCGCCTGCTCGCACGGCGCGGCTTCCCGATCGCGGCGGAGCGGCTCGAACGCGACTGGACCCAGCCGACCCGGCATGACGAAACGGTCGAGGCCGCGTGGCTCGAGGTGTACCGTCACCCGCAGCAGCATTGGGAGCTCTATGAGATGGCCGAGGAACTGGTCGATCTCGAGGATGCGTTCCGTCAGTGGCGCTTCCGTCACGTGACGACCGTCGAGCGCATCATCGGCTTCAAGCAGGGCACGGGCGGCACCAGCGGCGCGCCGTACCTGCGCAAGATGCTCGACGTCGTGCTGTTCCCGGAGCTCTGGCACGTGCGCACCACGCTGTAACGCACGAAACGCCCCCGGGCCCGCGCGCCGTCACGGCGACGTGCGGGCCAGCTCCTCCCCTTCGCGCGGCTGCACGGCCGCGCGCGACAGTCGCGGGATGTGCCGTCGCACGACGAGCAGCGCGACACAAACAATCCCCATCGCGATCGCCAGCATCGTCAGATAGGCCGTGGCGCCGCCCGTGGTGATCACGAGCGCGCCCGCGAACGCGCTGAAGATCGCGCCGAGCCGCCCGAACGCGAGCGCGCTGGCCGTCCCCGTCGCGCGCACGGCTGTCGGATAGATGTACGCACAGAGCGCATACATCGTCGACTGCACCGCATTGACGAACAACCCGTGCAGGCCGAGCCCGACGATCAGCCAGCCCGTGTGGCGGCCGGCATCGACACCCATCAGCCACACCGCACTCGCCGCGCCGCCGATACTGCACAGCACGAGCGGCCAGCGCGACCCGGCATGCGCGATCGTCCACGCGCACAACAGCGCGCCGATCACGCCGCCGAGGTTGTACGCGGTGAGGCCCGTACCGGCGACCGACACGCTCAGCCCGCTCGCCGCCAGCATCGTCGGCAGCCAGCTGAACGCCGCATACACGGCGAGCAGGCACATGAAGAAGGCGCACCACAGCGCGATCGTGTCGCGCGCCTGACCGCTCGCGAACAGCGCACCGAAGCCGCCGCGCCCGCCTGCCGCGCGCGCGTCCCTCATGTCGGTAAAGGCGGTGCCCGGTGCGACCGGCCGCTCCATCCGCGCAAGCAGCGCGCCGAGCTCCGGCCAGCGCGCGGGGCGCCGCGCGAGATAGCGCGGCGATTCGGGCAACGCACGCACGAGCACGAAACCGAGCACGAGCGGCAACGCGCCGCCCGCGAAGAACAACCCGCGCCAGCCGTAGCGCG
The DNA here is from genome assembly GCF_020420125.1 of Burkholderia sp. AU30280. Taxonomy (NCBI): domain Bacteria; kingdom Pseudomonadati; phylum Pseudomonadota; class Betaproteobacteria; order Burkholderiales; family Burkholderiaceae; genus Burkholderia; species Burkholderia sp. AU30280. Next base: position 7,857 of record NZ_JAIZRY010000017.1, read on the forward strand.
GCAGCACCTCGTGCGCGAACAGGCCGGCCAGCATCCCGCCGAGCGGCACGCAGACGATCGTCGCGGTCACCATCATCGTGCGACGCCGCGCGGGCGTGTATTCGGCTGTCATTGTCGTGGCCGTCGGCAATGCACCGCCGATCCCGAGCCCCGCGACGAAGCGCAGCACCGCGATCGCCGTGACGTCCGGTGCGAAGCCGATCGCGCAGGTCGCGATGCCGAACAGGAACACGCTGCCGATCACGGCCTGGCGGCGGCCGAAGCGGTCCGCAACGATCCCCGCGCACGCGCTGCCGATGCCCATCCCGATCAGCCCCGCCGCAACGGCAGGCGCGAACGCGCCACGCGTGATGCCCCATTCGCGGATCAGCACCGGAATCGCGAAGCCGATCAGCTGGCCGTCGAAGCCGTCGAGCACGATCGCGAGCGCGGCGAGCAGCACCACGCCACGCTGCATCGCCGTAAACGGCCCGTCGTCGAGCGTCGCGCCGATGTCGACGGACGGCGACTGAACTCCGTCGCGCGTGCTCATGCGGCCTCCCGTTCGCCGCGCCGAGGCGGCAACGTGCGCGAACGGCGCGCGGCAAGACAACGGCATTCGATGGCTTTCATGGCGTCTCCAGTGGCCCGGGCTGGCGCGGTGGCGCGTGCCCGGATCCCGTGCTGCGCAGGCGGCCGGTGTCGACGCAACGGCGCCGGCCCCGGTGTCTCGTCCAACCCGTCCCGATCCGGTGCCGTCGCCTGCGCGCGACGCACTCGTATCGTCGTGCGGCGCACGCAGCGCCGCCGGCCTGATGCTCAGTTCATCCGCGCGTCGATCAGCCGGACCAGCGCGAGCAGCGTTTCCACATGCGGCACCGCCACGCCCGCTTCGCGCGCGGCCGCGACGACCTTGCCGCTGATCGCGTCGATTTCCGTGCGGCGGCCCGCGAGCACGTCCTGCAGCATCGACGGGCGATGACCGCGATGCGCGCGGATCGCATGCTCGACATTGCGCGCGATGCGTTCGCCGTCGACCGCGATGCCCTTCGCGCGGGCGACGGCGGCCACCTCGGCCGCAATCGCGAGCGCGAGCCGCGGCCCGTCGTGATGATTGCCGAGCTGGTCGACCATGCAGCCCGTCACCGCGCACAGCGTGTTGAGCGCCGCGTTGAACGCGACCTTCTCCCAGATCGCGGCCCACACGTCGGCATCCAGCGTGCACGCGAGCCCCGCGCGCGACAGCGTATCGGCCACGGCCGTCGCGAACGGGCGCGCCGCGCCGTCGGCCGTCATCATGCGGATCGTGCCCGCACCGTGCGAGCGTACGTGTGCAGGCCCCACGGCGTCGGCGGGCCACGTCGTCACGCCAACCAGGATGCGTTCGAGCGGCATGAACGCATTCAGCGTCTCCACGTTGCCGAGCCCGTTCTGCAACGTGAGCACGTGCGTGTGCGGCGTCAGCAGCGCGCGCACGCCGTCGAGCGCGGTGCGCGTATGCAGCGACTTCGTGAAAACGATCAGCAGGTCGAATGGCGTATCGGACGATGCGGCCGCATCCGCTTGCGCGGTTTCCGGCCGCACGGCCTGCAACGTATGGACGCGCCGTTCACCACGATCGTCGTCGATGCGCAGCCCGTCGCGGCGAATCGCATCGAGGTGCGCGTCGTTCACGTCGATCAGCGTGACGGCCTCACCGCTTTCGGCGAGCAGCCCGCCGAACAGCGAGCCCATCGCGCCGGCGCCCAGAATCGCAATCCTCATGGTCGGCGGCCTCGTCAGAACGGATAGTGGCGCGGTGCGGTCTGCACGGTGATCCAGCGCAGGTCCGTGAACGCCGCGATGCCGGCCTTGCCGCCGAAGTGGCCGAAACCGCTTTCCTTCACGCCGCCGAACGGCATCTGCGCCTCGTCGTGCACGGTCGGACCGTTCACGTGGCAGATGCCCGACTCGATGCGCCCCGCGACGCGCAGCGCACGCGCGACGTCGCGGCTGAAGACGGCCGACGACAGCCCGAACGCGTTGTCGTTCGCGCAACGGATCGCCGCCTCCTCGCCATCGACGCGCACGATGCCCTTCACCGGGCCGAACGATTCTTCCGCATAGACGCGCATCGCCGGCGTCACATGGTCGAGCAGCGTGGCCGGGTACAGCGTGCTGTCGGCCTTCCCGCCGCACACGAGCGTCGCGCCGTGCGCGAGCGCATCGTCGATCAGCGCATTGCAGCGCTCGACGGCCTTCATGTCGATCAGCGACCCGAGCACGACGGGCCCTTGTCGCGGATCACCGAGCGGCAGCGACGCGGCCTTGTCGGCGAGCTTCGCGACGAACGCATCGGCGATCGATGCGTCGACGACGATGCGTTCGGTCGACATGCAGATCTGCCCGGAATTGGCGAATGCGCCGAACGCGGCGGCCGCGACCGCCGCATCGAGATCGGCATCGTCGAGCACGACGAACGGCGCCTTGCCGCCGAGTTCCAGCACCGCCGGTTTCAGATGACGTGCGCAGGCTTCGGCGATGATCCTGCCGACACGCGTCGAACCCGTGAAATTCACGCGGCGCACGGCCGGATGCGCGATCAACGCATCGACGATGGCGCCCGCGTCCTCGGGCGCGTTCGTCACGAAATTGACGACGCCCGGCGGCAGCCCGGCTTCCTGCAGCGCCTCGACGATCAGCCCGTGCGTGACGGGGCACAGCTCCGAACCCTTCAGGACGACCGTGTTGCCGCACGCGAGCGGCAGCGCGAGCGCGCGCGTCGCGAGGATCACCGGCGCGTTCCACGGCGCGATGCCGAGCACGACGCCTGCCGGTTGCCGCACGCCCATCGCGAGCGAGCCCGGCACGTCGGACGGAATCAGCTCGCCGCCGACCTGCGTGGTCAGCGACGCGGCCTCGACGAGCCCGCTCGCGGCAAGATGCACGTTGAAGCCGGCCCACAGCGCGGAGGCGCCCGTCTCGGCCGCCATCGCGGCGACGAACTGCTCGTGCTTCGCTTCGAGTGCGGCGGCCGCCTTCAGCAGCAGCGCGCGGCGGGCACCGGGACCGAGCGCGGCCCAGTCGGGAAACGCGCGGGCGGCCGCGTCGGCCGCCGCACGCGCATCGTCGACGGTGCAGGCGGGCGCTTCGGACGCGACTGCGCCATCAAGCGGGTTGCGGCGCACGAAGGTCGCGCCGCCGGACGAGTGACGGCGTTCGCCGCCGATCAGCATCGATACGGTTTGCATGGAGTCTCCGGAGGGACGCGCGTTGCGCATCACGTAATTCAGGCAATCTCGACTTCGACGACGACCGGCGTCGCCGCACGCAGCGCATCGGCCAGCGTGTCGCGCAGATGCGCGGCAGCGCTCACGCGCACCCCGCGGCAGCCCATCCCTTGCGCGAGCGCGACGAAATCCAGGTTCGGCAGATCGGTGCCCTGCACGGGGTCATCGGGGCCGAAGCCGAACACCGGCGCGAAATCCTGCAGCGCCGCGTAGCGCCGGTTGTTCAGGATCACGAACGTGATCGGCAGCTTCAGCTGCGCGGCGCTCCACAAGGCTTGGATCGAATACAGGCTCGACCCGTCGCCGATCAGCCCGATCACGTGCCGGCCCGGCTGCGCGAGCGCGACGCCGACGGCGGCCGGCATCCCGTAGCCGAGGCCGCCGCTGTCCATCGTGTAGAACGTGCCGCTGCGCGTGAACGGCAGGTGTTCCTGCATCACGGGCCGTGCGCTCGGCGCTTCCTCGACGACGATGTCGTGCGCGTCGCGCACGTCGGCGAGCGTCTGCAGCGCGAACGCGACCGGCATGCGCTCGCCGGCGGCCGGCGGTTCGACACGCGCACGCGGCGGCCGCGGTGCGGGCATCGGCCGCTCGGGCGGCGCCGGGCGCGCGAGCAGGTCGCGCGCCGCGAGCCGCAGGTTGCCGACGACCGCATCGCCCGACGGCGTCCACGCGGCGACGCCCGGATCGTCGACCAGCTGCACGAGCGTCGCGCCCGGCGGCACGTGCGGGCCGAAGCCCTCGATGTGATAGGTGAACGCGGGCGCGCCGAACGCGAACACGAGGTCGTGCCCGTCGAGCCGGGCGACGATCTTCTCGCGGATCGCTGGCAGGAAGCCGGCGAACAGCGGATGGTCCTCGGGGAAACTGCAGCGCCCCGACATCGGCGCGGCGTACACGCGCGCACGGTGCCGCTCGGCGAGCCGCACGACTTCATCCCACGCACCGGCGCGATCGACGGCCGCACCGACCACGAACGCGGGACGCCGCGCGGCGTCGAGCGCGTGGCCGAGCCGCGCAAGCGCATCGGGATCGGGCCGCACGATGCTGCTGACGTCGCGGCGCGGCAGCAGTTCGGCCGGCTGGTCCCAGTCGTCGACCGGAATCGACACGAACACCGGGCCGCGCGGCTCCTGCATCGCGATGCGGTATGCACGCGCGATCGCGGCCGGCACGTCCTGCGCGCGCGCGGGCTCGATGCTCCACTTCACGTACGGCTTCGGCAGCTCGGCGGCCTGCGTCGCGCCGAGGAACGGGTCGAACGGCAGGATCGCGCGCGCCTGCTGGCCCGCGGTGACGATCAGCGGCGTGCGGTTCTTGAATGCGGTGAAGAGGTTGCCCATCGCGTTGCCGACGCCCGCCGCCGAATGCAGGTTGACGACCGCCGCGTTGCCGGTGGCCTGCGCATGGCCGTCGGCCATCCCGACCACGACGGCTTCATGCAAACCGAGCACGTAGCGGAAATCGTCCGGGAAGTCGCGGAACATCGGCAGCTCGGTCGAGCCGGGATTGCCGAACACGCGGTCGATGCCGAACTGGCGAAGCAGGTCGATCACCGCATCGCGGACGGTGATCGGTGCGGCGGAAGGGGACGAATGGCCGGACATGCTCGGCGCTCCTCGATGGCTTGGCGGTTTCCACAGTATCGAAGCGCAAGCCATTCTCGGATACTGTATTTTTTGCGATAAGCCATACCATTCCGTCATGACTTTCGATCTCCGACAATTGCGCGCCTTCACGACGATCGTCGCGTGCGGCAGCCTCGGCCGCGCCGCCGACGCGCTGCACGTGACCCAGCCGGCGCTGAGCCGGATCCTGAAGCGGCTCGAGGACCAGGTCGGTGCGCCGTTGTTCGAGCGTCACTCGAAGGGCGTGCAGCTCACCGCGTTCGGCGAGGCGCTGCTGCCGCACGCGACGCTGCTGCAGCACGAGGCCGAGCACGCGCGCGAAGAGCTCGACGCAATGCGCGGGTTCGCGAAGGGCACGATCAAGGTCGGCACGGTGGGCAGCATCGCGAGCCTCGTGCTGCCGGTCGCGGTGGGCCGCGTGCTCGACCGCTGGCCGAACCTGCGCGTCGAGATCATCGAAGGCGTGTGGGACCGGCTCGCGGAAGGGCTGAACAAGCACGAGATCGATCTCGCGCTGTCCGCGCACGGGCCCGATACCGACGAGATCGTCGCGATTCCCGAGTGCCGCTGGGAAGATCGCAGCCATATCGTTGCGGCGCCGCACCATCCGCTGCGCGCGCTCGGCCGCGCGCCGACGCTCGCCGATACGCTGCACGCGCGCTGGGCGATTCCGCCGCGCGGCACCGCGCCGTTCGACCACATGCGGGCGACCTTCGACGCGCACGGGCTCGCGCTGCCCGACATCGCGGTCGAGACGCGCTCGGTCACGACATTGAAGAGCCTCGTCGCGCATGCCGGTTTCCTGAGCTGGATGGCCGAGCCGATGTACGGCGCCGAGCAGCGCGCCGGCACGATCGACACGCTGCCCGTGCACGAGGTCGTCGCGGTACGCACGCTCACCGCGTTCCGGCGCCGCCACGGCATCCTGCCGGGGCCGGCCGGCAAGCTGCTCGACGAACTCGTCGTGCTGACGCGCGAAGGACACTGACGGCACCTTGCGCACCGACCGCCCGGTCGCGCGCTCCCCGCCCTGCCCGCGCCGCCACCGCAGCGCACCATCGAAATGCGGTTTCCCCACCTTGACTTTCGCTCGCCCGAATACGATCATTCGCTCACACAAAGAGCAAATGATCGTATTCGTCGGTCGCATTCGACAGGACAGTCAGGCACGAACAGGAGACACCGGATGAGCGCATCGCCCTCCGCCCGCACGCCCGTGCTGCTGCACATCGGCGCGGGCTCGTTTCACCGCGCGCACCAGGCGTGGTATCTGCATCGCGTGAACGCGGCCGTACCGGCCGACGAGCGCTGGTCGCTGACCGTCGGCAACATCCGCGACGACATGCACGCGACGATAGACGCACTCGCCGCGCAGCACGGCGCCTACACGCTCGAAACCGTCACGCCGCAAGGCGAACGCGCGTACGAGACGATCCGGGCGATCACGCGCGTGCTGCCGTGGTCGATCGATCTCGCCGCGCTGATCGACGCCGGCGCCGATCCGGCCTGCCGGATCGTATCGTTCACCGTCACCGAAGGCGGTTACTACCTCGACGAACACAACCGGCTCGACATCGCGAATGCCGATCTCGCGGCCGACCTGCAAGGCGCGCGCACGACGCTGTACGGCGCGCTCGCCGCGCTGCTCGCCGAACGCGTGAAGCGCGGCGCGGGCCCGCTCACGCTGCAGAGCTGCGACAACCTGCGCAACAACGGCGCGCGCTTTCGCGCGGGGATGCGCGAATTCCTCGACCGGCGCGGGCAGGCCGACCTGCTCGCGTGGTTCGATGCGAACGTCGCCACGCCGAGCGCGATGGTCGACCGCATTACGCCGCGCCCGACCGCCGACGTGCGCGAACGCGTGCTGGCCGCCACCGGCATCGACGACGCTTGCCCGGTGATGGGCGAATCGTTCATCCAGTGGGTGATCGAGGACCGCTTCGCGGCCGGCCGGCCGCGCTGGGAGCTGGCCGGCGCCGAACTCGTCGATGACGTGCACCCATACGAGGAAGCGAAGATCCGCATCCTCAACGCGACGCACAGCTGCATCGCGTGGGCCGGCACGCTCGCGGGCCACACGTACATCCACGAAGGCACGCACGACGCGGCGATCCGCCGCTTCGCGCACGACTACGTGACGCAGGACGTGATCCCGTGCCTCACGCCGAGCCCGCTCGATCTCGCGCGCTACCGCGACGTTGTGCTCGAACGCTTCGGCAACCCGTACGTGCTCGACACGAACCAGCGCGTCGCGGCCGACGGCTTCTCGAAGATCCCCGGCTTCATCGCGCCGACGCTCGTCGAATCGTTCGCGCGCGGCGCGGCGCCGGTCGCCACCGCCGTGCTGCCCGCGCTGTTCCTGCGCTTTCTCGAACGCTGGGCGCGCGGCACGTTGCCGTATGCGTACCAGGACGGCGTGATGGACGAAGGCGCCGCGCGGGCGATCGTCGCGGCTGACGACCCGGTCGTCGCGCTGTGCGCGAGCCGCGCGCTGTGGGGCTCGCTCGCCGGCAACGCGGCGCTGTTCGAGGCGCTGCGCGCCGGGCTCGCGCGGGTCGACGCATGGCTCGCGGCACGCTGACCCGCATCCGGGCGAACCTGCCTTGGCACGGGTGCGGCCGCGCGGCTAAAGTAGCGACTCCCCACTGACGGAACGGATCGCTCATGTATCTCGGCATCGACCTCGGCACCTCGGAAGTGAAGGTGCTGCTGCTCGCCCCGGACGGCACGGTCGTCGGCACTGCCGGCTCGCCGTTCACCGTGTCGCGGCCGCATCCGCGCTGGGCCGAACAGCATCCGGAGGACTGGTGGCAAGGCACGCTCGCCGCGCTCGCGGCCCTGCGCGAACGGCACCGCCAGGCGTTCGCGGCCGTGCGCGGCATCGGGCTGTCGGGCCAGATGCACGGCGCCGTGCTGCTCGGGCGCGACGACCGTGTGCTGCGCCCCGCGATCCTGTGGAACGACATGCGCAGCGCCGACGAATGCGCGCTGCTCACCGAACGCGCGCCCGATCTCCACGCCCTCGCCGGCAATCTCGCGATGCCGGGCTTTACCGCGCCGAAACTGCTGTGGGTCGCGAAGCACGAACCCGACGTGTTCGCGGCGACCGCCTGCGTGCTGATGCCGAAGGACTACCTGCGGTTCCGGCTGACCGGCGCGAAGGTGTCCGATCCGTCGGACGCGGCCGGCACGCTGTGGCTCGACGTCGCGCGCCGCGACTGGTCCGATGCGCTGCTCGCCGCGTGCGGGATGTCGCGTGACCAGATGCCGCGCATCGTCGAAGGCAATGCGCCGTCCGGCACGCTGCGCGCGGACATCGCCCGCGAACTCGGGCTCTCGGAAGCCGTCGTGGTGGCCGGCGGCGGCGGCGACAACGCGACGAGCGCGCTCGGCATCGGCGCGATCCATGCCGGCGACGGCTTCGTGTCGCTCGGCACGTCGGGCGTGCTGAGCGTGGTCGGCGATCGTTTCATGCCGAATCCGGCATCGGCCGTGCATGCGTTCTGCCATGCGATTCCCGATCGCTGGCAATTGATGAGCGTCGTGCTGTCGGCCGCGAGCTGCCTGCGCTGGGTCTGCAAGCTGACCGGCACCGACGAGCCCGCGCTGCTCGCCGAAGTCGAGGCGCTCGACGCCGACGCGCTCGCGACGGCGCCGCTGTTCCTGCCCTACCTGTCCGGCGAGCGCACGCCGCACAACGATCCGTATGCGCAGGGCGTGTTCTTCGGGATGACGCATGCGACCGAACGCGCGCATCTCGGCTACGCGGTACTCGAAGGCGTGACGCTCGGCCTCGCCGACGGTCTCGACGCGCTGCATGCGGCCGGCGTCGAAACCGACCAGTTGTCGCTGATCGGCGGCGGTGCACGCAGCGCGTTCTGGGCGCAACTGATCGCGGATGCGCTGAACGTGCGCACGCGCCAGCACGGCGGCGGCGAAACCGGCGCGGCGCTCGGCGCGGCTCGGCTCGGCTGGCTGGCTGTCGGCGGCGATCCGCAGACGGTGCTGACCAAGCCGCCGGTGCGCGCCGAATACACGCCGGATGCTGCCCGCCATGCGCCGCTGCGCGAGCGCCTCGATGCATTCCGCGCACTGTACCGTCACGTGCGCCCGCTGTACGAACCGTCGCGCGCGCGGCTCGCGTAAGCGCCGCCGCGGCGCGCCGATCGGCCGTCGGTCGTGCGCAAGACATGCGGTACAGTGGATGCCGTCATGCGGCCCACCGGCCGGCCCGCGGGGCGGCCCCCAGATCCGAATCGAATCGCTATCGTGTCCAAGTCCTCAGAAAAACTCGATCTCGCCACGCGTGCCGCGTGGCTCTACTACGTCGCGGGCGACACGCAGAACGAAATCGCGGAAAAGCTGCAGGTGTCGCGCCCGGTCGCGCAGCGCCTCGTCGCGTTCGCGGTCGAGAAGAACCTGATCCGCGTGCGCGTCGACCACCAGCTCGCCGACTGTCTCGATCTCGGCGCGCAGCTATCGAAGCGCTACGGCCTCGCGATGTGCGAAGTCGTGCCCGTCGATGCCGATGCGCCCGACGCGATCGACCGCAAGCTCGCGGTCGCCGGCGCGCAGGTGATGGAGCGCTACCTGAACGAAACGCGGCCGATGGTGATCGCGGTCAGCAGCGGCCGGACGCTGAAGGCCGCGGTCGCGCAGATCGCGCAGATCGACCGCCCGCAGCACCGGCTCGTGTCGATGGTCGGCGCGATCGCGGCCGACGGTTCGTCGAACCGCTACGACGTCGCGCAGTACATCTCCGAGAAAACCGGCAGCAAGCACTTCCTGCTGCCCGCGCCGCTGTTCGCCGACAGCGCCACCGAGCGCGCGCAGTGGTGCAATCACCGGCTGTACCGGATCGTCGAGGCGCTTTCGGGCGAGGCCGACGTCGCGTTCGTCGGGATCGGCAACACCGGCCCGCACTGCCCGCTCTACGAAGACGGCTTCATCACCGAACAGGAGCGCGACGAGATGACCTCGCTCGGCGCGGTGGCCGAACTGCTCGGCATGCCGATCGACGCACACGGCAAGATGATCGACGTGTCGACCAGCGCGCGCGTGACGAGCGTGTCGCTCGCCGCGCCGCCGAAGCGCCCGACGATCGCGTTCGCCGGCGGCCCGAAGAAACGCGACGCGGTGATCGCCGCGCTGCGCGGCGGCTGGCTGTCCGGGCTCGTCACCGACGAAACCTGCGCACGCGCCGCGCTCGACGCGAAGGCGGACTGACGCCGCGGCCGAACGTTCAGGCGGCGCGCGGCGCCGGAAACGCATGCCGGCGCGCGCGCCACGCGCCGATCCACGCGGCCGCCAGCAGCGCAACGAGCACCCACGGAATCGCGCCGGCGCCCGTTGCGCCGAGCAGCATCCCGCCCGCGATGCCGCCACCGGCGATCGCGAGATTCCACACCGTCACGAGCATCGATTGCGCGACGTCGGCCGACTCCCCCGCCGCATTCGCGGTGGCCGTCTGGAACAGCGTCGGCGCGCCGCCGAACGCGAGCCCCCACAGCGCGACGCCAACGTAGACGATCACCATTCCGGAACCGGCGCCGAGCATCGCCGCCGCTAGCGCGAACAGCGCGATGCTGGCGAGCGTGAGACGCCGTTGCGCGGCGCCGATCCACGCGCCCGTCAGTGCAATGCCGGCGAGCGACGCGATACCGAACACCAGCAGCACCGCGTCGACCTGCGCGCCCATTCGCACACCCGCGAGAAACGGCGCGACGTACGTGTACAGCATGTTGTGCGCGAGCACGTACGCGAACATCACGGTCAGCACCGGCCGCACGCCGGGCAGCGTCATCACGTCGAGCACCGGTTCGCGCGCGCCGGCCGCCTGCCCAGGGTAATCGGGCACGCGCCAACGAATCCAGCCGATCAGCGCGAGCGCCGCGAACGTGATGCCCGCGAACGCAACACGCCACCCGAGCGCCGCGCCGAGTGCGGTGCCGGCTGGAATGCCGATCGACATCGCGACCGGCGCGCCGAGCATCGCGACCGCGATTGCGCGGCCGCGCAGCGACGCATCGACCATCCGGCTCGCATAACCGGCCAGCAACGCCCACAGCAGTCCGGCCGCCATCCCCGCGACGAAGCGCGCGGCGAGCGTGAGCGCGTAGTACGGCGACGCGGCGGTCAGCGCATTCGACACGACGAAGCCGGCCAGCGCCGCGAGCAGCAGGCGGCGCCGGCGCATCGCGCGCGTCGCGGCGACGAGCGGAATCGCCGCGACGATCGAGCCGAGCGCATAGACGGTTACCAGTTGGCCGATCAGCGCGTCGGGCACGCGCAGGTCGACGCTCATCAGCGGCAGCAGGCCGGCCGGCAACGCTTCAGTGAGGATCGTGATGAAGGCGGCGGTCGCGAGCGCCAGCAGGTTCGCGACCGGCAGGCGAGCGCGCGCCTGCGCGGGTCCGACGAAAACCTGATCGTCAATCTCAGTCGACGTGCAGTCGCTCATGACGCGCTCCCGGTATCGACGCCGTAGACCGCATCGCGCACGTCGGTCACGATCCGCCCGTGCATGCCCTCGTACAGCGTGTTGGTCAGCGCAACGACCGTCAGCCCGGCGGCGCGGTCGACGAACCATGCATGCCCGTACGCGCCGCCCCAGCGCCAGGTGCCGACCGATTCCGGCGACCGCGCGGCCGCCGGATCGCTCAGCACCGAAAAGCCGAGCCCGAAGCCGAAACCCGGCGCATCCTGCAGTTCGTGCGCGCCCGGCTGGATGCGCGCCATCTCGTCGATCCACGCGGGTTCGAGCCAGCCGTCGCGGCCGGTACGCAGCGCGTCGAGCAGCGTCACGCAATCGTGTGCGGTGCCGACCATCCCCGCGCCGCCCGACGGCCACGCATCGCGATCGAACACGCGGGCCGGTTCGAAGCGGATGCCGACCGTGCCGTCGAACGCCGGCACGAGATCGATATCGGCCATCCGGCGCGGGGCGCCCGGCGTGCTCACGTAAGGCGTCGCGACACGCGCGGCGTCGTGCGCGACGAACGCGGTGTCGGTCATCCCGAGCGGCCCCGTGACGAGCGCGGCGACCGCATCGGCGAGCGGCCGGCCGTCGACCGCCTCGATCAGCGCGCCGACCACGTCGGTCGCGAGTGAATAGCCCCACGCCGTGCCGGGCGCGAACTGCAGCGGCACGCCGGCGATGCGCCGCACATTCTCGGCGAGCGAGATGCCCGCACGATCCATCCCGTCGGACACGCCGGCGCGCGCATACGGGCCGTCGCCGTCGGCTTCGAGAAAGCGGTAGCCGAGGCCGGCCGTATGCGACAGCAGATGGCGCAACGTGATCGCGGCGGGCGCGCCGTCGGGCAGCGCCGGACGGAATTCGGGCAACCGATGCGCGACGGGTTCGTCGAGCGCGATGCGCCCCGCCGCGACGAGCCGCATCGCGGCGGCGGTGACGACCGGCTTCGTGACCGACGCGAGCCGGAACAGCGCGTCTTCCCGCATCGGCGTACCGGCTTCGCGATCGGCGAGCCCGGCGGCGCGCGCATAGCGCAGCTCGCCGTCGCGCGCGACCAGCACGACCGCGCCGACCATGCGCTCGTCGGCGAGTGCGACGTCGAGCGCGGCGTCGAGCCGGCGGCGCAGCGCGGCGTCCGGTTCGGCGCGGAGAGCGATGACAGGCAGGGATGACATGGCGTGACCTCATAGCGTGAACGAGCGTCCATCGTAGGGGGCCGACGCAACGAGAAAAACCGGGTTAGAGTTCCGGACACTCCGGACGCTGGCGTCCGCAATCGGAAACTTGCATGGAAAATCTCGGCGGGTTCGTCGTGTTCGTTCAGGTCGCGGAAACGCGCAGTTTCGTCGCGGCCGGCCGCGCGCTCGGGCTGTCGGCGTCGGCGGTCGGCAAGCGCATCGCGCGGCTCGAGGCGCGCCTGAACGTGCGGCTGTTTCATCGCAGCACGCGCAGCATCACGCTGACGGCCGAAGGCACGCGCTTTCTCGAGCGGTGCCGGCGCGTGATCGCCGAGATCAACGCGGCCGAACGGGAACTGACGCACAGCGCCGAAGCGCCGCGCGGGCGCTTGCGCGTGAGCCTGCCGACGATCGGCACGCTGCTGCTGCCGGTGCTCGCGGATTTCATGGCCGCGTATCCGGAAATCGAACTCGATATCGATTTCAGCGACCGGCTCGTCGACGTCATCGACGAAGGTTTCGACGCGGTACTGCGCACCGGCCGGCCGTCGGATTCGCGGCTGTCGTCGCGGCTGCTCGGCCATTTTCGCCAGCACCTCGTCGCGTCGCCCGACTATCTCGACCGGCACGGCACGCCGCGCACGCCGGCCGATCTCGCGCGGCACCGCTGCCTGCATTACCGCTTCCCGAGCAGCGGCAAGCTCGAAACCTGGCCGCTGCGCATGCCGCGCTCGGGCACGCCGCCGGACGTGCCGGTATCGATGGTCAGCAACAACGCGGAAACGCGCCTGTGCTTCGCGCTGCGCGGGCTCGGCATCGCGTGCCTGCCCGAATTCTTCGTGCGCGGCGCGCTCGATGACGGCGCGCTGCGCGCGGTGCTCGACGAACACGTCGCGAGCCGCACGCCGCTCTACGTGCTGTGGCCGTCAGGCCGCCATCCGACGCCGAAGCTGCGCGCGTTCGTCGATTACATGGCCGCGCACCTGCACCTCTGACCGAAGCCGGCCGTCACGCAGCCTTCGCGTGCGTGCTCAGCCGGCGCAACGCCTGCCCGTGCTCGTCGAACAGATGGCAGTGCTCGGCTTCCGCGTGCACGTGCAGCGCCTCGCCGGTGCGATACGTGTCGAGCGGCGGAATCCGCGCGATCAGCCCGTCCGGCGCGACCGCCGACTCCGCATACAGGTACGCGGCATCGCCGAGCGACTCCACGGCCATCGTCTTCGCAGCGACGCCGACAGCCGCGGCTTCGACTTTCAGGTGCTCGGGCCGCACGCCGACCGTCACCGCCGCCCCGCGCTGCAGCCCGGCCGCCTCGACCGCGACGCGCTGCGTCTCGCCGCTGTCGAAGCGCACGAGCACGCCGCCCGCATCGACCGATTCGACAGTGCCCTTCAGGAAGTTCATCTTCGGTGAACCGATGAAGCCTGCGACGAACAGGTTCGCCGGCGCGTGATACAGCGCGTTCGGCGTGCCGACCTGCTGCACCGCGCCGCCCGACAGCACGACGATCTTGTCCGCGAGCGTCATCGCCTCGACCTGGTCGTGCGTCACATAGATCATCGTCGTCTTCAGCTCGTCGTGCAGCCGCGCGAATTCCAGCCGCATCTTCACGCGCAGCGCCGCGTCGAGGTTCGACAGCGGCTCGTCAAACAGGAACACCTTCGGCTTGCGCGTGATCGCGCGGCCGATCGCGACGCGCTGCCGCTGGCCGCCCGACAACTGCTTCGGCTTGCGGTCGAGCAGATGGTCGATGTGCAGGATCTTCGCGGCCTGCTTCACGGCCTGGTCGATCTCCGGCTTCTTCGCGCCCGCGAGCTTCAGGCCGAACGCCATGTTGTCGTACAGCGTCATGTGCGGGTACAGCGCATACGACTGGAACACCATCGCAATGCCGCGCTTCGCGCTCGGCACGTCGTTGACCTTCGCGCCGTCGATCAGCAGGTCGCCGCTCGAAATATCCTCGAGGCCGGCGATCATCCGCATCAGCGTGGATTTGCCGCAGCCGCTCGGGCCGACGAACACGACGAATTCGCCGTCGGCGATGTCGAGGTTCACGTTGCGCAGCACTTCGGTGTCGTCGTAGCGCTTCGCGATGTTGCGCAGGAGCACGCTTGCCATGATCTGTCTCCGTTCGTTCGTGATGCGCCGCGTCGAACGCGGCGCGCAGTCGTTCGTGGTTGCTAGTTCGGCAGCACCGCGCCCGTCGCCTGCCAGCGCGCGACGTAACCGGGCAGCTCGTGCATGTCGTCGAAGACGTGACGCGCGCCGATCCCGCGCAGCGCGTCGATCTGCGCGGCCGACGCATGCCCGCCGCCGACGAAGCCGAGCACGGTCATGCCGGCCGCGGCGGCCGCGGTGATGCCGGTCACGCTGTCCTCGACCACGAGGCACCGGGCGGGCGCGACGCCGAGCGTGCGCGCCGCCGCGAGATACACGTCGGGCGCCGGCTTCGGCCGCGCGACGGCATCCGCGCAGAACAGCCGGTCGCCGAAGAATCGCGCGAGGCCCGTGCGTGCCAGTGCCGCCTCGACGTACGCGCGGTAGCTGTTGCTCGCGCAGGCCGTCGTCAGTTGAATCGCGCCCAGCGCCGCATCGATGCCGTCGACCATCGGCGCATTGACGGCCGCCGCCTCGACCGCGGCACGGATTTCGACCACGTCGTCGTTCGACAGCCTGCGCCCGACGGCCTCGCTCGCGCCGGCCAGCACGCGCTCGATGCGCAGCCCGAGCAACGGCATCACGGCCGGCCGCGCATCGACGCCCGGCCAGCGCGCATCGAGCTCGCGCACGAGCACGTCGGCAGCCACCGCCTCGCTGTCGATCAGCACGCCGTCGCAATCGCAGATCAGTACGCTCGTCGTCATTTGACCGCTCCGAACGTGAGCCCGCGCACCAGCTGCTTCTGCGACAGCCAGCCGACGATCAGGATCGGCGCGACCGCCAGCAGCGAAGCCGCGGACAGCTTCGCCCAGAACAACCCTTCGGGGCTCGAGTACGACGCGATGAACACGGTCAGCGGCGCCGCGTTCGAGCTCGACAGGTTGATGCTCCAGAACGCCTCGTTCCACGACAGGATCACGAGCAGCAGCGCGGTGGACGCGAGCCCCGGCAGCGCCATCGGCATCAGCAGGTAGACGATCTCCTGCCACGTCGATGCGCCGTCGATGCGCCCGGCCTCGAGGATGTCCTTCGGGATCTCGTTGAAGTACGTGAAGGTCATCCACACCGCGATCGGCAGGTTGATCAGCGTGTAGACGATCACGAGGCCCGACACGGTATCGAGCAGCCCCGTGTTCTTCCACAGCAGGTAGATCGGCACGAGCACGCCGACCGACGGCATCATCTTCGTCGACAGCATCCACAGCAGCACCTTCTGCGTGCGGTGGTTCGGGAAGAACGCCATCGCGTACGCGGCCGGCACCGCGAACAAAAGCGAGATCACCGTGACGCCCGCCGAGATCAGCACCGAATTCCACGCGAACGCGAAATAGTTGCTGCGCGCGAACACCTCGCGGAAGCTGTCGAGCGTCGGCATGAAGAACAGCGTCGACGCATACGCCTGCTGCTCGGTCTTGAACGCGGTAATCGCCATCCAGAAGATCGGGAAGAACAGCAACAGCGCGATCAGCCACGCGAGCGTGCCGGGCAGCGCGCGCCGCACGAGGTCGAACACGGCCGGCACGCGCCGGCCTTCGAAGGTCAGGTCGCTCATTTCTCGTACTCTCCCTTCAGGTTGCGCGCGAGCATCCGCACGAGGAAGAACGACACGACGTTCGCGACCACGACGGCGATGATCCCGCCGGCGGACGCGAGGCCGACGTCGAACTGCTGCAGGCCGAGCGCGTAGATCAGGTACGACAGGTTGGTCGTCGCGTTGCCCGGACCGCCGCCGGTCGTCGTGTAGATCTCCGCGAAGATCGACAGCAGGAAGATCGTCTCCATCATCACGACCACGGCGATCGCACGCTTCAGGTGCGGCAGCGTGATGTAGAAGAACATCGCGATCGGGCCCGCGCCGTCGATGCGCGCGGCTTCCTTCTGCTCCTGGTCGAGCGACTGGATCGCGGTGAACAGGATCAGGAACGCGAACGGCAGCCATTGCCACGCGACGATGATGATCACCGCGGTGAGCGGGTAATCCGCGAACCAGTCGATCGGCGTCATCCCGAGCGCGCGCATCGCATTCGCGACGAGCCCGTACACCGGGTGCAGGATCATGTTCTTCCAGATCAGCGCGGACACCGTCGGCATCACGAAGAACGGCGCGATCGCGAGCAGGCGTGCCACACCCTGCCCGTAGAACTTGCGGTCGAACAGCACGGACATCAGCACGCCGCCGATCACCGTGATCGCGAGCACCGCGCCGATCAGCACGAGCGTGTGCCAGATCGCGGGCAGGAACGACGGATCGGTCGCGAGGAAGCGGTAGTTGTCGAGCCCGGCGAACCCCTTCACGTCCGGGTTCAGCAGGTTGTAGCGCGAGAACGAATACCAGATCGTCATCGCGAGCGGAATCGACATCCACAGCAGCAGCACCGCGACGGACGGCGAGACGAGCCAGCTCGCGCCGCCGCGCGCGCGGCGCGGCGCGCCGGGCGGCGACGACGCGTCGCCCGCCGACGGCGCGTGGGCATGGCTCAGGGGAAGACGCAGGTGACGCATGATCGGAGTCCCTCCGGTTGATGCGCGGGCGCGAAGGCCCGCCCGCCTTTCGGCTTCGACGACGCGCACCGTGCGCCACCGCGCACGGTGCGGGCCGCATTACTTCTTGTAGCCGGCCTGCCGCACCGCGCGGTCGGCAGCGGCCTGCCCGGCGGCGAGCGCCTGGTCGACCGTCATCTGGCCCGCCACCGCACCCGCGATCGACTGGCCGACCACCGTGCCGAACGACTGGAATTCAGGAATCCCGACGTACTGCACGCCCGTGTACGGCACCTTCTTCAGCGACGGATCGTTCGGATCGGCCGTCTCGATCGCCTTCAGCACGAAGTCCGAGAACGGCGCGGCGGCCTTGTACTCGGGACGCTGATACGTCGACGTACGCGTGCCCGGCGGCACCGACGCCCAGCCTTCGTCCTTGCCGACCATCTCGACGTACTGCTTCGACGTCGCCCACGTGATGAACTTGCGCGCGGCGTCCTGCTGCTTCGACGTCTTCGGGATCGCGAGCGCCCACGCCCACAGCCAGTGCGAACCCTTCGGCGTGACCGCGACCGGCGCGGCCGCGAAGCCGATCCTGTCGGCGACCTGCGACTGCTGCTTGTTGTAGAGCATCCCGGCCGCGACCGTCGCGTCGATCCACATCGCGCACTTGCCGGACGACATCAGCGTCAGGTTCTCGTTGAAGCCGTTCGAGCTCGCTCCCGGCGGGCCGTCTTTCCTCAGCAGGTTCACGTAGAACGTGATCGCCTTCTTCCATTCCGGCGACGTGAGCTGCGCGTTCCAGTTCTCGTCGAACCAGCGCCCGCCGAACGTGTTCACGACCGTCGACACGTACGCCATGTTCTCGCCCCACCCGGCCTTGCCGCGCAGGCAGATCCCGTAGGTGCCCTTCGCCTTGTCGGTGAGCTTGTCCGCGAATTCGGCGATCTGGTCGTAGGTCGGCTGGTCGGGCATCTTCAGCCCCTTCGCCGCGAACAGGTCCTTGCGGTAGAACGTCATCGAGCTTTCGACATAGAACGGCAGCGCGTACAGCTGGCCGTTGTACGACAGGCTGTCGCGCGCGGTCTTCACGATGTCGTTCAGGTCGTAGTCGGCGGGCAGGCCCGTCATCGGTGCGAGCCAGCCGCGCTTGCCCCACTGCGGCGTCTCGTAGGTCCCGATCGCCATCACGTCGAACTGGCCGCTGCCGGTCGTGATGTCGGTCGTCGCGCGCTGGCGCAGCACGTTTTCCTCGAGGATCACCCAGTTGAGCTTGATGTCCGGGTTCGCCTTCTCGAATGCCGGCGACAGCCTCTTCAGCTCGATCATGTCGGGATTGTTCAGCGTCGCGATCGTCAGCGTGCCGGCGGACGCGGCGCAGGCCGCCGTCGCGAGCGCGGCTCCGGCGAAGCAGCGTGCGGCGGCGTCGAGCATCTTTCGTTGCATGGCATGTCTCCTGTGTTTTTTCGAAGTGTCGTCGATACTGCGTTTCGCTCGCGGCCCGTCATGCCGGCCGCTGCATTCCGCACGCGCGCGCATAGTGCGCGATCACGTCGCGTATCCGGTGGCGCACCCATGCGCGCGGCTCTTTCGCGAGGCCGCCCGCGCGGCATGCCGCGTACACGTCCGGCAACCACTGCGCGACGAGCGTTTCCGGCACCGGCTGGCGCGCCAGGTTGTCGAACAGTTGCTCGACCGCGGCCGCGACGGCCGGCTGCAGCCAGTAGTAGCGGATCCGGTCGCTGTAGCTGAACTGGCGCGCGAGCCGCTGCTCGGTTTCGTCGCCACGGTAGTACGGCGCCCAGTGCTCGGGCTGCGCGCGCATCGCGGCGTCGACCACGTCGCGCAACCGCGAACGCTGCGCGGGCTCATCGATCAATGCGTCCTCGATGAAGGTCAGCGCGAACAGCGCCTCGCGCAGCGCGAACGTCAGCGCGGGGCCGACCTTGAGCACCGCGAAGTGGTCGCGCACGAGCGCGGCGAGTGCGCCCTCGGTCTGGTAGTCGGTCGAATGCGCCTCGAACACGAGGCGCGGTATCTGCAGGATACTCGCGCCGAGCGAGGCGGCCTTTGTGCTGTCATAGTCGAGCACGTGGCGATCGTCGAAGTCGACGCCCGGTTGCGCGACGATCGCGACGACACGCGTCCATGCATCGTCGAGACCGGCAGCCGCGAACGCGTGGCGGTGCGCGTCGAGCGTGGCCGCGATGCTGTCGCTGCGCGTGACCGCAATGTGTGCGATCGCTGCGTCGCCGCCGCTGCCGCTGCCGCCGACTTCGCCGCCCGGCGTCGGCACCTCGGTGCCGATCACGTAGACAGGCGCGATGCCGGCGCGCGCCGCCGCGTCTTCCGCCACGCGGCACAGCTCGGCCGCGCGTGCGGCGATCGTGCGATCGTCGAGCCGCACCGGATCGTCCGCGCAAGCCATGCTCGCATCGAGATGGATCTTCTCGAAACCGGCTTCGACGTACGCGGCGACCATCGCGCACGCTTCGCGCATCGCGTCGGCCGCGCGGCGATGCCGCCACGGGTTCGGGCCGAGATGGTCGCCGCCGAGCACGAGCGCCGACGGGGCCAGCCCGCAACGCTGCGCGATCGCGTCGACGTCACGGCGGAAATCGGCGGGCGTCATGCCCGTATAACCGCCGAGATGGTTGACCTGGTTGCAGGTCGCTTCGATCAGCAGCGGCGAACCGTCCGCGCGCGCCGCTTCGCACGCGGCCTCCAGCACGAGCCGGTGCGCGCTGCAGATCGCGTAAATGCCGCGCTGCGCGTCCGCGCGGTTCGCGTCGAAGATCATCCGCAGCACGGCGTCCGCATGCGCGGTGCGCGAACGCTCGACGAAGGTCGTCAGGCCGGACATGCAATCCCTCGTTCGGTCAGGAAACGGTCGATTTCGACTGCACTGCTGTTGCCCTCCATCGGGCCGCGCCGCGTGACCGCGATCGCACCGGCCGCGTTCGCGCGGCGCAGCGCGATCTCGAGCGGCACGCCCGCGACGAGGCTCGCGACCAGCGTGCCGCCGAAGCAGTCGCCGGCGCCGGTCGGATCGACTTCGTCGACCTGGAACGCGGGTGCTTCCACGCGGTTCGCCCGGTCGAACGCGACGCTGCCTTGCGCGCCGCGTTTCAGCACGACACGCTCGAGCAGCGGATGCGTCGCGAGCAGGCCCGCGATCGCGCGCTCGGCCGGCTGCGGCCCGCAGAAAAACGGCAGGTCGGCTTCGCTCGGCAGGAACAAGTGGCACGCGGCGAGCATCGCGTCGAGCGCCGCGCGCATCGGCCGAAAACCCAGCATTTCGGGCCGCACGTTCGGATCGAACGACACCTTCGCGCCGGCGCGCGCCGCCTCGATCACGCCGCGCTGCACCGCGGCGATCGCCGATTCGCTCGTCAGCGACGAGCCCATCACGTGGAAATAACGGCAGCCGTCGAACATCGCGGTATCGACGTCGGATGCATCGACGCACGCGGCCGCGCTGGTGGACAGGCTGTAGACGAAGCTGCGCGAGCCGTCGTCGCGATACGCGACGAATGCGGTGCCGGTCGGACGCGCGACGCGGCGGATGCGCGCGACGTCGACCCCGTCGCGTTCGAGCCGCGCGACGATCGCGTCACCAAACGCGTCGCGGCCGACGCAGCCCGCATACGCGACGCGCGCACCGAGCCGCGCGGCCTGGTCGGCGAAGATCGCCGGCGCGCCGCTCGGGAACGGCCCCTCGAACAGCCCCGGCGCATCGAAACCCTGGCCGCGCTCGGCGGCGACGAATTCGGCGAGCAGTTCGCCGGCGACGACGATCTCGGCCATCAGGCGTGCCCTCCTCGTTCGACGGCGGCCTCGGCGTGCGGCCATGCCGCGGCGTCGCAGGCCGGCAGGCAAGTGGCGCGTGCGAGCGGCGCCATGTCAGCTCATCCAGTTGCCGCCGTCGACGTTCAGCGTCTGGGCGGTGATGTAGTCGGCGTCGGACGACGCGAGGAACAATGCGGCGCCGGTCAGGTCGCCCGGCACGCCCATGCGGCCGAGCGGCACGGCTTCGCCGACCAGCCGCTTCTTCTCGCCGAGCGGCCGGTTCTCGTAGCGCGCGAACAGCGCATCGACCTGTTCCCACATCGGCGTGTCGACGACGCCCGGCGCGATGCCGTTCACGTTGATCCGGTGCGGCGCGAGCGCGAGCGCGGCCGACTGCGTATAGCTGATCACCGCGGCCTTGGTCGCGCAGTAGTGCGAAACGAGCGCCTCGCCGCGACGCCCGGCCTGCGACGACATGTTGACGATCTTGCCGCCGCGCCCCTGCTCGACCATCCGCTGTGCGACGGCCTGCATCAGGAAGAACAGCCCTTTCACGTTGACCGCGAACAGCCGGTCGAACACGTCCCACGATTCGTCGAGGATCGGGCGCATGTCGAACAGCGCCGCGTTGTTGAACAGGATGTCGACGCCGCCGAAGCGTTCGACCGTCGTGGTGACGATCCGCTCGATGTCGTCGCGGCGCGTGACGTCCGCGGTGACCGCCACCGCGCGGCCGGGGTTCGCCTCGATGAGCCGCGCGAGCGAGCCGCCTGCCGGCTTCACGTCGACGAGCACGCAGCGTGCGCCCTCGTCCAGATAGCGTTGCGCGACCGCCTCGCCGATGCCGCTTGCGGCGCCCGTCAGGATCGCGACCTTGTCTTCCAGTCTCACTGGCTGTCTCCGGTTCGTTCTGCTTTACGACGGCTGCGAGGTGAGCGAACGCTCGCCAACCGATCAATTGCTCTAGTAGTGATCGAATGATCGGATACGCGATTCGCGCTGTCAAGGCGGCGTGACGGCTTTCTATGATGCGCTGCGGCACACCGGCGCAGCGTGGCGGCCTGCCGCGCACGCCCGGCAAGGCGCGGCGCGCGCGGTGCGGCGCGGTCGGAATGGCGATGAAGGGGACGGAACGAGGACCGAAAGGGGAATTCGCGCTGCACGGCGCGTTCGATACGTTATATCATCGCCGTACTTTGTTTCATTGCCCTGCTTCACGCCATGGCTACCTTATCGTCCATTGACGCCCGGCTGACCCGGGCCGACGCATTCGCCGCCGAGCACGGGCTCGCGTGGACGCCGTTGCGCCGTCAGGTCTACGAACACGTGCTGGCCGCGCAGCGCCCGATCGGCGCGTACGACCTGCTCGCCGAACTCGAGCCGCAGCGCGGCCGCGTGCCGCCCACGACCGTTTATCGCGCGCTGGATTTCCTCGTCGAGCACGGCTTCATCCACCGGATCGAATCGAAGAACGCGTTCTTCGCGTGCTGCGAGATCGGCGTGCCGCACGAAGGCCAGTTCCTGATCTGCGATTCGTGCGGCGACACCGTCGAGATTCCCGGCGGCGACCTCGCCAAGCAGTTGTCCGCGAGCGAGCCCGCGCACGGTTTCGAAGTCCACCACCAGGTTGTCGAGCTAAGCGGCCTGTGCGGGCACTGCAAGCACAAGCCCGCGCAACGCTGACGCGTATCGTGCGGCGCACGCGCCGCCCCTTCCAACGAGGAGTTCCATGTCCATTGCC
Source organism: Burkholderia sp. AU30280 (assembly GCF_020420125.1). Classification (NCBI taxonomy): domain Bacteria; kingdom Pseudomonadati; phylum Pseudomonadota; class Betaproteobacteria; order Burkholderiales; family Burkholderiaceae; genus Burkholderia; species Burkholderia sp. AU30280. The sequence goes on from NZ_JAIZRY010000017.1 coordinate 30,560, forward strand.
CTGAAGCGCGCGCCGCGGCGTGCCCTGTCGCCTGTCCGCTGGCTCGCCAGCACCGTTGCCGTCCTGTCGCTCGCAGCGCCCGCGTTCGCGCAGGCCGCGACCGTCAACGTCGTGGCCGCCGAGAATTTCTACGGCGACGTCGCGACGCAGATCGGCGGCAGCCATGTCGCGGTAACGAGCATCCTCAGCAATCCGGACCAGGATCCGCACCTGTTCGAAGCGAGCCCGAAGACGGCCCGCGCGCTCCAGCACGCGCAGGTCGTGATCTACAACGGCGCCAATTACGATCCGTGGATGAGCAAGCTGCTCGGCGCGTCGAAGCAGGCGAAGCGCGCGACGATCGTCGTCGCCGACCTGGTCGGCAAGAAGGCCGGCGACAACCCGCACCTGTGGTACGACCCGGCGACGATGCCGGCCGCCGCGCGCGCGATCGCGGCCGAGCTCGGCCGCGCCGACCCGGCGAACAAGGCCGAGTACGACGCGAACCTGCAGAAGTTCGTCGCGTCGCTGAAGCCCGTCGACGACAAGGTCGCCGCGCTGCGCACGCAGTACAAGGGCGTGCCCGTGACGGCCACCGAGCCTGTGTTCGGCTACATGGCCGACGCGATCGGCCTCGACATGCGCAACATGCGCTTCCAGCTCGCGACGATGAACGACACCGAGGCGAGCGCGCAGGACGTCGCCGCGTTCGAGAACGACCTGCGCAAGAAGCAGGTGCACGTGCTGATCTACAACAGCCAGGCCGAAGAACCGATGACCAAGCGCATGCTGAAGATCGCGCACGACGGCGGCGTGCCGACCGTCAGCGTCACCGAGACGCAGCCGCCCGGCAAGACCTTCCAGCAATGGATGGCCGGCCAGCTCGACGCGCTCTCGGTCGCGCTGGCCGCCGGCAAGAAATAGGCAGCCGCAACGAAATGACCGCCACACCTCACGCACTCGCCGTCAAGCGCGTCACGCTCGAACTGGGCGGACGCACGATCCTGCGCGACGTCAGCTTCTCGATCGAACCCGGCGAATTCGTCGGCGTGCTTGGGCCGAACGGTGCGGGCAAGACGACACTGATGCGCGCGGTCCTCGGCCTCGTGCCCGTGTCGGCCGGCACGCTGTCCGTCGGCGGTGTGCCGGTCGTGCGCGGCAACGCGTCGATCGGCTACATGCCGCAGATCAGGAGCGGTCTCGCGAATCGCAGGATGCGCGGCTACGACTTCGTCGCGATGGCCGCCGACGGCCATCGCTGGGGGCTGCCGCACACGAATGCGGCGACGCGCCGCGACGTCGACCGCGTGCTCGATCTCGTCGGCGGCCAGGCGCTCGCGCGCCGGCCGCTGTCGGAACTGTCCGGCGGCGAGCGGCAGCGCCTGCTGCTCGCGCAATGCCTGCTCGGCAGCCCGAAGCTGCTGCTGCTCGACGAGCCGCTGATCAGCCTCGACCCGAACCACCAGCGCGGCGTGGTCGAACTCGTGCGCAACGTGCAGCGCGAGCTCGGCATCACCGTGCTGTTCTCCGCGCACGAACTGAATCCGCTGTTGAACGCGCTCGACCGCGTGCTGTATCTCGGCAACGGCGTTGCCGCGCTCGGCACCGTCGACGAGGTGATCACGAAGCCCGTGCTGTCGCGGCTCTACGGTTCGCCGATCGACGTGATGCGCGTGAACGGCAAGATCTTCGTGATGTCGGGCGACGTCGAGATCGAGAAGCACGATCACGAACACGAGGACGACGACGGCCACTCGCACCGCGGTGGCGGTGGCGGCGGCCATCACCACCACGGACACGCTCATCCCGGGCATGCTCACGATGTTTGAATACGACTTCATGATCAACGCCTTCGCGGCGTCGGGGATCGTCGCGGTGCTCGCGGGCATCGTCGGCTACTTCCTGGTGCTGCGCGGGCAGACCTTCGCGGGCCACGCGCTGTCGCACGTCGGCTTCACCGGCGCGACGGGCGCGGTGCTGCTCGGCATCTCGCCGATCTGGGGGATGGTCGGCTTCACGCTCGCGGCCGGGATCGGGATGGGCGCGCTCGGCGAACGGCTCGCGGGCCGCGACGTCGCGATCGGCGTGATCCTGTCGGGCGCGCTCGGCTTCGGCCTGCTGTTCCTGCATTTCTACACGTCGTTCGCGACGCAGGTCACCGCGCTCTTGTTCGGCAACGTGCTCGCGGTGAGCCACGATACGCTCGCGGTGCTCGCCGCCATCGGCGCCGTGAGTCTGCTCGCGCTCGCGCTGATCGCGCGGCCGCTGCTGTTCGCGTCGCTGCAGCCCGAGCTGGCCGAAGCCAAGGGCGTGTCGCTGCGCACCGTGTCGATGCTGTTCCTCGCGGTGTGCGCGCTCGCGGTGGCCGCCGCGACGCAGATCGTCGGCGTGCTGCTGGTGTTCACGCTGCTGGTCGGGCCGGCTGCCGCCGCGCAGAACGTGACGACGCGGCTGTCGACCGGCGTGCTGCTCGCCGCGCTGTTCGCTTTGTTCGAAGCGTGGCTCGGCATCGTGCTCGCGTATCACACCGACTGGCCGACGAGCTTCTGGATCACCGCGCTGTCGGCGCTCGTGTACGGCGCAAGCCTGTTGCGGCGTCACTGATCGCCGTCTGGCGGATCATCGCGCGACGAAATGAAAAACGCCGGCGTGCCCGAGGGCAGTGCCGGCGTTTTTCATGCGGCCGCAATCGTGCGGCGCGCCGTGTGCGTTACCGGCTTCCCTTCCCGTTCATCGCGCAAGCACCCGCGCGTGATGCGCGATGTGATCGGCGATGAACGTCGAGATGAAGTAGTACCCGTGGTCGTAGCCCGGATGGCGGCGTAGCGTCAGCGGCTGGCCGGCCTTCGCGCACGCAGCCTCGAATACGTCGGGGTTCAGCTGGTTCGCGAGGAACTGATCGGCGAGGCCCTGATCGACGAGGATGCCGTCCGCGAACTTCGGCGCATCGGCACGCGCGACGAGTTCGCTCGCATCATGCGCCTTCCACGCGTCGCGATCGGCGCCGAGGTAACCCGAGAACGCCTTCTCGCCCCACGGGCAGCGTGTCGGCGCGGCGATCGGCGCGAACGCCGACACCGACCGGTACAGGCCCGGGTGGCGCAACGCGAGCGTCAGCGCGCCGTGCCCGCCCATCGAATGCCCGAAGATCCCGAGCCGCGCGCCGTCGATCGGCAGCTCGGCCGTGACGAGTTCGCGCAGCTCGCCCGTCACGTACGACTCCATCCGGTAGTGCGTCGACCACGGCGCTTCGGTCGCATCGACGTAGAAGCCCGCGCCGACGCCGAAATCCCACGCGTCGGTCTCGCCCGGCACGCCCGCGCCGCGCGGGCTGGTGTCGGGCATCACGAGCGCGAGGCCGTGCTGCGCCGCGTATTGCTGCGCGCCGGCCTTGATCGCGAACGTCTCGTCGGTGCACGTGAGCCCCGCGAGATAGAACAGCGCCGGCACGCGGCCGTGCACGGCCTGCGGCGGCAGGTACACCGAGAACTTCATCGGCAGGCCGATGGCCGCCGAATCGTGACGGTAGAAACGCTGTTCGCCGCCGTGGCACGCGTGCGAGGAAACGAGTTCGAGCATCGCGGTGCGCTCCCGGTCAGTACAGCACGACCGAGCGGATCGACTCGCCGGCCTTCATCAGGTCGAAGCCTTCGTTGATCCGCTCGAGCGGCAGCGTGTGCGTGATCAGGTCGTCGATGTTGATCTTGCCTTCCATGTACCAGTCGACGATCTTCGGCACGTCGGTGCGGCCGCGCGCGCCGCCGAACGCCGAGCCCTTCCACTCGCGGCCCGTCACGAGCTGGAACGGACGCGTGCTGATTTCCTCGCCCGCTGCCGCCACGCCGATGATGAACGACTGGCCCCAGCCCTTGTGCGTGCACTCGAGCGCCTGGCGCATCAGCTTCACGTTGCCCACGCATTCGAACGAGTAGTCGGCGCCGCCGTCGGTCAGCTGCACGATGTGGTCGACCACGTTCTCGACTTCGTTCGGGTTGATGAAGTGCGTCATCCCGAACTTCTTCGCGAGCTCGACGCGCTTCGGGTTGATGTCGACGCCGATGATCTTGTCCGCGCCGACCATCTTCGCGCCCTGGATCACGTTCAGGCCGATGCCGCCGAGGCCGAACACGACGACGTTCGCGCCCGCCTCGACCTTCGCCGAGTACACGACCGCGCCGACGCCCGTCGTCACGCCGCAGCCGATGTAGCAGATCTTGTCGAACGGCGCGTCCTCGCGCACCTTCGCGACCGCGATCTCCGGCACGACGATGTAGTTCGAGAACGTCGACGTGCCCATGTAGTGGAACAGCGGCTTGCCGTCGAGCGAGAAGCGCGACGTCGCGTCGGGCATCAGCCCCTTGCCCTGCGTCGCGCGGATCTTCTGGCACAGGTTGGTCTTGCGCGACAGGCAGAACTTGCACTCGCGGCATTCGGGCGTGTAGAGCGGAATCACGTGGTCGCCCTTCCTCAAGGTGCCGACGCCGGGGCCGACGTCGACCACGACGCCCGCGCCTTCATGGCCGAGGATCGCCGGGAAGATCCCTTCCGGATCGGCGCCCGACAGCGTGTAGTAGTCGGTGTGACAGATGCCCGTCGCCTTCACCTCGATCAGCACTTCGCCGGCGCGCGGCCCTTCCAGATCGACTTCCTCGATCGTCAGCGGCGCGCCCGCCTTCCATGCAATCGCTGCTTTCGTCTTCATCGTGTGACTCCTGTCTGTGTGTGAGGTCGGCCCGGGTTGGCGCGTCAGCGCTCATGTCGACCGGCATGGGTGCGTCGGCACCCACGCTGGCCCCATGCTTCGCACCGGGGTCCATGCAATGCTGTCGAAACCGCGCCGCGCGGCATCGCGCACGGCACGGCGAAAGAATCTCGTGCTCGCCATGATCGCCGGTCCGGCCGTGCATCGCGTGCGGGAAACGGTCGCCGGCTTGCCACGATGCGTCATGGCTGACGCAAAAGAACAAGTGTTCGAGTTTAAACGCCCGTCGTGAACCATGCATCCGTGCGCGCATACAGATCGATGAAGCGTGCGTGGCGCGCGGCCAGCGCGCGATCGTCGCGCGGCTCGGCAACCGGCGACGCGGCCGGCGCCAGCGCGTGCAACGCGTCTTCCCGCCAGTGCCCGATCGCGACGCCCGCGAGCAGCGCGGCGCCGCGCGTCGCGGCGTTCGGGCAGTCGATCGCGTGGAGCGACGCGCCCAGCGCGTCGGCCAGCAGCTGGCGCCAGCGCGGATCGACCGAGCCGCCGCCCGCGAGACGCAGCGTCGCGACCGGATCGCCGCGATCGGCATCGCGAATCGCATCGAGCCCGGCGCGCAACGCGAACGCGACGCCTTCGAACGCGGCGCGCATCATCGCGCCGCGCGTGTCGCCGAGCCCAAGGCCGAGCCAGCCGCCGCGCGCATCGGGGTTCATCCACGGCGAACGCTCGCCCGTCAGGTACGGCAGGAAGCACAGGCGCTCCGACGCGGCGTGGGCGAACGCATCGTCATATGCATCGGCCCACCGCGCGTAACCGAGCCAGCCGCGCACGGCTTCAAGCGCAAGCCCGACGTTCTGCATCGCGGCCATCGTGTAATAGCCGCCGCCGGCCGCCGCGCGATACCGATGCAGCCCGCGTCGCGCGGGCGGCAGCGCATCCGCGAGCACGACGATCTGGCCGCCGCTGCCCGTCGTCAGCAGCGCGTCGCCGGCCGCGGCCAGCCCGCTGCCGAGCGCCGCGCATGCGGTGTCGGCCGCGCCCGTCGCCAGCGGCACGCCGGCAGGCAGGCCAAGCGCAGCCGCAGCCTGCGCGCCGAGCGTGCCGCAGTGCGCAGTCGACGAACGGACCGGCGCAAACCGGTCGACCGGCAGGTCGAGCGCGTCGATCAATGCGAGATCCCATGCGCCGTCGGGTGTCGCGAGCGCGGTCGCGCACGCATCGCTCGGATCGGCCGCGACGTCGCCGCCCAGTGCGATGCGCAACCAGTCCTTCGGCTGCAGGGCCCAGCGGGCGGCACGCAGCGCATCCGGTTCGTGCGCGGCCAGCCAGCGCAACAGCGGGCCGGCCATGCCCGGCGCGACGGGATTCGGTGCAGCGGGCCAATCGGCCGCGCCCGCTTCGCGCACCGCGCGCGTGTCGGGCCACAGCAGCGCGGGCCGCACCGGCTGCCCCGCCGCGTCGATCAGCACGGCGCCGTGCATCTGCCCCGAGAACCCGACCGCTGCCACCTGCGCACGCTCGTCGGCCGGCAGCCGCGCGGCCGCGCGCACGAGCGCCTGCCACCACGTGTGCGGCGCGATCTCCGCCCAGCCGGGCTGCGGCGACGACAGCGCATAAGGTTCGCTCGCGACCGCGCGCTCGACGCCGTCGGCATCGAGCGTGACGAGTTTGACGGAGCCGGTGCCAAGGTCGATTCCGAGCAGGCGCATGACGTGGGGGCAATTCGAATGAACGGATGTCGATGATAACGGGGTCGCGATGCGCACCCCGTTTTTTGCCGCCACCTCGGCAGGCCGAAAACGCGGTTGCCGGCCGGGTTCAACCCGGCTGCGCCTTGCGGGCAAAAGCGGCCGTTCGCGGGTTAACCCGCCACGATTTTTCCCAGGCACTTTTTGCCACTATGCCTCCCGCCCGATACACACCATAAAGCGGCCGATATTTGACACGGGGGCCAGCGCTATTTTGAAGGGCTATAAAACCGGGAAACCTCACTCCAGCGGCTGTTTCCCGATGATCGACACCCTGTTTCATGCCGAATTGGCATATCGAACCCGCAAAGAACGGAATAGTACCCAGCGCTCTTGTTGCGTGGATTCATTCCGCATAACTTCGTATCACCCCGAAAACAAGATCATGGAGTGAGACAGATGCAATCGAACACGGTCCATCCGTGCGATGAGGTGCTGCCGACCGGCAAGCTGGTAACGCTTGGCCTGCAACACGTCCTCGTCATGTACGCCGGCGCTGTCGCCGTGCCGCTTATCGTCGGCGCCGCGCTCAAGCTGCCGAAAGACCAGATCGCGTTCCTGATCAGCGCCGATCTGTTTTCGTGCGGCATCGCCACGCTGATCCAGACGCTCGGCCTGTGGATCTTCGGGATCCGCCTGCCCGTCATCATGGGCTGCACGTTCGCGGCAGTCGGCCCGATGATCGCGATCGGCACCAACCCCGGCCTCGGCATCCTCGACATCTTCGGCTCGACCATCGCGGCCGGCATCATCGGCATCGTGCTGGCGCCGATGATCGGCAAGCTGCTGCGGTTCTTCCCGCCCGTGGTCGTCGGCACCGTGATCGCGGTGATCGGGCTGTCGCTGATGGAAGTGGGCATCAACTGGGCGGCCGGCGGCGTCGGCAACCCCGAATACGGCAGCCCCGTCTATCTCGGCCTGTCGCTGCTCGTGCTGACACTGATTCTGCTGATCAACAAATACGGCCGCGGCTTCATCGCGAACATCTCGGTGCTGCTCGGCATCGTCGCCGGCTTCGCGATCGCCTTCGCGATCGGCCGCGTGAATACCGACGGCGTCGCGCACGCACCGTGGGTCGGCTTCGTGATGCCGTTCCACTTCGGCCTGCCGCATTTCGATCCGCTGTCGATCGTGACGATGGTCACGGTGATGTTCGTCACGTTCATCGAATCGACCGGCATGTTCCTCGCGGTCGGCGACATGGTCGATCGCCCGGTCAACCAGGAGCGCCTCGTGCGCGGCCTGCGCGTCGACGGCCTCGGCACGCTGATCGGCGGCATCTTCAACTCGTTCCCGCATACGTCGTTCTCGCAGAACGTCGGCCTGATCGGCGTGACGGGCGTGAAAAGCCGTTTCGTGTGCGCCACCGGCGGCGTGATCCTCGTGCTGCTCGGCCTGTTCCCGAAGATGGCGCAGGTCGTCGCGTCGGTGCCGCCGTTCGTGCTCGGCGGCGCAGGCATCGTGATGTTCGGGATGGTGGCCGCGAACGGCATCAAGGTGCTGTCGAAGGTCGACTTCGTGAACAACAGCCACAACCTGTTCATCGTCGCCGTGAGCGTCGGCATGGGCCTCGTGCCGGTCGTGTCGCCGCACTTCTTCTCGAAGCTGCCGCCCGCGCTCGCCCCGATCCTGCACAGCGGCATCCTGCTGGCATCGGCGACGGCCGTGATCCTGAACGTCGTGTTCAACGGCGTGAAAGGCGAAAAGGATGCGCGCTGCGACATCCGCCGCGCCGGACACGACTTCGACGGGCGTCCCGCCGACGTGCACCACTGAGCGCCACGCGCCGGACGACGGCGCAAAGCGGTAACGAAAAACGCCACGGCATGCCGTGGCGTTTTTGCTTTGCGGGGGCTGGACTGTGCGCGGGGATTGGACGGCCGGTCATGGCGCGTGAAAGCCGGTCGCGCGCGGGCGCGGCACGGGATGCCGGTTGGCCAAGCGGGATGACAGGGCCGGCGCGATAAGCCGCACCGGAGTCCTCATCGTCACCCCACCCACCTTCGCGCCGCACGATTCGGGCACGCAAAGGAAAACGCCACGGACTTTCGTCCGTGGCGTTTTCGATTCCGCATACAGCCGGTTCGAAGGACAAGCGCGATCGAGACCGCGCCGGCCCCTCCTTGCGCTTACCCGTTCGTCGCCGCTGCCGACGCAGGCGCCGGAGCGGCCGCCTTGTCGTAGTCGACCGGCGTATCCGGCGCGCGCGGCGTCTCGCCGGCCCGCTCGGTCCACCCGCCGCCCAGCGCCCGGTACAGGTTGACCAGGTTGGTCCAGCGTGCCAGACGCGCATTGATCAGCGTCTGCTGCGCGTTGTACAGGTCCGTCTGCGCGGTCAGCACCGACAGGTAGCTGTCGACACCGTTCTTGTAACGCAGGTCCGACAGGTCGAAACGTCGCTGCTGCGCGTGCTCGTTGCGCTCGAGCGCCGCGATCTGCTGGTCGTACGTGCCGCGTGCGGCCAGCCCGTCGGCCACGTCGCGGAACGCCGACTGGATCGCCTTCTCGTAGTTGGCGATCTCGATGCGCTTCTGCACGTGCGCGAGATCGAGGTTCGCGATGTTCGAGCCGCCCTCGAAGATCGGCAGCGCGATGTTCGGCGCGAACGACCATGCCGCCGTGCCGGCCTTGAACAGGCCGCCCAACGTCGGGCTTGCCGTGCCGAACGCGGCCGTCAGCGAGATCTTCGGGAAGAACGCCGCGCGCGCCGCCCCGATGTTCGCGTTCGCGGCCAGCAGCGACTGCTCGGCCTGCATCACGTCCGGGCGACGCGTCAGCAGGTCCGACGGAAGGCCCGCCGGCACGTCCGTCAGCAGGTTCTGCGCGTCGAGCGGCAGGCCCGGCGGCAGATCGTCCGGCAGCGGCTCGCCGATCAGCAGCACCAGATAGTTCAGCGCCTGCGCACGCGCACGCGCCTGCTCCTGCTGGTTCGCGAGCGCCGTTTCGACGACCGTCTGCGCCTGGCGCAGGTCGAGTTCGGTGCCCGTGCCGTTGTCGAACTGCAGCTTCGTCAGGTTGTACGAGTCCTGCGCCGTCTTCAGCGTGTTCTCCGTGACCTTCAGCAGATCCTCGGTCGACAGCAGCGTCAGGTATTGATCGGCCACCTGCGACACCAGCGAGATTTCCGACGCCTGCCGTGCATACGCGGTCGACAGGTACTGCGCGAGCGCCTGGTCCTTCAGGCTCTGCACACGGCCGAACAGGTCGAGCTCCCACGACGCCGACAGGCCGACGTTATAGGTGCGCGAGATGGTGGCCTGCCCGGTCGGCGAAACACCCTGCGGATAGCGCTGGATCGTGCCCGTACCGGTGCCGTCGAGCGTCGGGAACAGCCCCGCGCGCGTGATCTGGTACTGCGCGCGCGCCGCCTCGATGTTCAGCACCGACACGCGCAGGTCGCGGTTGTTTTTCAGCGCGATCTCGATCAGCCGCTGCAGGCGCGGATCGACGAAGAAATCGCGCCAGCCGATGGCGGTCGCCGCCTGGCCGTTCGCGCTGCGCGCGCCGGCCGCACCCGGCTGCGTCGCGTAGACGCCGCCGGCAGGGTACGCCTGCGCGACGGGCGCGTCGGGCCGCTTGTAATGCGGCGCCATCGTGCAGCCCGTGGCAAAGAGCGCGACCGCGATTGCAGTCAAAGCGTGTTTTTGCATCATCACTGTCCCTTGTTGCCTTCGTCGCCGTTGCCCGGCTTCTCTTCGTGGTGCGAGTGCTCCTGAGCCAGGCGCAGCGCCTCGTCGACGTCTTCCTTCTCGCCGCTGAAGATCGCGCGGATCTTCACGAAGAACATCGGGATCATGAAGATCGCGAGGAACGTCGCCGTGATCATCCCGCCGATCACGCCCGTACCGATTGCGTGCTGGCTGGCCGAACCCGCGCCGTTGCTGATCGCGAGCGGCATCACGCCGAGAATGAACGCGAGCGACGTCATCAGGATCGGACGCAGCCGCAGGCGCGCCGCTTCCAGCGCGGCCTCGATCGGCCCCATCTTCTCCGTCGTCTGCAGTTCGCGCGCGAACTCCACGATCAGGATCGCGTTCTTCGCGGACAAGCCCACGGTCGTCAGCAGGCCGACCTGGAAGAACACGTCGTTCTCGAGGCCGCGCATCGTGGCCGCAAGCAGTGCACCGATCACGCCGAGCGGCACCACCATGATCACCGAGAACGGGATCGACCAGCTTTCATACAGCGCCGCGAGACACAGGAACACGACGAGGATCGAGATCGCGTACAGGATCGGCGCCTGCGAGCCGGACTGGATTTCCTGGAACGACAGGCCGGTCCACGAGTAGCCGATACCGACCGGCAGCTTCTTCGCGAGCCCTTCCATCGCGGCCATCGCCTGGCCGGTCGACTTGCCCGGTGCGGCCTGACCCTGGATTTCCATCGCCGACACGCCGTTGTAGCGCTCGAGCTTCGGCGAACCATACGTCCAGTGACCGGTCGCGAACGAACTGAACGGCACCATCCCGCCCGACCCGTTGCGCACGTACCAGATGTTCAGGTCGTCCGGCGTCATCCGGAACGGTGCGTCTGCCTGCACGTAGACCTTCTTGATCCGGCCATCGGTATCGAGGAAGTTGTTCACGTACTTCGACGCCCATGCGATCGAGAACGTCTGGTCGATCGCATCCGCCGTCACGCCGAGCGCGTTCGCCTTCTCGCGGTCGATGTCGACCTTGTACTGCGGCGTATCGTTCAGGCCGTTCGGACGCACACCCTGCAGCGTCGGATCCTTCGAGGCCATCCCGAGCAGCTGGTTACGCGCGGCCATCAGCGCGTCGTGGCCGAGACCCGCGTTGTCCGTCAGCTCGAAGTCGAAGCCGGCAGCCGTGCCGAGTTCGGGAATCGACGGCGGGTTGAACGGGATCACCATCGCGTCCTTGTAGCCCGCGTAGCGCCCGAACATCCGGCCGATCAGCGCCTGCACCTTCTGGTTCGCATGCTGACGCTGCGAGTAGTCCTTCAGGCGCACGAACACAAGACCGGAGTTCTGGCCGCGGCCGGCGAAGCTGAAGCCGTTGACCGTGAACGCCGATTCGACGATGTCCTTCTCGTCCTTCAGCAGGTAGTCGGAAATGTTCGCAAGCGTCTTCGCGGTCGTTTCCTGCGTCGAGCCCGACGGCGTCTGCACGATCACGAACATCAGGCCCTGGTCCTCATCCGGCAGGAACGACTTCGGCAGGCGCACGAACAGCAGGCCGACCGCGACGATCACGACCAGGTAGATGATGAGCCAGCGGCCCGAGCGCTTGATCACGTGGTGCACGCCGACGTGGTACTTGTCGCGGCTGTTGTTGAACGTGCGGTTGAACCAGCCGAAGAAGCCCTTCTTCTCTTCGTGATGCCCTTGCGGGATCGGCTTGAGGATCGTCGCGCACAGCGCCGGCGTCAGAATCAACGCGACGAGCACCGACAGCACCATCGCCGACACGATCGTCAGCGAGAACTGGCGATAGATCGCGCCGACCGACCCGCCGGAGAACGCCACCGGCACGAACACCGCCGACAGCACGAGCGCCACGCCGACGAGTGCGCCGGTGATCTGGCCCATCGCCTTGCGGGTCGCCTCCTTCGGTGACAGGCCCTCTTCCGCCATCACCCGCTCGACGTTCTCCACGACCACGATCGCATCGTCCACCAGCAGGCCGATGGCGAGCACGAGGCCGAACATCGACAGCGTGTTGATCGAGAAGCCCACCATCGACATGATCGCGAACGTGCCGAGCAGCACGACCGGCACCGCGATCGTCGGGATGATCGTCGCCCGCAGGTTCTGCAGGAACAGATACATCACGAGGAACACCAGCACGATACCTTCGAGCAGCGTCTTGACCACTTCCTCGATCGACAGCTTCACGAACGGCGTCGTGTCGTACGGGTACTTCACGACGAGGCCGTGCGGGAAGAACGGTGCCAGTTCGTCGATCTTCGCGCGCACGGCCTTCGCGGTCGCGAGCGCGTTCGCGTTGGTCGCGAGCTGGATACCGAGTGCCGCGGTCGGCTGACCGTTGTACTTCGTGTCGAAGTTGTAGTTTTCACCACCGAGTTCGATCTTCGCGACATCCTTCAGGCGAACCTGCGAGCCATCCTGGTTGACCTTCAGCAGGATGTTGCCGAACTGCGCGGGCGTCTGCAGCAGCGTCGATTCGGTGATCGTCGCCTGCAGCATCGTGCCCGGCGTGGCCGGCGTGCCGCCGATCTGGCCGCCCGCGATCTGCACGTTCTGTGCGGAAATCGCGGTCGACACGTCGACCGGCGTGAGGCTGTAGTTCGTCAGGCGGTTGGCATCGAGCCAGATCCGCATCGCGTACTGCGAGCCGAACAGCGTGACGGTACCGACGCCGTTCAACCGGCTGATCGGGTCCTTCACGTGCGACGCCACGAAGTTCGCGAGGTCGTACTTGTTCATGCTGCCGTCTTCGGAGTTGAAGGCGAGCACCAGCAGGAAGCTGCTGCTCGACTTCGTCACCGAGAGGCCGAGCTGCTGCACGACCTGCGGCAGGATCGGCGTCGCGAGCGACAGCTTGTTCTGCACCTGAACCTGTGCGATGTCGGCGTTGGTACCCGGCGCGAAGGTCAGCGTGATCGTCGCGTTGCCCGAGTCGTCACTGGTCGACGACATATACAGGAAGTTGTCGAGACCGCTCATCTGCTGCTCGATCACCTGCGTCACCGTGTCTTCCACCGTCTTCGCGGAAGCGCCCGGGTAGTTCGCGGTGATCTGGATCGATGGCGGCGCGATCGTCGGATACTGCGAGATCGGCAGCGTGAAGATCGCTGCAATCCCGGCCAGCATCAGGATGATGGCGATCACCCACGCAAAGATCGGGCGATCGATAAAAAACTTTGCCATGAAACAGGCTCCCTGTTATTGCGCGCTCGAAGCAGCGGCAGCACTCGCCGGCGCAGCGCCCGATGCGGCAGCACCGGAAGCGGCAGCGGCGCCGGAACCGGCGGCAGCCGGCGCGGCGGACGCGGCAGCGGCACCCGATGCGGCATCGGCCGCCGGTGCAAGCTGCGCGGCGACGGTCTTCACGGTCGCACCCGGGCGCACCTTCTCGACGCCCTGCACGATCACGTGATCGCCCGCCTGCAGACCGCCTTCGACGATCCAGTTCGGGCCCTGCATCCCCGTGGTCTTCAGCGGACGCGGCTCGACCTTGTTGCTGGCGTTCACCACCATCGCGATCGCCTGGCCCTTCTGGTCATGCGTGACGCCGATCTGCGGCACCAGGAACGCGTTCTCGTTCACGCCTTCCTCGATCCGCGCACGCACGAACATGCCCGGCAGCAGCACGCGGCCCGGGTTCGGGAACACCGCGCGGATCGTCACCGAGCCGGTGGTCTGGTCGACCGTCACGTCCGAGAACTGCAGCTTGCCCTGCTCCGAGTAGGTCTTGCCGTCCTCCAGGATCAGCGACACCTTCGCCGCGCCCGGGCCGCTCGTCTTCAGGCGGCCGCTCTGCACGTCCTGGCGCAGCTTCAGCCCGTCGAGGCTCGACTGCGTGAGGTCCACGTACACCGGATCGAGCTGCTGCACCGTCGACATCAGCGTCGCCTGGCTCGCCTGCACGTAGGCACCCGGCGTCACCTGCGAGATGCCGACGCGGCCGGTGATCGGCGACACGACATCGGTATAGCCGAGGTTGATCTGCGCGGTGTCGACCGCTGCCTTGCCGGCCGCGACGTCCGCCGCGGCCTGGCCTTGCGTGGCCACCGCGTTGTCGTAGTCCTGCTTGCTGACCGCGTTCGCGGCCACCAGCACCTTGTAGCGTGCGACCAGCGCGTTCTGCGTGACGAGGTTCGCCTGCGCCTTCGCGAGCGTCGCCTTCGCGCTGTTCAGCGCGGCGACGTACGGCGCCGGGTCGATCTTGTACAGGCGCTGACCGGCCTTGACGTCGGTGCCTTCGGTGAATTCACGGCGCAGCACGATGCCGTCGACCCGCGCGCGGACCTGCGCAACGAGGAATGCACTGGTGCGGCCCGGCAGGTCGGTGAAGACCGGCACGGCTTGCGGCTGGACGGTGACGACGCCGACTTCCGGTACTTGCGGCGGCGGTGCCGATTCTTTTTTTCCGCACGCGGCCAGGAAAACGGCGGCCGTCGCGACAGTGATTAAGCGGTATGGAACCCGTTCGACGCGCATGGAGCGACCTCTGTGTATAACCAATGGAATAAGTGCCGCACCCCACCGGAGGGAGTGCAACACGGATGCGCCTCACGGCGCAGATCGAACACCTGAAATACTGGACTGCTAGATACAGCAAGCGGCACGAAACCTCCGTGCCGACAGGTTGCCCCGCAACTGCGGACTGGTACTTTGGCGGGAATCAGCAGAGTGGGATATTAACTGATTGCCACTTGGGTCATTCGATCGTAGGGTGGTATTGTATATACATTCATGAATGTATGTAAAAAGCCCGTTTATGCCCCGCCCGCGGTCCAGTCTTACGGATTGTTACCAGCCGCAAGCATAGCCGGTCTATCTGGCTGCGACGAGGGTTGCAGACCCCAAATTCACCTACGATCATTCCAATCAGGCCTGCACATGGTCAGACGTACCAAGGAGGAGGCGCTCGAGACGCGCAATCGCATTCTCGACGCCGCCGAGCACGTGTTCTTCGAGAAAGGCGTGTCGCATACGTCGCTCGCGGACATCGCCCAGCATGCCGGCGTGACGCGCGGCGCAATCTACTGGCATTTCGCGAACAAGAGCGAACTGTTCGACGCGATGTTCGACCGCGTGTTTCTGCCGATCGACGAACTGAAGCGGATGCCGCTCGACGCGCCGGGCGGCAATCCGCTCGAGAAGATCCGACAGATCCTGATCTGGTGCCTGCTCGGCGTGCAACGCGACGCGCAGTTGCGTCGCGTGTTCAGCATCCTGTTCATGAAGTGCGAGTACGTCGCCGACCTGGAGCCGCTGTTGCAGCGCAACCGTGCGGGAATGAGCGAGGCGCTGCACGCGATCGACGCCGATCTCGCGGGGGCCGTGCGGCTCAAGCTGCTGCCCGAGCGGCTCGATACGTGGCGCGCGACGCTGATGCTGCACACGCTCGTCAGCGGATTCGTGCGCGACATGCTGATGCTGCCCGACGAGATCGACGCCGAGCAGCATGCGGAGAAGCTCGTCGACGGCTGTTTCGACATGCTGCGCTACAGCCCGGCGATGCTGAAGGACGGCGACTGACCGCGCGACGCGCGCTCGCCTGCGGTTTTTGTTTCATCGGGCGGCGCGCCGGGCCGCACCAACGCGCTGCCCCCTTCCCCCCGCCCGGTTCAGGCCGCCTTCGCGCGCTGCGCGCGGGCCAGCTGGTTCGATGCGGCGACCGAACCACGCTTCGGCATCGGCGCACCGGCCAGTCCCGCGATCCACGCGTCGGTCGGCATCACGGCCGCGAAATTCGACTGGAACACCACCGCGTACGCGCGGTGAATCTCCTCGGCGCTCGCCGCGCCGGCTTCGTTCTCGTAAGGCAGCGCGCCCGTCGCATCGTCCAGGTACTCGACATTCAGCCCCGCGTGCGCCGCGTGATAGACCGTGGACGCGTTGCAGTTGTGCGTCATGTAGCCGGCCACCGCGAGCGTGTCGATCCCGTGCGCCTCGAGCCACGCGGCGAGGTCGGTCCCGGCAAACGAGCTTGCCTGCTTCTTCTCGATCAGGTGCGCGTACGGCCGGCCGGCAACGACCGCATGCAGCGCGACGCCGTCTGAGCCGGGCGCGAAGATCGGCGCGCCGGCCGGCGCGACGTGCTGGACGACGATCACGGGCACGCCGGCCGCATGCGCGGCATCGATCGCGCGGCCGATGTTCGCGAGCGACACGTCGAGCGGCGGATACTCGATCGGCAGATTGCCCGTCACGTATTCGTTCTGGACGTCGATCACGATCAGCGCACGGCGGGAAGCCGGAGGGGAAACGATCGGGGAAGCGGAATGCGGGACGGCGTTCGACATGACGGGCTCCTGGTCCGGGGCGCGGCCCCGCCCCGGAACGGGACGGCCAGCGGCGCGATGCGATGCATTGTCGGTGCGCATCGTTCACGCAGATAGTGGCCCGATAGTCATTCTTCGATAGAATCGGGCCATCGCCATTCCGGAGCCCCCATGACCGCCGTCGCCTCGTCCACCCGGCCCGCCCCGCCCGTTCCGACCGTCGTGGCCGTGATCGCGTACGACGGCATCAGCCCGTTCCACCTGTCGGTGCCGTCGGTCGTGTTCGGCAAGGAACGCGACGCGGCCGCGTCGCCTGCGTTCGAGTTTCGCGTCTGCTCGGCCGAGCGTGGCCCGCTGTCGACGACGGGCGGCTTCACGATCACCGCGCCATACGGGCTCGACGGGCTCGACGATGCGGACATCGTCATCGTGCCGGCATGGCGCGATCCGGACGAAGCGCCGCCCGACGTGCTGCTCGACGCCGTCCGCGCGGTCGCCGCACGTGGCGCGCAGCTCGTCGGGCTGTGCCTCGGCGCCTACGTGCTCGCCGCGGCCGGCCTGCTCGACGGTCGCCCGGCCACCACGCACTGGGCGTGGGCCGACGACTTCGCGCGACGCTTTCCGCGCGTGAAGCTCGATCCGGACGTGCTGTACGTGGACGACGGCAACCTGATGACGTCGGCCGGCACGGCAGCCGGGCTCGACTGCTGCCTGCACGTCGTCCGGCTGCGCTTCGGCTCCGACGCCGCGAACCAGATCGCGCGCCGCCTCGTGATCCCGCCGCACCGCCAGGGCGGGCAGGCGCAATACGTACCGCAGCCGGTCGCCGCGCACCCGCGCGACGCACGGCTCGCGGGGCTGCTCGACTGGGTGCGCGCCCACCTCGACGCGGCGCACAGCGTCGATTCGCTCGCCGAACGCGTGCTGATGAGCCGCCGCACCTTCACGCGCCACTTCCGCCAGGCGACCGGCACGACCGTCACCGCGTGGCTGCAGGCCGAGCGGCTCGCGCGCGCGCAGCATCTGCTGGAAACCACCGGACAATCGATCGACGCGATCGCGCAAGCGGCCGGCTATGGGTCGAGCGTGTCGCTGCGCCAGCATTTCGCGGGCACACTCGGCACGTCGCCGTCGGCCTATCGAAGGGAATTTCGCGGCGCCGGAGCCGGCGCCGAGGTCGTGCGGTAACGCGCGTGTCGAGCGGGCCTCGCAGCGGAACCGCCCGGCCGCTCAGCCGCCGTTGATCCAGCGTGCCGCGTAAAGCAGCAGCGCGACGAAGACGATCATCGCGGCCCACGCCCACACGGGCACCGTGCCG
Organism: Burkholderia sp. AU30280; assembly: GCF_020420125.1. Lineage (NCBI taxonomy): Bacteria > Pseudomonadati > Pseudomonadota > Betaproteobacteria > Burkholderiales > Burkholderiaceae > Burkholderia > Burkholderia sp. AU30280. The sequence goes on from NZ_JAIZRY010000017.1 coordinate 48,246, forward strand.
GAGCCGCGATGCGGGAGCGCGCTGGCGGCACGCCCGGTCAGCGCGCCGCCGAGGTGCGGCGGCAGCGCGCGCTTCGTCGCGGCCACCAGCGACGCCGGCCGCAGGAACACATGCTGGCGCCGTGGCGCGGCCGAGCGCGCGCGATTCGGCGCAAGACCGTGCTTCGCCTGCACGACCGCACAGAATTCACGGAAGAAATCGTCGGTCCATTCGCGCAGCGTATTTTCGATCTGCCGCCCCGGAAGCTCGGTGAGCGGACCGCTCGCCGTCGCCCAGATCACGTACTCGATGCGCGTGGCGTTCGCATCGTCATCCGGCATCAGGACGAGTTCGACCTGGCCGCGCAGCGCACCGAGCCCGTCGGCCCGCGCCTTGAAGTTGAGCACGCGGCGCGGCTGCCCTTCCGCGTCGCCCTGCTCGGCGGCAGCATGCGCACGCACGTCGTAGCGGGCGCGCAGCGGGCCGAGCGGCACCGTGATCGTCAACGCAAACTCGCCATGCGCAAGCTTCACGAAGGATTCGCAGTGCTCGAAGCTCGCGCGCAGCAACGCGAGATCCTCGAACGCCTCCCGCACGACAGGCGGGGCGAGCGGTATCCGTAATGTGTCGTTCAGTTCCATGACGCCTCCCCCGATGAACACGCGCCGCATCAGGACGTCTCGACGAGACTGTCGATCCGTGCGGCGTCGAAGGCCACGTAGTGCGCGAGCGCCAGCGCGGCCTCCTTCGGTTCCTCGTAACTCCATGCGGCGTTCTCGATCACGCCGTCTTCGGTCTGCAAGTCGAAGTGCACGGCCTCGCCCCTAAGCGGGCAGGCCGACGTGACGCCTGATTTCACAAGCCGGCGCATGTTGACGTCGCCGCGCGGCAGGTAGTGGGTGTCCGGCAGGCCCGTTTCGCGCACGGTCAGCGCGCCGTGCGAATCGGCGTACGTGATGCCACGATGGATAACGCGAACGCGATGGCGGTTCGGCACGATTTCGAGACGAGGGTCGGCTGCGTCGGACATCGTTTCTCCTTGGGGCGGTCAGGCCAAGCCAGGCTCAGGAAACGAAAAAGCCACGGCACGGGTGCCGTGGCTTTCATTATGGGCGAAACCGCAGCCGAATGCGCGACCCCGATCGGGGCCGCGCGCGGCGGGCTACTGCGCGCTCCACTGGAATGCGGTTTTCGCACCGCCCTTCGCGCCGACCGTGACGGCGCGGGATTCTTCGTTGCCCTGATACGACGCATGCACCGTATAGCGGCCCGGCGGCACCTTCACGAGCATGTATGGCCCGCGCGCGTCGGTCTTCAGCACTTCGGTACCCTTGCCGTCGACGATCCGCACATGGACGTCGGCCAGGAACTCGCCGCCCTTGCCGGTGAACCGCAGCGCCAGCGGCCAACTCGACTCGTTGCGCTGGAACGCCGTCGATTCGTCCTGTCCGACGCCGCCGGACACGAAGGTGACGTCGCCCTGCTGGCGCGCGGCGGGCAAGCCGTCCGACTGCGCGTACGCGCCGGTCGCCCCGGCTGCGAGGCCGGCGGCCAGCGCCGCGGCGACGGCAATTCGGGACACGTTGCGTAGATATTGCATGGCTCTCTCCTTGGGGTCGGAACACATACAGGGCGCCGCGTCGCCCATTCGGAACGGCGGCGGCGCCCGCCGCGGCCGGCCTGGCCGGCCGTCGGCCGTGGCCGGTCAGCTCAGGTCGACCGGCACGAAGATCTGTGCATTATCGCGCTGGATCAGCAGAGCAAGACTGTTGCCCGCGCTCTTGACCGCGTCACGCAACTGCTCGGGGCTCGTGACCGGGCGGCCGTTGACCGCGAGGATCACGTCACCGGGCTGGATGCCCGCGTTGGCGGCCGGCCCGCCGGCCTGCTGCACGATCAGGCCGTGCGACAGGTTGTCGGCGCTGCGCTCCTGCGGCGACAGCGGACGCACCGCGACGCCCAGGCGCCCCTGCTCGACGGGGCCGCCGTCATTCGACGCGAGCTTCGCATCGGCCATCGCGCCGAGCGTCACGCTGATCGACTTCTTCGACTTGTCGCGCCAGATCTGCAGGTCGGCCTTCGAACCCGGCTTCAGGTTCGCGATCTGCGCGGGCAGCGACGTCGAATCGGCGACCGGCGAGCCGTTGACCGACAGGATGACGTCACCCGGCTGCAGGCCGGCCTTCGCGGCCGGGCCGTTCGGATCGACCGAGCTGACGAGCGCGCCGTCCGGCTTCTGCAGTCCGAACGAGCTCGCGAGCGTCTGGTTCAGCCCCTGCACGGCGACGCCGAGACGACCGCGGCTCACGTGGCCCGTCTTCACGAGTTCGTCCTTCACCTTGATCGCCTCGTTGATCGGGATCGCGAACGACAGGCCCTGGAAGCCGCCCGTCTGCGAGTAGATCATCGAGTTGATGCCGATCACCTCGCCTTGCAGGTTGAACAGCGGGCCGCCCGAGTTGCCGGGGTTCACCGGCACGTCGGTCTGGATGAACGGCGTGTAGTTCTCGTCCGGCAGCGCGCGCGACTTCGCGCTGATGATGCCCGACGTGACCGTGTTGTCGAAGCCGTACGGCGAACCGATCGCGACGACCCACTGGCCGACCTTGCTCTGCGCCGGGTCGCCGATCTTCACGGTCGGCAGGCCGCTCGCGTCGATCTTCAGCACGGCGACGTCGGACTGCTTGTCCGAGCCGACGACCTTCGCCTTGTATTCGCGCTTGTCGGTCAGCTTGACCGTGACGACGTTCGCGCCGTCGATCACGTGCGCATTGGTGAGGATGTACCCGTCGGAGCTGATGACGAACCCGGAACCGAGGCTCGCGCTCGGCTGGTCGTCCGGCTGCGCGTCGCCGCCCATGCCCGGCACCTGGCCGTAGAAATGCTTGAAGAACTGGTAGAACGGATCGCTCGGGTCGATCGGCAGTTGCGGCTGCGGTACGCGCCGCGACACTTGCTTCACGACGTGCTTCGCGCTGATGTTCACGACCGCCGGGCCGTAGGTCTCGACGAGCCCCGAGAAATCGGGGATGCCGGTCTTGGCGGCCGCTTCGGCCGGCATCAGCGCGGCTGCCTGCGCGGGCGTGATGATCTGCGGATCGGCGCGGCGCGTGCCGGCGACGTAGCCGGCGGACAGGGCGGCCGCCACGGCGACCGCGACGGCGCCGCGCGCAAGGAATCGGGTGTTCATCGTAGGACCTCCTCTTTGTTAGAACGCAGCGTAACGACCCTGACTTAAAGGAGGCTTAATCAGCCTTAAGCGGGGCTTAAGCGGCCGCCGGCGCCCGCCCGGCGGCGTTCTTCACACGGATTCGGACGGCTGCGGCGCCTCGGCCGGCATCTCGGCATCGCGGAACACGACGCTGACGAGCAGGCCGCCCGCGGCCGCGTCGCCGAGCGACACCGTCGCGCCCTGCTGCGCTGCCACGCGCTTGACGATCGCGAGCCCGAGCCCGCTGCCCGACACGTCGGTGCGCGCCCGCGCGGAGCTGTCGCGGTAGAAGCGGTCGAACACGCGCTCGCGCTCGTCGGCCGGAATGCCGGGCCCGCTGTCGCCGATCTGCACGCATGCGCGACCGGCCGCGTCGCGGGTCAGCGACACGTCGATGCGGCCGCCGTCCGGCGTGTACTTCACCGCGTTGTCGAGCAGGTTGCCGAACATCACGCGCAGCGCGCCGACGTCCGCGACGACGCTCGCCGCGCGCGTCTCCTCGAAACCGAGATCGATGTCGCGCCGCTGCGCGAGCGGCGCCAGCGCGGCCACGCATTCGGCGAGCAGCGCCTGCAGGTCGACCGGCTCGCGCATCGTCGCGCCATCCGGTTCGGCGCGTGCGAGCGCGAGCAGTTGCTCCGTGAGGCGCGTCGCACGCGACACGCCGTCCTGGAGATCCGCGACCGCCTCGCGGCGCGATGCGTCGTCCTTCGCACGGGCGACGAGCTGCGCCTGAATCTGCACGGCCGCGAGCGGCGTGCGCAGTTCGTGCGCGGCGTCGGCCACGAAGGCCTTCTGCGTGTCGAGCGCGGCCGACAGCCTCGCGAGCAGCCCGTTCAGCGCCCGTACGAGCGGCTGCACCTCGAGCGGCAGGCGCGCATCGGGGAGCGGATCGAGCGCTTCCGGCCGGCGTGCCTCGACCGCGCGCGTCACGCGGCCGAGCGGTGCGAGCCCGCGCCCGACGATCACCCACACGGCCGCGCCGAGGAACGGCAGCAGCACGATCAGCGGCCACAGCGTGCGCAGCGCGACGTTCGCCGCGAGCCGGTTACGCACCGACAGCGGCTGCGCGAGCTGCACGACGTTGTCGCCGACGATCGCGCCGTACACGCGCCATTCGCCGCGATCGGTGCGCTCGGTCGAGAAGCCGAGCTCCGCGCGCGGCGCGATCGGCGCACGCGGATGCGAGAAGTACATCAGCACGCCGTTGCGGTTCCATATCTGGATCACGATGCCTTCGTCGCCGTTGGTGCGCGAACCGAACACCTGCGAGAACGGCTCGGACGGCAGGGCCGCCGCGATTTCCTGCAGCTGGTAGTCGAACAGTTCGTTCGCCTCGGCGAGCGCCTGCCGGTAGATGAGCCAGCCCGCGATGCCCACGCCCGCGACGACGATCGCGAGCAGCCAGATCAGCAATTGATGACGAATCGACCTCACGCGTCAGCTTTCCTTGACGACCATGTAGCCGAGCCCGCGCACGTTGCGGATCAGGTCCGAGCCGAGCTTCTTGCGCAGCGCGTGGATGTAGACCTCGACCGTGTTGCTGCCGATCTCCTCGCCCCAGCCGTACATCTTCTCTTCGAGCTGACTCTTCGACAGCACCGCGCCGGGCCGTGCGAGCAGCGCCTCGAGCAGCGCGAACTCGCGCGCGGACAACGCGACGGGCACGCCGTCGAGCGTTACCTGGTGCGAAGCGGGATCGAGCGTCAGCGTGCCATGGCGGATCAGCGATTCGCTGCGCCCGGCCTGACGGCGGATCAGCGCGCGCATCCGCGCGCCCAGTTCATCGAGGTCGAACGGCTTGACGAGGTAGTCGTCGGCGCCCGCGTCGAGCCCCTTCACGCGATCGGCCACCGCGTCGCGCGCGGTGACGATCAGCACCGGCAGCGCCAGCCCGCGTGCGCGCAGCGTGCGCAGCACGTCGATGCCGTCGCGCTTCGGCAGGCCGAGATCGAGCAGCAGCAGGTCGTACGCCTCGCCGCCGAGCGCCGTCAGGGCGGCGTCGCCGTCCTGAACCCAGTCGACCGCAAAGCCGTCCGAGCGCAGCGCCTTGCGCACGCCTTCGGCAATCATTCGATCATCTTCGACAAGCAGAATCCGCATCGGGACAGGCATCCATGGGGCAAGTCAAACACGCCGACCATTGTAGCGCCGCGAATCGCATGCGCGGCACCGTGCAATGCAACAGAAAGGCGGATTGCAAGGAGGCTGTCCGGACTTGTCTCTACAATGTGCGCTTTGGCGCCGCGCGCGCCCTGCCCGAACGTCGTGCTTCTCCCGTATTCGCTCATGCCGATTTCCGATCTTTCCACCCGGTTCGCCCCCCGCGCCTGCCTGCGGGTAGCCGCCATCGTCGCCACCTGCACGGCCCTCGCCTTCGCGCCTGCCGCGCAGGCCCGCAAGAAATCCCACAAGGAAGCGCACAAGACGACCGTCGTGTCGCCCGCCGCACGCGCGGCCGGCCTGCCGGCGTCCGTGCTCGTCGCGCTGCAGCGCGCGAAGGTGCCGGCGTCGGCGATGAGCGTCGTCGTCGAGCGCGTCGGCGATCCGGAACCGCTGATCGCGTGGAATGCGAGCCGGCCGATGCTGCCCGCCTCGACGATGAAGCTCGTGACGACCTTCTCGGGCCTGTCGATCCTCGGCCCCGACTACCGCTGGCGCACGACCGCCTACACGGACGGCACGATCGATCCCGACGGCACGCTGCAGGGCAACCTGTACATCAAGGGCACCGGCGATCCGAAGCTCGTGCCCGAAGAGCTGATCGACCTCGTCGACAAGCTGCGCAAGGCCGGCGTCAAGCGCGTGAGCGGCGGCCTGGTGCTCGACAAGAGCTACTTCGCGGCATCGACGCGCGATCTCCCGTCGTTCGACGACGACGCGAGCGCGCCGTACAACGTCGGCCCCGATCCGCTTCTGTACGCGTTCAAGGCCGTGTCGTTCACCGTCACGCCGGGCGACGACGGCAAGGTGGCCGTCGACGTGCTGCCGCCGCTCGCGGACCTGTCGATCGACAACCAGCTGGTCGAAGGCACCGGCTCGTGCAGCGCGGCCGCCGCGGCCGCGCGTCCGACGCTGACCGCCGGCAGCGGGATCATGACCGCCTCGTTCGCCGGCGACTACCCGCTGCGTTGCGGCGCGCACACGACCAACCTCGCGATCCTCGATCACACGACGTTCTTCGCGCGCGGCTTTCTCGCGCTGTGGCAGCAGGACGGCGGCACGATCGCGGGGCCGGTGAGCGAAGGCAAGGTGCCGGCCGCCGCGCGGCCCCTCGCCGTGCATCACAGCCCGGTGCTCGGCAGCATCGTCTACGACATCAACAAGTTCAGCAACAACGTGATGGCGCGCAACCTGTTCCTGACGATCGGCGCGGTCAGCGGCAAGCCGCCCGCGACGCCCGAGCAGTCGAGCCGCGTGATCCAGGCGTTCCTGCAGAAGAACGGCATCGCGATGCCCGACCTCGTGCTCGAAAACGGCTCGGGACTGTCGCGCGAAGAGCATGTGAGCGCGCTGTCACTCGCCGCGCTGCTGCAGGCCGCGAACGCGAGCCCCGTCGCGCAGGCCTTCATCGATTCGCTGCCGATCGCCGGCATCGACGGTACGATGAAGAACCGCCTCACCAACGCCGGCGTGCTCGGCAACGCGCACATCAAGACTGGTACGCTGCGCGACGTGCGTGCGATCGCCGGCTACGTCGCCGGTGCGGACGGCCAGAGCTACGTCGTCGTGAGCTTCATCAACAACGATCACGCGGAAGGCGCGCGCGCCGCGCACGACTCGCTGCTCGAGTGGATCTACGCAGGCGCCCACTGACGTTTCCGCGCGCCGCGACACACGGCGGGCCTGCTGCCGGCGCGCGTCGGCTCGCCTCGGCGTCGGGACGCACCCGCACAACGGGTCGACCTGGCGGGCCGCCGGGACGACCTGCCCGCGCGCCTGCACACCGAACTCAGCCCTCCCCGGTTTGAAACGGTAGCCGCCTCCGGCGCGCGACGCACTGCGCACCATCCGCGCCCGCAAAACAGGGCCATACCGCCCGGCCCCGTGCCGCGCGGCTTCCGTAAAAACCCTGTCCTCAGAGGGAACCCTCTACGCTCCCCCCTCGCCTAGCGCGTGGCGATTGCGTAGGCTGTTGGCCTGACCGATATCTACAACGGGCCATACGCCCGGCCTCAAGGCTTGCAGGGGAAAGAAGGAGACACGCCCATGCGATTCGACGTCGAATTGCTTCTGCTCGCGCTGGCGCCCGTCTTCCTGCTCTGCATCGCGTGGGAGGCCTGGCACCTCGCCCGCACTCGTGCGCAGGACCCTGTCTATGCGTGGCGCGACACGCTGTGCAACGCGGCGCTCGCGCTGATGCACCAGGGCGCCGACAAGATCGCGTGGCTGTTCGTGATCCCCGTCTATGCGTACTGCTACCAGCACTATCGCCTGTTCACGTGGCACGACGGCTGGCTGTCGTTCGCGGTGCTGTTCGTCGCGCAGGATTTCCTCTACTACGTATTCCATCGCGCAAGCCATCGGGTGCGCTGGCTGTGGGCCGCGCACGTCGTGCACCACTCGTCCGAACGGATGAATTTCTCGACCGCGTTCCGCCAGAGCCTGATGTACCCGGTCGCGGGGATGTGGGTGTTCTGGCTGCCGCTCGCGTTCGCAGGCTTTCCGCCGCAACAGGTCGTCGGCATCGTGCTGATCAACCTCGCGTTCCAGTTCTTCGTGCACACGCAGGCGATCGGCAAGCTCGGCTGGCTCGAATACGTGCTGAACACGCCGTCGATCCACCGCGCACACCATGCGCGCAACCCGCGCTACATCGACCGCAATTACGCAGGCGTCCTTGTGATCTGGGATCGCCTGTTCGGCAGCTATGTCGAGGAAACGCCCGACGATCCGCCGCAGTACGGGATCGTCGAGCGGCTCGACTCGAACAACCCGCTCGTCGCGACGTTCCACGAGTGGATATCGATGGCCGGCGACGCGTTGCGCGTCGACGGCTGGCGCAACAAGCTGCGCGCGATTTTCGGCCCGCCCGAATGGGCGAGCGCTTATCATGCGCAGGTTGCCGAGGCCGCGAACCCCGATCCGCGCACCGTGCCGCTTGCGGCTGCGCGAGACCAATAAACCGTTTCAGCCAACGGCCGCCGCGCAGCCCGGAACCGAGCAGGCATGCGGCAGATGAGAAACACATCAGGCCATATCTACGAGGAGATCGAACGATGCAGACACAACAACACGCACCCGCCCGCACCCGTCGGCGCATGCTGCGCACCGCGCAAGTCGCGATCGCCGGCGCCGCGCTCGCGCTGCTCGCCGCATGCGGCGGCGGTGACGACAACAACGGCAGCAGCGCATCGAACACGCCACCGTCGGGCGTAAAAATGCAGATCGTGTCGTTCGGCGACAGCCTGTCCGACGCCGGCACCTACTCGCAGATCAAGCTCGGCTTCGGCGGCGGCCGATTCACGACCAACCCGGGCCAGGTGTGGACGCAGGACGTCGCGCAGTACTACGGCGACACGCTGCAACCCGCGAACCAGGGCGGCTTCGGCATTCCGCTGCAGGCCACCGGCGGCCTCGGCTACGCCCAGGGCGGCTCGCGCGTGACGCAACAGCCGGGCATCGGCCACGCGGACGCCAGCGTGCCGAACGCCGACTACGCGCAGGCGACCACGACGCCGATCGCCGACCAGGTCAAGCAGTACCTGTCGCAGCACGGCAGCTTCAACGCCGGCCAGATCGTGCTGATCAACGGCGGCGCGAACGACATCTTCTACCAGGCGCAAGTCGCGCAGGCGCAAGGCAACACGCCGGCCGCCCAGCTCGCGGCAGCGCAGGCGATCGGCCTGGCCGCGCAGCAGCTCGGCGGGATCGTCCAGCAGATCGTCGCGGCTGGCGCAACGCACGTGTTCGTCGCGAACGTGCCGGACATCGGCGGCACGCCGCTCGCGCTGCAGGGCGGCACGCAAGCCGCGTTCACGCAACTGTCGGGGCTGTTCAACCAGACGCTCGTCGGCACGCTCGCCGCGCTGAAGGTCGACACGACGAAGTACGCGGTGGTCGATTCGTTCACGTGGCAGGACGGCATCGCGGCCAACTACCAGGCGAACGGCTTCAGCGTGTCGAACACCGACACCGCCTGCAACCTGAAGGCGATGGTCCAGGCCGCCACGCAGTACGGCGTCGCGGACGCAACCGCATTCGGCTCGTCGCTGTTCTGCTCGCCGCAGACCTACACGGTCGCGAACGCGGACCAGACCTACATGTTCGCCGACACGGTCCACCCGACGACGCACCTGCATGCCCTGTTTGCGCAGTACGTCGAACAGCAGATCGCGAAGTCCGGCGTCGGCAAGTAAGCAGCCGGCCACACGCCGAAACGAAAACGCCCGACCGGATTGCCGGTCGGGCGTTTTTTCATTCCAGTGCCGGGATTGGCGTCAATCGCGGGCTTCGAACGCGGCCGCCGCGCGGCCGAGGCGATCGTTGACCGCGATCCATTCGACGGTCTCGGGCAGCTTCTCGACGAGAATCCGCGCAACCTGCGCGCGGTCGAGCGCACGCAGCATCCCGTACAGGTCGCGCGCATACGCCTGCGGATCTTCCGGCGCCGCGACGAAATGCACGCCGTCGGCCTGCGCCCAGCGTCCCGCGCGCGACGCGCGTGCGACGAGCGCGACACGCTCGCCGTCGGTCTGCGCGGCCGCGAGCAGCGGCTCGAGCGCGTCGAACGGCAGCAGCGCGAGCGGCGTGCGCGGCGCGTAATGCGCTTTCAGCGTACCCGACGCACGCGGCGCGGTCGCGTCGCTGCCGTCCGGCAGCCGCGGGGCGCGACCGAGCACGTCGGCGATCTGCTGCGGCGTCACGTGGCCCGGACGCAGCAGCGCCGGAAAGCCGCGCGACAGGTCGAGAATCGTCGATTCGATGCCGACTTCCGATGCGCCGCCGTCAAGCACGTGTACGGTGTCGCCGAATTCGTCGCGTACGTGCTGCGCGGTGGTCGGGCTCACATGGCCGAACCGGTTCGCGGACGGTGCGGCCACGCCGCCATGCCCGCCGCGCCGCGCGCTGAACGCGGCCAGCAGCGCCTGCGCGACCGGATGCGACGGGCAGCGCAGCCCGACCGAATCCTGGCCGCCGCTCACGGCGTCCGGAATGCGCGCATGACGCTTCAGGATCAGCGTCAGCGGGCCCGGCCAGAACGCATCGATCAACGCCTGCGCGTCGGCCGGCAGATCGTCGGCCCAGTAACCGGGATCGCCGCCCGGCGGCAGGTGCACGATCACCGGATGATTCGCGGGGCGCCCCTTCGCCGCGTAGATGCGCGCGACGGCCTCGGGATTCGCCGCGTCACCGCCAAGCCCGTAGACGGTTTCGGTCGGAAAGGCGACGAGCTGACCCGCATCGAGCAGCGCGGCGGCCGCGTCGATCTGCGCGGCCGTCACCGAGTTCGGAAGATCGATGGACATCGGCCGGCTCAGTCGAGCGGCACGCGCAGCAGCTGCGCGCACGCGGTGGCCGCGGCAACGGCTTCGTCGCGCGTTTCAGCCGTGAAGTTCACGTGACCCATCTTGCGGCCGACGCGCGCGTCTTCCTTGCCGTACAGGTGCAGGTGCGCGGCGGGCATCGCCGCGACCGTGTCCCATGGCGGCGTGACGGCATCGGCCGCGGCCCCGTTCGGGAACCACACGTCGCCGAGGATGTTCAGCATCGCGGCCGGCGAATGCTGGCGCGGGTTGCCGAGCGGCATGCGCGTCATGGCGCGCACCTGCTGCTCGAACTGGCTCGTTGCGCACGCATCGACCGTGTAGTGGCCGGAGTTGTGCGGGCGCGGCGCCATCTCGTTCGCGACGAACGAACCGTCTTCCAGCACGAAGAATTCGACGCACAGCACGCCGACGTAGTCGAGCGTATCGGCAATCCGCACGGCGGCCCGCTGCGCCTCTTCGACGCGCGCGGCATCGGCGGCCGGCGCGGGCACGACCGTCAGCGCGAGGATGCCGTTGTGATGCACGTTCTGCGCGAGCGGGAACGCGGCCGAGCGGCCGTCCGCGCCGCGCGCGATCAGCGCCGACACTTCGTATTTCAGCGGCAGGCGCTTCTCGAGCACGCACGGCACGCCGTTCAGCGCCGCATGCGCGTCGCGCGCTTCCTGCGCGGTGCTCACACGCACCTGGCCCTTGCCGTCATAGCCGAGCCGCGCGGTCTTCAGGATGCCCGGCAGCACCGCGTCGAGCGCGGCATCGTCGAGCGCGGCGAGTGCCGCCGGCGATTCGATCACGACGTGCGGCGCGACGGGCACGCCCGACGCTTCGATGAAGCGCTTCTCCGCGATCCGGTCCTGTGCGATCGCGACGCAGCGGCCGGCCGGCGCGACGAACGTCGTGCGCGCGAGGAAATCGAGGCTCGCGGCCGGCACGTTCTCGAACTCCGTCGACACCGCGTCGCACAGGTCGGCCAGCTCGGCGAGCGCGGCTTCGTCGTCGTAGGCCGCGCGCAGGTGGCGGTCGGCGACCGCGCCGGCGGGGCTCGCCGGATCGGGATCGAGCACGGCGACGCGATAGCCCATCGACTGGGCGGCAAAGCAGAACATGCGGCCGAGCTGGCCGCCGCCGACCATGCCAAGCCACGCGCCGGGCAGGATCGGGGAAACGGAATCAGGAGTTGCGGTCATGTCAGTGGTCGGTCGCGGCGGGCGCTGCCCGCCGCAGTGGGGAGGTCAGGCGGCCGCGACGCGCGGCCGCCGGTGCGCCGTCATTCCAGCGGCGGCAGCACCATCGCGTGCGCGGCTTCGTTCTGACGCACGCGGAACGCGGCAAGCCGGTTCGCATAGTCGACCGAGTTGCCGGACAGGATCGACACCGCGAACAGCGCGGCGTTCGCAGCGCCGGCCTCGCCGATCGCGAACGTCGCGACCGGCACGCCCTTCGGCATCTGCACGATCGAGTGCAGCGAATCGACACCCTTCAGGTACTTGCTCGCGACCGGCACGCCGAGCACCGGCACCGTGGTTTTCGCGGCCAGCATGCCGGGCAGGTGCGCGGCGCCGCCGGCGCCCGCGATGATCGCGCGCAGCCCGCGCTCGCGCGCCTTCTCGGCATAGTCGAACATCTCGTCGGGCATCCGGTGCGCGGACACGACCTTCGCTTCGTACGGCACGCCGAATTCCTGCAGGATGGCAACCGCGTGCTTCATCACGTCCCAGTCGGAACTCGAACCCATCAGCACGCCGACGAGCGGCGCGCTGTGCGTGTGGGCAGTCTGAACTTCGCTCATGTGTTCCGTTCCCCGATCAGGCGAGCGCCTGGCCCGTGATGCGCTCGAGCGCTTCCTGGTACTTCGCGGCCGTCTTCTCGACGACGTCGGCCGGCAGCGCCGGCGCCGGCGCCGTCTTGCCCCACGGCTGCGCCTCGAGCCAGTCGCGCACGAACTGCTTGTCGAACGACGGCGGGTTCGTGCCGACTTCGTACTGGTCAGCCGGCCAGAAGCGTGACGAGTCGGCCGTCAACACTTCGTCCATCAGGTACAGCTTGCCGTGGTTGTCGAGGCCGAATTCGAACTTCGTGTCGGCGATGATAATGCCGCGCGTTGCCGCGTAGTCGGCCGCTTCCTTGTACAGCTTGATCGAGATGTCGCGGATCGTCGCGGCCAGCTCGGTGCCGATGCGGCGCTCGGTTTCCTCGAACGTGATGTTCTCGTCGTGCTCGCCCATCTCGGCCTTCGCGGCCGGCGTGAAGATCGGCTCGGGAAGCTTCTGCGCGTTCTGCAGGCCTGCCGGCAGCGGCACGCCGCACACGGCGCCCGACGCCTGGTATTCCTTCCAGCCGCTGCCGGCCAGGTAGCCGCGCACGACCGCTTCGATCATGATCGGCTCGAGGCGCTTGACGACCACGCCGCGGCCCTTCACCTGCTCGACCTCGTCGGCCGCGACGACGGCTTCCGGCGCGTCGCCCGTCAGGTGGTTCGGCACGATGTGCGCGAGCTTGTCGAACCAGAAGTTCGCCATCTGGTTCAGCACGCGGCCCTTGTTCGGAATCGGCTCGCCCATCACCACGTCGAATGCCGACAGGCGATCGGTCGTGACGATCAGAAGCTTGTCGTTGCCGACCGCGTAGTTATCGCGGACCTTGCCGCGGCCGAGGAGCGGCAGCGAGCGGAGCGTGGATTCGTAGAGGGTAGACATCGTCTTTTCGCAGATAAGGAGCCAAACCAAAAGGGAAACGCCGTTCCCCGCGGCAGGCGGGAACGGCGGTCTTGCAATACGTCGGCGAACCGGCCGGGCGACGGCGCCCGGGCGGTTGCCGGCCGGCCCTCGTTCGGCCGGACGGAGCGGCTGCCCGGGGCCGGATCAGACCCGGCCGGGCGGCCTTGCCGTTGCCCGATGCCAGCATCGGGCGCGGCAATCGTACTACAGTCTCAGCGCACGACCTGTGCGAGCGCGCCGGACTTGTACTGCTCGGCGATCTTGTCGAGCGACACCGGCTTGATCTTGCCGGCCTGGCCTTCGCAGCCGAACGCGAGGTAGCGGTCGACGCAGACCTGCTTCGCCGCTTCGCGCGCGGGCTTCAGGTAGTCGCGCGGATCGAACTTGCCCGGGTTCTCGAACAGGTAGCGGCGGATCGCACCGGTGATCGCGAGACGCAGGTCGGTGTCGATGTTGATCTTGCGCACGCCGTGCTTGATGCCTTCCTGGATTTCCTCGACCGGCACGCCGTAGGTTTCCTTCATGTCGCCGCCGAATTCGCGGATCTCGGCCAGCAGTTCCTGCGGCACCGACGACGAACCGTGCATCACGAGGTGGGTGTTCGGGATGCGCGCGTGGATTTCCTTGATGCGCTGGATCGACAGGATGTCGCCCGTCGGTTTCTTCGAGAACTTGTACGCGCCGTGCGACGTGCCGATCGCGATCGCGAGCGCATCGCACTGCGTGAGCTTGACGAAGTCGGCGGCCTGCTCCGGATCGGTCAGCAGCTGCTCGCGGGTCATCGTGCCTTCCGCGCCGTGACCGTCTTCCTTGTCGCCCTTCATCGTCTCGAGCGAGCCGAGCACGCCGAGTTCGGCTTCGACCGTCACGCCAATCGAGTGCGCCATCTCGACGACCTTGCGCGACACGTCGACGTTGTACTCGTACGACGCGACCGTCTTGCCGTCGGCTTCCAGCGAGCCGTCCATCATCACGCTGGTGAAGCCGCTGCGGATCGCGGCCATGCAGACTGCCGGCGACTGGCCGTGATCCTGGTGCATCACGACCGGGATGTGCGGGTACGACTCGACGGCTGCTTCGATCAGGTGGCGCAGGAACGGCTCGCCCGCGTACTTACGCGCGCCGGCCGATGCCTGCATGATCACGGGCGCGCCGACCTGGTCCGCCGCCGCCATGATCGCCTGGACCTGCTCCAGGTTGTTCACGTTGAAGGCCGGCAGGCCGTAACCGTGCTCTGCCGCGTGGTCCAGCAATTGACGCATTGATACGAGAGGCATTGTGGAACTCCTTGGAATGAAAACCGGTGCGCCCTGACGCCGGCGCGGCGCTCCCGGTCGAACCGGGGTGGCGCGGCGCGGCTGAGCGTCGAATAGCCGCATTTTATCGCGAAGCGCCTCCGATTCCGACCGCCCGGTGGCGCCGACTCGCAATTTGTTACGTTGGCACGGCACAATGCGGGCAAAAAAGAGAAAAAAAGCCGCGTGGGGCTTCGGACCCCACGCGGCTTTCGCGTGAAAAACGGTGTCGGATCGATTCCTCAGCCGATCGGGCCGGCCCGCAGGCCGGCCAGATGCTCAGTCGGCGCTCAATAGTGCTCGCCGACCCGCACGATCTTCAGCGTGTTGGTGCCGCCCGCCTGCCCCATCGGCTCGCCGACGGTCAGCACGACCATGTCGCCGTGCTGCACGTAGCCCTGCTTGACGACGATCTCGAGCGCCGCCTGCAGTGCCGAGTCGCGGTCGCTGTTGAAGTCGACGTGCAGCGGCGTCACGTTCCGGTACAGCGCCATCGTGCGCTCGCTGCCGACGCGCGGCGTCAGCGCGAAGATCGGCACGTGCGTGTAGTGACGCGACATCCACAGCGCGGTCGCGCCCGATTCGGTCAGCGCGACGATCGCTTTCGCGCCCAGGTGATACGCGGTGAACAGCGCGCCCATCGCGATCGACTGGTCGATCCGCGTGAACGTGCGGTCGAGGAAATCCTTGTCCAGCTCGACCTCTTCGGACTTTTCCGCCTCGACGCACACGGCCGCCATCGTCTCGATCGTGACGACCGGGTACTTGCCGGCAGCCGTCTCGGCCGACAGCATCACCGCGTCGGTGCCGTCGAGCACCGCGTTCGCGACGTCCGACACTTCCGCCCGCGTCGGCACCGGTGCGTAGATCATCGATTCCATCATCTGCGTCGCGGTGATCACGAGCTTGTTCGACTCGCGCGCCATCCGGATCATCCGCTTCTGCAGCGCCGGCACGGCCGCGTTGCCCACTTCCACCGCGAGGTCGCCGCGCGCGACCATGATGCCGTCGGATGCGTCGAGAATGCTCTGCAGCGCCGGAATCGCTTCCGCACGCTCGATCTTCGCGATCATCTTCGGCTTGATGCCGTACGGCGCGCCCGCGATATTCGCGAGCTGGCGCGCCATTTCCATGTCGGTCGCGTTCTTCGGGAACGACACCGCCACCAGATCCGCACCGAGCGACATCGCGGTGCGGATGTCCTCCATGTCCTTCGCGGTCAGCGCGGGGGCCGACAGGCCGCCGCCCTGGCGGTTGATGCCCTTGTTGTTCGACAGCTCGCCGCCCACCTTGACGATCGTGTGGATCTCGTCGCCGAGCACGCGCTCGACGGTCAGCACGATCAGGCCGTCGTTCAGCAGCAGCAGGTCGCCCGTGCGCAGGTCACGGGGCAGTTCCTTGTAGTCGAGGCCGACGCGCTCGTCGTTGCCAAGCTCGCAGCCCGCGTCGAGGATGAAGGACTGGCCCGGCTCGAGCGTCGTCTTGCCGTTCTCGAACTTGCCGACGCGAATCTTCGGGCCCTGGAGGTCGGCCATGATCGCGATCTCGCGGCCGACCTTGCGGGCGGCCTCGCGCACCATCTCGGCGCGCTGGCGGTGATCGTCGGCGGTGCCGTGCGAAAAATTGAGCCGCACGACGTCGAGGCCCGCCTGCATCATCTGCAGCAGAATCTCCGGCGAACTGGAAGCCGGGCCGATCGTGGCGACTATCTTGGTGGCGCGCTGCATGAAACTCCTCATCTGGATCAAGGTGGATGCGCTGGGTGAAACGCTGCGAGAGCCGGAAGCGGCAGGCCCAGCGGCGGCCGTTCCGGGGGGCGTGCCGGTGCTTGCGCCCGGCATCGCTTTGTTCTGAATCTCGTGGTGCTGCTCGGCCGCGTCGCCGGCGGCCGCCGGTGCGCGCGGGGCGGTGTTCGCCCGCGCGGGCGCGCGTTTGCGCTTGCCCGCGCCGGCCGGCTGCTCCGCTTTCGCGGAGCGCGCGGCCTTCGTCACCCCTGCGCGCGCCGCCACGCTCAGGCCGCCCGCGTTTCCAGCACTTCCACCGCCGGCAGCTTCTTCCCCTCGAGGAACTCGAGGAAGGCGCCGCCGCCCGTCGAGATGTAGCTGACCTGGTCATGGATGCCGTACTTCGCGATGGCCGCGAGCGTGTCGCCGCCGCCCGCGATCGAGAACGCGGACGATTTGGCGATCGCTTCCGCGAGCGTCTTGGTGCCGTTGCCGAACTGGTCGAACTCGAACACGCCGACCGGGCCGTTCCACACGATCGTGCCGGCCTTCTCGAGCTGGCTCGCGAGCGCCTTGGCCGTATCGGGACCGATGTCGAGGATCATGTCGTCCGCTTCGATGTCGGCGACCTGCTTCACCGTGGCCGCGGCCGTCGGCGAGAATTCCTTGGCCGTCACGACGTCGGTCGGGATCGGCACCGATGCGCCGCGCTCGCGCGCTTCGTCGATGATCGCCTTCGCCTCGTTGACCAGGTCGGCTTCCGCGAGCGACTTGCCGATCGACAGGCCGGCCGCGAGCATGAAGGTGTTCGCGATGCCGCCGCCGACGATCAGCTGGTCGACCTTGCCGGCCAGCGACTTCAAGATCGTGAGCTTGGTCGACACCTTCGAGCCGGCGACGATCGCCACCAGCGGGCGTGCCGGGTTGCCGAGCGCCTTGCCGAGCGCGTCGAGTTCGGCGGCCAGCAGCGGGCCCGCGCACGCGACCGGCGCGTACTTCGCGATGCCGTGCGTGGTCGCTTCCGCGCGGTGCGCGGTGCCGAACGCGTCGTTCACGTACACGTCGCAGAGCTTCGCCATCTTCTGCGCGAGCTCGTCCGAATTCTTCTTCTCGCCCTTGTTCACGCGGCAGTTCTCGAGCAGCACGACCTGGCCCGGCGCGACGTTCACGCCGTTCTCGACCCAGTTCGAGACGAGCGGCACGTCGCGGCCGAGCAGCTCGGCGAGACGCGCCGCGACCGGCGCGAGCGAGTCTTCCGGCTTGAATTCGCCTTCGGTCGGACGACCGAGGTGCGAAGTGACCATCACGGCCGCGCCAGCGTCGAGCGCCGCCTGGATGGCCGGCACGGACGCACGCACGCGCGTGTCTTCGGTGATGTTGCCCTGGTCGTCCTGCGGGACGTTCAGGTCGGCGCGGATGAACACCCGCTTGCCGGCGAGCTGGCCGGCGGCGATCAGGTCGGTAAGACGCTTGACTTGGCTCATGTTGAACAGATTGAAGTAGTGGATGGGGAAAGGGGGTTCACGCTGGACGTGCGCGGGCTGCCGCGAAAGGGCGCCGGATGCGGCCGTGGCTGGCGGTTCGCATGACGCGCACGGGTAAAAAATCTCGAACGGGCATTCTAGCCGATCCACCCGGTAGACTGACCCGCGGGCGGCGAATTCCGCCTATTTGGGATCGCGCGCGGGAACGGACACATCGCCGCAACGCAGCAATGCATCCGCACGAGCGGCCGGTACCCGACGGGCCGGAACGGCGGCCCATCAGAAAATCAGGCGCAGCGCGGTGAACACGAGCATCCCGACGACGATCGTGCCGAGCATGCTGCGCTGCCACAAGAACCAGCCGAGGCCCGCGAGCGCCGCGTAGAACGGATGGTTGGACAGCGCGAACGACAGCCCGGCCGGTGTTTCGAGCACGTCGGGCAACACGACGGCGACCAGTGCCGCGGCCGGCGCGTAGCGCAGCGCGCGCTGCACGCGCTCGGGCAGCACGGTGCGTTCGCCGCCGATCAGGAACAGCGCGCGCGTGACGGCCGTGACGATCGTCATCCCGATGATGACGATCCAGATTTCCGTCGCGCTCATTCGATCTCCTTCTCGTGCACGGTTTCGGTGCGGATGCGCCGCCAGTCGGCCCGCTCGACGAAGAAATCGGCCGTGCAGCCGGCCGCGAGCGCGGCGAGCACCGCGAGCGGCAGCGCGAGCCGGTACGGCAGGTCGAACGCGACGAGCGACACGACACCGGCGACCGCGACGGCCGCGAGCGTCGAGCGGTTCGCGACCGCCGACACCATGATCGGAATCAGCGCGAGCGTGCCGGCCAGCTCCAGCCCCCAGCTCGCGGGAAAGACGCTCGCGAGCAGGATGCCGGCGAGCGACGACACCTGCCACGACAGCCAGCTCGCGAGCGCCATCCCCCAGAAATACGCCTCCTTGCCGGGCACGTGGCCGTACGCGAAGCCCTGTTTCTGGAACAGCAGGTAGATCACGTCGCCGTTGAAATAGCCGATCGCGAGGCGCCGCCACAGCGGCAGGTAGGAAAAATGGGGAGCAAGCCCGGCGCTGAAGATCACGAAGCGCGTGTTGACCATCGCGGCCGTGAGCAGGATGGTCCAGATCGGCAGCTTCGCCGCGAGGAGCGGCAGCACCGCGAGCTGCGACGAGCCCGCGTAGACCAGCAGCGACATCGCGCTCGCCTGCCCGAGGGTCATCACCGACTTGCTCATCGCGATGCCGGTGACGAGCCCCCACGAGAAAATCGCCATCAACGTCGGGGAATAGTCGCGCGCGCCCTGGATCAGCGCGAAGCGGTCGGTGGCGGACAATCGAGCGAGCATGGGAAGCGGGCCGCAGCGGGCGGTTCGTCGGGACGCCGGCGCCTCCTGCCGGTACGACCCGTCGTTATTGGAATCGGTACCGGGCGATTATAGCGCCGGCCCCGCGCCGACCGACCGGATCGCCTTCAAATGACGCTAAAATGAGCGTCTTTCCGGCTCAACGCTGCATACAACCGCATCCCAGGAGAAATCTATGTCAATGGCCGACCGCGACGGCAAGATCTGGATGGACGGCAAGCTGATCGACTGGCGCGACGCCAAGATCCACGTCCTGACCCACACGCTGCACTACGGCATGGGCGTCTTCGAGGGCGTGCGCGCGTACAAGTCGGCCGACGGCAGCACCGCGATCTTCCGCCTGTACGAGCACACGAAACGTCTGCTGAATTCGGCGAAGATCTTCCAGATGGACGTGCCGTTCGACCGGGAAACGCTCGAAGCCGCGCAGCTCGAAGTCGTGCGCGAGAACAAGCTTGAGTCGTGCTACCTGCGCCCGATCATCTGGGTCGGCTCGGAAAAGCTCGGCGTGGCCGCGAAGGGCAACACGATCCACGTCGCGATCGCCGCATGGCCGTGGGGCGCGTACCTCGGCGAGGAAGGCCTCGCGAAGGGCATCCGCGTGAAGACGTCGTCGTTCACGCGCCACCACGTGAACGTGTCGATGGTGCGCGCGAAGGCGTCGGGCTGGTACGTGAACTCGATCCTGGCGAACCAGGAAGCGACGGCCGACGGCTACGACGAAGCGCTGCTGCTCGACGTCGACGGCTATGTGTCGGAAGGCTCCGGTGAGAACTTCTTCCTGGTGAACAACGGCAAGCTGTACACGCCCGACCTGTCGTCGTGCCTCGATGGCATCACGCGCGATACCGTCATCACGCTCGCGAAGGACGCCGGCATCGAGGTGATCGAGAAGCGCATCACGCGTGACGAGGTCTACACGGCCGACGAAGCGTTCTTCACCGGCACGGCCGCCGAAGTCACGCCGATCCGCGAGCTCGACAACCGCACGATCGGCAGCGGCGCGCGCGGCCCCGTCACGGAAAAGCTCCAGTCGGCGTTTTTCGATATCGTGTCGGGCAAGAACGCGAAGTACGCGCACTGGCTGACGAAGGTCTGAGCGCGCCGCGCCACCGACCGCCCCACAAAAGAGTGATAAGAGAAAGTCTCATGAGTGAAATCAAGGAAATGCCGCTGGTCGAGCTGACGGCCAAGGATCTGCCCGCGTACTGCCCGAACCCGGCCATGGCGCGCTGGAGCGCTCACCCGCGCGTCTTCATCGACGTCTCGCACGGCGAGGCACGCTGCCCGTACTGCGGCACGCGCTACAAGCTGCGCGACGGCGAGGTCGTCAAGGGCCACTGAGCCCCGGCGGCCGGGCCTGCAGGTTTGCAGGACCGCCGACCCGCAAGGCGGCGCAGCCGGATTGCCGGCGCGCCGCCCTTCTCCATTCTGGCAACCCGAACGCGGCGCCTGAGCGCCGTGCTTCATTACGACATCGGAAGTCGACCTGATGCGTCGAGCGCTGGTTATCGCACCGAACTGGATCGGTGACGCATTGATGGCGCAGCCGCTTTTTGCGCTGCTGAAGAAAAACCATCCCCGCATCGCGATCGATGCCGTCGCGCCCTCGTGGGTCGCGCCCGTGCTCGAACGGATGCCCGAGATCCACGATGTCTACGCGACCGATCTCGCGCACGGCAAGCTGCAGCTGCTGCGCCGCTGGCAGCTCGCGAGCGACCTGCGCGACGTCGGCTACGACGCCGCGTACGTGCTGCCGAATTCGCTGAAATCCGCGGTGATCCCGTGGCTCGCGAATATCCCGCTGCGGGTCGGCTACACGGGCGAGCACCGCTACGGGCTGCTCAACGTGCGGCACGCGAACCCCGACAAGTCGGGCGAGCGGCCACCGATGACGGCTCACTACGCGGCGCTCGCGTACGCGCCGGGCGCGAAGCTGCCCGAATCGATGAAGACGCTGCCCGCGCCGCGCCTCGACGCCGACCTGAACGAGACGGCGCGCGTGTCCGCGCGTTTCAATCTCGATACACGCAAGCCGCTCGTCGTGTTCTGCCCCGGCGCAGAGTACGGCCCGGCCAAGCGCTGGCCGCCCGAGCACTTCGCGACGCTCGCCACCATCGTCCATCAGTCGTTCCCGTACACGCAGATCGTCGCGCTCGGCTCGCAGAAGGACGCCGCCGCGGCACAGGCGATCGCCGACCACGCGCCGAACGTGCGCAACCTGTGCGGACAGACTTCGCTGTCGGAGGCGTGCGCGCTGATCGCGCGCGCGAACGCGGTGGTCACCAACGATTCCGGGCTGATGCACGTTGCCGCCGCGCTACGCCGGCCGCTCGTCGCGCTGTACGGATCGACCGATCCGCGCCACACCCCTCCGCTGTCGGACCTGGCGAAGGTACAATGGCTTCATCTCGAATGCAGTCCCTGCTTCGAACGCGAGTGCCCGCTCGGCCACCTGAAGTGCCTGCGCGAACTCGGTCCCGAGCAGGTATTCGGCGATTTGCGCGGCATGCTCGTCGGGCAGCGCTGACCCTGGCCGGCAGCGTCGCACGACGCGCCGGGCAATCCGATTCACCGGTGTACGGCGGCTCCATCCGGGCCGCCGTGCTGAATACGGCGCGCGACGCGCGCGAGAGATAACCCCGATGCCACGTTTTGCCCGCCTCTTCGAAGCCGCCGCCGATACGCTGAACGCCTACTACCAGGCCGTCGCCGATGCCAATCTCGACGCGCTGCTGGGATTGTGGATCGACGAGGATTTCGCCAGCTGCGTATGGGCGGACGGCGAGCATCTGCACGGCCTCGACCAGATCCGCAGCGGGCTCGCCAACCGGCTCGCCACGCGCCCCGTGACGATCGAGCCGCTCGACATCCGCGTGTACGACAGCCTCGGCACGGTCGTCTATACGATCGCCGAAGCGCATCAGCAGGCCGACCTGACGGCCGAACCCGACATGGTTTTTGCCACGTACGTGATGATTCACGAACGCGGCGAGTGGCGCATCGCGCATATTCACGCGAGCCCGATTCCCGAACAAGCGGCCGGACAATTCGCCGCGAAGATCCGTCATGGGCAGGGTCCGCTGCACTGACGAAAAGACGAAGCAACGCATCCGCGGGGCGATCATGAGTACGGCTTCTCCGCCCACATCGCCGCTGACCGGGGCTCCGGCCCCCGACGACGACAACCTGCGCTATCGCGCACCACGCTGGCTGCCGAACAGCCATGCGCAAACCATCGTGCCCGCGCTGTTCGCGCGGCGCCCCGTCGTCGCTTACCGACGAGAGCGATGGGAAACCCCCGACCACGACTTCATCGATCTCGACTGGGTCGCGCATCTCGACAGCGCCGCGCCGCAGCCCGACGCGCCGCTGTTCGTGCTGTTCCACGGCCTCGAAGGCAGCTCCGGCTCGCACTACGCACTCGCGATGATGGCCGCCGCGCGCGCGAAGGGCTGGCACGCCGTCGTGCCGCACTTCCGCAGTTGCAGCGGCGAGATCAACCGCCAGCCGCGCTTCTACCATCTCGCCGACAGCGCCGAGGTCGACTGGATCCTGCGCCGGCTTGCCGCGCAGCATCGCGGGCCGCTGGTCGCGGCCGGCGTGTCGCTCGGCGGCAACGTGCTGCTGCGCTGGCTCGGCGAGCATCGCAGCGACACGTCGATCCTGCGGGCGGCCGCCGCGATCTCGACGCCGATCGACGTGCACGCCGGCGGGCGCGCGCTGTCGCAAGGCTTTGCGATGGTCTACACCCGCAGCTTCCTGAAGACGCTCAAGCGCAAGGCGCTCGCGAAGCTCGACCAGTACCCTGGGTTGTTCGACCGCGAAGCCATGCTGCAGGCCGTGACGATGCGCGACTTCGACGAGGTCGTGACCGCGCCGCTGCACGGTTTCGCGGATGCGGACGACTACTGGACCAAGGCGACGACACGGCCGCTGCTGCCCGCGATCGACGTGCCGACGCTGATTCTCAACGCCCGCAACGACCCGTTCCTGCCTGAATCGGCGCTGCCGGGCCCGGCCGACGTATCGCCGGCCGTCGAGCTCGACCAGCCCGCGGCGGGCGGGCATGCGGGATTCATGACCGGGCCGTTCCCCGGCCGCCTCGACTGGCTGTCGGCGCGGGTGTTCGGCTATTGCTCCAAATTCGTCGACCATGGATGACATCGTCAGGCAGGCCCTCGCCAAATGGCCAGACGTGCCGCACTGTACCGGCTGGCTGCTGCTCGACCGGCGCGGCGAATGGCGGCTGCGCGATGACGCCGCGCAGGCGGCCGGCGAACTCGGCTCGCCGATCCGGCATGCGGCGCTGAACGCGTTCATCGGCCGCAACTATGAATGCGACGCGCACGGCCAGTGGTTCTTCCAGAACGGGCCGCAGCGCGTGTACGTCGAGCTCGCCTATACGCCGTGGGTGGTCCGGCTCGCCGAGCGCGACGGGCAACTCACGCTCACCGACCAGACCGGCGCGCCGCTCGAACCGGACGAAGCATGGCTCGACGACGCGGGTGGCGTGCTGTTTCGCGCGGCGGGCACGCCGCCGCGCATCGCGGCGCTGCACGACCACGATCTCGGGCTGTTCGCCGATCACGCGGATTTCGATGCCGCACCGCCGGTGCTGCGCTGGCGCGACGGCCGCACCGTGCCGCTCGGCAGCATCGTCTGCGCCGATGTGCCCACGCGATTCGGCTACATCGCAAGCCCGGCGCAACAGGCTCGCGACGCGATCCGCGGCGGCAACTGACCCGCAGCGGCTCCGCCCGCCTTTACCGCACGCCGGCCGCTACCCGCGGCCGTTCTTCTCGTCTTCGCGCTCTTCCTTGTAGCGCGCTTCGAATTCCAGCAGCCGCGCGCCGATCATCGACTGCTCGTAAAACGACACGTCCTTCGCGTCGCGCGCTTCCTTCAGCTGGCGAATCGCCGACGGCCACGCGCCGTCGAGCGCGAGCTTCTCCGCGAGCGCGCGGCGGCGCGCCGGCAGGTCGCCCTTGCCGTCGCTCGCCTTCGCAAGATAGTCCCACCAGTCCGGCTGCTCGGGATCGGCCTTCGCCTGCGCGCGTGCCTGCGCCTGCGCTTCGGCGAACCGGCGTGCCGCGATCAGCGCCTGAAGATGCGCGGCGATCGCGGCGTGCGATGCCGGCCAGCGCCGCTGCGCGAGTGCCGCAAGTCGCACCGCGTCGTCAGCCCGCCCCGCGCGGCGCGCGATATCGGCGGCCAGCACGTCGAGGCTCGGCGAACTCGTCGCCGGATCGTCCACGCGCCGCTCGCGCGCGTCGAACGCGGTGCGCGCCGACGCGAGCGCGTTGCCGGCCGCGTCGTACTCGCCGAGCAGCGCCTTCGCGAGCGCGATGCCGTACCAGTTCGCCGCGACGTTCGGCGCGGTGCGATCGTCGATCTCGAATTGCATCCTCCGCGCCTCGGCCGCGATATCGGTCGGCGCGCGGTTCTGCAGGACGCGCAGTCGCGCGCGCACGAACCCGTATTCGGCCGACTGGCGCGGCTGACGGTACGGCGCGCGGCGCGCGCGATCCTCCATGTCGGCGATCCGCTCGCCGGTCAGCGGGTGCGTGCGCGCATAGGCCGGCACGCCCGCATCGCCCATTGACGCGCGGTCGAGCCGCTCGAAGAAGCCCGGCATCCCGTACGGGTCATAGCCCGCGCCCGCGAGCAGCTGGAAGCCGACGCGATCGGCCTCGCGCTCGGCCGAGCGCGAAAAGCGCAGCTGGTTGTCCACCGCATACGCCTGCCCGCCCAAAGCGATCGCGCTGCCGAGGTCGCCGCTTCTCGCGAGCACGCCGGCCAGCACGCCGAGCAGCATCGTCGCGAGCGCCGTATAGCCGGTCTTCTCGTTCGCACCGATCATCCGCGCGATGTGCCGCTGCAGCACGTGCCCCATCTCGTGGCCGACCACCGACGCGAGCTCCGATTCCGTCTGCGTCGTGACGACGAGCCCGCTGTTGATCCCGATGAAACCGCCCGGCATCGAGAACGCGTTGATCTGCGGATCGCGAACCGGGAACAGGTCGAAGTCCGGCGTGTAGCCGCCGATGAAGCGCGCGGCCGCCGCGGCCGCGAGCCGCGCCGCCATCGCGTTCAGGTAGTCGCGTACGAGCCAGTCGTCGAGATAGTCGGGATCGCGCCGCACTTCACGCATCACACGCTCGCCGAGCCGGCGCTCGGCCTGCGGCGTCAGCGAACCGCCGGAACCGTCGCCAAGGTCGGGCAGCTCGAGCGAGCGAAGCGGCGCACGCAGGCTCGCGGCCGGCGCCGACGCGCCGCCTGCGTCCGAAAATCGGCTCTCCGCGCCGCCGTAGGTGCCGAACACGCCGGCCGCGATACCGGATGGCACGGTGGAAATCGACCGGGCGCCGCCGGCCGCCGATTCGAGCGGCGGCGCGGACGCGCTCTGCGCGTGGCTGCTCGGCGGCAATGCGAGCGCCACCGACAGCGACACGGCAAGCAACTGTTTGACACGCATGGCAGGATGAAAACGACGCCGTCCCGCGCGCCGGGCGCGCTTCGCGGCGTTTGGTCTGAACATTCGGGTCATTGTACCGGCGGCATCGCGACTGTCCCGTGCGGCATACGCGCCATCTGCGTACCCGGCGCCGCGAATGCCGCTGCTATGATAGGCGCCCGTTGAAACGTTGGATCGGATCGGGGTGCGGAGAGGGGATACGGCGCCCTGCCTGATCGCGAAGCAGGACCGCGGGACGTGCTCGCGCGAGCACGCCGTTCCACTGGAGCATGACATGTCAGGACTCACCCATTTCGATGCCGCCGGCCATGCGCACATGGTCGACGTCGGCGGCAAGCAGGAAACCCAGCGCATCGCGATCGCGCGCGGCACGATCCGGATGTTGCCGGCCACGTTCGCACTGATTCGCGACGGCAAGGCCAAGAAAGGCGACGTGCTCGGCGTCGCGCGCATCGCGGCCATCCAGGGCGCCAAGCGCACGGCCGACCTGATCCCGCTGTGCCACCCGCTCGCGCTGACGCGCGTGGCCGTCGAGTTCGAACTCGACGACGCGCTGCCGGGCGTCCACTGCGTCGTGCAGGTCGAGACGTTCGGCCGGACCGGCGTCGAGATGGAAGCGCTGACCGCCGTGCAGGTCGGGCTGCTGACCGTCTACGACATGTGCAAAGCCGTCGATCGCGGGATGGTGATCACCGACGTGAGCGTGCGCGAGAAGCGCGGCGGGAAGTCGGGGGACTGGAAGGCGGACGACGCGGCGGGTTAAGCGCCAGCAGCAACAGCAGCCATTCACGGGGCATCGTCGGCCGTAGCGATGCCCCGTTCGAACGATAAAAAGCCAGAAAAACACATCACCAATGAAGAACCTCACGCTGAAATACGGCGCGCCGCTGCTGTGCGCGCTCTCCCTGCTGCCGGCTGCCGCATCGGCCGCCGGCGCCTGCCCCGCTGCCGACACGGCCGCGCGCGCGGCCATCGACGCGCAGCACCGCGTGCAGCAGATCCGAATTCCGCCGAGCGACGGCGGCGGCGTCGACATTTCGCCGCCGCTGCGCGATGCGCTGCGTGCTTACAAGCAGGCGCTCGTCGGCACGATCGATGCGCGGCTCGCTTGCAGCGACGAACAGGTCGATCCGGTCGCGCTGAAACGCACGCTCGCGGCCGCGCTCGGCGTGCCGGCCCGGCCCGTCCAGCCGAAAGACGGCGAATCGGCGTTCGGTCGCAATCCGGACGTCGACGTCGAACGCGGCGGCACATCCCGCCCGTTGCTCTTCGTGCGCGCCGGCTTCGACATCGCATGCGGCGACGACAACCTGCTCACCGCTTACGCATGGGAAAACGGCGGCTGGCGGCGCGTGCTGCGCTGGCAGGCCGACGACTACAAGGACATCGGCGGCGCGTACGGTGCCGGATTCTGGTTCTCGGCGCTGCCCGGCGGGCAGGTCGCGGTCGTCCACGGCACGCCGTGGTGCGCGTCGCGCTGGAGCCAGTTCGCCGCGGACGTGGTCGCACCGGCCAACGGCTCGGCTGCGCAACGCACGGTGTTCCATTCCGCGAACGACTACGTGCTCGACGAAAACCCGATCCGGTTCAAGGTGCGCCCCGACGGCTTCGAGGTGCGCGCGACGGTCGGCTCGATGGACAGCGAAGTGATGACACGGCCGGGCATCTTTCGCTATCGCGTCGACGGCGGCACCGTACAGCGCGTACAGCCCGTCGCGCTCAACGGCCGCGATTTCGTCGACGAATGGTTGAAGGTCGACGATGCGCTGGCGCGCGAATGGAGCGAGCCCGCCGCCGCAGCGGCCGCACTGAAAGGCCGGCAGGCGTTCGACAAGGCCGGCAAGGCGGCCGGCCGGGGGTTCGCGTACGGCCCGGTGCGCGGCTGCTCGGACAGCAAGGACCGCTTTCAGGTCGAGCTCGATCTGACGGGCAGCACCGGCGAAACGGTTGCGCGGCACTATGCGCTGATTCGCCAGGAACGCAACGGGTTCACGCTGCTCGGGCTGAGCACGGCGGCCGAGCCGGCTTGCCGCGGCGCGAACCTGATGCCGCAGCACTGAACGTCGGGCGTGTGCGCTGCGCAGGCCGCGCACCGACTGTCAGTGGCCATGCGCAACGAAGCGGCCGGCAGGAAAGGAAACCGGACAGCAACCCGCACGCAGGGCGCGCCGCCCATGCATCACTGGCCGCGCTGCGGCTCGAATACGAACGGTTGGGTCAGCAGGAACGGGTTCGCGGTCGCGCCCGTCTGCACGCAGGTCGCGTGCGTCATCGCGTCGACGGCCGCGCGGTCGGCAGCCGCATTGCGGCTGCTGGTCGTCACGGTGACGTTCTGCGCTTCGCCGGACGTCGTCATCAGCGCGCGCACGAGCACGGTCGCCGGGCGCGTGAGCGGCTTCGCGGTATCCGGGTAGACGGCGCGCGGTATGTGGCAGGTCAACTTGCTTTCCTGCGACGACGTCAGTATCGCGCAGCCGGAAAACAGCATCGCGACGGCGGGCAAGATCAGGTAGGTCGGGCGAATAGACATGGTCGAATATCGTTCTTCAGCACTGTTCAGGACGCACGCGCCGCGCACCGGAAAACGCCGCCCGGCCGCATCGCATGCGTCACACTGCGCCGCGGCCATCGGACCGGCGCCCCGTTAAGGCCGCACGGCCGATCGATGCTCGGCCGCGATCCTGCGTGACGGACTTCCCCGGTGGCCGGGTGTTGCCTGTGTTCGCGCTGGCCCCCGCCTGCCACAGGCCGGCACGCGAGCGTTTTCGCGCATTGTGCACGCGCGGCCCGGCGAGCGGCGGCGATTTGACAATGGTTGACGCGAATCGCCGCGCCTTCGGCTGGAATCCACGCGATCCGCGAGGTAATCGATACGCGCCGGATTCGGCGGGTTGGCGCCGAGCTTTAACGCCCGACACGCGCCGCTACTTCCTCACGGCACGGCACATGCCGGAATTCCCCGTTCCGGCAAGCGCTGCGCGCATCAATCCGAATCGTCGTCGTCCTCGTCGTCGGCCGCATCGGCCGGAACTTCGCCATATTTCGCGACAACCGCCGCCTTGAACGGCTTCAGCGCCGGCTGCTGGTCGCACAGCTTGTACAGCGCCGCCAGTTGCTGCGGCCAGTCCTTCAACTCCTTCGCAAACACGTGCAGGCGCGCGACGGTGTCGAGCGCGTCGGCCTCGCGGCCGGCCAGCGCCTGCAGCACCGCATAGCGGCGCAGCACCGTCTCGCCAGGCAGCAGCGCGATCGCGCGCTCATGCGCGGCGAGCTTGGCCGGCAGGTCATCCGCCGAAATCGGGAGCAGCGTGGCCGCACCGTATTCGCCCCACGCACCGAACAGCAGCGACGGCGCATCGCGGTACTGCGCGGCCGGATCGCTGCCGTAATACAGCACTTCCGCGCGCTGGTAGTCGCGCAGCACCGGCACCGCCGCCAGTACGCCGCCGACCGACAGCACCGCGAACAACCCGAACGCCGCACGCCCCGGCAGGATGCGCAGCGGCTTCACCTCGAGCAGCCCGATCACGAACATCGCGGGCAACAGGAAGAACATGTACTGCTGCGGATACTCGACCAGCGCGTGCATCAGCAGGATGCCGATCAGCGCGAAGCCGAACACGCGCATGCTCGACTGCGGCGCACGCACCGCACGCACGAACCACGTCACGAGCGCAACGACGAGCACACCGAGGCCGACGAGGCCGGACTTCGCGAGCAGGTCGATGAAGATGTCGTGCGAGTTGTTCGCGATCTCGACGCCGCCCAGCGCGCGCACGAGCGCGAACTGGTGGGACGGGAACTCGCCCCAGCCGACGCCGAGCAGCGGATGCTCGCGGAACATCGCGAGCCCGTACTTCCACAGCGCGAGGCGCGGCGCGATCTGCCCCGCGTCACGCATCCGGTCAGCCGCGGATTCCGCGAGACCCAGGTGGTAATGGACGTTCGCCCAGCGCACCGCGACGTTCACCGCGATGAACGCCACCGCGAGCACGACCGGGATGACCCACGCGCGCGCATTGCCCGGCGCGCGGCGCGATTCGAGCCACGCCATCCAGAAGCCCGCGACGACCATCACCGCGACCTGCAGCCACGGCCCGCGCGACACCGTCAGCGCAAGGCCGACCGACAGCACGATCGACAGCATGAGCCATGCCCATACCGCGAGCCGGCGCACCTGCACGAGATACAGCCCGCCCGCGAGCGCGAACGCGATGTAGCTGGCCAGATGGTTCGCCTGCGCCATGTTGCCGTACGGACGGCGATCGACCGCGACGTTGTACGTCACGACGAACGGCGACACCGCCGACTCGAGGTGGAACAACTGCACGATCTGCGTTCCGACCGCGAACACGCCGCCGATGAGCAGCGCGCCGGCCATCATCCGCGACACGGCCTCGGCCAGCCCGTCGCGTGCGAGCGCATAGCCGGCCTGCATCGCGACCAGCGCGGCGGCAAGATAGCCGACCGCCAGCCAGTTCATCGACGGCACCTTGAGCGGGATCAGCGCGACCTGCGCGATGAGCACCACGGCGAACCCGAGCGGCGCCGCGAACGCGGCCGGCGCCGCAAACGGCTCGGCCGGGCGACCCGTGCGCGCGAGCAGCACGACGGACACACCCACCAGCAGGTACAGCACCAGCGCGGAAAACTCGGAATAGAAAGTCGGAATCGGATACGTGTGATTCGTGATTGCGTACGGCACGATCAGGGCGACAGCCAGCGCAACGAGCGGCAACGAACGGGAAAAAGTAGAAGGCATGAGCGAACCGGATGTCAGCAACCGGCGCACTATACAAAACTTTCCCCCCTCTGTGCGGGGCCTTCGCGCTGCGCCCCGACACCGCGTGGCCACCTCGACCGGCTGAGGCGGCTGCCCAGGTGCGGCCCGCACCGCCCAGCCCCGCCGCCATCACTACGCGCGGCACTCCGCCGGCGCATATTTCGCCGGCAGCGTCGCGGCGTCGCCCGGCAGCGGCCCGGCCCCCGGTGCCGGCAACGACGACGCATTCTTGCCGGCGGCGAAGCACTCCCACGCAATCGCACCCGCCTGCATCGCGCCCTTTTTGAGCGGCACGCGCGCAGTGGGCGCGTCGGCCTTGTCCGGTGCGGACGGCACGAGCACCAGCGTATTGGCGCCGGCCGCGGTGACGCGCGTGGTGAAGGCAACCGTGATCTGGCCAGTCTCGCCGTCGATCGCGACGGATTCGACGTTGCGGGTCGCGGCCGGCGGGCTGTAGCCGCCGTCGAGGCTCGCGCCGCTTGCGGCGTTGTCGGCGACGGCAAGCCGCGCGGACGACGCGAGCGCGAGCCCCTCGCCGACGCGCGAGCGCGCAAGGTAATCCTGGTACGCGGGAATCGCATAGGCCGCGATCACGCCGACAATCGCCAGCACGATCATCAGTTCTATCAGCGTGAAGCCGGCCGGCCGCCAGCGCGGCGACGGCCGGTTCGCGCGCCGCAGATCGGCGGCCACGCGACGGAACAGGGAAACGGAAAAGGCTTCGAACATGGCAGGCTCCGGAAACGAAAAACGCCTGCCGATAAAGGCAGGCGTCTCGATCGTAGCCAGCGGGCCATGAATCCGGCAGTCGGCCGGACGGCCAATGTCAGTGCGCGTGCGGCGCGTCGCGGCGCTTCCTGAGCGTGTAACCGATCGCCACGACGAACAGCGCGCCCGCGATGCTCGCGCCGTAGAGGACCTCCGGCGTATCGAGCACCGGCCAGCGGTCGCCGACCGGGTCATTCACGATCAGCCCGCCCGCGATCCAGCCGAGCAGCCCGGCGCCGAGCGCCACGACGATCGGGAAACGGTCGAGCAGCTTCAGCACCAGCGTGCTGCCCCACACGATGATCGGCACGCTGACGACGAGCCCGAAGATCACGAGCGCGATCCGGTGCGACGGGTCGGCCTGTTCGGCCGCGCCCGCGATCGCGATCACGTTGTCGAGGCTCATCACCGCGTCGGCGATCACGATCGTCTTCACGGCGTCCCACAGCCGGCTGGCCGGCTTGATGTCGTCGTGCGCGTCGGCGGCCGGTGCCATCAGCTTGATGCCGATCCACAACAGCAGCAACCCGCCACCGAGCTTCAGGAACGGCACGTCGAGCATTGCAACCGCGAACGTGATCAGCGCGACGCGCAGCAGAATCGCCCCCGCGGTGCCCCAGACGACTCCGCGCAGCCTCTGGTTCGCGGGCAGGTTGCGGCATGCGAGCGCGATCACGACCGCGTTGTCGCCGCCGAGCAGGATATCGATGATGACAATCTGGAGGACGGCGCCCCAGTGCAGCGACGTCAGGAATTCGAGCATGGCGTGACGGGCAGGACGGCGGCCGCCCGCAGGCGACCCGGTTCATCGCCGGCACATGCGCGATGCATGCCCGGTGCTTACGAATTCATTGCGCGAGCATAACAAAAAACGCCGGCAAAGCCGGCGTTTTCTGCAGGACGAACCCAGGTGGAAATATTACAGCGCCTTCTTCAACAGACGGCCCATTTCCGACGGGTTGCGCGTGACGGTGATGCCGCACGCTTCCATGATTTCCAGCTTTGCTTCGGCCGTATCCGCACCGCCCGAGATCAGCGCGCCGGCGTGGCCCATGCGCTTGCCCGGAGGCGCCGTGACGCCGGCGATGAAGCCGACGACCGGCTTCTTCATGTTGTCCTTGATCCACTCTGCCGCATTGGCTTCGTCCGGACCGCCGATTTCGCCGATCATCACGACTGCGTCCGTATCCGGATCGTCGTTGAACATCTTCATCACGTCGATGTGCTTCAGACCGTTGATCGGGTCGCCGCCGATACCGACTGCCGACGACTGGCCGAGGCCGAGTGCCGTCAGCTGAGCAACCGCTTCATACGTCAGCGTGCCCGAACGCGACACGACGCCGATGCGGCCCTTGCGGTGGATGTGACCCGGCATGATGCCGATCTTCAGTTCGTCCGGCGTGATCGTGCCCGGGCAGTTCGGCCCGAGCAGCAGCGTCTTGCGGCCTTCACGGCGCATGCGGTCCTTCACTTCGATCATGTCGCGCACGGGAATGCCTTCCGTGATGCAGATCGCGAGATCCAGATCGGCTTCGACCGCTTCCCAGATCGCAGCCGCCGCGCCTGCCGGCGGAACGTAGATGACCGACACGGTCGCGCCGGTTTCCGCCTTCGCTTCCTTGACGCTTGCGTAGATCGGAATGCCTTCGAAGTCTTCGCCGGCCTTCTTCGGGTTCACGCCCGCGACGAATGCTTCGCGGCCGTTTGCGTATTCACGGCAGGCGCGCGTATGGAACTGACCGGTTTTGCCGGTAATGCCCTGCGTGATGACCTTCGTGTCCTTGTTGATCAGAATCGACATGTATTTTGACCTCTGTTCGATTGGCGTCGCGTGCAAACCGCGCCGCCATACCTATTCATTGAGCGCGCTTACTTGCCTGCGGCAGCCGCGACGACCTTCTGCGCAGCCTCTTCCATGCTGTCCGCCGAGATGATCGGCAGGCCCGAGTCGGCCAGCATCTTCTTGCCGAGGTCCTCGTTCGTGCCCTTCATACGCACGACGAGCGGCACGTTCAGGTTCACGGCCTTCGAACCGGCGATCACGCCTTCCGCAATCACGTCGCAGCGCATGATGCCGCCGAAGATGTTCACGAGGATCGCCTTCAGATCCGGGTTCTTCAGCATCAGCTTGAACGCTTCCGTGACCTTCTCCGTGGTCGCGCCACCGCCGACGTCCAGGAAGTTCGCCGGCTCGCCGCCGAACAGCTTGATGGTGTCCATCGTCGCCATCGCCAGGCCTGCGCCGTTCACGAGACAGCCGATGTTGCCGTCGAGCGAGATGTACGCGAGATCGAACTTCGACGCTTCGATTTCAGCCGGATCTTCTTCGTCCAGGTCGCGGTACGCGACGATTTCCGGGTGGCGGAACAGCGCGTTCGAGTCGAAGTTGAACTTCGCGTCGAGTGCGATGACCTTGCCGTCGCCGGAGACGTTCAGCGGGTTGATTTCAGCCAGCGATGCGTCGGTTTCCCAGAATGCCTTGTACAGGCCTTGCAGGATCGCGCGTGCTTGCGGAATCGACGCAGCCGGCACGCCGATCTTCGCGGCGAGGTCGTCGGCTTGCGCGTCGAGCAGGCCCGTCGACGGCTCGACGATGACCTTGTGGATCAGTTCCGGGTGCTTTTCGGCGACTTCTTCGATGTCCATGCCGCCTTCGCTCGAACCCATCAGCACGATCTTCTGCGAGATGCGATCGACGACGAGGCTGACATACAGTTCCTGCTTGATGTCGGCGCCTTCTTCGATCATCAGGCGGTTGACCTTCTGGCCTTCCGGACCGGTCTGGTGCGTGACGAGCTGCATGCCGAGGATCTGGTTCGCGTATTCGCGAACCTGCTCGATCGACTTCGCCACCTTCACGCCGCCGCCCTTGCCACGGCCACCCGCGTGAATCTGAGCCTTCACGACCCATACCGGGCCGCCGAGCTCTTCTGCCACCTTGACGGCCTCGTCAACCGAGAACGCCGGCTTGCCGCGCGGTACCGCGACTCCGAATTTCCGCAGGATTTCCTTACCCTGGTACTCGTGAATCTTCATGCGTGATTCCCTTCAGTCTGAGAGTTGGATGAAAAGTCGCTTTAGACGCTTCTTCGAATGATTTCCGTTCATTCCTTCGTGCTGCCTTCACCGGGCACGTCCGGCCGCGCGCCATACCAGCGCGGGTAGTACTGCCGCACGACCTCGCCGTCGAACCGCAACGCCCGGCAGCGGCCGAGCTGGAAAGGCGCTTCGTCGTGCGCGTCGCCATGATCCGGCCCTTCGCCCCCCTCCTCGCGCACGTTCCACACATCACCGGCGAACGCCTGGATCGCTGCCGTCGGCAACACGGCGCACAGTTCGGTGAGATGGGAGCAGCCTGCGACGCCGGCGAGCAGCCGGTTCGCGTTGCGACGGAAATTGCGGAAGAGATTGAGCCCGATAAGGGCCCGATAGGCGGGAGAGGCGGATTGACAGTGACCGGGATAGGGAACCCATTCCGAAGACGCTTCGGCGTCGACGACATTGAGGTCACGATCGATAGTCACGCGCAGCCAGAGTTCGTGGATCGGCAGGCCCTGGGGCCGGATGCCCGACGCAAGCGCGACATCGCGCGGCTTGTGGTCGGTCAGGCAGGCTTCGATGTCCCACAAGCCGTCGCCGCGCTCGTAAGCTTCCGCTCGGATTGCGCGTTGATGTCGCAACTGACGGGGCACGGGCTCGGATAGCGGCATGCTGGAGGTTGAGGCCGAAGAGGAAAACCCACGGATTTTAGCATATCGGGTATTTGAGACAGCTTGACGCGACGGCGGGTATTCCCGCCTGTCCGGAAGTGGTTGCATTGCAGCAAAATCGCGCGACATGCGCGCGATCGGCGCGGTCAGTCGTCGATCGGGAAATCGTCGCCGACCTTCAGCAACTTCACGATGGTCGCACTCGAGAAGCCGCGCGCGGCAAGAAAGCGTGCCTGCTTCGCACGCTCGGCCGGCGTTTGCGGCAGTGCACCGAATTTCTTGCGCCAAACTGCCTGCGCGCGCGCCCATTCGGTCTCGCGAAGCTGGGCGTTCACCTCCTCGACGAGCGTAGCGCCGACCGCATGACGCTTCAGTTCGCTGACGATGCGCGCGACGCCGACACGCGACGCGCGACGATGTACGAGACTCTCGGCAAAGCGCGCATCGGACAGCCAGCCTTCCTTTTCCAGCGCGTCGAGCACGGGGTCGACGGATTCGTCTTCGCCGACGTAGGGCGCGAGCTTGCGCGCGAGTTCCGCGCGACTGTATTCGCGGCGGGACAGATAGCCGAGCGCGCGGCCCTTCAACGATCGCTGAGGCTTCGACGACTTGCGCTCGGCGGCGCCCGGAGCGTCGCCTGACGAGGTACCGGAAGAAGCACCCGACGCGCGACGCGTGCGGCGCGGATGTTGGCTGCTGCGCGTATAGACATCTTCCCTGGCCGGCGCCGCCGCATCGGCTGCGCGATCGCCCGGGAAGCTGACACCGGAAACACGACGACGGGAGCGGTCGTGCGCGTCGAACGATTCATCGTCGTCGAACGGATCGTCCGGTGCGGCAATCTCAAACGAAACGAGGGCATCGTCGGATGCCCTCGTCTCGGTGCGGTTCGCGGCATTGCTGCCAGCGACCCGCCGATCGGCGCCCGAGGATCCGGCTCGCCGGCCGGAGCGACCCGCCGTTTCGGGCGCGTCGCTCTCCTCCGGCTCGCCAGCCTGCCCCCGGCGCCCGACCATCACTCTTCTTCGTCCACCGCCTCGGCTTCGTTGACTGCGCCATCGGGCATGGCAACGACGCCGAGCGATTCGCGAATACGGTTCTCGATCTCGCGTGCGATTTCCGGATTCTCGCGCAGGAATTCACGCGCGTTGTCCTTGCCCTGGCCGATCTTCTCGCCGTTGTAGCTGTACCAGGCGCCGGCCTTGTCGACGATCTTCGCCTGCACGCCGAGATCGATGATCTCGCCCTGACGCGAGATGCCCTCGCCGTACAGGATGTCGAAGATCGCTTCGCGGAACGGCGGCGACACCTTGTTCTTGACGACCTTCACGCGGGTTTCGTTGCCGATCACCTCGTCGTTCTTCTTGATCGAGCCGATCCGGCGGATGTCGAGACGCACCGACGCATAGAACTTCAGCGCGTTACCGCCCGTCGTGGTTTCCGGGTTGCCGAACATCACGCCGATCTTCATACGGATCTGGTTGATGAAGATCACCAGGCAGTTCGTGCGCTTGATCGTGCCGGTCAGCTTGCGCAGCGCCTGCGACATCAGGCGGGCCTGCAGGCCCGGCAGCGAATCGCCCATCTCGCCTTCGATTTCGGCCTTCGGCACGAGCGCCGCGACCGAGTCGATGACGATCATGTCGATCGAGCCCGAGCGCACCAGCGCATCGGTGATTTCCAGCGCCTGCTCGCCGGTGTCCGGCTGCGAGATCAGCAGCTCCGGCACGTTCACGCCGAGCTTCGACGCGTACTGGACGTCGAGCGCGTGCTCGGCGTCGATGAACGCGGCCGTGCCGCCCAGCTTCTGCAGCTCGGCGATCACCTGCAGCGTGAGCGTGGTTTTGCCGGACGATTCCGGGCCGTAGATCTCGACCACCCGGCCGCGCGGCAGGCCGCCGACGCCGAGCGCGATGTCGAGCCCTAGCGAACCCGTGGAGACGACCTGGATGTCCTCCGCCGCCTCGCCGTCGCCCATCCGCATGATCGACCCTTTGCCGAACTGCTTCTCGATCTGCGCGAGTGCGGCGGCCAGCGCCTTGCTCTTCTCGGCGGTCATCCCGGAGCCCTTCTTGCTATCTTCCATGAATCGTCCTTTGCTATGATGAGCAGCGTCTGTCAGAGGCGCGCCCGCTTTCAAGCGCTGCCCACGAATGCAGACACTGTATAAAAAAACAGTGTTTTGTGCAAGCCCGCAATGCAGGCGGCGTTGTACACGAATAACTTCGGAGACAGCCGGCCGGCGCGAACGCCCTGCCGGCCATCGGTCAGCACCATGCGAATTCTCATCGCGGAAGACGACAGCATACTCGCGGACGGCCTCACCCGGTCACTCCGCCAATCGGGCTATGCGG
This sequence comes from Burkholderia sp. AU30280, assembly GCF_020420125.1. Classification (NCBI taxonomy): domain Bacteria; kingdom Pseudomonadati; phylum Pseudomonadota; class Betaproteobacteria; order Burkholderiales; family Burkholderiaceae; genus Burkholderia; species Burkholderia sp. AU30280. Next base: position 85,609 of record NZ_JAIZRY010000017.1, read on the forward strand.
TCGACCACGTGAAGAGCGGCGTCGACGCCGATACCGCGCTGTCGATGCAGACGTTCGACCTGCTCATCCTCGACCTCGGGCTCCCGAAAATGTCCGGGCTCGACGTCCTCAAGCGCCTGCGCGCCCGCAATTCCAACCTTCCCGTGCTGATCCTGACGGCCGCCGACAGCGTCGACGAGCGCGTGAAGGGGCTCGACCTCGGCGCCGACGACTACATGGCCAAGCCGTTCGCGCTCAACGAGCTCGAGGCGCGCGTGCGCGCGCTGACCCGGCGCGGCGCGGGCGGCGGCCCGACCGTCGTGCGCCACGGCTCGCTCGCATTCGACCAGGTCGGCCGCATCGCGTATGCGAACGATCACGTACTCGACCTCTCCGCGCGCGAGCTCGGCCTGCTCGAGGTACTGCTGCAGCGGATCGGCCGGCTCGTGTCGAAGGAGCAGCTCGTCGACCATCTCTGCGAATGGGGCGAGGAAGTCAGCAACAACGCGATCGAAGTCTACGTGCACCGGCTGCGCAAGAAGATCGAACCCAGCGGCGTGCGGATCTCGACCGTGCGCGGTCTCGGCTATTGCCTCGAGAAGGTCGCGCCCGCCGCGCCAGCCGACACGGCAGCGCCCCAGCCCGCGGCGGCCGGCACGCCGCCGCCCTGAAACCGGGCGTCGCCGCGATGGCCACGCCGGCCCCTACCCGCCACCCGACCGGCGCGCCGTCGTCGGCCGCCGACGAGGCGCGCGACGCGCGCTACGAGAACCCGTTCGCGCCGCCCGACGAAACCGATACGCCCGAGGCGCCGCGCCCGCGCTCGCTGTTCGGCGAGATCCTCGACTGGATGCTCGCGCCGCTGCTGCTGCTGTGGCCGATGAGCATCGCCGTCACCTACCTCGTCGCGAAGACGATCGCGAACGGCCCGTTCGATCGCGCGCTCGAGACCAACGCGTACGTGCTCGCTCGGCAGATCCATCCGGTGAACGGCGTCGCCGAGCTGACGCTGCCGGAGCAGACGCGCGACTTCCTGCGCGCGGACAACGTCGACAGCGTTTACTTCCAGGTGCTCGGCACACGCGGCGAGCTGGTCGCGGGCGAAGCCGACATGCCGCTGCCGCGCGACGAGGACCGCCCGCCGCCGGGCGTCGTCATGTTTCGCGACGACCTGCTGCGCGGCAACGACGTGCGGGTTGCCTATACGACGGTCGCGCTACCGCAATCGGGCAACCCGCAGCCCGTGCTCGTGCAGGTCGGCGAAACGCTGGACAAGCGCAACGCACTCGCGAACGACATCATCAAGGGCGTGATCCTGCCGCAGTTCGTGATCCTGCCGCTCGCGATCCTGCTGGTCTGGTTCGGCCTGTCGCGCGGGCTCGCGCCGCTCAACGCGCTGCAGGCGCACATCCGCGCGCGGCGGCCCGACGACCTGTCGCCCGTCGAGGCGCAACGCGCGCCGCCCGAGATCGAGCCGCTCGTCACGTCGTTCAACGACCTGCTCGCCCGTCTCGAACAGAACATGGCACTGCAAAAGCGCTTCATCGCCGACGCCGCCCACCAGATGAAGACACCGCTCGCGGGCCTGCGCACGCAGGCCGAGTTCGCGCTGCGCCACCCCGTCCCGCCCGACGTGCAGCGCTCGCTCGAGCAGATCGCGACGAGCTCCGAGCAGGCCGCGCGGCTCGTCACCCAGTTGCTCGCCCTTGCGCGCGCCGAGAACCGCGCGAGCGGGCTGACGTTCGAGCCGGTCGAGATCGCCACGCTCGCGCGGCGCGCAGTGCGCGACTGGGTGCAGGCCGCGCTGGCGAAACGGATGGATCTCGGCTACGAAGGCCCGCCGGACGACACGCCGCTCGACGTCGACGGCAATCCGGTGATGCTGCGCGAGATGCTCGGCAACCTGATCGACAATGCGATCCGCTACACGCCGGACGGCGGCCGCATCACGGTGCGCGTGCGCGCCGAGCCCGCGGCGCGGCGCGTGCATCTCGAAGTCGAGGACACGGGGCCGGGTATCCCGGCCGCCGAGCGCGAGCGCGTCGTCGAGCGCTTCTACCGGATCCTCGGCCGCGAAGGCGACGGCAGCGGCCTCGGGCTCGCGATCGTGCGCGAGATCGCCACCCAGCACGGCGGCACGCTGACGCTCGACGATCACGTCTACCAGCACGCACCGCGCCTCGCCGGCACGCTCGTGCGCGTCAGCCTGCCGCTGACCGAAACCGCCCCGGATTAACCCTGACGCGCGCCGCGCAGGCACGCCGCGATTGCACGAAAATCGGCGACTTGCATGACGTTACGAGAACTTCAAAGCACGATGAGCACGCAATACAATCAATTCGACGCAGATTGCCGCGCAATCGTTTTGCACGCGCGAGTCAGTCGGCCGTAAGTTTCCGTACCAATAATCCTCGACAGGCCCGCCCACCCGAGGCGGCCGCATATCTATATCAAGGGACTTGGAGACGACTCATGGCAACGTTAGGCGGGCAAATTTCGCACGCGCCGATGACGGGCGAAGAGAAGAAGGTGATCTTCGCGTCGTCGCTCGGCACCGTGTTCGAGTGGTACGACTTTTACCTGGCCGGCTCGCTCGCGGCCTACATCAGCAAGAGTTTCTTCTCCGGCGTCAATCCGACCGCCGCCTTCATCTTCACGCTGCTCGGCTTCGCCGCCGGCTTCGCGGTGCGGCCGTTCGGCGCGATCGTGTTCGGCCGCCTCGGCGACCTCGTCGGCCGCAAGCACACGTTCCTCGTGACGATCGTGATCATGGGTATCTCGACGTTCGTGGTGGGCTTCCTGCCTGGCTACGCGTCGATCGGCATCGCCGCACCCGTGATCTTCATCGCGATGCGGCTGTTGCAGGGGCTCGCGCTCGGCGGCGAGTACGGCGGCGCGGCGACCTACGTCGCCGAGCATGCGCCGGCCAACCGTCGCGGCTTCTACACCGCGTGGATCCAGACGACCGCCACGCTCGGCCTGTTCCTGTCGCTGCTCGTGATCCTCGGCGTGCGCACGCTCATCGGCGAGGAATCGTTCGGCAGCTGGGGCTGGCGCGTGCCGTTCGTCGCGTCGATCCTGCTGCTCGCGGTGTCGGTGTGGATCCGGCTGCAGTTGAACGAATCGCCGGTGTTCCTGCGCATCAAGGCGGAAGGCAAGACGTCGAAGGCGCCGCTGACCGAAGCGTTCGGCCAGTGGAAAAACCTGAAGATCGTGATCCTCGCGCTTGTCGGCCTGACTGCCGGCCAGGCCGTCGTGTGGTACACGGGCCAGTTCTACGCACTGTTCTTCCTGACGCAGACGCTGAAGGTGGACGGTGCGAGCGCGAACATCCTGATCGCGATCGCGCTCCTGATCGGCACGCCGTTCTTCCTGTTCTTCGGTTCGCTGTCGGACAAGATCGGCCGCAAGCCGATCATCCTCGCGGGCTGCCTGATCGCGGCGCTGACCTACTTCCCGCTGTTCAAGGCGCTCACGCACTACGCGAACCCGCAGCTCGAACTCGCGACGCAGAAGGCGCCGATCTCGGTCGTCGCCGATCCGGCCGCTTGCTCGTTCCAGTTCAACCCGGTGGGCACATCGAAGTTCACGAACTCGTGCGACATCGCGAAGAGCGCGCTCGCGAAGGCCGGCCTGAACTACGAGAACGTCGCAGCACCGGCCGGCGCGATGGCCGAGATCAAGGTGGGCGACACGGTGATCCCGGCCTATGAAGGCAAGGCAGCCGACGCGAAGGCGCAGGGCGCGGCGTTCGACAAGACGCTCGCGTCGACGCTGAAGGCGGCCGGCTATCCGGCGAAGGCGGACCCGGCGCAGCTCAACTGGCCGATGACGATCGTGATCCTGACGATCCTCGTGATCTACGTGACGATGGTCTACGGCCCGATCGCCGCGATGCTGGTCGAGATGTTCCCGACGCGGATCCGCTACACGTCGATGTCGCTGCCCTATCACATCGGCAACGGCTGGTTCGGCGGCTTCCTGCCGGCAACCGCGTTCGCGATCGTCGCGGCGAAGGGCGACATCTATTCAGGCCTCTGGTATCCGATCGTGATCGCGCTGGCGACTTTCGTGATCGGCCTGCTGTTCGTCAAGGAGACGAAGGACTCGAACATCTACGCGCAGGATTGAGAGCGAGGAGCGAGCGGGTTCCGGTGAACGGCAACCCGCCCCGCGCCCAGGCCGGCATGGGCCGCCGGCACCTTTTTTCACGTAAGATGAAAAAAAGGTGTTGACAGCCCGACCGTCGATCTACATAATTCAAGTCTTCGGCGAATTAGCTCAGTCGGTTAGAGCGACGGAATCATAATCCGCAGGTCCGGGGTTCGAATCCCTGATTCGCCACCAAATGCGAGAGCCGCTGTTTCGAAAGGAACAGCGGCTTTTTCATTTGCATCGTCCGATGCGCCGGTTCCGCTTTCACGAGCCAACCTTCGCGCCACCTCAGTCGTGCATCAACACCGCCCCTGCTTCGCAGGCACAATGACACCGTCCAGCGCACGGCCGACGTCACCCGATGATCCCGACCACTCCCGACAAGACATGGCGCACCACCGCCCTCGCACTGGGGGTCGTCGTGCTTTGCTATGCCGGCGCCGGTGCTCCGACGCTCTCCCGCCTGCTCGACCCCGCCGTGATCGGCGAAGGCCTCGCCCTCAAACCGATCACCTATCACTGGGTCAATCATGTCGATCGCGCGATCCCCGAGGCGGACCTGTTCGCCAGCCGCTTCTACGTGCTGGTGCTGGCCGCGCTCAACGCTATGGCCGCGCGCTTTGCACTTGACGCCCATCGCAGCGGCAAGCGCTTTGCGTTCGTGCTCGGCTGGGCCCTCGTCATGCTGATCGTGCTCGTCAACGCGCAGATCCAGGCGTTCTACAACGTGGGCTGACCGATGAAGCGGCGCATCACGATCGTCATCGCCTCGCTGTTCACGCTGATCGGGCTCGTGTCCGTCGCCGGCACGTTCGCCAACCTGTCGACGCCCGACCAGTTGCACCGCCTGCTGAGCTACGACTACATGAGCTTCGCGGACAGCCTCGTCGAACCCGACCTCGGCGATTTCGCCAACAGCTTCTACATCGGCGTGGCGCTGATGCTCGTCGGCGGCACGCTCTTCATCCGGATCGAGCGCGCACGCACGGTCGCCCGCATCGTCACGTCGCTGCTGTTCGCACTGCTCGCCTTCAGCCTCGTCTACGCATGCCTGAGTCCGCGCATCGGCATACTGCCGTCCTGATCAGCCGCCATCCGTACGGCCGATCGGGCGCGCCGCCCCAGCGACGAGACGCGCACATTACTTCGGCCGAACCGGCTCATAAACGCTGTCGATACGCTGATACGTATAGAAAAGCCGCTTGTATTCCGGATCATAGAGGCGCTGATACGCGTGATCGCACGCGTCATCCAGCTTCACCGGGTAACTCGGCGGCCATGCCGCGATAGGCTGACACTTGAAATCGCCGGCGCCCGCGCCGTTCTTTTTGAAACGCAGGATCATCAGGCTTTCCTGGATCTCCTGCGCCGCCTTCTCGTAGTACGGCTTGTTGTTCGATACGACGCCCATCGGAAAATAGTCCGATTCGAGGCCTTCGGCCATTTCCGGTTCGGCCACCATGGCGGCGGCCGTGCGCAGAAAGGCTTCGGCCGCAACCGGATCCGACTCCATCAAGCGTCGCCCCTTGTATTCGTAGGCCACTGCCACGACGGGAAGCTGGCCGGGCGTCGGGTGCTCGCCCCACCACGCGATGATCTGATCGAGACTGCGTGCGAAGAGCTGCTCAAACTCGCCCGACGTGGACTGAGTCACGTGCAACGGTAACCGGCAGTCGATCACGCATTCCGCAACGACCGGGGGATCGCCCGCTTTCCACCGCTTCCAGGTTTCCTCTTCGCGCGCATTTTGCCGGTGCTCGTCGATTGCGTTGGACACCAGCACATAAGGTGTGACGACCACCATCGCGGCTCCCCACGCAAGATCGCACGCCGTCGAATGATTACCGGAAAGGATGTTGCTACAGTCTTTCGAGCATGCACCGAGCGCCAGCGCGCACAACAGGCACGCGAGACGTCGAACGATCGTCATCGACTTCGACACGGTTCCCCCGGTAGTCGCAAGCATTTCTTGTCGCCGCAGTCATCTCGGCCGCGGCCTCTCCACCGCATGCGGAAAGCCGCTGCGCGAATTGAACGAATCCGTCGATTAAAGGATAACTGTCGGGGTTGTCAGGGGCTCAACCGTTTCGGGCGGGATCGCCGAGCGGAAGATGTGTCGAAAAAGTCGCAACATCGGTCAACCGGCAGATCTGCATGCGCGGCCGGGCACGGCGCATGTCGCGCCCGTACCTGGCGCATCACCATCGCCTTGCTTCTGCGCATCGAGACGCATGCATGCCCTCCGGCGCGCTCGCTGCACGCCATGCGGCACTTCACGCCGCCACCGCCCCTCTCTGCAGCTTCGCCGCCTGCGCCTCCACCCGCCCGCGCCAGTTCTCCCCACCTTCCAGCGACGGCGTCGACTCGAACACCTCCGCGATCCAGTCGGCGAACACGCGCACCTTCTGCGACAGATGCCGGTTGTGCGGATAGACGATGGAAATCGGCTTCGGCTTCGGATTGCAGTCCGGCAGCACCTCGACCAGCGAGCCGTCGAGCAGGTTCGGCAGCACCATGAACAGCGTCGGCTGGATCATCCCGAACCCTTCGAGCCCGCACGTCACATAGGCATCCGAATCGTTGACCGTGACGCTCCCGTTCATCCGCACCTCGAACGGCTTGCCGTCGATCATGAACACCCACGGAATCGGCCGCGCGCCGTGGCTCGATCGAAAATTCACCGCATGATGTTCGGCGAGATCGGCAATCTCGTGCGGCTCGCCGTGACGCGCGAGGTAATCGGGCGACGCGCAGGTCACGCGCTTGAGCATCCCGATCCGCCGCGCGACCATCGACGAATCCTCGAGCGGCCCGACCCGGATCATGCAGTCGATGCCTTCCTCGATCGGATCCACGTAACGATCGGAGAGCCCCAGTTCGAGCGTGATGTCCGGGTAGCGCTGCCGGAAAATCGACAGCGACGGCAGCACGACGCGCCGCCCGAGCGAACTCGGCATGTGGACGCGCAGCACGCCGCTCGGCTTGCGGTTGCCGGTCTGGAAACTTGCGTCGGCCTCCGCGATCTCCGAGATGATCTTCATGCAATGCTCGTAGTACGCCGCGCCTTCCGGCGTCAGCGACAGCCTGCGCGTCGTGCGATGCATCAGGCGCACGCCGAGCAGCGCCTCGAGGTTCTGGATGATGGTCGTCACCGACGCGCGCGGCATCGCGAGCGTGTCGGCCGCGCGCGTGAAGCTGTTCGCGTCGACCACGCGGGTAAAAACTTCCATTGCCTGGATTCGGTCCATACTGCCCCCCTTCGAATCGCCAACGGAACAGAATAGAGCGCGCGACGGGCACGGCACAAGCCCCCACCCATTGTTATCCGATCCCGAATAATTTCGGCGTTTCGGACTGGAAAGCGATCGATTTCCGTTCAGTTCCACGCGGCGATCGTTCCGGCCCGATCACAGCCACACGCCGCGCGTTACCGCACGAATCGCTCGCGATATCCCTGCGGCGACACGCCCAGCACGCGCACGAAACAGCGTCGCAGCGTCTCCTCCGAGCCGAAGCCGCAGCGCGCGGCAATTCGCTTGACGGGCCATGCCGTTTCGCCGAGCAGGCGCTGCGCGGCCTCGACGCGGATCTGCTCGACCGCGCGCGCGGGCGTGCGGCCGGTTCCGGCTCGGTAGTGGCGCACGAAGCTGCGCTCGCTCATGCGCACGCGCTCGGCCAGCGCGGGCACCGACAGGTCGGCCGTCAGGTGCTCGGCCATCCATGCGTGCAGTTCGCCGAACCTGTCGTCGGTGCGCTGCATCGACAGCATCGTGCTGAACTGCGCCTGCCCGCCCGGGCGCTTCAGGAACACGACGAGTTCGCGCGCGACGTCGAGGGCGGTCGCCCGCCCAAGATCCTCCTCGACCAGCGCGAGCGCGAGATCGATGCCGGCCGTCACGCCGGCCGAGGTCCACAACGCGCCTTCGCGGATGAAGATCGGATCGGATTCGACGCGCACGTTCGGATAGCGCGCCGCGAATTCATCGCAGCGCGCCCAGTGCGTGACCGCACGCCGTCCGTCGAGCAGGCCAGCCTCGGCGAGCAGGAACGCGCCCGTGCAGACCGATGCCACGCGCCGTGTGCGCGCCGCCTGCTGCCGCACCCAGCGCACCAGCCGCGCATCCCTGGATGCCGCATGCACGCCCTTGCCGCCAGCGACGATCAACGTGTCGGGATGGCGCGGAGCCGAGCGCAGCGATTGCGCCATCACGACCAGGCCCGACGACGTCTCGACGGGCCCCGCCTCGGCCGCGATGACGCGCGGCGCATACGGCGCCGGCTGGCCGCGCTCCTGCGCCAGCTCGTTGACGGACGCAAACACCTGCAGCGGCCCCGACACGTCGAGCAGCTGTGCACGAGGGAACGCGAGGACCAGGATCGAACGCGGGGCGGCAGGCATGGCGATTGGCTGAAAACGTGGGTGATATGGCAATTTCGCCAAACACTACGCGCCTAGAATCGATCTGTCCATCCCGTACCGGCTACGGCCCGTTCCCCTTCCAATCGGAGTCTTCGCATGACCCTGCATATCGGCTTTCTCGTGTTTCCGGGCGTCCAGCAACTCGATCTCACCGGCCCGCACGACGTGCTCGCTTCGCTGCCCGACGCAACCGTTCATCTGGTCTGGAAGTCGCGCGACACCGTCGCATCGAGCAGCGGGCTCGCGCTCGCGCCGACCTGCACGTTCGACGACTGCCCGCCGCTCGACGTGATCTGCATTCCGGGCGGGATCGGGATCAACGAATTGCTGCTCGATGCCGAAACGATCGCGTTCGTGCAGCAGCGCGCGGCCGCCGCGCGCTACGTGACGTCGGTCTGCACGGGTGCGCTGCTGCTGGGCGTTGCCGGCCTGCTGCGCGGGCGGCGCGCGACGACGCACTGGGCGTTCCACTCGCTGCTCGAACCGCTCGGGGCGGTGCCGGTGCACGAGCGCGTGGTGCGCGACGGCAACCTGATCACGGGCGGCGGCGTCACGGCCGGCATCGACTTCGCATTGACGATCGCCGCGGAACTGGCCGGCGAAGAAGCAGCGCAGGCGATCCAGCTGCAGCTCGAATACGCCCCCGCGCCGCCGTTCGACGCCGGTTCGCCCGACACGGCACCGGCAGCGATCGTGAAGCGCGTCACCGAACGTTCGGCGGCCGGCTTTGCAAAGCGCAAGGCGACGATCGAACAGGCGCTGCGCGCGATGTCGCGCTGAATGCGGACGCCGGAAAATCGACTGGAAGACTTGAAGACGGGAAGACGACGCGCATCCGCGCCGGAGAACACATCGATGAACATCATCCGCAGCGCCGCGTTCACCGCGGACCGCGCGTGGGGCGCGCTCGACATCGCGAACCTGAACGGCATCACGGTCCGCCTGCACTGGACCGACCAGCCCTACCGGTGGCACGTGAACGACGGCGAGGAAGTGTTCGCGGTGCTCGACGGTCGCGTCGAGATGCGCTATCGCAAAGCAGGCGCCGAGCACGCGACGGTGCTCGAAACGGGTGACGTGTTCCACGCGTCGGCCGGCGCCGAGCACGTCGCGCATCCGCTCGGGGAAGCCCGCATCCTCGTGATCGAAACCGAAGGCAGCGTCTGACGGCCGGCGGCCGGGTGTCGATGCCGCGCGGATGGCAACCGCCTCCGCGCGGCGGGTGTCATCCGGTGATCGTCCCGGTGGCCTGCGACGCGATCAGCTTCGGCTGCGGCGTGCACAGGCACTGGCACAGGTCGTGTTCGAGCGCGACGACCTTGCCCATCACGGTCATCGTCCGCTCGCCGCCGTCGGACACGATCACGCCCGGCGACTTGCAGGCGGCACAGAACACCGGTGCGCCGAGATAGGCGAGTTCGCGTCCGTCGAACGACGAATTGGCGATCCCTTCGAGCACGACGCCGCCGTGGTCGGTCGTGTCGCCCTTCAGAATGAATTTGCGGCTCATGTTGTCGGTTCTTCCCTCGGAAATGCCGTGGAACGCGGCAGCGCGCAGGCAGTCGGAATCCGCCCGTCGGTCGCGGGCGTCCCGCGAGCATATCACCGCCCGCCGCAGCCGCTCCACCGGATCAGGACCCATGCCGTATGGCGACGCGAGCCGCCGTTCAGACGAATAACGCGATACACAGCGCAGCACCGCACAGATATGTGCCGAGCGCGCCGACGAAACGCACGGGATTCGGGCTGGCCATCGTCGGCCACGCGAGCAAGCCGATCACGAGCAGGCAACGGCACGCGGTCGCCGCGACGATCAGTGCCAGGATCGCGCGCGATGGATCGTGTGTGCCGAAGTAGAGAAACAGCACCGCGAGAAACGGCGCGTATTCGGCCGTGTTGCCGTGCGCGCGCACGATCTTGTGCAACCCGTTCGCCGGATCGGGCGCACATCCGCACCCGGTGGTGCACCGGAAGCGCGTGACGGAGACGACGAGCCCGAGCCCGAACAGCAGCAGCCCAAGGGTGGCCGTACAAACAAGCGCGACGGGATGGATCGGCATGGGACTCCCGGCAAAAGCGGACATGCGCGGCACATCCGGCGATCGTACCCGTGGCCGACACGCGCGGCTATCACGGAAACCCGCAGCAGCATCGCTCGCCGGACACAATTTTACGGTCGGGTTCCGATCCTAATTGTCGCGGCGCCGCCCCGCACGAAACCGGTGCATCGCCCGCCTGCCCGGCCGTGCGGGCCTGCCCGCCGACACACCCGCCATCCGGGTGCCCCGGCACGACACGCGCAAACGTTACGCTGCGACGGCATGCACCACCGCAACGCAACGCGGGTTACAGCGCGCCGCGGGCACGCCCGTTGCGGCGACGCATCTCGGTAGTGAACGCCCTTGGCAGCCCGCTGCGGAGGACTACACTAATCCTTAATGGGGTGCGGCCGGAGCCCGCGCCTTCAGGGAGACGCCGCCATGAATCGGCCGCTGAATCGTATCCTGCCGCGTGTGACCGGTCCCGCATCGGTCTGGACGTGGGTCAAGTGGTCTTTGCTGGCCGCGCTGCTGATCGCGGTGGCGATCGTTGCGCGACTCGTGCAGAGCGAGATCGAAACGTCCCGGCTGCAGGCGCGCTACCTGTCCGAGCTCACCCGCGACGTCGGCTACACGGTCGAGACGGGCCCGAGCGATCACATCCGCTTTCCCGCGAACGGCCCGTACGACCAGCGCCTCGGCTACGCGATGATTCCGGCATTCCAGGAGCGGCTGCTCGCGCGCGGCTTCGTCGTCGGCAAGCAGGCGCGCGATTCGCAGCGGATGCTGTCGCTCGGCGATCGCGGGCTGTTCCTCCCGTTCGAAGAGAAGGACCAGGCCGGCCTGATGCTGTTCGACTCGACCGGCGCGCCGCTGTTCGCGACCGTGTTCCCGCAGCGCGTCTACGCCGACTTCGACATGGTGCCGCGCGTGGTCACCGATTCGCTGCTGTTCATCGAGGATCGCTACCTGCTCGACGCGAACGAGCCGAACCGCAACCCGGCGATCGACTGGGGGCGTTTCAGCCGCGCGCTGGCCGACCAGGCGCTGCACGTCGTCAACCGCCATCAGGCGCGCCCGGGCGGCAGCACGCTCGCGACGCAGATCGAGAAGTTCCGCCATTCGCCCGAGGGCCGCACCGCGACGCCGCCCGAGAAGCTGCGGCAGATCGCGTCCGCATCGGTGCGCGCGTACCTGAACGGCCCGCAGACGATGCTCGCGCGCCGCACCATCGTCGTGCGCTACCTGAACTCGGTACCGCTCGCCGCACGGCCGCATATCGGCGAAATCACCGGCATCGGCGACGGTCTCGCCGCGTGGTACGGCCGCGACTTCGACGAAGCGAACCGGATCCTGTCCGCGCCGACGACCGGCGACAACGTCGACGAACAGGGCAAGACGTTCCGCGAAGTGCTGTCGCTGATCATCGCGCAGCGCGCGCCGTCATACTTCCTCAACCGCGGCTATCCGGCGCTGCAGAAGCTGACCGACAGCTACCTGCGGCTGCTGTCGAACGGTGGCGTGATCTCGCCCGCGCTGCGCGACGCCGCGCTTGACGCGAAGATCGAACGCAGCGCGCCGCCGGCCGTCGCGCACGTACAGTCGTTCGTGTCGCGCAAGGCCGTGACGTCCGCTCGCGCGTCGCTGCTGTCGGCGCTCGGCATCAGCGACCTGTACCAGCTCGACCAGTTCGACCTGCAGGCGACCAGCACGCTCGACAACGGCGTGCAGCAGGCGGTCGCCGAACGGCTCGCCCAGGCGTCGACGCGCGCCGGCGCGCAGGCGGCCGGCCTGTATGGCTTCGAGATGCTCGCGCCGAAGGACGACCCGTCGCACCTCACTTACAGCTTCACGCTGTACGAACACCGCAACGGCGCAAACCTGCTGCGCGTGCAGACCGACAGCGTGAACGAGCCGTTCGACGTCAATCGCGGCGGCCGCATCAACCTCGGCTCGACCGCGAAGCTGCGTACGCTGATCACCTACCTGCAGATCGTGTCCGACCTGCATGCGCGTTACGCGAACCTGTCGAACGCGGAACTGGCCCGCGTGAAACCCGACCCGATCGACGGGCTGTCGCACTGGGCGCTCGACTACCTGTCGCATACGCGCGACCGCTCGCTGCAGGCGATGCTCGACGCGGCCGTCGAACGCAAGTATTCGGCGAGCCCCGACGTGTTCTATACGGGCGGCGGCGCGCAGGTATTCTCGAACTTCGAGAAGTCGGACAACGGCCGCATCATGACGCTGCACACCGCGTTCGAGCACTCGGTGAACCTCGTGTTCGTGCGGCTGATGCGCGACATCGTCCACTACGAGATGTTGCAGGCGGCCGGCCCGTCGTCGTCGTGGCTCGGCGATCCCGAGCAGCGCCGGCATTACCTGCAGCAGTTCGTCGACGGCGAAAGCCAGGTCTACGTGAAGCGCTACTACACGCGCTATGCGGGCAAGGCGCCCGATGATGCGCTCGCGCTGCTGCTGAAGGACGTGCGCAAGTCGCCACCGAAGATCGCGACGGTGCTGCGCAGCGTCGCGCCGAACGAATCGCTCGCGTGGTTCGACGCGCAGATGCGCGTGCAACTGAAGGGCACGCCCGCCGCGACGCTGTCCGACGACGACCTCGCCAGGCTTTACGCGAAGTACGCGATCGACCGCTTCAACCTCAACGATCGCGGCTACATCGCGAGCGTGCATCCGCTCGCGCTGTGGACCCTCAACTACCTGCGCGCGCACCCGGCGGCGTCGCTCGCCGACGTCCAGCGCGACAGCCGCGATGCGCGTTTCTACACGTACTCGTGGCTGTACAAGACGCGCTACCACGCGACCCAGGACCGCCGCATCCGCCGCATGGTCGAGCTGCGCGCATACGCGGAAATCACGAAGTCGTGGCGCGCGCTCGGCTATCCGTTCGCGGAAGTCACGCCGTCGTACGCGGCCGCGATTGGCGCATCGGGCGACCAGCCCGACGCACTCGCGAAACTGATCGGCCTGATCGCAAACGGCGGCCAGAAAGCGCCGACCGAGACGATCACGCGACTCGACTTCGCGAAGGGCACGCCGTACGAAACGCGCTTCGTGCGCGCGGTCGCCCAGCCGCAGCCGATGCTGTCGCCGGAGATCGTCAACGTGGCGCACACGCTGCTGCGCGACGTCGTGCTCAACGGCACCGCGCGCCGCCTCGCGGGCGGCTTCACGCTGCCCGACGGCAAGACGCTCGACGTGTACGGCAAGACGGGGACCGGCGACCAGCGCTTCAACGTCTATGCGCGCGGCGCGCGGCTGATCGAATCGCGCAAGGTGAACCGCAGCGGCACCTTCGTGTTCGTGCTCGGCGACCGGTTCTTCGGGGTCCTGACCGCAACGGCGCACGAGCCGTATGCGGCGCGCTACGACTTCACGAGCGCGATGGCCGTGCAGTTGCTGAAGTCGATGGCCCCGGCGCTCGCGCCGCTGATCGAACGCCCGGCCGGCGCGCGCACCGCGGGCCCCGCCCCGCAGGCGGATCCGCCCGCGCCGGGTGCCGCTGCCGCGCAACCGTCCTGACGGCCGCGCGTCGGGGCCCCGCCCAAACCAGGGAACACGCCCCTCCCCGTCAGGACATCTCGATCCGTGCGCGCGTCACCGCGAGCAGCGCCGCCATCGCGCGGCGCGCACCCTCCTCGTCGCGCACGCGGATCGCGTCGCTGACGGCGACGTGCTCGGCGAGCGACGCGTTGTATACGTCCGCGCGGCGTGCATTCAGATGCAGTTGCGCCTCGAGCGTGCGATCGATCAGCGTGCCGAGCGGCACCAGCAGCTCGTTGCCGCCGGCCTCGAGCACGCCCAGGTGAAAGCGCAGGTCGGCGCGCACCCATTCGTCGACGTTGCGCGCGGCGGCCATCGCACGCGCCGCGCCGTCGATCGCGTCGAACGTGTCCGGCGTATGCATGCGCGCGGCAAGCGCGGCCGCGTACGGCTCGACCATCTCGCGCATCTCCTGCAGCTTCAGCGCGAACGCGAGCGGCGGCGCGACACGCGCGTACCAGTCGAGCAGGTCGGCATCGAGCAGGTTCCATACGCCGCGCGGCCGCACGCGCGTGCCGATCTTCGGCCGCGACTCGACGAGCCCCTTCGACGTGAGCGTACGCAGCGCCTCGCGCATCACCGTGCGACTCACGCCATACATCTCCATCAGGTCGGGCTCCCTCGGCAGCAGCGACTCGGGCGGGTAGTCGCCGCGCAGGATCGCCGTGGCGAGCTGGAAGGCCGTCTGTCCATGCAGGTCGCGTCGAATGATCGTTCTCCGTTATGCCGGAACCCGGGTGGGCCGGCTGCCCACTATCTGCACAATAGTGCTATTAATACTATTTTTTATCGGGCTACGCTAGGATAACCGCGAAAGCACGCGACCGTGCGCCGCGCCCAAGCGCCCGCGCCGGTCAATCCTGGAGACCCGCATCGTGAAAATCACCCGCCTCGAAACCTTCGTCGTCCCGCCGCGCTGGCTGTTCCTCAAGATCGAAACCGACGAGGGCATCGTCGGCTGGGGCGAACCGGTCGTCGAAGGCCGCGCACACACGGTCGAGGCTGCCGTGCAGGAGCTGGCCGACTACCTCGTCGGCCGCGATCCGCTGCTGATCGAGGATCACTGGCAGGTGATGTACCGTGCGGGCTTCTACCGCGGCGGCCCGATCATGATGAGCGCGATCGCGGGCGTCGATCAGGCGCTGTGGGACATCAAGGGCAAGCACCACGGCGTACCCGTGCACGCACTGCTCGGCGGCCAGGTGCGCGATCGCATCAAGGTGTATTCGTGGATCGGCGGCGACCGGCCGAGCGACGTCGCGAACAATGCGCGCGCGGTGGTCGAGCGCGGCTTCAAGGCCGTGAAGATGAACGGCTCCGAGGAGCTGCAGATCGTCGACACCTACGACAAGGTCGAGCAGGTGATCGCGAACGTCGCGGCGGTGCGCGACGCGGTCGGCCCGCACGTCGGGATCGGCGTCGACTTCCACGGCCGCGTGCACAAGCCGATGGCGAAGGTGCTCGCGAAGGAGCTCGACCCGTACAAGCTGATGTTCATCGAGGAGCCGGTGCTGTCGGAAAACGCCGAGGCGCTGCGCGACATCGTCAACCAGACCAACACGCCGATCGCGCTCGGCGAGCGGCTCTACTCGCGCTGGGATTTCAAGCACATCCTTGCAGGCGGCTACGTCGACATCATCCAGCCCGACGCGTCGCACGCGGGCGGCATCACCGAGTGCCGCAAGATCGCGACGCTCGCGGAGAGCTACGACGTCGCGCTCGCGCTGCACTGCCCGCTCGGCCCGATCGCACTCGCCGCGTGCCTGCAGCTCGACGCGGTCAGCTACAACGCGTTCATCCAGGAGCAGAGCCTCGGCATCCACTACAACCAGGGCAACGACCTGCTCGACTATCTGCGCAACCCCGAGGTGTTCCGCTACGAGGACGGCTTCGTCGCGATCCCGCAGGGCCCGGGGCTCGGCATCGACGTGAACGAGGAGAAGGTGCGCGAGATGGCGAAGACGGGGCACCGCTGGCGCAACCCGGTGTGGCGTCACGCGGACGGCAGCGTCGCCGAGTGGTGAACGCGATGCGCGGCGCGCGCGGCAAGTATCGATTCGAGAACGGCTGCCCGACAGGCAGCCGTTCTTGCATGCGCAGGGCGACCTCCGGCACGTGCCGGGTGCGGGACGGCGGCCTTGCGCCGCGCCGCACAAGCCCTGCCGTCAGCCGAGGGCCGCGAACCCCGGCACGCTGAACGACAGCACGGCGGCCGCGACGAACACGCCGATCATCGTCAGCGCTTCGAGATGCAGGATGTTGCGGAACGTGTGCGCATCCTCGGTCGACGCGGTGCGGCGCAGGCGCGGCAGCGCCGCGAAACGGTTCAGGCCGCCGAGCACGAGCGCAAGCGCGACGAGCAGCAGCTTCAGCAGCAACACGCGCCCCCACGTGCTGCCGTCGAGCGGCGCGAGCGAACCGCCGAGCCCGCGGATCGCGTTGAGCGCGCCGGTGCCGAGCACGAAGACGACCGCGACGATCGACGTACGCGACAGGTGCTGGCCGATGCGGATCAGCGCGCCGCGCGCGACCGACGCACCGAGCGCCGGCAGCACCGCGAGCCCGCCCGCGAGCACGAGGCCGCCCCACACGGCCGTCGCGAGCAGGTGCAGCGTCTGCACGCCGACCGCTGCGGACAGCGCACCCGTATCGGCCGCGTGGCCGAGCGACGCCTTGCCGGCCGCGACCACGATCACCGCGAGCCACAGCACCGCGTGTGCAACCGGGCCCTCCGGCTTCGCGAGCGAGACGATCGCGAGCACCACGGCGCCGGCGAACGCGACGCTCCACGCGAAGCCCGTATGCGTCTGCGTCAGCACGACGGGAATCGCGGCGAACGCGCCGCCGAGCCCCGCCCCGCTCATCGTCGCGGCCTGGTAGACGAGCCAGCCGAGATCCGCGAGCACCAGCGCCAGCACCGCCGCGACCAGCGAATGTTGCGCGCGCAGCCACGCGGGATGCGACGGTGCGACGACCGGACGTGCACCGTCCTTGCCGAGCCATGCCTTGAGCAGCGCCGAGCCGACCGCCATCGCGAACGCGGCGTCCATCAGCGCCGCGAGCGCGACCTGACCGATCCACAAGCTGTCGAACTTCATCGCGTACCCCCTCCCGAAAGCGGCAGGCCGACGGAGCGGCGGCAACGGGACGAACAGCGCGAGGAAGGCAACGGCACGGTAGAAAACGTCATCGATGAATCCGGAAACGGGAGAAATGACTGGACCTGCGGCGGAGGCGGCGCCGCGCGACCCGCGAGTGTACGGTCTTCGATGGTGAAAACGCACGCCGGTTCACACGGTCGCGTCGCAATGCGCGTCAAATTGTCGCAAGTCGCAAACGGACAGGAACCGATGTCCTTTTGCCAAATAGCCGTCATTACCCATCGATGATAGAATGCCGCGTCGCAGCAGCCCGGCTGCCCTGCCGTCATGCGCCGAGCCGATCGTAGCCCGGACAACAGGTCCCCGTCGAATAAACATGGAGTCTCGTGTGTCTTCAAGACGCCTCTTCCGTCCGCTGCTCGCCGTTCTGATGTTCGGCGGCGCGGGCCTTATGAGCGCTGCCCAAGCGCAGACCAAGCCCACGGAGCAAGCGCACGCCCAGCAGGCGCCGCTCAAGGCACCCGATACCATGGCCGAGCGCGTGCGCGGCTGTACGGCCTGCCACGGCGTCCATGGCCAGGGCACGGACAACGACTACTTCCCGCGTCTTGCCGGCAAACCGGCCGAGTACCTGTACAACCAGCTCGTCAACTTCCGTGACGGCCGGCGCAAGTACCCGCCGATGAACTACCTGCTGACGTACCTGAACGACGATTACCTGAAGGAAATCGCCGAGCACTTCTCGGCCGAACGTCCGCCGTACCCGACGCCGGCGAAGCCGACGCTGCCGGCCGCGACGCTCGCACGCGGCAAGCAGCTCGTCACGCAGGGCGACCCGTCCCGCAAGCTGCCGGCCTGCGTGGCCTGCCACGGCGCAGGGCTGACCGGCATGCAGCCGGCGATCCCGGGCCTCGTCGGCCTGCACGCCGATTACCTGAGTGCGCAGCTCGGCGCGTGGCGCTCGGGCAACCGCCATGCGAAGGCGCCCGATTGCATGCACGACATCGCGTCGAAGCTTTCCGACGAAGACGTGACGGCCGTGACCGCATGGCTCGCCGCGCAACCGGCGCCCGCCAACCCCGTGCCGGCTCCGGCGCGTTCGATGAAGACTCCGCTCGCCTGCGGCAGCGAACCGCAATAAGGCAAGGGAGACAGACACAATGAAACGCAAGTCCCTGTTTGCACTCTCGGCCGTCGCGATCGTCGCGGCTGCCGCCCTCGTGCCGGTCCTGTGGCCGGGCAACGACACGCTGCACGGCGCCTCCGCCGTCGCGGCCACGCCGGCCGACCAGGCCGCGCTGATCAAGAAGGGCGAATACCTCGCGCGCGTCGGCGACTGTATCGCGTGCCACACCGTGCGCGGCGGCAAGCCGTTCGCGGGCGGCCTGCCGATGGCGACGCCGTTCGGCACGATGTACACGCCGAACATCACGCCGGACGACCAGGACGGCATCGGCAAGTGGACGTCGGACGACTTCTACCGCGCGATGCACACCGGTCGTTCGAAGGACGGCAGCCTGCTCTACCCGGGCTTCCCGTTCGCGAGCTACACGAAGGTCACCCGTGCGGATTCCGACGCGATCTACGCCTACCTGCGCTCGGTCGCGCCGGTGTCGGTGCCGAGCCGTCCGCATGAACTGAAGTTCCCGTTCAACAACCGCAACCTGCTGATCGGCTGGCGCACGCTGTTCTTCAAGGAAGGCGAGTACAAGCCGGATCCGACCAAGTCGGTCGAATGGAACCGTGGCGCCTACCTCGTCGAAGGCCTCGGCCACTGCTCGATGTGCCACACGTCGATCAACATGATGGGCGGCCCGGTGAACTCGTCGGCGTTCGCAGGCGGCCTGATCCCGCTGCAGAACTGGTACGCGCCGTCGCTGACGAACGACAAGGAACTCGGCCTCGGCGACTGGCACGTGCAGGAGCTGTCCGACCTGCTGCAGGCCGGCGTGTCGCAGAAGGGCGCGGTGTTCGGCCCGATGGCGGACGTGGTTCACAACAGCCTGCAGTACATGACCGACGAAGATACGCGCGCGATGTCGACGTACCTGAAGTCGATCCCGCAGAAGGCTGAAGCGCCGAAGAACATGCAGTACGAGCCGTCGAAGCAGTTCGGCAATGCGCTGTTCGAGCAAGGCAAGAAGATCTACGCCGACAACTGCGCGACCTGCCACGCCGCAACCGGTGCGGGCAAGCCGCCGGCGTATCCGCCGCTCGCGGGCAACCACTCGATCGTGATGGAATCGGCGGTCAACCCGATCCGCATGGTGCTGAATGGTGGCTATCCGCCGAGCACGTTCAAGAATCCACGTCCGTACGGGATGCCGCCGTTCGCACAGTCGCTGTCGAACCAGGAAGTCGCAGCCGTAGTAACGTATATCCGGATGTCGTGGGGCAACAACGGTACGCCGATCTCGCCGCAACAGGTGAGCGACCTGCGTTCCGCGCCCCTTTGCTTTTTGCGACGCCAGTCCCCGCGCGGGCCGCGCGAGGTGTCGCCGATCATAAAACTCAAGAGTGGTATCTATGTCTTTCGAATCTCTCGGCCTGGCCGAACCGCTTGTCAAGGCGGTCAACGAGCTCGGCTATACGTCGCCGACTCCGATCCAGCAGCAGGCGATCCCTGCAGTCCTCGGCGGCGGCGACCTGCTCGCCGGCGCACAAACGGGCACCGGCAAGACCGCCGGCTTCACGCTGCCGATCCTGCAACGCCTGCATACTTTTTACGCGGAGCATCGCGGCGCGAAGCGCGCGGTGCGCGCGCTGATCCTCACGCCGACGCGCGAACTCGCCGCCCAGGTCGAGGAAAGCGTGCGTGCGTACAGCAAGTACGTGAAGCTACGCTCCACCGTGATGTTCGGCGGTGTCAGCATCAATCCGCAGATCGATGCGCTCAAGCGCGGTGTCGACATCGTCGTCGCGACGCCGGGCCGCCTGCTCGATCACATGCAGCAGAAGACGATCGACCTGTCGGACCTCGACATCCTCGTGCTCGACGAAGCCGACCGGATGCTCGACATGGGCTTCATCCACGACATCAAGCGCGTGCTCGCGAAGCTGCCGCCGCAGCGCCAGAACCTGCTGTTCTCGGCCACCTTCTCCGACGAGATCAAGGCGCTCGCCGACAGCCTGCTCGACTCGCCCGCGCTGATCGAGGTCGCACGCCGCAACACGACCGCCGAAAGCGTCGCGCAGAAGATCCACCCGGTAGACCGCGACCGCAAGCGCGAACTGCTCACGCACCTGATCCGCGAGCACAACTGGTTCCAGGTGCTCGTGTTCACGCGCACGAAGCACGGCGCGAACCGGCTTGCCGAGCAGCTGACGAAGGACGGCATCAGCGCGATGGCGATCCACGGCAACAAGAGCCAGTCGGCCCGCACGCGCGCGCTGGCGGAGTTCAAGAACAGCACGCTGCAGGTGCTCGTCGCGACCGATATCGCCGCGCGCGGGATCGACATCGACCAGTTGCCGCACGTCGTCAACTTCGACCTGCCGAACGTGCCGGAAGACTACGTGCACCGGATCGGCCGCACGGGCCGCGCGGGCGCGACCGGCGAAGCCGTGTCGCTCGTGTGCGTCGACGAAAAGCAGCTGCTGCGCGATATCGAGCGGCTGATCAAGCGCGAGATTCCGCAGGAAGTGATCGCGGGCTTCGAACCCGATCCGAACGCGAAGCCGGAGCCGATCCAGCAGCGCCGCGGGCAGCAGCAGCCGCGCGGCGGCGGCGGTGGCGGCGGCAATCGCCAGCCGCGCGCAGGCGGCTCAGGCCAGCCGGCCGCGAAACGCGACGGCAACGCGCAACCGAAGGCGTCTCAACCGAAGGCATCGCAGCAGAAGGCCGCGAAGCCGCGCACGCAGGGGCAAGGCGGCGCCGGCGGCAGCGGCGGGCGTCCGGCTGGCGGCGGCAACAGCGCACGCCCGGCAAACGGCAACGCCGCGCACGCGAACCGCAACCGTTCGTCGCGCAGCGGCCAGCGCGGTCACTGAAGCCGGGCGGCTGCGCGCCGCAGGTGCTCGACCTGGCGTTGCCAGCGCGCGAGCACCGTGGCGCGCTCCCCCTCCAGCGTGAACGTGACCCCTGTCGCGAGACGCGCATAGCCCACCCGCTGCGCATCGCCGTGCGCGATCGTCGCAGCGAATCCGGCCAGTCCGCCGAAGTCTCCTTCGAGCGGCTCCATCCTCAATTGCGCCTGAAAGAACGCGCCGTCCGCGACGAGCGTCAACGCGGCCGTACGCCGTTGCGCAATCGCGCGCGCCGCGCGCGATTGCGGCCAGAGCGCCAGCAGCAGCGTGCGCGCATCGTGTGCATAGATTTCGCCGACGCCGAGCAGCGTCGTGCGCAACTGGCCGTCGTCGGTCGCGACGATCAGCGATGCGGCGAAGTCGGCGTGACGCTCGAGCGCAGTGCCGTCGAACAATGCAACGACGGCCGGCGGCCACGCATCGAACGTCCATTGTTCGAGCGCGTGGCGATGGGTATCGGTCATGATGGCGGGGCCCCGGTGGAGAGCGGATGAAAAAGCCGCAGCATACGCGCGACGGGCCGCGCCGCGGTGGTCAGCGCAGGAACACGTGCCGCGTGATCTTCGTGAGCGGATAGTGGACGCCCGGCTGGATCTTCGCGGGCAGGTCGAGCGGCTTGAGCAGCATCTTCACGCACATGTCGGCCGACAGGTTGCGCCGCACCAGCGTGCTGATGCGCGCGGCGCGCTCACGGTTGTACTGGCTGTCGCCGACACGATCCGGATAGCGGACCGCGAACACGTGGCGCAGCGCGATCTCGGAATCCTCATTCTTGATTTCCATCACGCGGCGCGCCAGCGCGCCGAGCACCGCGAGCCGGCCATTGCCTTCGAGCTGGTTGTACTTCTTGAAGAACTTGAAGAAGTGCTTGTAGTGGCGCACTTCGTCCGTGCGGATGTTGTCGGTGATTTCCTTCAGCACGGGCTCGTCCGAGCACTCGTTGATCGCGCGATAGAGCGTGGCCGTGCCCGTCTCGACGACGCAGCGCGCGACCATCTCGAGCGCGCGGGTCTTCTCGAACGCCTCGACCTTGCAGGTCTTCGAATACTCGGCGAAGAAATTCGCGAACGCGGTATCCCAGTCGAACTCCGGCCACACGTGCGCGATGTACGCCTTCAGCGCGCGCCCGTGCTGCAATTCTTCGTGCTCCCATGCATTGTTGAGCCATGCGGAGACTTCCGGATCGTCGTTGAAGAACTGGCTCAGATTGCTCGTGTAGAGATCCGAGCCGCTTTCGATGAACGACGACGCGCACAGCAGCAGCAACAGATCCTCGTTCGCGGCGGCACGCTGACGATCGATCCGGTTCAGGTCGATGTCCTCGATGCGCCACGGCATCACATGCGTCGTTTTGGTGTCCATGGTAGTGCGCTCCCAGTCGTCGCGCGGGGGCCGGCCCATGCCTTCGGCACAGGCGCCAAACGACCCGCAGGCGGCGCTTTACTTGCGTTTATAGTGGATTGGTCCGGCCGAACCATGCTGGCATCTTAGCCGGACTTTGACGTTCGTGCTCCAGAGCACTGACCATACCCGACAAGCGCAGTTCCTCGGCGTCTGTTGCCGTTCGTTAGACGAGTCCTTCAAACCGCTTGCGCCTGCTCGGTGATACGGGCTGCCGCAAACGCAACGGGCGGCCATTCGGCCGCCCGCGAAGCGCACGAAATGCCGGCGAAAGCCGGCTGCAATCCGTCAGAAACCGGCCGCCAGACCGTCACGCCGGCTGTCGCTCGCGGCCACGTAGCCGCGCTCGCGATCGTCGCGGTCGAGACGCCAGATGAACTGCCCCGAACCGAAATCCATGTAAGGATCGTCGATCGACTTGATCGTATGGCCGCGTGCGGCCAGTGCATCGACGGTCGCGCGATTCATGGTTGCCTCGACGTCGAGCGTGAAGTCGCGATTGACCTTCCAGCGCGGCGCATCGCAGGCCGCCTGCGGCTGCTGCCCGTAGCCGAGCATCCGCACGACGGTTTGCAGGTGCCCTTGCGGCTGCATGTCGCCGCCCATCACGCCGAAGCTCATCACGGCCTCGGTGCGGCCATCGACCTCCTCCGTGACGAACGCCGGGATGATCGTGTGGAACGGCCGCTTGCCGCCTGCGACGACGTTCGGCGACGCCGGATCCATCGAGAAGCCGTGCCCGCGGTTCTGCAGCGCGATGCCGGTGCCGGGCACGACGAGCCCCGAACCGAAGCCCATGTAGTTCGACTGGATGAAGCTCACCATCATCCCGCGCTCGTCGGCCGCCGACAGGTAGACCGTGCCGCCCGAATGCGGCCGGCCGGCGCCGAAATGCGTCGCACGCGCGGGATCGATCAGCTTCGCGCGTTCGGCGAGATACGCATCGTCGAGCATCTGTTCGGGCGTGACTTCCATCGCGCGCGGATCGGCGACATAGCGATAGACATCGGCGAACGCGAGCTTCATCGCCTCGATCTGCAGATGCTGCGAGTCGGCCGAGTCGACTGGCCATTCGGTCACGCCCGCGTGCTCGGCGATCCCGAGGGCGATCAGCGCGGCGATGCCCTGCCCGTTCGGCGGAATCTCGTGGATCGTGTGACGGCCGAAGCGCTTGCCGATCGGCTCGACCCATTCGGGCCGGTAAGCATGCAGGTCGGCCGCGGTCAGCGCGCCACCGCCTTCGCGGGAGAACGCGGCGATGCGCTCGGCAAGCGCACCTTCGTAGAACGCGCGGGCACCTTCCTTCTGCAGCGTGCGCAACGTCTGCGCATGGCCCGGCAGGCACATGCGCTCGCCCACCTGCGGTGCGCGGCCGTGCGGCATGAAGGTGTCCGCGAAACCCGGCAGCCCCCCGAGTTCCGGCACCGCGGCCGCCCACTTGTGCGCGACGATCGGCGGCACCGCATAGCCACGCTCCGCGATCTCGATCGCCGGTTCGAGCAGGTCCGCGAACGGCAGCGACCCGAACTTCGCATGCAGCGCTTCCCAGCCCGCGATCACGCCCGGCACGGTGACGGTGTCCCAGCCGCGCGTCGGCTTGTTCGCGACGCCGTTGGCCGCCTCGCCGTGGCGCTTGCGGAAATAGTCGACGTTCCATGCGGCCGGCGCGACGCCCGACGCGTTCAGCCCGGACAGCCGCTCGCCGTCCCACACGAGCGCAAACGCGTCGCCGCCGAGCCCGCATGACACGGGCTCGACGACCGTGATCGCGGCGGCGGCGGCCAGCGCCGCGTCGACCGCGTTACCGCGCTTCCACAGCATCCGCAGCCCGGCCTGCGCGGCGAGCGGGTGCGACGTCGACACGACGTTGCGCGCGAACACCGGAATGCGGGTCGTCGGATACGGGTTGTGCCAGTTGAAGCCAGTCATCGATGCCACCTCGTCGAAAGCTGAATGAACGCGCCGGACGCGCGCCCGCGTGCGCGGGCAAGCCGTCATTGCAGCGCGATCGGCGCAATCGCACAAATTCATTTATCACATGAATCAATGCGATTTCCGCATGAATTACGGGCGACCATGCGGGCCGGGCCGGCCTAACGCCGTTGCCGCCCTTACAATACCCGCTCCGTCTCACGACACGACCATCGAGCCATGACCCGAGATCCCCGCCTCACCCTCAACGCGCGCCAGCAGGAATTGCTCGAATGGGTGCAGCGCGACGGCTTCGTGACCGTCGACGATCTCGCCGCACACTTCGCGGTGACGCCGCAGACGATCCGCCGCGACGTGAACTGGCTCGCCGACCTGAACCTGCTGCGCCGCTACCACGGCGGCGCCAGCCTGCCGACCAGCTCGGAGAACGTGTCGTACACGGCACGCCAGCGGATGTTCCACGACGAGAAGCGGCGCATCGCGGCGCTCGCGGCATCGCACATCCCCGACCAGGCATCGCTGTTCATCAACCTCGGCACGACCACCGAGGAAGTCGCGCGTGCGCTGAACCGCCACCACGGGCTGCACGTGATCACCAACAACCTGAACGTCGCGTCGATGATGAGCGGCTACCCCGACTGCGAGGTGCTGATCACGGGCGGCATCGTGCGGCCGTGGGACAAGGGCATCGTAGGCGAACTCGCGATCGACTTCATCCGCCAGTTCAAGGTCGACTACGCGATCATCGGCACGTCGGCGATCGAGGCCGACGGCACGCTGCGCGACTTCGACACGCGCGAAGTGCGCGTGGCCGAGGCGATCATGCAGCATGCACGCACCGTCTATCTCGTGACCGACCATTCGAAGGTCGGCCGCCCCGCGCTGGTGCGCCAGGGGCACTTGAGCCAGGTGCACGCGCTCTTCACCGACAAGCCGCTGCCGCCCGAGATGGCCGACACCGTGGCGGCCGCCGGTACCCAGGTGTACGTCGCGGAGTGACGGCGCCGATGCTGCGCCGCACCCTGAACTTCAAGTGAAATCAAGAAGTTGGCGTCGCGAGCAAACCGCTTGCGCGCGGCCCGGCTGTCAAAGGGAAAATTAACGGGGCACGATTTGTCGTTGGCTGCGTGCTCGACTAGACTCCAGTTCCCCGGCCCATTCGACCGTTCCGCCTGTGCCAGGGCGCGGACGAATGGCATGGCCGGCGAATGCAGCTTTTCCCCCCAAGCCATACCCCCGATGGGTATCGCGCGTCGGCTTTCGCGCCGGCCGCGCGGGCTGACTGGTCGCCATGGAGAGAACGATGCTGAGTCCGCATGAATTCGCCACGCTATTGCTTGTGAAGGACGCCCCCGATCAAACCAACATGGATCGGGACGAAATCGACGCACTGCTCGAACAGCAGCTCGTTCGTCTGGAAGGACTCGGATCGGGGCGCAAATACTGCGTGACCGAAACCGGCGACGCCGCGCTGCGATCCATCAAATACCGCTATTCGTAAACAGCCACACCGCTCGTAACCTGACCGCGCCGCCCGGATTCCGGGCGGCGCGTCCATTCCTGCTTCCCGCTCGCCGCCCCGCCGCAGCCTGCCTCAGCCGCCGCGCAGCGTCGGATCGACCGCCGCCCGCCAGCTGATCGCCTGCGCGCGCGCACCGTTGAAATACGCGACCCAGCCGGCGCGCGTCGCCGCGCTAGGCGCCGCATAGTGCGTCGAAAGTTCGTTTACGAACGCACAATAGTTCGCTTCGGTCAGCCCGCGATACCGTTTCGCCACGTACGCGTCGACCAGCGTCGAGTAGACCGGCTGCGCGTCCGCGCCCCAGTCGCGTGCCGTGCCGCCGCACGATGTCTGCAGGTCGACGAACGACGGCGTGCGCCAGTTGCCGACGAGCGGCGGCATGCCGGCGCTGCACCCCGCCAGAAGGACGGCGTACACGCCGGCCCACATCCCAATACGCATGATTCACCTCGTGAAACGGTCGATTCCGCCAGTATCGTCCGGGATCGCGCCGCGCGCTACTGGCCCCGCTTTTTCGAACTTTACTTTTTCGAATTCGTTCGTTAAATTTCGAATTCGAACATTTTCTGTTCAACCATTTCCATCAGACGATAAGGACAGCAGGTGACCCAACCGAATCGCTACGATCTGCTCGTCGTCGGCGGCGGCATCAACGGCGCGGGCATCGCGCGCGATGCGGCCGGCCGCGGCCTGTCGGTCATGCTCTGCGAGCAGGACGATCTCGCGTCGCACACGTCGTCGTCCAGCACGAAGCTGATTCACGGCGGCCTGCGCTACCTCGAGTACAACGAGTTCGGGCTCGTGCGCAAGGCGCTGCAGGAGCGCGAGACGCTGCTGCGCGCGGCGCCGCACATCATGTGGCCGCTGCGCTTCGTGATGCCGCACATGCCGAACCTGCGTCCGGCCTGGCTGATCCGCATCGGCCTGTTCCTTTACGATCACCTCGCGAAACGCGAACTGCTGCCCGGCTCGCGCGGCATCGACATGCGCCGCCATGCGGCCGGCGCGCCGCTGATCGATTCGATCAAGCGAGGCTTCGTCTATTCGGACGGCTGGGTCGACGACGCGCGCCTCGTCGTGCTGAACGCGATGGATGCGAAGGAGCGTGGCGCCGAGATCCTGACGCGCACGAAGCTCGTCAGTGCCGAACGTCGCGGCGACGAATGGGAAGCGCGACTGCAGCACGCCGACGGCTCGATCCGCGTCGTGCATGCGCGCGCGATCGCGAACGCGGCCGGCCCGTGGGTCGGCGAAGTGCTGAAAGGCGCGCTCGGCCGCGGCGCGCACCACAGCGTGCGGCTCGTGAAGGGCAGCCACATCATCACGCGCCGGCTGTTCGATCACGACCACGCATACATCTTCCAGAACCCGGACAAGCGGATCATCTTCGCGATTCCGTACGAGCACGATTTCACGCTGATCGGCACGACCGACGTCGAATACACGAGCGATCCCGCGAAGGTCGCGATCGATCGCGACGAGACGCAGTACCTGTGCGACTCGATCAACCGCTACTTCAAGCGCAAGATCTCGCCGGCCGACGTGCACTGGACCTACTCGGGCGTGCGCCCGCTGCTGGAAGACGAGAACGCCGCGAACGCATCGGCCGTCACGCGCGACTACCGCCTCGAGCTGGACGACGGCGCGGGCGCCCCGCTGCTGTCGGTGTTCGGCGGCAAGATCACGACGTTCCGCAAGCTCGCGGAAGAAGCCGGCGACATGCTGTGCCGCGCACTCGGCCGCGACGCGAAGACCTGGACGGCCGGCGTCCCGCTGCCGGGCGGCGACATCGCGAACGCGAAGTTCGACGCATTCGCCGATACGTTCGCCAAACGCCACGCGTGGCTGCCCGCCCCGCTCGCCCGTCGCTATGCGCGTGCATACGGCACGCGCGCGGAGCGCGTGATCGACGGCGCGAAGTCGCTTGCCGATCTCGGCACCGAAATCGCACCGGGCATCTACGACGCCGAACTGCGCTACCTGCGCGACGCCGAATGGGCGACCCGCGCGCAGGACGTGCTGTGGCGCCGCTCGAAGCTCGGCCTGCACGTGGCGCCCGGCACGCTCGACGCGGTGACCGCCGCGGTCGACGCGTGGTTCGCCGCCGCGCACGCGCCGCAGGCCTGATCGGAATGCAGTTGCAGTTGCCGTACCGACGTTGACTCACCGACGCGCCGCCCCACATGCGGCGCGCATCACAACTAAGCCAAATCCACGGATGGAGATGAGAGACATGCAGGATCAGTACATCCTCGCGCTTGACCAGGGCACCACGAGTTCCCGCGCGATGCTGTTCGATCGCCAGGGCAATATCGTTTCGATCGCCCAGAAGGAATTCGAGCAGATCTACCCGCAACCCGGCTGGGTCGAGCACGACCCTCAGGAAATCTGGTCGACGCAAGCCGGCGTCGCCGCCGAAGCGGTCACGCGCACGGGCCTGAACGGCACGTCGATCGCGGCGATCGGCATCACCAACCAGCGTGAAACGACGATCGTCTGGGACCGCGAGACGGGCCAGCCCGTCTACAACGCGATCGTCTGGCAGGATCGCCGCACGGCCGACTTCTGCGATTCGCTGAAAGCACAGGGCCTCGAGGCGAAGGTGCGCGCGAAGACCGGCCTGCCGATCGATTCGTACTTCTCAGGGACCAAGATCCGCTGGATTCTCGACAACGTGCCGGGCGCACGCGAGAAGGCCCGGCAGGGCAAGCTCGCGTTCGGCACCGTCGACAGCTGGCTCGTGTGGAACTTCACGAAGCACGAACTGCACGTGACCGACGTGACGAACGCATCGCGGACGATGCTGTTCAACATCCACACGCGCGAGTGGGACAACGAACTGCTCGAGCTGCTCGACATCCCGCGCAGCATGCTGCCGGAAGTGAAGGCATCGTCGGAAATCTACGGCCACACCAAGACCACCGTGTTCGCGTCGAAGATCCCGCTCGCGGGCATCGCGGGCGACCAGCAGGCGGCGCTGTTCGGCCAGATGTGCACGCAGTCCGGCATGGTGAAGAACACCTACGGCACCGGCTGCTTCCTGATGATGAACACCGGCGACAAGCCGATCGAATCGAAGAACAACCTCGTGACGACGATCGCCTGGCAGATCGGCGACAACGTGCAGTATGCGCTGGAAGGCAGCATCTTCATCGCGGGCGCGGTGGTGCAGTGGCTGCGCGACGGCGTCGGCATCATCAAGTCGGCCGCTGAAATCGAGGCGCTCGCCGCGAGCGTGCCGCACACCGACGGCGTCTACCTGGTGCCCGCCTTCGCCGGCCTCGGCGCACCGCACTGGAACCCGCGGGCGCGCGGCTCGGTGTTCGGCGTCACGCGCGGCACGACCTCCGCACACCTCGCGCGCGCGGCGCTCGATTCGATCGCGTACCAGTCGCTCGACGTGCTGGCCGCGATGGAAGCCGATTCGGGCATCAGCATCGGCGAGCTGCGTGTCGACGGCGGCGCGAGCGCGAACGACCTGCTGATGCAGTTCCAGGCGGACCTGCTCGGCGTCGACGCGGTGCGCCCGCAGATCACCGAGACGACCGCGCTCGGCGCGGCCTACCTCGCGGGCCTCGCGATCGGCTACTGGAAGAACCTCGACGAAGTGCGCGACCAGTGGCAGCTCGATCGCCGCTTCTCGCCGTCGATGCCGAAGGAGCAGGTCGAACGCTGCATGTCGGGCTGGCAGCGAGCGGTGCGCGCCGCGAAGGCATGGGCCGACGACGCCCAGTAACCCCGAGACTTCCAGACGAAATACAACAACACCGGCGGACCGCGCAACGCGCGAGTCCGCGATGACATACGAGAGACAACCATGTCACCTTATATTGCAGAGTTCATCGGCACAGCGATCCTCGTGCTGCTCGGCAACGGCGCGGTCGCAAACGTGCTGCTTGCAAAGACCAAGGGCAAAGGCGCGGACCTGATCGTGATCGTGATGGGCTGGGCGATGGCCGTATTCGTCGCCGTCTACGTGACCGCGTCGTTCAGCGGCGCGCACCTGAACCCGATCGTCACCATCAGTCTCGCGCTCGCGGGCAAGTTCGCGTGGTCGAAAGTCGGCGGCTACATCCTCGCGCAAATGCTCGGCGGGATGGCGGGCGCCTTGCTCGTGTGGCTCGCGTATCGCCAGCACTTCGCGAAGGAAGCCGATGCGGACCTGAAGCTCGCGGTGTTCTGCACGGCGCCTGCGATCCGCAGCGTCACGCACAACGTGCTGACCGAAGCGATCTGCACGTTCGTGCTGATCCTCGGCGTGCTGTACCTCGCGTCGCCGCAGGTCGGCCTCGGCGCGCTCGACGCACTGCCCGTCGGCCTGCTCGTGCTCGGCATCGGCATCTCGCTCGGCGGCCCGACCGGCTATGCGATGAGCCCCGCACGCGACCTGTCGCCGCGCATCATGCACGCGCTGCTGCCGATCCCCGGCAAGCGCGACAGCGACTGGCGCTATGCATGGGTGCCCGTCGTCGGCCCGCTGCTCGGCGGCGCCGCGGCGGCCGGCCTGTACCTGCACCTGCACACGACGATCTGATCGTGGCTTGACCGAAACGCGCGGCATTCGTCGCCGCGCGTTTCCCTCCCCTTCTCTCGCGCTTCGCCGCTTCGTTTCCGCTACCGGCCGCCCTCGGCCGATATCAGCGACTTCAGCTTCACCCCCCTATCCGCAACGGCCGCCGGGCTCACGTCGATCCCGCGCTCGACCAGCGCTCTCGCCACGCGCATGTCCTTGACGAACTCCGACGCGCGGCCGAAACCGCTCGCAGCGACAAGCCGCGCACCGGCGTCGAAATGGAAATGGATTTCCGCGTCGTCGCCGAGCACGCGCGCGACCGACCGCTCGCCGAGTGCCGGCTCCCCGACCACCTGCAATTGCGCGTCGTATTGATCCGACCAGAACCACGGCGTCTCGCGATACGGCTCGGCGGCGCCGAGCATGTTGCGCGCGGCGACGCGCGCCTGGGTCTCGGCGCCGTGCCACGTCTCCTGCCGGACCAGCCGCCCCGACCACGCACTCGGAAACACCGCGACGTCGCCGGCCGCGTAGATGCCGCGCGCCGAAGTCTCGAGCCGCTCGTTCACGACGATGCCCCGCTCGACTGCGAGGCCCGCGTCGCGCGCCAGTTCGTCGGCCGGCTCGATACCGATGCCGGCGACGAGCGTGTCGGCGATCAGCGTGTCGCCGTCGTCGAGCATGACGGCCAGCGCCCCGCTCGCCGTCCGCTCGATCGCAACCGGCTTCCGGCTCACGCGAATGGCCACGCCCTGCCGTTCGTGGAGCGCGTGCACGCGCGCCGCGATCGACTCCGGCACCGCGCGCCCGAGCAGGCGCGGCGCCGCATCGAGCACCGTCACGCGGCAGCCGCGCAGTCGCGCCGACGCCGCGACCTCGAGGCCGATGAAGCCGCCGCCGATCAGCACGACCCGCGCATCGGGCACGAGCCGCGTGCCGAGTGCCGCCGCGTCGTCGAGCGTGCGCAACGCGAACACGCCGTCGAGCGCCGCGCCCGGAATCGCGAGGCGACGCGCGCGGCCGCCGGTCGCGAGCAGCAGCGCGTCGTAGCCGAACACGCAAGCGCCCGACACGCGCACCTCACGCGCGCACGGATCGATTCGCTCGACCGTCGCGACGACCGGCTCGATGCGATCGGCCGCCCATGCGTCCGGATCGCGCAACCGGCACTGCGCCGCGCTGCGCTCGCCGGTCAGCACCCCCTTCGACAACGGCGGCCGCTCGTACGGCAGGTGCGCCTCCGCGCCGATCAGCACGATCCGCCCGCGCCAGCCGGATTCACGCAGCACCTGCGCCGCGCGGCCGCCCGCGTGGCCCGCGCCGACGATCGCCATCACCCGGTCGTTCGTCATCGCGTCACACCTCGATCAGGATGCGGCCGGCTTCGATCTTCGCGCGGTACGTGCGCAGCTTCTCGCACGCGGGAGCGGACAGCGGCCGACCGTCGCGGACGTCGAAGCGCCCGTTGTGCTTCGGGCATTCGATCACGTGGTCGATCACGAGCCCGTCCGCGAGATGCACGTGCTCGTGCGTGCACAGGCCGTCGCTCGCATAGACTTCGCCGGCGATGCGGTAGATCGCGTACGTGTGGCCGGCATGGTCGAAGCGCGCGACGTCTTCATCGTCGATCTCGTCGAGTGCGCCGGTGTCGATCCATTGCGTCATGTTGGGTGTCTCCTCGGTTGGCAGGTTCGATGTCGGTCAGGCGCGCGCGGCATCCGGCACGGGCCGCACGACGTAATGGGACGGGTCACGCGTCTGCCTGACCAGCGCCGGCACGATCTCCGCATACGCGGCCAGCGTGCTGCGGTACGGCGGCGGCATGTCGGCCTTCACCGCGTCGTGCAGCTTCGGCAGCGCGTGGAACGGCACCATCGGGAACAT
The DNA here is from genome assembly GCF_020420125.1 of Burkholderia sp. AU30280. Lineage (NCBI taxonomy): Bacteria > Pseudomonadati > Pseudomonadota > Betaproteobacteria > Burkholderiales > Burkholderiaceae > Burkholderia > Burkholderia sp. AU30280. The sequence continues at coordinate 118,145 of NZ_JAIZRY010000017.1, forward strand.
GTGGTGCTCGACGTGGTAGTTCATGTTCCAGTACAGGAAGCGGAACACCGGATTCATCATCACGGTCCGGCAGTTGCGCCGGTGATCGAGCACGTTCTCGGGCATGCCCGCGTGCTGCGTGAGGCCGAAATACAGGTACAGCCACGCGCCGTAGAGGCTCGGCAGCCCGATGTAGAGCAGCGGCAGGATCGTGTGCCAGTACAGCGAAGCACCGACCACCATTGCATAGACCGCGAGATGGATGCGAGCCTCGCGCACCACCTTCGGCCGCTCCGATTCGGGCACGTAGGTGCGCTCCTCGTCGTCGAGCCGGCCGGTAAAGGCAATCGCGAGCATCTTGCGCAGCTCGCCGGCCACATGCTTCAGCGCGACGATATTCAGCGCGAGCGAGAGCCAGTCGGTCGGCTTCGGCGCGGCGATTTCCGGATCGCGCCCGACGACCAGCGTATCGGTGTGATGGCGTGCATGGCTCCAGCGCCACGCCGTCGCGCGTCGGAACACCTGGAACGACGCGACCTGGTACAGCACGTCGTTCATCCAGCGCGTGCGGAACGCGGTGCCGTGCCCGCATTCGTGCCAGCGCGAGTCGGCCGGGCTGCAGTAGAGCGTGCCGTACACGAAGAACGCGGGGATCGCCCATGCGGAATGCGCGCGCCATGCCAGCCACGCGAGCACGCCGCTGATCGCGATCGCCGCGTACCAGAGCAGCGTGTCGCGGATCGCGCGCGCATCGCCGCGCTGCATCAGCTGCTTCATCAGCGGCCGCGGCACCGGGCATCGGTACCACTCGGCGTTGACGAGCCCGGCCGCCTGTGCGCGCGCGCCGGCGCCGCCGATCATCCGGTATGCCTCGCGCCGCGCCGCCGCGCGGTCGTGCGCCTGATCGTCGATATGAACCACGTGCGTCTCCTGGATTCCCTGTCCGTGGGAAGCGCGGCAAGCGCTTCGGCATGGCATCAAAATTAGGCCCGCGGCCTCCCCCGCTCAATCGAAACGTTGACGAAATTTCGCCATCGCTTTAGCGTTCCTCGCATCGCCACGTCTCGATGGCGACACCACGATGGAGACAACCATGGCAGGCGAATCCGGGCCGCGCTGGCGCAAGCGCACCGCGCGCTTCGACGAGATCGCGACGCTCGCCGGCGTCAGCACGACCACCGTCGACCGCGTGCTGAACGAGCGCGGCAGCGTCTCGGCACAGGCCCGCGAACGCGTGGTGGCGGCCGCGCGGCAGCTCGGCGTGCCGCGCCAGCTGCCCGACACGCGGCACGGGCTGATCCACGTCGACGTGCTGCTGCCGGACACCGACGCGGCGTTCTTCCGCCGGCTGCAGCTGGCGCTGCAGCGCTCGCTGCAGATGCTCGACCGGCGCGTGGTCGTGCACCGGACGATCCTGCCCGCCGCCGACGACGAGCGCGCCGCCACGCTGATCGAGCGGCCCGCCTACCGGCGCGCGGCGCTGATCGTCACGGCGCGCGACACCGCCCGCGTGCGCGACGCGCTGGCCGGCGCAATCGCGCGCGGCGAAACCGTCGTCACGATGGTCACCGACATCGGCGGCATCGACCGCGTGCACTTCGCTGGCATCGACAACTACCGGGCCGGGCGCACGGCCGGCTACTACATCGGCCGCCTGGCGGCCCGCCACGGCCGCGTGCTGCTGCTCGGCGGGCGCATGGGCTACCGCGCGCACGCGGACCGGATGGCCGGCTGCCGCGACCAGCTCGCCGAAGCGTTCGCCGCCGTCCGCTGCGACGACGAGCCGGTCGAGACGCTCGACCAGGACGACCGCTGCTACCGCGCCGTGACGAAGGCGCTGCAGGCGCACGACGACGTGGTCGCGATCTACAACAGCGGCGCCGGCTCGGCCGGCATCGAAGCGGCGCTGCGCAAGGCCGGCGCGACCGGCCGCGTCGTGTGGATCGGCCACGAGATGATCGACCTGCACCGCACCTTCATCGAGGCCGGCGCAATGGATCTCGCGATCGACCAGGATCCGGACGGCCAGGTGATTTCCGCACTGCAACACGTGCTGCATGCGTGCGGGATCGTCGAACAGCCGCCGCCGGCCGATCCGGTCGAATTCCGCGTGTTCTGTCCGGCAAACGTGAGGACGAGCGCCTACCTGCCGGCCTGAATTCCGACGCCCGGCCCACCGTCTGTCGCACCGCATGCATGTTGCGAAAAAATCGACCGCCGCATTGGCGATTTTTCGTCAACGTTTGTCATGCAGCCCGCGTCGCGCATCCGTACATTGGGCAGCCAATCCCATGACAACGGCGGACAGGAGACGATGGCCGAACCGATCCTCATCGGCGTGAACCTCGACGGCGTGCTCGAACACGACGGCCTGCCGCCGGCCGCGCCCGCCGAACGCTTCCGGATGGTCGCCGGCGCCGGTGTATTCGACTACGTCGAAAAGAACCCGGCGCGCGGCGAAGACCTGTCGCCCTATTTCGCGCTGGTCGAACGCCATGCGCTGCCGGTTCGCGTGATCGGCGGCATCTGGTGCGCGGGACGTGACGAAGCACACGTGGCCGAGATCGTCGACGCGGGCGCGCATTTCGGCAGCACGGTGCTCAACTGTCAGTTGTACGCGCATCACGCGGACGGCCATCCGCTGTCCGACCGCGAGGTCGCCGATTTCTACCTTCGCACATACGAGCGCGGCGAGCCGGCCGGCTGCCTGCCGAGTCTCGAAGTGCACGTCGACATGTGGAGCGAGGATTTCACGCGTGTCGCACGCGTCGCGCGGCATGTCGAACAGGCCGGCGTGCCGTTCCGGATCACGCTCGATCATTCTCACCTGCTGTTCAAGATCGGCAACCGCGCCGAACTCGCCGCATCGGGCATGCGCGACGCGGCCGACGGCGGCCGCCGGTTGCTCGACCCTGCGTCGCCGGACGCCCTCTACGCTGACTGGATCGCACGCGGCTGGGTCCGGCATGCGCATGCGCGCAGCGTGACGCCGAACAATCCGCACAATCCGTGGATGCGCCGCGCCGACGGCAGGCCCGGGCGCGGCATCCAGTATCCGTTCGTCGCCCCCGCGCCGGGCGCCTATCACGGTGCATGGCGCGCGGCAGCGCTCGATACGTGGAAGGCCGCGCTTCGGCAGTTGCTGCACGCGCAGGCCCATGTACGGCCGGCGCAGGTCGAACAGATCAGCTGCGAGTTCATCCCGTTTCCCGACTACGGCGGCGGCGCACGCTATTCGATCTTCGACAACAACGTCGCGTGCGCGCACTGGCTGCGCGACACGTGGCATGCACTCGCCGGGCCGCCGACATCGCGCGCACCGGCACCTGATTCGAACCCAGCCCCCACTCGAGACCCAAGGACAGAACGATGACGCAAGCCTTCCATTTTTCGCTGAACCGGATGAGCGCACCGCGCTTGCCGTTCGACCGTTACGTCGCGCTGTGCCAGCGCCTCGGCGTCGCCGCGATCGAAATCCGCAACGATCTCGACGGCGTCGAAATCGCCGACGGCACGCCACCCGCCACCGTTCGCGCGACCGCCGAAGCCGGCGGCGTAAAGATCCTGACGATCAACGCGCTGCAGCGCTTCGAGCAATGGAACGCCGAGCGTGCGAACGAGGCGACCGTGCTGGCCGACTACGCGGCGCAATGCGGCGCGCATGCGCTGGTGCTGTGCCCGACCAACAGTCGAGGCGACACGCGCAGCGCAGACGTGCGCCACGCGGATCTCGTGAAGGCACTGAAGGCGCTCAAGCCGATCCTCGACGCGCGCGGCCTGCTCGGCTTCATCGAGCCGCTCGGTTTCGAGGAATGTGCGCTGCGTCGCAAGTCGGATGCGGTGAAAGGCATCTACGACGCGGCGGGCGAGCAGGTATTCCGGCTCGTGCACGACACGTTCCACCATCACCTGTCGGGCGAGGACATCTTCTTCCCGAACCTGACGGGCCTCGTGCACATCTCGGGCGTCGAGGAAGACGACCTGCCGGCCGACCGGATGCGCGACGGCCATCGCGTGCTGGTCGGCCGCGCCGACCGGCTCGGCAATCTCCGGCAACTGCGCGAACTGCTCGCGCGCGGCTACGGCGGCGCATGCTCGTTCGAGCCGTTCGCAAACGAAATCGCCGAAGCCGACGACATCGAGGAGCGGTTGCGTGCCAGCATCGACTACGTGCGCGGCGAACTGTCGGATCAATGACCGCCGCCAACGTACGCGGCCGACTCGAACCGCGTGCCGGCGCAAAATCACATCATCAACAGGAGAACGGTATGATCGAATTCGCGTTGTTCGGCGCGGGACGAATCGGCAAGATCCACGCGGCGAATCTCGCGCGCCATCCGGGCGCGAAGCTGAAGTACGTCGTCGACCGGCATGCGCCGTCGGCCGACGCGCTGGCCCGCGCGCATGGCGCGCAAGTGGCCGACGTCGAGCGCGCGCTCGGCGATCCGGCCGTCCGGGCGGTCGTGATCGCATCGAGCACCGACACGCACGCGGACCTGATCGTCGCGGCCGCGAACGCAGGCAAGGCCGTGTTCTGCGAGAAGCCGGTCGACCTGAGCGTCGAGCGCTCGCGTGCCTGCGCGGACGTCGTCCGGCGCAGCGGCGTGACCTGCATGATCGGCTTCCAGCGCCGCTTCGACCCGACGTTCGCCGCGCTGAAGGCGCGCGTCGAGCGCGGCGAGATCGGCGCGCCGGAAATGCTGGTCGTCACGAGCCGCGACCCGGGCGCGCCGCCCGTCGACTACATCCGCAGCTCGGGCGGCATCTTCAAGGACATGCTGATCCACGACTTCGACGTGTTCCGATGGATCCTCGGCGACGAAGCGCAGACGCTGCACGCGACCGGCAGTTGCCTGACCGATCCGGCCGTGCACGACGCAGGCGACATCGATTCGACTGCCGTGACGATCCGCACGCGGCGCGGGCTGCTGTGCCAGATCAACACGTCGCGGCGCGCCGCGTACGGCTACGACCAGCGTTTCGAGCTGCTCAGCAGCAACGGGATGCTGCAGGCCGGCAACGTGCGGCCGACCGAGGTGAGCGCGTGGCTCGCGGGAGGCATTGCGACGGACGTGCCGGAGCCGTTCTTCCTCGAACGCTACCGGCATGCGTACGCGGCAGAGATCGCACACTTCGTCGACGCGTTGCGCGACGGCACGCCGGTCAGGACGACGATCGACGACGGGCTCGCCGCGCTCGAACTGGCCGAGGCCGCGATGACCTCGTGGAAAACGGGGCGCGTAATCGCGCTGTAACATCACCGGTCGCAAGTGGCGGCGAACCGCGCAAGCGGGCCGCCGCCGGACGATCGGCAGCCCGCCTGGACGAAGCGCGGCGAGCGTGCGGCCGCGTCGGGAAAATTTGCCGAAGCGGCGCGCGGCATGTGCGTGAAAGCACGTATGATGGCGCATTGATCTGCGTCGCCGACATCCCGCTTTTTCACCACCATGCTCGATCACCTCATCTGCGACTGCGACGGCGTGCTCGTCGACAGCGAAGTCATCGCCGACCGCGTACTGCTCGACACGCTGTCCGCCACGTTCCCGAATCTCGATTTCGAAGCCGCCGCCAAGTCGGCGTTCGGCCAGCAGACGTCGCGCTTTCTGGCGGGAATCGAATCCCGCTTCGGGATCGAGATGCCCGCCGACTTCATCGAGACCATCGAGCACAACATCGAGAGCGCGCTGGCCCAGTCGCTCGCGCCGATCTCGGGCGTGCGCGACGCGCTGCTGAAGGTGAGCCTGCCGGCGGCCGTCGTGTCGAACAGCCGGCTCGTGCGCGTGCGCAGCTCGCTGAAGCGCGCATCGCTCACCGAGATCTTCGGCGATCGCGTGTTCAGCTCCGAGCAGGTGGCGCGGCCGAAGCCCTACCCCGACGTCTACCTGCATGCGGCGCATACGCTCGGCGTCGCGCCGGAGCGCTGCATCGTCGTCGAGGACAGCGTGTCGGGGTTGAATGCCGCGCGCGCGGCGGGCATGAAGACGATCGCATTCGTCGGCGCGAGCCACATCCCCGACAACTACGCGGACGCGCTGCGCGCGATGGGCATCACGCGGATCATGCGCAAGATGGACGAACTGCCGGCGTTCGTCGAAGCCGGCATACGCGGCGAATTCGGGGACGTGCAGTCCTGATGGTCGCGCCGGCCCGATCAGGCTGATCGGGCCAGTCCGGCGTGCGCCGGTTCACGCACGCCGTGCTGCGGGCGCGCGAACGCGCCCGCCTTCCCTTCCCTCAAGCCGGTTCGCAGCAGCGCTCGCGCGCGGCGGCCAGCGCCTCGCGGAACTCGACGAGCTCCGCGATCGTCAGCATCGGCAGCCCGTGCCGTTGCGCGAAACGCTCGACATCGTCGCCACGCGTCATCGTGCCGTCCGGATTCATCAGCTCGCACAGCACGCCGGCCGGCTTCAGGCCCGCGAGGATCGACAGGTCGACCGTGCCTTCGGTGTGACCGCGGCGCGCCAGCACGCCGCCCGGTTGCGCACGCAACGGAAACACGTGGCCGGGGCGCACGATGTCGTGCGGCTTCGCCCCTTCCGCGATCGCCGCGCGGATCGTCGTGACGCGATCGGCCGCCGATACGCCCGTATGCACGCCTTCGCGTGCCTCGATCGAGACGGTGAACGCGGTGCCGTTGCGGCTCTCGTTGGTCTGCACCATCGGCGGCAGCTCGAGCGCACGCACCGTGTCGTCGGTCAGGCACAGGCACACGATGCCGCTGCATTCGCGGATCAGCAGCGCCATCGTCTCGGGCGTGATGCGCTCGGCGGCAACGATCAGGTCGGCTTCGTTCTCGCGGTCGTGGTCGTCCTGCAACACGACCGCACGGCCTGCGCGCATCGCATCGAGCGCGGCGGCGATACGCGGAGGCACCGGTTCGGAATCCAGCAACGGGAGATCGGCAAAGGCGTCGGCGGGTGCCGACGAAATGGACATCAAGGACATGTGAAACGCTCCTCGCTAATACGATTTGGGCGAAAAACGTTTCAGGGCATTGCAAACAGACAGAACGACAACCCGCTTCGCACACATGGCGAAGCGGCCCTGGCGGACATGACTATCTGCACATCTTCTCTCATCCGGACTATGACCGTCGGCTCTGGCATTCGACCAGATCTGCTGACCCCGCGCGAATGCGCGGGCGCTCGCGGGCTCGCCGGCTTACGCCAGCCTACCGCCGGTGGGGAATTTCGCCCCGCCCTGAAGACGCACTGATTGCCGGATGGGCCAACCCCATCAACGGCGGGCCAAGCATACAACAGCTGCGCGCGCGGCGCAGCGAACACCACCTAAAACCTTACTGACGACCCCGTCTAACGGCATCGTCCAAACAGCCGACAAACGCCCCGCGATCTCGCCCGAACGACGGGAACGCGGCCCGCTTTCGTGCTGCCTGCGCGATCAGCCGGCCGCGTGCGCTGCATGTGCGGCATGCGCCGCATCGGGCACGAGCCAGCGCGGCGGCACCTCGGGGCTCACCGTCACGCGAAACGCACGCGCCTCGCTGTCGCCCGGGTTGCGCAGGCTGTACGGCTGGTCGGCATCGAACACGATCGCGTCACCGGTCGCGAGCAACTGGCGACGCTCATGCACGCTGACTTCGAGCGTGCCCTCGCTGACCACGAGGTTGACCGTCGTGCCGGGCGCGCGGCGGGCGCCGGGCTCCGTATGCAGCGGCGCGATCCGCAGCTCGTGGAACTCGGCCGCGGCCGGCTCGCCTTCCGGATACAGCGCGCGCGCCGAGAAGCGGCCATTCGAACTGACGACACGCGACGCGCGCTCGGCCGCCAGGTGCTCGAAGCCGTTCACCGCATGGCGGCGCAGGAATGCGGCGACCGACACCTTCAGCGCCGCGGCGATCTTGCACAGCACCTTGATCGACGGCACGCTGCGCGCCGACTCGATCTGCGCGAGCATCGCGCGCGACACGCCGGACAGCCGCGCGAGCGCATCGAGCGACAACTGCCGCTCGGCGCGCAACCGTGCGAGGTTCACGCCGACGACCTGCTCGAGAACGTCGAGCGACGCGGACGCCCGCGCATCGGCGGCATTGCCGGACTCGAAGGAAGACACGTCGCGCACGAGCGCCAGGGATGAAGACATAGCATTGCCTCCGGGCCGCTTGTGCAGCCCTGCGTATGGGGTAAGCCGGGATCGGAATCGGGGTGCGCCAGCAACGGCGCGTATCGAGACGCTATCACCCGGCCTTGCGCCGGCAAACGAAGTTATCTTCACACCGTTATCAGCATCGCGGAGGAATGCGTTCCTCGCGAACCTTTTCCCGCCGCTATCGCGTCGCTCATTGCGCCGCCGGCGCCGCGCCGCGTGCCGGCCCGCGCGCGTCGAGCCGCATCGCGAACCACGTCACGACGAGCGCCGCGAACGTCACCGCGACGGCGACCCACGGCAGCGCATCGAGCGCGAAGCCGTGATCGAGCGCGAGGCCGCCGAGCCACGCGCCGAGTGCATTGCCGACGTTGAACGCGCCGATGTTCAGCGTCGATGCGAGATGCGGCGCGCTCGCGGCCTTCTCGACCACGTGCGCCTGCAGCGGCGGCACCGTCGCGAACGCGGCGATCCCCCATACGAACACGGTGGCGGCCGCCGCGACCGGATGGTGGCTCGTCTTGGCGAACACGACCATCACGGCCATCAACGCGACGAGGATCGCGATCAACGACGGCATCAGCGCGCGGTCGGCGAGCTTGCCGCCAAGGGTGTTGCCGATCGTCAGGCCCACGCCGAACAGCACGAGGATCAGTGCAACCGCGCGCGGCGAATAGCCCGACACGGACTGGAGAATCGGCGCGATGTACGTGAACACGACGAACACGCCGCCGAAGCCGAGCACGGTCATCAGCAGCGCGAGCCACACCTGCGGCTCCTTCAGCACGCGCACTTCGTGGCCGAGGCCGACCGGCCCGCTGTCGTGGCGGTTCGGCACGAGCGCGGCGACGCCGCCGAGCGCCAGCACGCCGAGCGCGGCGACGATCCAGAACGACGCGCGCCAGCCGAGCAACTGGCCGACGAACGTGCCGAACGGCACGCCGAGCACGTTCGCCAGCGTGAGCCCCGTGAACATCAGCGCGATCGCGCTCGCGCGCTTGTCGGCCCGCACCAGCGACGCGGCGACCACCGCGCCGATCCCGAAGAACGACCCGTGCGCGAACGACGTGACGACCCGCGCGACCATCAGCATCGCGTAGCCGGATGCGGTCGCGCACAGCACGTTGCCGACGATGAAGATCGCCATCAGCAACTGCAGCGCGGCCTTGCGCGGCATGCGGCTCGTCAGCACCGCGAGCAGCGGCGCGCCGGCCGCGACGCCGAGCGCATAGCCCGTGACCAGCAGGCCGGCCGACGGCAGCGACACGGCCAGGTCGTGCGCGACCTCGGGCAGCAGGCCCATGATGACGAACTCGGTGGTACCGATGGCGAAGGCGCTGATCGCAAGCGCCAGCAATGGAATGGGCATGAGGTTCTCCGGAAGGCGGCGGACGCGGCGCCCGGTTGGTGCCGCACCGCACAAAAGGCAGGATCTGCGCATTGTCCCGAAGATGCCTATATTTGATAATTGGCGTGGCGTTTGAACCATTTTCAAATATTTCTGAAAAATCCCATGGATCGACTGGGCGATATCCGGCTGTTCGTCGAGGCCGCCGAACTGGGCAGCCTGTCCGCCGCCGGGCGCAAGCTGAACCTCACGCCGGCCGCCGCGAGCGCGCGCCTCGCGAAGCTCGAGGCGGCGGTCGCCACCCGGCTGTTCGACCGTTCGACCCGGCAGTTGCGGCTCACCGACGAGGGCCGCCTGTACCTGACCGGCTGCCGGCAGGCGTTGCAGGCGCTCGACGACGCGAATGCGCTGCTGCAAGCCGGCCGCAACGTCGTCGGCGGCCGGGTGCGGCTGTCGGCGACGTCCGATTTCGGCCGCCGGCGGCTGCTCGACTGGCTCGACGAATTCACCGCGCGCTACCCGGACGTGACGTTCTCGCTGACGGCGTCCGACTCGACGGTCAACCTGTGGCAGGACGAGATCGATCTTGCAATCCGCTTCGCGGCGCCGCCCGACGGCGCGCTGATCGCCCGCCGGCTCGCCGCGGACCGGCGCGTGCCGTGCGCGGCGCCGTCTTTCATCGAACGCCACGGCGTGCCGCGCGATCCACACGATCTGGCCCGCTTTCCGTGCAACGTGATCACGGTGGCGTCCGGGCCGATGAACACGTGGCGTTTCACGCGCGGCGACGACACGCAGACCTGCACGGTACCGCTCGCCACCGCGTTCGAGACCAACGACGGCGGCCTCGCCCGCGAGTGGGCGCTGCGCAGCCGCGGCATCGTGCTGAACTCGATCTGGGATGTCGCCGACGACATCCGCGCCGGGCGGCTCAAGGTCCTGCTGCCCGACTGGCGGCACCAGAGCGCGCCGCTGCACGCGATCTATCCCGGCAAGCGCTACATGGCGCCGCGCGTGCGCGTGCTGCTCGACTTTCTCGCCGAGCGCTTCGCGCGCGAGGAAGCCGCGCACGACGACCTGCTGAACACGTGCCACTGACGGCCAGCGCGCCGCCGTTCAAGGGTCGGAACCGGGCAGGCGGCGTCGCGCGGCCACAACCCGCCGCGCGTCCCGGGCGGCATGAAAAGCTATAATGGAAGGCTTTCCCGACGGCTTTTCAGGGTGGCTGCGCGCCATCTGCGTGCGGCCGTCCCGATTCACTCTTGACGACGCCCCCAGGTCAACCACTGCGAACGGCGAACCCCCATGACCAAGAAAGTTTACGTAAAGACCTTCGGCTGCCAGATGAACGAGTACGACTCGGACAAGATGGTGGACGTGCTGAATGCGGCCGAAGGCCTCGAAAAGACCGATACGCCGGAAGACGCGGACATCATCCTGTTCAACACGTGCTCGGTGCGTGAAAAGGCGCAGGAGAAGGTGTTCTCCGATCTCGGCCGCGTGCGCGAGCTGAAGGAAGCGAAGCCCGGCCTGCTGATCGGCGTCGGCGGCTGCGTCGCGAGCCAGGAAGGCGCATCGATCGTGTCGCGCGCGCCGTACGTCGACCTCGTGTTCGGCCCGCAAACCCTGCACCGCCTGCCGCAGATGATCGACGCGCGCCGCGCGAGCGGCCGTGCGCAGGTCGACATCACGTTCCCCGAAATCGAGAAGTTCGACCACCTGCCGCCCGCGCGCGTCGAGGGGCCGAGCGCATTCGTGTCGATCATGGAAGGCTGCTCGAAGTACTGCAGCTACTGCGTGGTGCCGTACACGCGCGGCGATGAAGTGTCGCGCCCGCTCGACGACGTGCTGACCGAAGTGGCCGGCCTCGCTGACCAGGGCGTGCGCGAAGTCACGCTGCTCGGCCAGAACGTCAATGCCTATCGCGGCGCGCTGACGGCCGGCGCGTCCGAGATCGCCGATTTCGCGACGCTGATCGAATACGTCGCCGACATCCCCGGCATCGAGCGGATCCGCTACACGACGTCGCACCCGAAGGAATTCACGCAGCGCCTGATCGACGCCTACGCGAAGGTGCCGAAGCTCGTGAGCCACCTGCACCTGCCCGTCCAGCACGGTTCCGACCGCATCCTGATGGCGATGAAGCGCGGCTACACGGTGCTCGAATACAAGTCGGTGATCCGCAAGCTGCGCGCGATCCGCCCCGACCTGTCGCTGTCGACCGACATGATCGTCGGCTTCCCCGGCGAGACCGAGGAAGATTTCGACAAGATGATGGCGCTCGTGCACGAGATGCGCTACGACACCAGCTTCTCGTTCATCTACAGCCCGCGCCCCGGCACGCCGGCCGCGAACCTGCACGACGACACGCCGCGCGAGGTGAAGCTCAAACGCCTGCAACATCTGCAGGCGACCATCGAGGAAAACGTCGCGCGCATCAGCCAGTCGATGGTCGGGAAGGTCGAGCGGATCCTCGTCGAGGGCCCGTCGCGCAAGGACCCGAACGAACTCGCAGGCCGCACCGAGAACAACCGGGTCGTGAATTTCCCGGCGCCGCTCGCGTCGCACCCGCGCCTGATCGGCCAGATGATCGACGTGAAGATCAACCACGCGTACCCGCATTCGCTGCGCGGCGAGCTCGTGCTCGTAAGCGACGACGCGAGCGCGGCCACCCACTGACTGACGCTCAACAGGAACCCGACGCCACTTTGAAGCCGACCCAAGCACTGGAATTCGTCGCGCCGCGCGACGACAACGCGCGCCTCGCCAATCTCTGCGGCCCGCTCGACGAGAACCTGCGGCAGATCGAACAGGCGCTCGACGTCACGCTGTCGCGACGCGGCCACCGGATCACGATCCGCGGGCGCGGCGCCAAGCTCGCGCTCACCGCGCTCGAGAATTTCTACAACCGCGCGCGCGATGCGCTGTCGGTCGACGACATCCAGCTCGCGCTGGTCGAAGTGCGCCACACGTCCGGCAACGGCCGCCAGGACACGCTCGACGTGCGCTTTCGCGGCGACCCCGACCATCCGTTCGACGACCCGGTCGTGCAGCTCGACGCCAGCGAGCCGGACGAAGAGCCCGCGCCGAAGCTCTACACGCGGCGCGCCGACCTGCGCGGCCGCACGCCGGCGCAGCGCGAGTACCTGAAGCAGATCCTGTCGCACGACGTGACGTTCGGCATCGGGCCGGCCGGCACCGGCAAGACCTACCTCGCGGTCGCATGCGCGGTCGACGCGCTCGAGCGCGACCAGGTCAAGCGGATCGTGCTGACGCGCCCGGCCGTCGAGGCCGGCGAGCGGCTCGGCTTCCTGCCGGGCGATCTCGCGCAGAAGGTCGACCCGTACCTGCGTCCGCTGTACGACGCGCTGTACGACCTGCTCGGCTTCGACAAGACGGCGAAGATGTTCGAGCGCCAGATGATCGAGATCGCGCCGCTCGCGTACATGCGCGGCCGCACGCTGAACCACGCGTTCATCATCCTCGACGAGGCGCAGAACACGACGCCCGAGCAGATGAAGATGTTCCTCACGCGGATCGGCTTCGGCTCGAAGGCGGTGGTGACCGGCGACACGAGCCAGGTCGACCTGCCGCGCGGCCACAAGAGCGGCCTCGTCGAGGCGCAGCAGGTGCTCGGCGGCGTGCGCGGCATCGCGCTCACGCGCTTCACGAGCGCGGACGTCGTGCGCCATCCGCTCGTCGCGCGCATCGTCGAGGCGTACGACGAATTCCACGCGCAGCACCAGGACGGCTGAGCGGCCAGCGGCACCTGCACGCCGCCCCGGCCAGACAGCCCGGCCCGGCCCGCCAGACGGCGCGCCGGGCATTTTTTCGCCTGCGTGAATTCGGGTGCGATCGGCCGTTTGGTGTATCCTCAACGCGTCCTAATCGCCGCACGCGTCATGAAATCCTCCCGTTCTCGCAAGTCCGGGCGCGCCCAGTCCGCCGCGCCCGCCTCCCCCCGCCTTTCACTGTTCGACGCGAAGGGCAAGGCCCGGACCGTCAACGCGCAAGGGTTGCGAATCGACTTCCCGGATGGCCGCAGCCTGATGTTCGACCTGTCGGGCAGTTCGGGGGAAGCGGCCGTCGCGATCGTCGCGCAGCACAATGATCCGGCCATGCGCGCGAAGCTCGCGCTGCAGCCCGAGCATTACGACAGCGTGACGCTGCACGTGGGCGCCGAGCCCGCACCGCGCGAAGACGACACCGAAGACGCGCTGCGCGAGCCGGAGCTCGATCTCTCCGTGCAATACGGTGACGAAATCACGAGCGACGTGCGCAAGACGTTGCCCAAACGCAAGCTGATCGCCGAATGGATCGCGCCGGCGCTGTTCGCCAGCGCGCAGCTCACCGTGCGCTTCGTCGGCGAAGAGGAAGGCCGCACGCTGAACGCCGGCTACCGCCACAAGGACTACCCGACCAACGTGCTGACCTTCGCGTACGACGCGGCGCCCGACGGCACCGTGATCGGCGACCTCGTGCTGTGCTGCCCGGTCATCGAGAAGGAAGCGCACGACCAGGGCAAGCCGCTCACGGCCCACTACGCGCACCTGCTGGTGCACGGCGCGCTGCACGCGCAGGGCTACGACCACGAGACGAGCGACGAGGACGCGGCCGAAATGGAAGCGCTCGAAGTCGACATCCTCGCGAAGCTGGGCTTCCCGAACCCGTACCAGTAAGCCATCTGCACGATGCGCAACGCCGCGACGCTCCCGCCCGCCTATCCGCCGTCGATCGGCGATGGGCGCCTGCTGACGGAAGACGAGCTCGCGGCGTCGCTCGCGCACACGATGCGCGACTGGGACGGCCGGCAGGATCTCTGGCTGTTCGGCTATGGCTCGCTGATCTGGAACCCCGGGTTGCCGACCGTCGCCGCCGTGCGCGGCAAGGTACATGGCTACCATCGCGGGCTCTATCTGTGGTCGCGCGTGAACCGCGGCACGCCCGAACGCCCGGGCCTCGTGCTCGCGCTCGATCGCGGCGGCTCGTGCTCGGGCATCGCGTTCCGGCTTGCCGGCCCGACCGCGCAGCCGCACCTCGAGACGCTGTGGAAGCGCGAGATGCCGATGGGTTCGTACCGGCCCGCGTGGCTGCCGTGCTCGCTCGAGAACGGCGAACGCGTGAACGCGCTCGCGTTCGTGATGCGCCGCGACGCGCCGACCTATACGGGCAAGCTGCCCGACGCCGTCGTGAAGGAAGTGTTCGGCTGCGCGGCCGGCCGCTACGGCACGACGCTCGACTACGTGAGCCGCACCGTCGACGCGCTGCGCGCGAGCGGCATTCCCGACCGCGCGCTGGAAGGGCTGCTCGCGCGATGCCGATGACGCAACGCGGTGCCCGGCTTGCCGCGCGCCGCGCCACTCGCCCGTTCGAATGAGGAGATGACCGATGAAACCGTCCCGCTGGTCGCGCTGCAAGGTCGCCGCGCTACTCGTCGCCGCGAGCGTCGTGCTGTCCGGTTGCGGAATCATCGGTTGCGGCGGCGCCGCGACCAACGGCGCGGCCGGCGGCGGCTGCTCGACCGGCCTGCGGTTCTGATCCGCGGCCCGACGGCGCCCGCATGCGGCAGAATGCCGCCGTCACGCCGCGCCATCGGCCGACCGTCTTCCCGCGCCGCGCGTCCCCGCGCTTCCCCCACCCGTTTTTTGGCCACTGCTGCGCCGCCGCCCTTTTCTGGGATAGGATGGACGCAAGGACGACGTCGCCCGGCGCGGCCGTCCGCGAGCGGGGCCCGCGCGAGCTGCCCACCCTGGCCGTGCGGCCGGTGTGACACGGCCGCGTCGTGCCCTTGGTGTATCCTTGCCTACTCCGTGACAGCGCGCTCCGGCATGACCCGGGCGCACCACCATGAACGATTCGTATCCCAGTCGTAAGCCAACCGACAAACCGCAAGAAAAGCGTTCGCTGCTCGAACGCCTGACCGACTTCATCTCGCCCGAGCCCGAATCCCGCGGCGAGCTGCTGGAAATCCTCCAGGACGCCCACGAGCGCAACCTGATCGACGCCGATTCGCTGTCGATGATCGAAGGCGTTTTCCAGGTATCCGACCTGTGCGCACGCGACATCATGGTGCCGCGCGCACAGATGGACGCGATCAACATCGCCGACAAGCCTGAAGATTTCATCCCGTTCGTCCTCGAGAAGGCGCACTCGCGCTATCCCGTGTACGAGGAGAACCGCGACAACGTCATCGGCGTGCTGCTCGCGAAGGATCTGCTGCGTTTCTATGCCGAAGAGGAATTCGACGTGCGCGGGATGCTGCGCCCGGCCGTGTTCATTCCCGAATCGAAGCGCCTGAACGTGCTGTTGCACGACTTCCGCGTGAACCGCAATCACCTCGCGATCGTCGTCGACGAATACGGCGGGGTCGCGGGCCTGATCACGATCGAGGACGTGCTCGAACAGATCGTCGGCGACATCGAGGACGAATACGACTTCGACGAGGAAGCCGGCAACATCATCTCGGGGCCCGATGGCCGCTACCGCGTGCGTGCGCTCACCGAGATCGAACAGTTCAACGAGACGTTCGGCACCGATTTCCCCGACGACGAAGTCGACACGATCGGCGGGCTGATCACGCATCATTTCGGCCGCGTCCCGCATCGCGGCGAAAAGCTGCAGCTCGGCAACCTCGTGTTCGAGATCCAGCGCGGCGATGCGCGCCAGGTCCACGTGCTGCTGGTGCGCCGCAACCCGCTCGCCAGCCGTCGCGCCGAAGCCTCGCACGAAGACTGACCGTCGCGCGCCAGCCGCGCATTCCACAACCGCTCGCCCACTTTCGCTTCACATGGACGATCCGATCCTGTCCCGCCCGGCTGGCGGCCTGCTCGCGCCGGCACCCGGCCGCGCGCTGCCGCGCTGGCACTACCCGGCCGCGCTGCTCGCCGGCGCCGCCAATACGCTCAGCTTCGCACCGACGCCGCATGGCGGCTGGCTGCAACTCGTCGTATTCGTCTGGTTTTTCGCGCAGCTCACGCGCACCGCAAGCTGGCGCGGCGCCGCGCTCACCGGTGGCGCGTTCGGCTTCGGCAACTTCATCACCGGCATCTGGTGGCTCTACATCAGCATGCACGTGTACGGTGAGATGGCCGCGCCGCTCGCGGGCGGCGCGCTCGTGCTGTTCTCGCTGTACCTGTCGCTATACCCGGCGTTCTCCGCCGGGCTGTGGTCGTTCTGCGCGGGCCATGCGTGGCATCGCCGCACGCCCGACCCGCGGCCGTTCTCGCCGACCTGGCACGGCGCATTCGCGTTCGCGAGTGCCTGGGCGCTCGGCGAATGGCTCCGCGGCACCGTGTTCACCGGCTTCCCGTGGCTTGCCAGCGGCTATCCACAGGTCGACGGCCCGTTCGCGGGCTTCGCGCCGGTCGCCGGCGTGTATGGGATCGCGTGGGTGCTGGCGCTGTTCGCCGCGCTCGTCGTGCAGGCGCTCGCCGCCGCCCGGCCGTTGCCGCTTGCCGAACCCCGCGCCGGCAATGCCCGCATGCGCATCGCCGCGCCGGCCGGCATCGCGGTCGCGCTGATCGCGGCCGGTCTCGGCCTGTCGCAGGTCACGTGGACCGTGCCCGCCAACAAGCCGCTCACCGTGCGGCTGCTGCAGGGCAACGTGAAGCAGGACATCAAGTTCGAGGAAGCGGGCATCGACGCGGCGATCAAGATGTACACGCAGATGATCGTCGAGAAGCCGGCCGACCTGATCGTCACACCCGAAACCGCGATCGCAGTGATGATCCAGGAGCTGCCCGAGCCGTTCGCCGTCGCGATCCGCAAGTTCAGCGACACGACGGGCTCGGCCGTGCTGTTCGGCGCGGTCGGCGCATCGGTGACCGAGGACGGCCACTACGTCGACTATACGAACAGCCTGTACGGCGTGACGCCGAACTCGCGCGACATCTATCACTACGACAAGCACCATCTCGTGCCCTTCGGCGAATTCATCCCGTGGGGCTTCCGGTGGTTCGTCGACCTGATGAAGATGCCGCTCGGCGACTTCGCGCGCGGCGCCCCCGTGCAGAAGCCGTTCCTCGTACACAACCAGCCCGTGATGGCCGACATCTGCTACGAGGACTTGTTCGGCGAGGAGATCGCCGCGACGATCCGCGACAATCCGCAGCCGCCGGGCGTGCTCGTCAACGTGACGAACCTCGCGTGGTTCGGCGACACGATCGCGCTCGACCAGCACCTGCAGATCGCGCGGATGCGCTCGCTCGAGACGGGCCGGCCGATGCTGCGCTCGACCAACACGGGGATGACGGCCGCGATCGATGCGCACGGCCGCGTGCTCGGCCAGTTGAAGCCGTTCACGATCGGCTCGCTCGACGTGCGGATCGAAGGCACGAGCGGCTTCACGCCCTACGTGACGAGCGGCAACAACCTCGTACTCGCGGTGTCGCTCGTGCTGCTCGCGTTCGGCTTCACGTTCGGCCCCGGGCTGCGCCGCCGCAACGGCAAAAAGAACGGCGACGACCAGCCGGAATGACGTAACGAGCGGCCGCTGCGCAGTGCGTGGCGGCCGCCACCCAATGCAGCATGCAGCGGCGGCCCCCGGCCGCGAACCGGCCGGCCGCTCAGGCCTGCCGGGACGACTCCGCCGATTGAGTCGGCTGCGCGGCCAGGCGTCGCAGGTCGCGGCCCACGGCCTCCATCACCGGCTCCCACGCGCCGAACACAGGCTGCCGGTACAGCGTCGCCGTCGGATACCACGGGCTGTCGTTGCGTTCGAGCAGCCACGGCCAGTGCGGATTCACGTCGAGCAGCACCCAGGTGCGCGCGCCGAGCGCACCCGCCAGGTGCGCGACCGACGTGCATACGGTGATCACGAGATCCAGCGCGCCGATGAACGCGGCCGTATCGTCGAAGCTCGTCAGTTCCGCCGTGAAATCCTCGATCGCGAAGCCGGCCGCGCGCGCCGCCGCGACATCCGCCTGCGCACCCGGTTGCAACGAATAGAACGCGACGCCGTCGATTCCGCGGAACGCGTCGGCATAGCGCTCGAGCCCGACGCGCCGGAACGGATTGCGCTGGTGCCCCGCGCTGCCCGTCCACACGAGCCCGACCTTCAGCCGGCGCTCGCCCGCGAGCCGCGCGCGCCACGCGTCGCGCGCGGACGGATCGGCCCGCAGGTACGGCACCGACGACGCGAGCGTCGACGCTTCCATGCCGAGCATCAGCGGCAGGCCGATCAGCGGCACTTCGTAGTCGAAGGCGGGCAGCAATTCGACGCCGCCGCCCACGCTGAACGCATCCGCATGCGCGCCGAGGCTGCGCTGCATCAGCGTGCCCACCAGCGGGAACGTATTCCAGATGAGCCGGCCGCCCTCGCGATGCACGCGCTCGGCGAGCGGCGCGACGAAGCGGCAGAACTGCAGCACGTCGCCGAGCCCCTGCTCGCCCCACACGAGCAGCGTCTTGCCGGCGAGCGGCTCGCCCTGCCAGCGCGGGCCAGGCAGCACCGGCCGGCGGCCGCGCAACTCGCCCGCGCCGTCCCAGCGCGCCTCGTGGCCGCGCCAGCCGGCCGCGAAGTTGCCGCGCACGAGCTGGATGATCGCCAGGTTGAAACGGTACGACGCGTCGTCGGGCGCCAGCTCGCACGCGCGCGCCGCGTAGCGCTCGGCGTCGTCCCAGCGCTGCGCCTCCTTCATCGCCAGCGCGACGTTGTTCATCGCGAGCGCGTTGTCGGGCGCAAGCTCGACGAGCGGCGCCGCGCACGCGAGTGCGGCGTCCAGGTCGTGCGTCGCGATCCGCGCGACGACGAGGTTGATCCACGCCTGCACGTCGCGTGGGTCGAAGCGCACGGCCGCTTCGAGCAGCGCGATCTCCTCCGCGCGGTCACTGCCCGACAGCCGCAGCGCGATGGCGAGATTGTTGCGCAGCGACGGCCGGTCGGCATCGAGCGCCAGCGCCGCGCGATACGGCGCCACGGCGTCCGCGTGCCGGCCCGCCATCTGCAGCGCGTAGCCGTGATTGAAGTACGCGGTCGCGCCCGGCTGGACGCGCGCCGCGCATTCGGCGAGCGCGATCGCATCGGCCGTACGCTGCCGCGCGACGAGCGCGCCGGTGAGTTGCGCGAGCGCATCGGCGTCGACCGCATGCAGGTGTGCGGCGGCGGCGAGCCACAGATCGCGCGCGGCGTGCTCGCCGCGCGCCTGCGCGTCGGCGGCCTGCCCGAGCAATGCGAGGAACGGCGGAAGCAGCGGAATGAGGATGTCGGTCGAATCGTCCATGCAGTCGGGATCGGCTAGCGGTGGCGCGGCGCGCGTTGCGCGCACCGCAATACGCGCATCTTAACGCCCGCGCGAAGCCGCGCGGCATGCCCGTCTCGACAGGCCGCGCGCGGCCGCCCGGCGCGCGCCGGTCACGCCCGTGCAGGCCGCCGGAACGCTGCCGGCGGTGCGCCCGCCCGCGTTCCGGCCGCATCCGCCCGCCGATCCGGTAAAATTACGCGTTTCAGCACACTAACAAGCCGCGCCGCCGCGCGAGCCGACCCTCCGGGCCCTGCCCGGAGCGCCGCCCGCAACGGAGCGCCAGCGCCACGAAGGCTCTTCATGCTTACGTTTCAGCAAATCATCCTGACGCTGCAGTCCTACTGGGACAAGCAGGGTTGCGCCCTGCTCCAGCCCATCGACATGGAAGTCGGCGCGGGCACGTCGCACGTCCACACGTTCCTGCGCGCGGTCGGCCCCGAGCCGTGGCGCGCCGCATACGTGCAGCCGTCGCGCCGCCCGAAGGACGGCCGCTACGGCGAGAACCCGAACCGGCTGCAGCACTACTACCAGTACCAGGTCGTGCTCAAGCCGGCGCCGGAAAACATCCTCGACCTGTACCTCGGCTCGCTCGAGGCGCTCGGCTTCGACCTGCAGCAGAACGACGTGCGCTTCGTCGAGGACGACTGGGAAAACCCGACGCTCGGCGCGTGGGGCCTCGGCTGGGAAGTGTGGCTGAACGGGATGGAAGTCACGCAGTTCACGTATTTCCAGCAGGTCGGCGGCCTCGACTGCAAGCCGGTGCTCGGCGAGATCACGTACGGCCTCGAGCGCCTGGCGATGTATCTGCAGAAGGTCGAGAACATATACGACCTCGTGTGGACCGAATGGGAAGAGCAAGGCCCGAATGGCCCCGAGCTGCGCCGCCTGTCGTACGGCGACGTCTACCACCAGAACGAGGTCGAACAATCGACCTACAACTTCGAGCACGCGAACGTCGACCTGCTGTTCACGTTCTTCAACAGCTACGAGGCGGAAGCGAAGAAGATGATCGACGCCCAGCTCGCGCTGCCCGCGTACGAGCTCGTGCTGAAGGCCGGCCACACGTTCAACCTGCTCGATGCGCGCGGCGCGATCTCGGTCACCGAGCGCGCGGCGTACATCGGCCGCATCCGCGCGCTGTCGCGTCTCGTCGCCCAGGCTTACTACGACTCGCGCGAGAAGCTCGGCTTCCCGATGCTCGGCAACCCGCCGGGCGTGCCGGGCCTCACCACCGACGCCCAGGATGCCGCACAGCCGGCGTGGGCGCCGCCGCTCAAGGTCGAACGCAAGATCGATCAGGACTGACGAGACGAGATTCATTCCAAACATGACGCACAATCATCCCGCCCCCCTGCTCGTCGAACTGCTGACCGAAGAGCTGCCGCCGAAGGCCCTCGCGCGCCTCGGCGACGCATTCGCCGAAGGTCTTGCGCAACGCCTCGCGGCGCGCGACCTCGTCGAAGGCGAACTCGTGTTCGAACGCTACGCCACGCCGCGCCGCCTCGCCGTCGTCGTGCAGAACGTGCGCGCCGTCGCGCCTGACAAGCAGGTCCGCGAAAAGGTCCTGCCCGTGTCGGTCGCGCTCGACGCCGAAGGCAAGCCGACGGCCCCGCTCGCGAAGAAGCTCGCGGCGCTGGGCCACCCGAACCTGTCGATCGCCGATCTCGAGCGCGCACAGGACGGCAAGGCCGAAGCGTTCTTCATCAACTATTCGGCAGCCGGCGCGACGCTCGCCGACGGCCTGCAGGCCGCGCTCGACGAAACGCTCGAGAAGCTGCCGATCCCGAAGGTGATGACCTACCAGCGCCCGGACGGCTCCGACGTGAAGTTCGTGCGCCCGGTGCATCGCCTGACGGTGCTGCATGACGATCGCATCGTGCCCGTCACCGCGTTCGGCGTCGACGCCGGCGACACGACGCTCGGCCACCGCTTCCTGTCCGACGGCCTGGTCGCGATCCAGCATGCGCGCGCATATGCCGACACGCTGCGCGACAAGGGCCGCGTGGTCGCGCACTTCGCCGATCGCCGCGAAACGATCCGCACGCAGCTGAACGAACACGCGAACGGCGATACCGTCGTGATGCCCGAGTCGCTGCTCGACGAAGTGACGTCGCTGGTCGAATGGCCGGTCGTCTATCCCTGCCGCTTCGAGGACGAATTCCTGCAGGTGCCGCAGGAATGCCTGATCCTCACGATGCAGACGAACCAGAAGTACTTCGCGCTGACCGACGTCGGCGGCAAGCTGCGCTCGCGCTTCCTGATCGTGTCGAACATCGAGACGAAGACGCCGGGCGAGATCATCGAAGGCAACGAGCGCGTCGTGCGCCCGCGCCTCGCCGATGCGAAGTTCTTCTTCGAGCAGGACAAGAAGAAGCCGCTCGCCGACCGCGTGCCGCAGCTCGCAAACGTCGTGTATCACAACAAGCTCGGTTCGGCGCTCGCACGCGTCGAGCGCCTCGAGGCGCTGGCCGGCGAGATCGCGCCCGCGATCGGCGCCGACGCCACGCACGCGAAGCGCGCCGCGCGCCTCGCGAAGGCCGACCTGCTGACCGACATGGTCGGCGAGTTCCCGGAGCTGCAGGGCACGATGGGCACGTACTACGCGCGCCACGACGGCGAAGCCGACGACGTCGCGCTCGCGTGCGCCGAGCACTACCAGCCGCGCTTCTCCGGCGACGCGCTGCCGACCACGCCCGTTTCGACCGCCGTCGCGCTCGCCGACAAGCTCGAGACGATCGTCGGCATCTGGGGCATCGGCCTCGCGCCGACCGGCGAGAAGGATCCGTTCGCGCTGCGCCGCCACGCGCTCGGCGTGCTGCGCCTGCTGCTCGAGAAGCAGCTGCCGCTCGATCTCGTATCGCTGCTGCGCACGGCCCATGCACGCTTCGAAGGCGTGCCGGGCGTGGCCGAATCGACCGATGCGATCCTCGCGTTCTTCATGGACCGCCTGCGCGGCCTGCTGCGCGAGCGCGGCTATTCGGCCGGTGAAATCGACGCGGTGCTGAGCCTGAACCCGACGCGCGTCGACGATCTCGTCGCACGCCTCGACGCGGTGCGCGAATTCACGCATCTCGTGGAAGCGGAAGCGCTCGCGGCCGCGAACAAGCGGATCTCGAACATCCTGAAGAAGTCGGAAGGCGGCGCGAACGGCGCGGTGCAGCCGGCGCTGCTCGTCGAAGCCGCCGAGAAGGCGCTGCACGAACAGCTCGCGGCCGTGACGCCGCACGTGCAGTCGCAGCTCGAGGCGCGTGCGTACACGGGCGCGCTGTCGGCGCTCGCCGCGCTGCGCGTGCCGGTCGACACGTTCTTCAACGACGTGATGGTCAACGCGGAAGATCCGGCACTGCGCGCGAACCGTCTCGCACTGCTGTCCGCGCTGCACCAGCAGATGAACTGCGTCGCCGACATCTCGAAGCTCGCCGCATAAGGGCCTCACGATGCCGACCAGCCCCAACCGAAAGCTCGTCGTCCTCGACCGGGACGGCGTGATCAACGTCGATTCGGATGCGTTCATCAAGACGCCCGACGAATGGATCGCGCTGCCCGGCGCCCTCGAGGCGATCGCCCGGCTCAACCACGCGGGTTATCGCGTGGTCGTCGCGACCAACCAGTCCGGCATCGGTCGCGGGCTGTTCGACATGGCCGCGCTCAACGAGATGCATCTGAAGATGCATCGCGCGGCGGCCTCGGTCGGCGCACGTATCGACGCGGTGTTCTTCTGCCCGCACACGGCCGAGGATCACTGCGACTGCCGCAAGCCGAAACCCGGCATGATGCAGATGATCGCCGAGCGCTTCGAGATCGATCCCGGTCACACGCCGGCCGTCGGCGATTCGCTGCGCGACCTGCAGGCCGGCGTCGCGGTCGGTTTCCAGCCGCACCTCGTGCTCACCGGCAAGGGCAAGAAGACGCTCGCCGCCGGCAACCTGCCGCCCGGCACGAAGGTTCACGACGACCTGCGCGCGTTCGCGCTCGATTTCCTTTCACACGAACACGAGTGATGCAGCCGCCGCGCGCATCCTCCCTAACGCCAGACTTACGCCGATGCGCTTCGTCCGCTCCCTGCTGCTGCTGATCTACTTCATCCTGTACACGGTGCCGTACGCCACCGCGTGCTTCATCGCCTTTCCGTTCATGCGTCCCGACGCGCGCTACTGGATGGCGGCCGGCTGGTGCAAGTCGACGCTGTGGGTCGTGCGCTGGCTGAACGGCATCCGCTACCGGATCGAAGGGTTCGAGAACCTGCCCGACGGCCCGGCCGTGCTGCTGTCGAAGCACCAGTCCGCGTGGGAGACGCTCGCGTTTCCGGCGCTGATGCCGAAGCCGCTCTGCTACGTGTTCAAGCGCGAACTGCTGTACGTGCCGTTCTTCGGCTGGGCGCTCGGGCTGCTGCACATGGTCAACATCAACCGCAAGGAAGGCAAGAACGCGTTCGCTTCGGTGATCCGCCAGGGCAAGAAGCGCCTGTCGGAGGGCGCATGGATGATCATGTTCCCGGAAGGCACGCGCACGCCGGTCGGCAAGCAGGGCAAGTACAAGACGGGCGGCGCGCGCTTCGCGATCGAAACCGGCGCACCCGTCGTGCCGATCGCGCACAATGCAGGTCGGGTGTGGCCGCGCAACTCGTTCACGAAATTCCCGGGCGTCGTCACCGTGTCGATCGGCAAGCCGATCCCCAGCGAGGGGCTGACGCCCGATGCATTGAACTCGCAGGTCGAAGCATGGATCGAAGCGGAAATGCGCCGGATCGATCCGGATTCGTATCGCCAGGCAGGCAATGCCGGCACGCGCGATGCCGCGCGCGTCTGACGCCTCCAGGTTGCAGCCGTTGCGTACGACAAAAAGAAGCGAACTGATGAAACAGCGTCCGCGGCCACGGCCTGCCGTCGTGGCCCTCGATCATCGCCAGATGGACCTGCCGCTCTTCGACGGGCCGGCCGCCGCACCGTCGGCGCCTGCTACGCCGCCGGCGCCGCCCGAAGCGGCGCCCGCCGCGCCCCTCGATCCGGGCCCGGCACCCGACCGCTCGCGCGTGCGCACGTTCGCACTCGACAGCCGCGTGCTCGAATACCGCCTGAAGCGCTCCGCGCGCCGTACGATCGGCTTCACGATCGACGGCAGCGGGCTGTCGATCACCGCGCCGCGCTGGGTCACGCTCGCCGACATCGAAGCCGCGATTTCCGAGAAGCAGCGCTGGATCTTCGCGAAGCTCGCGGAGTGGAAGACGCGCACCGAGCAGCGCGCGCTGCCGCAGATCGACTGGCGCGACGGCGCGCAGCTTCCGTATCTCGGCAAGACGGTGACGATCGCGCTCGGCGCGGGCGCCGTCTCGTTCGATGCCGATGCGCTGCGGCTCTCGTTGCCGCTGTCCGTGCAGGCCGACATGCAGCAGATCAAGGATCGCGTGCAGGGCTGGCTGCAGGGCGAAGCCAAGCGGATCTTCGGTGAACGCCTCGCGGTCTACGCGGAGAAGCTCGGCGTCACGTATTCGGTGTACGCGCTGTCGTCGGCCGCGACGCGCTGGGGCAGTTGCTCGAGCGACGGCAAGATCCGGCTGAACTGGCGGCTGATCCATTTCCCGATGTCGATCATCGACTACGTCGTCGCGCACGAGCTGTCGCACCTGCGCGAGATGAACCACAGCCCGGCCTTCTGGCAGACCGTCGAATCGATCTTCCCCGAGTTCCGCGAGGCGCGGCACACGCTCAAGCATCATCCTCCCGAGCTGCTGCCGTCGCTTTGACGCGCGTGGCTTCGCCGCCAACGAAAAAGGGCGACGCGGGTCACCCCGCATCGCCCTTTTTTGCTGCTGCGGCGCACATTGCGCGCCGCAGCCCGGTTCATCCGGCGCTCAGTGCGCCTTCTTCTGGATGAACTCGATCTTGTAGCCGTCCGGATCCTCGACGAACGCGATCACGGTCGTGCCGTGCTTCATCGGGCCCGCTTCACGCGTGACCTTGCCGCCTTGCGCCTTGATCTTGTCGCAGGCCGCGTACGCGTCGTCGACTTCCAGTGCGAGGTGACCGAAACCCGTGCCGAGGTCGTAGGACGGCGTATCCCAGTTGTGGGTCAGTTCGATCACCGTGTTATCGCTTTCATCGCCGTAACCGACGAACGCGAGCGTGAACTTGCCTTCCGGATAGTCGTCGCGGCGCAGCACCTTCATGCCGAGCAATTCGGTGTAGAACTTGATCGAGCGGTCGAGATCGCCGACTCGCAGCATCGTATGCAGCAATCGCATGTGTTGTACTCCTGTGGGGACTTTCCAGAAGCGGGAACTCTACCAGAGTCGGATGAACTTCGCCGGGGGTGCCGTAGCCGGGAGCGCCTAGCCTGAGGCGGCCATCCGGGGCGCTTGCCCGGAGCGCGTCCGATACGCCGATCGGCGCCGGGCGGCGCGAGTACGACGGCGGAAACCGGCACGATCCGGCTCACCCGGCTACCGTACCGATCGAGTCACATCCTTCCGCCTCGCACCCCAAACGGGCATGCGACCCGCCGCCCGAACTCGGCCACCACTCTCCGCTACAGCCACACTGCCGTGCGAAACCGCCGATTCGAGCGCGCCGGATGCGCCGCGCTCCCGATCCTGCAACCGCCATACCGAACCGGCGAGGTTCGCCGATGACCACGCGCGCCGCCCCCGTGCGCCGTGCGCTCGACGGCACTCGCGCGCACGAGCGCGAGCAAGACGCTGTTCTACCAGCTCGCGGTATCGGCGGTCGTGCTGGTCGCGCTTGCCGCGCTGTTCGGCCAGGTGTCGTTCGCGCGCGTCACGCCGGTTGCGGTGGCAAGCCTCGCGTACCAGTCGGTGATCGTCGCGTTCGTGAGCTACCTGTCGTGGTTCTGGCTGCTGACGCGCTACAGTGCGTCGCGGTTGTCCGTCTTCACGTTCCTGTCGCCGCTGTTCGGCGTCGCGTTCGGCGTGCTGCTGCTCGGCGAATCGGTCGGCTGGCGCTTCATGTCCGCTGCCACGCTCGTGCTGACCGGCATCGCACTCGTCAACGCGCCGCCACGCCGGCGGACATGACGACCGTGCACAACACGCGCGCATCCACGCAATAAAAAAGGCTGTCCGCGGGGCAGCCTCTTCGGCACACATCCGATCCAGCTCGCGTGGCCGGCCTCAACCGCCCTTGCGCACCGCCGCGAGCGCCTGCGCGACGCCGACGTATTCGGCCACGCTCACGTCCTCCGCGCGACGCGCAAGATCGAAACCGAGCGCGTCGAAATCGATCGTCTCGCGATAGTCGCCGAGCGTATTGCGCAGCATCTTGCGGCGCTGCGAGAACGCGGCAGTGACGATTTCGCCGAGCAGCACGGGATCGACGTCCGGCAGTTCGTGCGGCTCGTACGGAATCATCCGGACGATCGCCGAATCGACCTTCGGCGGCGGCTGGAACGATTCCGGCGGCACGTCGAGCATCTTCTCCATCACGTAGCGGTACTGCAGCATCACCGACAGACGCGAAAACGCCTTCGTGCCCGGCTCCGCGACCATCCGCTCGACGACTTCGTTCTGCAGCATGAAATGCTGGTCGATGACCGCATCGGCGAACGTCATCAGGTGAAACAGCAGCGGGCTGGAAATGTTGTACGGCAGGTTACCGACGATCCGCAGCGACGGCTTGTCGCCGGGCGCCGCGAGCGAACGGAAGTCGAACGCGAGCGCGTCGCCCGCGTGCAGCTCGAGCAGCGCGCCGAAGCGTTGCTGCAGGCGCCCGATCAGGTCGCGGTCGAGCTCGACCGCATGCAGCGGCGACTCGGGCGTCGCGAGCCGCTCGATCAGCGGCCCAGTCAGCGCGCCGAGCCCAGGGCCGATCTCGACCATGCGCTGGCCGCGCGCGGGGCCGATCGTCGAGACGATCGAGTCGATCACGCCGTGATCGACGAGGAAGTTCTGCCCGAAGCGCTTGCGCGCGAAATGGCCTTGGTGCTGTCTGCTGTTCGACATCGACTGAGTAAAACGAAAAAAACGACGAAAGAGGGGAAGCCGGGCCGCGTCAGGCCGTGCGGCGATGGCGCGCCATCGTGACGGCCGTGTCGAGCGCGGCGATCATGCTGCCCGGATCCGCGCGGCCCGTGCCGGCCAGATCGAGTGCCGTGCCGTGATCGACCGACGTCCGGATGATCGGCAGCCCGAGCGTCACGTTGATGCCCTCGCCGAACGTCGCATACTTCAGCACGGGCAGGCCCTGATCATGGAACATCGCGAGCACGCAATCGGCGTCGGCAAGATGGCGCGGCTGGAACAGCGTATCGGCCGGGTACGGGCCACGTGCGTCGATGCCCAGCGCGTTCGCGCGGGCCAGCGCCGGCGAGATCACGTCGATCTCCTCGCGGCCGAGATAACCGTTCTCGCCCGCGTGCGGGTTCAGGCCCGTCACGAGGATGCGCGGCGCGGCCAGGCCGAAGTCGCGCCGCAGGTCGCGATCGATGATCGCAAGCGTCTCGACGAGCCCGTCGATCGTGAGTGCGGCCGACACGTCCTTCAGCGGCAGGTGCGTGGTCGCGAGCGCGACTCGCAGCGGCTTGTGGCCGGTACCGGCCAGCATCATCACGACACGCGGCGTATGCGTGCGCTCGGCCAGGTATTCGGTATGGCCGGTGAACGGCACGCCTGCATCGTTGATAGTGCTCTTCTGCAGCGGCGCGGTGACGATCGCGTCGTACCGGCCTGCCAGCGCGCCGTCGATCGCCGCGTCGAGCAGCCCGAGCACATACGGGCCGTTCGCTGCGTCCAGCTTGCCCGCCTGCACGGGCACGGCGAGCGCGTGATGTGCGACCGACACCGGCCCGCCGCCGGCCAGCGTGGCCAGCTCGGCGCCAACGGCCGCCGCGCGCGCGTCGAGCAGCGCCGCATCGCCGAGCACGGTGAAATGCGCATCGGGCCAGCGCTGCGCAGCGTCACGCAGCGCCTGCACGGTCAGCTCCGGGCCGACCCCCGCGGGTTCGCCGGTCGTGATCGCGATCTGCAGCGCGGGCGTGGTCATCCGAAGCTCGCTCAGTTCGCCGGGCCGACGCCGCCGATCTTGTACTGCACGTACGACGAATCGCGCAGCTCGCGCAGCCAGTCGGCATACGCCTGCTCGGCCTTGCGCTGGCCGATCGCCTGGCGCGCGATATCCATCTGCTGCTGCACCGAACCTTCCGCTTCGCGCCGGCTCAGCACCTGGATCAGGTGATAGCCGTACTCGGTACGGATCGGCTGGCTGATCTGGCCGTCCTGCAGGTTGTTCATCGCGCGCTCGAACTCCGGCACGGTCTCGCCCGGGCTGATCCAGCCGAGATCGCCGCCTTGCGACGCCGAACCGTCCTGCGAGTAGGTGCGCGCGAACTTCGCGAAATCGCCGCCGGCCTCGACCTGGTTGCGGATGTCGACCAGTTGCTGGCGCGCCTGGCCTTCCGACTTGCCTTCGCCCACACGCAGCAGGATGTGGCGCACGTGTGTCTGGACGATCTTCGGTGCGGCGGCAGTCGCGCCCTGGCTCTGGCGGCGATCGACGAGACGCACGATCTCGAAGCCGTCCGGCACGCGGATCAGCGTCGGGTTGACCTCGCCCGGGCGCAGCTTCGACGCGGCCTCGACGACGTCGGCCGGCAGTGCGCTCGGTGCCTTGAAGCCGAGGTCACCCCCCTTCTTCGCGTCGTTCGCTTCCGAATTGTTCTTCGCGAGCTTCTCGAAATCGGCGCCCGACTTCGCCTGCTGCAGCAACGCGTCAGCCTTCTTCTGCGCGGCTTCGATGTCGGCCTGCGGCGCGTTGGTCGGCGCCTTGATGAAGATGTGCTGGAAGCGCAGGTCCTGCTGCTGCGACGCGTTCGGCCCGCGCTGGCTCGCGATGTAGTTCGCGACCTCGGCGTCCGACACGGTGATCTTGCCGTCGACCTCGCGCTCGCGCAGCTTCGACAGCATCAGTTCGGTGCGCGCGTCGCTCGTGAAGATGCTCCAGGGCACGCCTTGCGCCTCGAGACGCGCACGGTACTGCTCGAGCGTCATGCCGTTCGCCTGCGCGAGACGCTGCAGCGTGGACTGCACGGTCGCGTCGTCGATGCGGATCCCGTCGTCCTTGGCCTTCTGCACCTGGATGCGCTCTAGCACCATCTGGTTCAGCACCTGCGCGCGCAACTGGTCGGTCGGCGGCACGGGTGCGTTCTGCTGCTGCAGCCGGCGCGCGATCAGGCCGGCACGCTGGTCGAGTTCGCGGCCCGTGATCACGTCGTTGTTGACGACCGCGACGACTTCGTCGGCGAGCTGCGCACCTTGCGAACCGAGCGCCTGCGCCGCGGCCGGCGCGGCGGCGAGCAGCGCGGAGGCCGCAGCGAGGCTGGACACGACTGCCGCGAAACGAAGGGTTTTCTTCATTGCCACTGGAACTCCATTGAAATCGTGCTGACCGGTGCAGACAAGCCGGCGTTACTCGTAGTTGCTGAAGCGGGACATCGGCGGCGGCGGCGGCGGCAGCGGCGTGTAGCCCGCCACCCCGGCGCGGAATGCGGACACGAGGCCGTTGTCGATGGTCGACAGGCCCTTGAGCGTCAGCTGCATCATGACTCGCGTCGACGAGTTCTGCTGTCCCGACGAATTGATGCCGTTCGCCGCCCGTTGCACCCCGACCCCGAGCGCCCAGCAGTCCGCGTCGTATTGTAAGCCGACCAGACCGTCGACCACGCGATCGCCGGCGAGGTCGTAGTTGAAGCGGCCGATCGCATACAGGCGGCGCGTGAGCGGCCATTGCGCGGACACCAGGAACTGGTTGATCGGCTGGTTGTCGAGCGTGGTGTTCGAGCGCGTATAGCGGTAGCCGACGTTGATCACGCGGCGCTCGCCCGGGCTGTAGCCGAAACCGACGCTCGACTTCACGAGCTGGTTGTTGTTCTGGTTGTACTGGAACGCCGTCTCCGACATGAAGCCCGAGCCGAGCTTCAGCGCGGCGCCGACGATCAGGTCCGAGTGGCGCGCCAGTACGGCACTCTGCCCGGAATTCAGCGTGACACGCTGATCGGCGAAGTAATACTGCTGCGCGATCACGAAGCGCGCACGCTCGTCGCCGGTGCGCGGATCGATGAAGCGCGACGTGAGGCCGGCCGTGATCCGGTTCGCATCGGCGATCCGGTCGTTGCCGACGAACGTGTTCGGCTGATAGATCTCCGCGAGGCCGAAGTCCGATTCCGCGGTATCGAACAGCGGTGCGTTCGACTGGTTGCGATACGGCGTGTACACGTAGTACAGGCGCGGCTCGAGGGTCTGGATGAAGTCCTGGCCGAACAGGCGCACCGAGCGGTCGAAGATCAGCCCCGAATCGAAGCTCACGGTCGGGATCGACTCGGTGAAGCGCTTCGGGTTGTTCGGCGTGGTCGACGACAGGTAGTTCAGGTCGTACGACGCGAAGTGGTACTGGACCTTCGGCACGACGAAGTAGCCGGGGCCGTACACGCCGTACGCGATGTACGGATTGAAGACGATCCGGTCACCCTGGGTCGCATCGGCGGTCGTGATGCGGAACCGTGAATAGTCGGCTTCCGCGCCGAAGTCGAAGCCGCCGACGTTGTACTTCGTGTACTTCACGTTCAACTGCGGCTCGCGGCTGTACGGCGCGATCGACGGCGGCAGCGTCTGCCAGTGCTGGTAGCGCGCGAGCACCGACCACGGGCCGTTGTTGTACGTCAGGCCGGCTTCCTGCTGGTACAGCGTCTGCGTCCCGTTGATGAACTGGTTCGCCGAACCGAGATCTTCGGGATAGGTGTTGTCCGAAACCTTGTTGTAGTAGACGTAGCCGCCGAAGCCGCCGCCGAAGTTCTGCTGGTGCTGCCAGTAGATCGCGTAGCGGTTGCGGTGCGCGAGCCGGTCATCCGGCAGGTAATTGGCCGTAAACGTGCCCGAATACGACGGCGACAGGTAGCGGAACGTCGCTTCGGCCATCACGCCGCGCCGCGAGATGATGCGCGGCGTGAGCGTCAGGTCGCGGTTCGGCGCGATATTGAAATAGTACGGCAGCGTCAGCTCGAAGCCGTTGCTCGAGTTCATCGAGAACGTCGGCGGCAGCAGGCCGCTGCGCCGCTCGCCCGACAGCGGGAACGTCATCCACGGGCTCGCGAAGATCGGCACGCCCTGGAAGAACAGCACGCCGTTGCGCGCGGTGCCTTCGTCGGCGCCCGTATCGAAGTCGAAGCGGCTGCCCTTGATGTACCACGCGGGGTTCGTCGAGCACTGGCACGCGGTGTACGTGCCGTTGACGAACACCGAGCGCTCGCTGTCGACCATGTCGACGCGCTCCGCGCTGCCCGACCCGCCCGTCATGTTGAAGTGGTACTTCGGCGCCGTCATGAAGCCCTGGTTCGCCTCGATCTTCAGATGCGCCTCGGGGCCCGCGAACGACGTGCCGCCATTGATCACCTTGACCTGGCCGTACGCATCGGCCATGTCGGTATCCTGATCGTAGTGGATCGCGTCGGCCTTCACGACGGCGTCACCGCGCCGCAGCTCGGCCGAACCCTTCGCGGCGAGATCCTGCTCGGCCGTGCCGCTCGTGTGGTCGGCGATCACGAAGGCGGCCGGCTTCGAGCCGTCCTTCAGCGGATGATCCTCGAGCTGGGGCGCGAGACGCAGATCCCACGGCGAGTCGAGCGGCTGCGGCTGCGCGGCCGCGCCCGACAGCTGCGCGTACGACACGGCCGGCACGAGGCCTGGCACGGCCAGGAGCGCGAGCGCGAGCCGCCGTTTGCGCGGCGCCCCGTCACCGGGGAAAACATTCGGGAATAGCGGTTTGGGCGGCATCTATCGTTTGGCGAATCGCCCCTTGTCAGCCGCACCGTCGCGGCACATTCGCGCGTGGCGGGCCGCACCGTCGCACCGCGACTGCGGCTGAGCGCAAACCGGGGAGGCGATCGGGCGGACGGCGCGGCAGGCAGCGGGCCTGCACGGCGGAAGCTGACGCGGGGCGCGTCAAAAAAGTCGTGGGGTATTATATGGCAAGACGTTCCCCCCTCCTCCGAGTTTCATGACGCCCCCATCCGCCGCATCCCAGCCCGACGCCCGCCTCGAAGCGCTCACCGCGTGGCTGCGCCCGCTCGCCGAACGCTATGCGCTCGATCTGTCGACCCTCTCGCCCGCATCGTCGGACGCCAGTTTCCGCCGCTATTTCCGCGTCGCATCGGCCACGAGCGCCGGCGGCACGCTGATCGCCGTCGACGCGCCGCCGCCTGAAAAGTGCCGCGAGTTCGTCCAGGTCGCGCAACTGCTCGTCGCGGCCGGCAACCATGTGCCTGACGTGCTGGCCCACGATTTCGACGCGGGCTTCATGCTCGTGACCGATCTCGGCCGCACGTCGTACATCTCGGTGCTCGATCCGGCCGACCCGGCCGCCGCAAAACCGCTGATGCGCGCGGCGCTCGACGCACTGATCCGCTTCCAGCTCACGTCGAAGCCCGACGTGCTGCCGCCGTTCGACGAGTCATTCCTGCGCCGCGAGATGGAGCTGATGCCCGAATGGTTCGTCGGCCGCCACCTCGGCAAGCCCGTCACCGACGCGATGCGCGGCACGCTCGACCGCACCTTCGCGCTGCTGGTCGCCAGCGCGCACGCGCAGCCGCAGGGTTTCATGCTGCGCGATTTCATGCCGCGCAACCTGATGGTGTGCGAGCCGAACCCGGGCATCCTCGATTTCCAGGACGCCGTCTACGGGCCGCTGACGTACGACGTCGTGTCGCTGCTGCGCGACGCCTTCATCAGCTGGGACGAGGCGTTCGAGCTCGACTGTTTCGCGTACTACTGGGAAAAGGCGAAAAAGGCCGGCCTGCCGGTCGACCCCGATTTCGGCGAATTCTACCGCCAGCTCGAATGGATGGGGCTGCAGCGCCACATCAAGGTGCTCGGCCTGTTCGCGCGCATCAATTACCGTGACGGCAAGCCGCACTACCTGAACGACCTGCCGCGCTTCATCGCGTATGCGCGCAAGGTCGCGCTGCGCTACCGCCCGCTCGTGCCGTTCGCGAAGCTGCTCGACGAGTTCGAGGGCAACGCACCGGCCGACGTGGGCTATACGTTCTGATCGCTCCGACTCTCCTGAAACCCGGCCGAACATGAGCAACACCCTGACCACGGCGATGATCTTCGCCGCCGGGCGCGGCGAACGGATGCGCCCGCTCACCGACACTCGCCCGAAGCCGCTGCTCGAAGCGGGCGGCAAGCCGCTGATCGTGTGGCAGATCGAAGCGCTCGCCCGCGCGGGCATCGAGACGATCGTGATCAACCATGCGTGGCTAGGCGAACAGATCGAGGCTGCGCTCGGCGACGGTTCGCGCTGGGGCGTGCGGCTCGCGTATTCGGCCGAGGGCGAGGCACTGGAAACGGCCGGCGGCATCGCGAAGGCGCTGCCGCTGCTCGAGCGCGACGGGCGGTCGACGGTGTTCGTCGCGGTGGCCGGCGACGTGTTCGCCGAGTTCGATTACGGGACGCTCGCCGCCCCTGCAGCGCGCATGTCGGCGCTCGACGCGCCCGCGATGCATCTCGTGATGGTGCCGAATCCGCCATTCCATCCGTCCGGCGATTTCGTGCTCGATGGCGACGGGCGCCTGTCGCTCGACGGTGGCGAGCGCGTCACGTTCGGCAGCATCGGCCTGTACGACACGCGAATGTTCCGCGATCTCGCGCCCGGCACGCGACGCGCACTGACGCCGTACTTCCGCGCGGCGATCGAGGCCGGCCGCGCGAGCGGCGAACTGTACGAAGGCATCTGGGAGAACGTCGGCACACCCGCGCAGCTCGGCGAGCTGGATGCGCGGCTGCGCGCCGCGGAGTGACCGGCTGACGGGTCGTCGGGCCGATCGATCGGATGGCCGGTTGGCGCGCTGCTGAGCCGACCGGCAAGCCGGCC
This sequence comes from Burkholderia sp. AU30280, assembly GCF_020420125.1. Classification (NCBI taxonomy): domain Bacteria; kingdom Pseudomonadati; phylum Pseudomonadota; class Betaproteobacteria; order Burkholderiales; family Burkholderiaceae; genus Burkholderia; species Burkholderia sp. AU30280. The sequence continues at coordinate 152,692 of NZ_JAIZRY010000017.1, forward strand.
GGGTTGGCCTGGCTGAACAACAGGACCAGCTGCCGACCGCTCATCCCGGCGCGACTCCCGCCCGTCAAGCACGCTGCCTTCCCGCTGCGGGCCGGCGCGTGCAGCCCCCCCGCTCACGCGGCTTCCGCTTCCTCCCCGCCCGCCGCCGCGCGCTGCTGCAGCGCCCACATCTGCGCATACAGCCCGTCGGCGCGCACGAGTTCGTCGTGCGTGCCGCGCTCGACGATCCGCCCTTGGTCCATCACGAGAATCTGCTGCGCGTGCACGACCGTCGACAGCCGGTGCGCGATCACGAGCGTCGTCCGATGCCGCGCGATCTGGTCGAGTTCGTGCTGGATCGCACGCTCCGAGCGTGAATCGAGCGCCGACGTCGCTTCGTCGAACAGCAGCACCGGCGGATCCTTCAGCAGCGTGCGCGCGATCGCGACGCGCTGCTTCTCGCCGCCCGACAGCTTCAGCCCGCGCTCGCCGACCGGCGTGTCATAACCCTTCGGCAAGCTTTCGATGAAATCGTGGATGTGCGCGGCACGCGCGGCCGCGATCACCTCGTCGCGGGTCGCGGTCGGCCGGCCGTATGCGATGTTGTAGTAGATCGAGTCGTTGAACAGCACGGTGTCCTGCGGCACGATCCCGATCGATGCGCGCAGCGAGTCCTGCGTGACGTCGCGGATGTCCTGCCCGTCGATCCGGATCGCACCGCCCGCCTGCCGGTCGAGATCGTAGAAGCGGAACAACAGCCGCGACAGCGTCGACTTCCCGGAGCCGCTGTGACCGACCACCGCGGTCGTCGTGCCCGCGTCGATCGTAAACGACACGTCGTACAGGATCTGCCGCGCCGGCTCGTACGCGAAATTCACGTGCTCGAAGCGCACCTGCGCGCCGGCGACCGCAAGCGGCCGCGCATCGGGCAGGTCGGCGACTTCCTTCGCGGCCGACAGTAGCCCGAACATCCGGTCCATGTCGGTGAGGCTCTGCTTCAGCTCGCGGTAGACGACGCCGAGAAAGTTCAGCGGAATGTACAGCTGCAGCATGAACGTGTTGATCAGCACCAGATCGCCGAGCGTCAGCTTGCCCGCGAGCACGCCCTGCGTCGCGCGCCACAGGATGAACACGAGCCCCGTGCCGATGATCGCCTGCTGGCCGAAGTTCAGCACCGACAGCGAGTTCTGCGAGCGGATCGCGGCCTTGCGGTAGCGCTTCAGGTTCTCGTCATAGCGCTGCGCTTCCCACTCCTCGTTGCCGAAGTACTTCACCGTCTCGTAGTTGATCAGCGAATCGATTGCCCGCGAATTCGCGCGCGAATCGAGTTCGTTCATCGTGCGGCGGAAATGCGTGCGCCAGTTGGTGACCTTCACCGTGAACACGATGTAGGTGACCAGCGCCGCGAACGTCACGTACGCGTAATACGCCTCGTACTTGACCACGAAGAAGCCGAGCACGAGCCCGACCTCGACGAGCGTCGGCAGGATGCTGTACAGCGAATACGAAATCAGTTGCTGGATGCCGCGCGTGCCGCGCTCGATGTCGCGCGACATGCCGCCCGTCTGGCGCTCCAGGTGAAACCGCAGCGACAGTCCGTGCAGGTGCCGGAACACCTGCAGTGCGAGCTGGCGCACCGCGCTCTCGGTGACCTTCGAGAACAAGATCTCGCGCAGCTCGGTAAACAGCGACGTGGACAACCGCACGAGCGCATACGCGACGACCAGCAGCCCCACGCCGCCCGCGAGCACGATGCCGGCCGACTGTTCGGCGCGGCCGATCGCGGTGATCTGCTGTACGTAGGACAGGTGGTCGACGATGCGCTTCATCACGACCGGCACGCCGAGGTTAGCGACCTTCGCGCCGATCAGGCAGCCGAGCGCGAGCGCGACGCGCCATTTGTAGGTGGCCAGGTACGGCAGCAGCGACCGGATGGTCTGCCAGTCGTTGCGGGGCCCGGTTGAAGCCGGCGCGGGCTCACCGGAAGCAGGAAATCGGCGCATGGGGGGAAGGATCGGCGGCGGTGCCGGACGCGTGCAACGGCGGCCGGCTCGCTCACTTTCTCGTACAATTTGCGAACGTTGTATTGTCGCAGAAGCCGCTTCGCGCCGCTGCCGGCGCCCTCGCCGGCCGGGCTGCGCGCGGCGGCAAATTCATTACAGGATGAAAGCCCCCGCCATGACCGATTCGACCCTCGAACTTCCGGCAAAGCAGCCCGCGCTGCGCGTCGTCCCGCAACCGCACGACGCGAACGTCCACGGCGACGTGTTCGGCGGCTGGATCATGTCGCAGGTCGACATCGCCGGCTCGATCCCCGCGAGCCAGCGCGCGAACGGTCGCGTCGCGACGGTCGCGGTCAACTCGTTCGTGTTCAAGCAGCCGGTGTTCGTCGGCGATCTGCTGAGCTTCTATGCGACCATCACGCGCACCGGCAACACGTCGATCACGGTCGACGTCGAGGTGTACGCACAGCGCATGCGCCTGATGGGTGAAGTCGTGAAAGTCACCGAAGCGACGCTCACCTACGTCGCCACCGGCACCGACCGCAAGCCGCGGCAACTGCCGCCGCTCTGACGGGCGAGCACCGCGCGACGGCGCCCTCCGCCTGCCCGCGGCTACCTCAGTGCGTGGCCGTCAGCCCGAACTCCCGCATCGCGGGCAGGAAATCGTGGTTCAGCTTCGGCTTGCGCGACAGCTTCACCAGCACGTAGCGCTGGAACGGCGCGAGCCGCTGCCACTGCGCGAGCGCGGGCGCCGACAGCCCGGCCAGCGCGCTCTGCTGCACGAGCGACTCCGGCACCGTATCGGTGGCACGCCAGGTCGGCTGCTCGTCCGGCTGGAACCACGACGGTTCCAGATCGGCATGCGTGCGCAGCATCTCGAACAGCGCGTGATCGAAGTTGGGCTCGATCGCGGTGTCGTCGTCGGCCGGAAAGCGCGCGAGCAGCTTGCGGTCCTCGAGCGGCAGCAGCTGCCACTGCTCGAGCGAAATCCGCAGACCGAAGCGGTCGAGGTTGAAACGCACGATCATCGGGATGTACGTGAAGTTTTCCGACGAATCGTGTTCGAAGTTGAATAGCAACGGAGCGTCGCTGAGTCCCATGGTCGTTACCTGACGTGGCGGATGCCGGCGCGGCCGGCTTGCCTGAGGTATTTTAGAACCTCTGCGCGCGGGCGGCGGATACGATTGCCGCCGGCCTCGCGCCGAATCAACGGGAGTGCTCGTGAATCCGACCGAATCCGGTGACATGCGCGACGAACCGCGCGGCGCGATCGAACTGACCGTGCGCCGCACGCGCGGCGGCGCCGTCGAGACCGCACACGACTACGTAGGCCAGGAATGGCCCGTCGCGCTCGTCTTCAACGGCATCTCGCATGCGGTGATGATGTGTACGCCGTGCGACCTCGAAGCGTTCGCGGTCGGTTTCGCGATCTCGGAAGGGATCGTCGCGCGCGGCAGCGACATCAAGGACATCGAGGTGATCCTGCACGCCGACGCGCCGCTGCCGCATGCGGAAGTCCACCTGGAGGTCGTCCAGCAGGCATTCGCCGCGCTGAAGGACCGGCGCCGCGCGCTCGCCGGGCGCACCGGCTGCGGCGTGTGCGGGATCGAAAGCATCGACCTGCTCGACCTCGCGCCCGAACGTGTGCCCGATACGGGCTTTCTCGCGCGCCTCGCGCCCGACGCGCTGGCGCGCGCGGCGCACGGGCTGCCGGCCCACCAGGCGCTCACGCAGCTCACGGGCGGCCTGCATGCGGCCGCGTGGTGCGACGCAACAGGCGCGATCCGGATCGCGTTCGAGGACGTCGGCCGCCACAACGCACTCGACAAGCTGATCGGCTCGCTCGTGCTGTCGCGCGCCGACGCGACCGACGGCTTCGTGTTCCTGTCGAGCCGCGCGAGCTACGAGCTCGTGCGCAAGGCCGCACGGGTCGGCATCCCGATGGTGGCGACGATCTCCGCACCATCGTCGCTCGCGATCGAAATCGCGAAAGCGGCCGGCTTGCGGCTCGTCAGTTTCTGCCGCGAAACCGGGCACGTCGACTACGGCACGGCCTGATCGCGAGCGCGAAATCGCGCCGACGATACGCCGCCGGCGCAACCCGCTCCGTCAGTCGAACTGACGGAAATCCGGCTTGCGCTTCTCGAAGAACGCCGTCATCGCCTCGCGCGCTTCCGGCGCGCGCAGCATCGCCGAGAAGTGGGCCGCCTCTTCGGCCATCCGCGCGTGCGTCGCCACACCGCCCGTATCCTTCAGCAGCGCCTTCGTCACACGCAGCGATGCCGCCGGCAGCGCCGCGAGCTTCGCCGCCTGCTTCGCCGCGAAAGCGTCGAGCTCGGCCGCCGGCAGCACGCGATTGACGATGCCGATCCGGTGCGCCTCCAGCGCATCGAACGCCTCGCCGAGCAGCAGCTTCTCGGCCGCTACCTGATGGCCGGCCAGACGCGGCAGCAGCACGCTCGACGCGGCTTCCGGGCACAGCCCGAGCTGCGTGAACGGCAGTGAGAACGACGCGGTGTCGGCCGCGTACACGAGATCGCAATGCAGCAGCATCGTCACGCCGACGCCGATCGCCAGACCCGGCACCGCGGCCACGATCGGCTTGCTCGCGCTGCTGATCCGCGCAAGAAACTGGAACACCGGAGCGGTGTCGTCCTTCGGCGGCGACTTCAGGAAATCCTCGAGATCGTTCCCCGCGGTGAAATTGCCGTCACCGCCGCGCAGCAGGATCACGCGAATCGCCTTGTCTTCCTGGGCTTCGGCGAGAGCGTCGGCCATCGCCTGGTACATCGCCGCCGTCAGCGCGTTCTTCTTCGCCGGGCGCGCGATCGTGATCGTCATCACGCCATCGGCGCGTTCCACTTGAATTTCGGCCACAACCGTCTCCTTTGACTTTCCTCTATCGGAATAAAAAAACGGTGCGCGAGCTCGTGGCCCGCGCACCGTCGTCGCTCTTGTCCCGCCCCGCTTACAGGCGTTCGATGATGCCCGCGGCGCCCATGCCGGTGCCGACGCACATCGTGACCATCCCGTACTTCAGATTACGGCGACGCAGGCCGTGCACGACGGTCGCCGCCCGGATCGCGCCGGTCGCGCCGAGCGGGTGGCCGAGTGCGATCGCACCGCCCATCGGGTTGACCTTCGACGGGTCGAGGCCGAGATCGCGCATCACCGCCAGCGATTGCGCGGCGAACGCTTCGTTCAGCTCGATCCAGTCGAGATCGTCCTGCTTCAGGCCGGCAGCCTTCAGCGCGGCCGGAATCGCTTCCTTCGGACCGATGCCCATGATTTCCGGCGGCACACCACGCACCGCGAAGCTCACGAAGCGCGCGAGCGGCGTCAGGTTGAATTCCTTGAGCACCTTCTCCGACACGACGAGCAGCGCACCCGCGCCGTCCGACGTCTGCGAACTGTTGCCGGCCGTGACCGAGCCCTTGTTCGCGAACACCGTGCGCAGCTTCGCAAGGCCTTCGATCGACGTATCCGCACGCGGACCTTCGTCGAGCTTGATCTCGCGCGTCTTCACGTCGACCTCGCCCGTCGCCAGGTTCGGGAAACGCTCGGTGATCGTGTACGCGGCGATCTCGTCGTCGAACTCGCCGGCCTGCTGTGCGGCAAGCGCCTTGCGGTGCGACTCGACCGAGAACGCGTCCTGGTCTTCGCGGCTCACCTTCCACTGCTCGGCGACGCGCTCGGCCGTCAGGCCCATCCCGTACGCAATGCCGAAGTCTTCGTTGCGATCGAAGATGTGCGGCGACATCGACGGCTTGTTGCCCATCATCGGCACCATGCTCATCGATTCGCAGCCGCCCGCGAAGATCGCGTCCGATTCGCCGACGCGGATGCGGTCGGCCGCCATCGCCAGCGCCGTGATGCCCGACGCGCAGAAGCGGTTGACCGTCACGCCGCCGACCGTCTGCGGCAGGCCCGCGAGCAGCGCGCCCATCCGCGCGACGTTCAGGCCCTGCTCGGCTTCCGGAATCGCGCAGCCGATGATCGCGTCTTCGATCAGCTTCGTGTCGAAGCCGGGCACCTGCGCAACCGCCGACTTGATCGCATGGACCAGCAGCTCGTCCGGGCGCGTGTTCTTGAAGACACCGCGCGGGGCCTTGCCGATCGGCGTGCGGCTGGCGGCGACGATGTATGCGTCTTGCAATTGTTTGCTCATTTGAGACTCCTTGCCTTATCCGCTCGCTCAGTTACGCACCGGCTTGCCGGTCTGCAACATGCCCATGATCCGTTCCTGCGTCTTCTGCGTGCCGAGCAGCTCGACGAACGCACGGCGCTCCAGCGCGAGCAGCCACTGCTCGTCGACGAGGCTGCCGGCTTCGACGTCGCCGCCGCACACGGCTTCGGCGATGCGGCTCGCGATCAGGTAGTCGTGGTCGCTGATGAAGCGGCCGTCACGCATGTTGACGAGCGATGCCTTGATCGTCGCGATCGCCGACCGGCCCGCGACCGGCACGTCCTTCGCGCGCAGCGGTGCGCGGTAGCCGGTTGCCGCCAGCGCGCGCGCTTCCTTCTTCGCGGTGTCGAGCAGTTCGAACACGTTGAAGACGATCGTGTCGGACGGCTTCACGTAGCCCATCGCACGTGCATCGTGCGCGGACGCCGACACCTTCGCCATGGCCGCGTTCTCGAACGACTTCGTGACGAACTTCAGGATGTCGGTGGTCGCGTTCGCGGCCGTTGCGGCCTCCGCTGCGCGCAGCGCGGCTTCCTTCAGGCCGCCGCCCGCCGGCACGAGGCCGACGCCCACTTCGACGAGACCGATGTAGCTCTCGACGTGCACGACGCGCTTCGCGCTATGCAGCATCAGCTCGCACCCGCCGCCGAGCGCGATGCCCGACACGGCCGCGACGACCGGCACGTTCGCGTACTTCACGCGCAGCATGCCTTCCTGGAACTTCTTCACGAACGGCTCGATCCCCTTCGCGCCGCCCATCATGAACGCGGGCATCGCCTCTTCGAGGTTCGCGCCAGCCGAGAACGGGCCGCCCGGCGTGCCGAGCTTCAGCGACGTCGGCTGCCAGATCACGACGCCCTTGTAGTCCTTCTCCGCGAGTTCGATCGCCTGCACGAGGCCGTCGATCACGCTCGGTCCGATCGTGTTCATCTTCGACTTGAACGACACGATCACGACGTCGTCTTCACCGGCACGGTCGTCGACCCATGCACGCACGGCATCGGTCTCGAACAGGGTCTTGCCGTACGTCTTCGGATCGGCACCGGCTTCGCCGAGCAGCGGTGCGCGGAACACCTGCTTGCCGTAGACCGCGAGGTCCGAACGCGGCACGAAGCGCTTCGCCGCCGGTGCCCACGAGCCTTCGGCCGTGTGCACGCCGCCCTTCTCCGCAACCGGGCCGTCGAGCACCCACGACGGCAGCGGCACGTTCGCGAGCGCCTTGCCGGCCGCGATGTCTTCCTGCACCCACTCGGCGACCTGCTTCCAGCCGGCGGCCTGCCAGCCTTCGAACGGGCCTTCGTTCCAGCCGAAGCCCCAGCGGATCGCGAGGTCGACATCGCGCGCGTTGTCGGCGATCGATTCGAGATGCACGCCGATGTAGTGGAACACGTCGCGGAAGATCGACCACAGGAACTGCGCGTGCGGATGGTCCGTTTCACGCAGCAGCTTCAGGCGTTCTGCCGGCGGGCGCTTCAGGATGCGGCCGACGGTTTCGTCCGCCTTCGCGCCCGAATCCACGTAGGTGCCCGTCTTCGCGTCGAGCACCTTGATCGCCTTGCCTTCCTTCTTGTAGAAACCGCCGCCCGTCTTCTGGCCGAGCGCGCCCTGCTTCACCAGTTCGGCGAGCACGGCAGGCGTCTGGTAGACCGGGAAGAACGGATCGTCGGCGAGGTTGTCCTGCATCGTCTTGATCACGTGCGCCATCGTGTCGAGGCCGACCACGTCCGCGGTGCGGAACGTTGCCGACTTCGCGCGGCCGAGGCGGCTGCCCGTCAGGTCGTCGACTTCGTCGAAGCGCAGGCCGAACTTCGCGGCCTCGGTGATCACCGCGAGGATCGAGAAGATGCCGACGCGGTTCGCGATGAAGTTCGGCGTGTCCTTCGCGCGCACGACGCCCTTGCCGACGATGCTCGTCAGGAACGTCTCGAGCTGGTCGAGGATCTCCGGACGCGTATGCGCGGTCGGGATCAGTTCGACGAGGTGCATGTAGCGCGGCGGGTTGAAGAAGTGCACGCCGCAGAAACGCGACTTCAGCTCGTCCGAGAAACCTTCGGACAGCTTCGTGATCGACAGGCCCGACGTGTTGGTCGCGAAGATCGCGTTCGGTGCGATGTGCGGCGCGACCTTCTTGTACAGGTCGTGCTTCCAGTCCATCCGCTCGGCGATCGCCTCGATCACGACGTCGCACTCGGCGAGTTTCGCGATGTCGTCTTCGTAGTTCGCTGCTTCGAGGTACTTTGCGTCGTCCTTCACGCCGAACGGCGCGGGCGACAGCTTCTTCAGGTTCTCGATCGCCTTCAGCGCGATCGCGTTTTTCGGGCCTTCCTTGGCCGGCAGGTCGAACAGCAGCACCGGCACGCGCGCGTTGATGAGGTGCGCGGCGATCTGCGCGCCCATCACGCCGGCGCCCAGCACGGCGACCTTGCGAATCAGGAAATTGCTCACGGGATGTCTCCGGATAGTGTCGTGCAGCGCGGGAGGTGTGGGCTGCACGGCGAAGTGAGTACCAGGAACCGTTGCGTTCGGGCGACGCGCAGCGCGCGCCGCCCGGGCTCGCGTCAGAACAGCGATTCGTCGACTTCCATCAGCGTCTTCGAACCGGCGCGCGCGGCGCGGATCGTCGACGCCGTCTCGGGCAGCAGGCGCGCGAAGTAGAAGCGTGCCGTCGCGAGCTTCGACTTGTAGAACGGATCGCCCGACGCTTCCTTGTCGAGTGCGAGGCGCGCCATGCGCGCCCAGAAGTACGAGAACACCAGGTGGCCGACGGTGCGCAGGTACGGCACGGCGGCAGCGCCGACTTCGTCCGGGTTCTGCATCGCCTTCATGCCGATTTCCATCGTCAGCTTCTGCACCTTGTCGCCGATGTCGGCGAGCGGGTTGATGAACTCGGCCATTTCCGGCTTCACGCCTTCGGCTTCCGCGAATTCCGTGACGAGCTTGCCGAACTTCTTCAGCTTCGCGCCCATGTCGCCGAGCACCTTGCGGCCCAGCAGGTCGAGCGACTGGATCGAGTTCGTGCCTTCGTAGATCATGTTGATCCGCGCGTCGCGCACGTACTGCTCCATGCCCCACTCGGAGATGAAGCCGTGGCCGCCGTAGATCTGCATCGCGTGGTTGGTCGACTCGAACGCGTTGTCGGTCAGGAACGCCTTGATGATCGGCGTGAGCAGCGCGACGAGATCGGCTGCTTCCTTACGCACCGCTTCGTCACCGTGCGACAGTTCCTTGTCGATCTGCAGCGCGGACCAGTACGTGAATGCGCGCGCGCCTTCAGCGTAGGCCTTCTGCGTGAGCAGCATGCGGCGCACGTCCGGGTGCACGATGATCGGGTCGGCCGGCTTGTCCGGTGCCTTCGGACCCGTCAGCGAGCGCATCTGCAGGCGCTCCTTCGCATACGTAAGGGAGTTCTGGTACGCGACTTCCGTGAGGCCGAGGCCCTGCATGCCGACGCCGAGGCGCGCGGCATTCATCATCACGAACATCGCGTTCAAGCCCTTGTTCGGCTCGCCGACCATCCAGCCCTTCGCGCCATCGAGGTTCATCACGCACGTCGAGTTGCCGTGGATGCCCATCTTGTGCTCGATCGAGCCGCACTTGATGCCGTTGCGCTCGCCCGGCTCGCCCGCTGCGTCGGGGATGAACTTCGGCACGATGAACAGCGAGATCCCCTTGGTGCCCTGCGGCGCGTCCGGCAGGCGCGCGAGCACGAGGTGGATGATGTTCTTCGACATGTCGTGCTCGCCGCTCGAGATGAAGATCTTCGTGCCGCTGATCGAGTACGAGCCGTCGCCGTTGGGTTCGGCCTTGGTGCGCAGGATGCCGAGGTCGGTGCCGCAGTGCGGCTCGGTCAGGCACATCGTGCCCGTCCATTCGCCCGTCACGAGCTTCGGCAGGTAGCGCTGCTGCAGTTCCGGCGCGCCGTGTGCGTGCAGGCACTCGTAGGCGCCGTGCGACAGGCCCGGATACATCGTCCAGGCCTGGTTCGCCGAGTTCAGCATTTCGTAGAGCGCGTTGTTCACGAACGCGGGCAGGCCCTGGCCGCCGTACTCCGGATCGCAGCCGAGTGCCGGCCAGCCGGCCTCGACGTACTGCTGGTAGGCTTCCTTGAAGCCGGTCGGGGTCTTCACGACGCCGTCGCCTTCATACGTGCAGCCTTCGCGATCGCCGACCTGGTTCAGCGGGAACAGTACCTCGGAGCAGAACTTGCCCGCTTCCTCGAGGACCTGGTTGATCGTGTCGGCGTCGAGGTCCGCATGCTTGGGCATTTGCTTGACTTCGGCTTCGACGTTCAGAAGCTCGTGCAACACGAATTGCATGTCGCGCAGCGGCGCGGCGTACTGTCCCATGACTCTCTCCAAAGGTGGGCAAAACGGCTCGAGCTCCTGGCGGGCGGATCACGCGCCGCTAACGGCTCTCGCTCTGATACGAAACAATCGTCTTTTCCAGCGCGGCCCACGTGAGGCGCACGGCGTCCGGCGAATGCAGGAAGCGTGCGTCGTGATGCAGGCCGAGCGTGAAGCTGTACAACTCGAAGAGCATCAGGTCCGGATCCGTATCCGCACGCAGATGGCCTTCTTCCTTCGCCTGCGAAATGGCACGCAGCATCGCGGCACGCCAGGCCGTCACGCTTGCGATCAACTGCTCGCGCACGGGGCTGTCAGGCCGGTCGTCGTACTCGACGGCACCGCTGATGTAGATGCATCCGGTCGTCACCTCCTGGATGCGCTTCTCCGTCCAGCGGGCCAGCATCGCCCGAAGGCGCGGCAAGCCTCGCGGCTCGCGCAGGCTCGGAAAGAACACCTCGTTTTCGAAACGATGGTGATACTCGCGGACGACCTCGACCTGCAGATCCTCACGCGATCCGAAGTGCGCGAACACACCGCTCTTGCTCATCTGCATGCGCTCGGCCAGCAGGCCGATCGTCAGCCCCTCCAGCCCGTCCCGGCTGGCGAGGTCCAAAGCAGCTTCAAGTATCGCGGCACGCGTCTGTTCGCCTTTTCGCATAGCTATTTCTGTAACCGTTCGGGGGTTCGAATAAAATCGAACGGCCGTACTATTATTGAGTGCGGCCGCTCGCGAAACAAGGAAATTATTAGAAACCGGTGTCTAACCGAGCCGCTATTTTGCGCGATTCCGGCGGGACCGGAGCGGCTTTTCCGCACGAACGTGCGGACAGATTTTTGAAGCGAACGCTTAGTCTTCGTCAGTCGTAACCACCGACCGTCAGCGCCTTCATCACGAGGCGATAGGTCGTGTAGGCGAGCCAGTTCAGCATGCGCTCGATCCGGGGGCGCGCGGCGAATCGCGCGGGATCGATTTCCCGGCCGTCGGCAAACGCGGCCGCGATCGCGTCACGCAGTTCGTTCGTGACAGCATCGTAGCGCACCAGCACGACATTCGCCTCGTTGTTCAACATCAGGCTCAGCGCGTCCAGGTTCGACGAGCCGACCGTCGCCCAGTTGTCGTCGATCACGGCCACCTTGCCGTGCAGCATCGTCTTGTCGTATTCGGCCACGCGCACGCCTGCGCGCAGCAGCGCGTGATAGAGGAACGGCACGGCCGTATCGAGTGCCGCGAATTCCTTGCGGCCGATCAGGATCCGCACGTCGACGCCGCGTCGCGCGGCGCCCGACAGCGCACGGCGCAGTTTGCGGCCCGGCATGAAGTACGGATTGGCGAGCAGGATCCGCTGGCGCGCCTGGCCGATTGCGGCGAGATACGCCTTCTCGATCGCGCGGCGGTTCACGACGTTGTCGCGCGCGACGAACGCGACGCTCGGCTCCGTCACGACCCGCAGCGCGCCGGCCTTGATCCACCGGTGGCTGCGCATCCAGCGCCGGAACATCTCGGGGAATGCCTCGCCGCCATGCAGCCCGGCCGCGTATTGCGCATACGGCTTGTGGCCGAACATGATCCGGTGCCACTGCAGCTCGAACGCGGCACGCACGTCGGACACCGCGGGCCCCGCCATCTCGACCGCGAAATCCCAGCGCGGAAACGGCAGCGTCGCGCCGCCCTGCGCGTAGTCGTCGATGATGTTGATGCCGCCACAGAATGCGACTGCATGATCGATCACCGCGAGCTTGCGATGCGTGCGCGAAAAGCCGAAACGGCCGAACAGGAAACGGTTGTAGATGCAGTGCTCGACGCCGGCCGCCACCCATGTGTCAAACAACGGCAGGCGTGCGGTACCGATGCCGTCGGTGATCACGCGCACGCGCACGCCGCGCTGCGCCGCGCGGATCAGCGCGTCCGACACCGGCCGGCCGGCCGCGTCGTCGCAAAAGATGTAGGTTTCGAGCATCACCTGCTCGCGGGCGGAATCGATCCGTTCGATCAATGCCCGGAAGAATGCGCCGCCGCCCTCGCACAGCCTGACGGTGTTGCCCGACGTGAAGGCGAGCCGCGACGCGGAACCGCGTTCCTGCAGGAACATCTGCCGCAATTGCGCGAAGCGCTTGCGGGCTTCCGCCGTCATGCGGACGAGCCGTGCGGCGCGCGCGAGAGTGCCACGCGTGCGGGCAGTTGCAGGATCGCTTCGGCGTTCGACGGCGAGAAGCAGCGCGCGGCCGCCTCGCGGAACGGCAGCCACGCATGGTCGACGTGCTCGCGCGGCGACAGCGTCACGTCGACGCGATGCGGCACGCACAGGCCGAACCAGTGTTCGGTGTTGCGCGTGACGCCCGGCGCATAGCGGTGCAGGTATTGCGGATAGATCGTGTATTCGATCCGGTGACGCCAGTCGACGAGCGCGCTGGCCGGCACGTCCGGCGTGCCGATCGCGATGCCGGTTTCTTCGGCCACTTCACGCGCGGCGGTGACCGCGAGCGGCTCGTCGAGCGCGTCCTTCGAGCCGGTCACCGATTGCCAGAAATCGGGCTGGTCGGCACGCTTGATCACGAGCACATCGAGGTCCGGCGTGTAGATCACGACAAGAACGGATTCGGGGATTTTCGGCGGCTTCGTCATCGTTGTTTCATGCAGCACGGGGCCGCGCGCCGGGCATGGACTCCGAACGGGCGGCAAGTGCTGCGACTGTACCGCAAAAAACGAAAAAGGCGCATCGCTGCGCCTATTTCATGTGCGTCGTGTGCGCGCGAACGCACACACGACCGGGTACGAAACGCGTTACGCCTTCGGCTGCTCCGGCTGACGCAGACGGATGTGCAGTTCGCGCAGCTGACGCTCGTCGACCGGGCTCGGTGCTTGCGTGAGCAGATCCTGCGCACGCTGCGTCTTCGGGAACGCGATCACGTCGCGGATCGAATCGGCGCCGGCCATCATCGTGACGATGCGGTCGAGACCGAATGCGATGCCACCGTGCGGCGGCGCGCCGTACTGCAGTGCGTCCAGCAGGAAGCCGAACTTCAGTTGCGCTTCTTCCGCACCGATCTTCAGCGCGCGGAACACCTTGCTCTGCACTTCCTCGCGGTGGATACGCACCGAGCCGCCGCCGATTTCCCAGCCGTTCAGCACCATGTCGTACGCCTTCGCGAGGCAACGGCCCGGATCCGTCTCGAGGTACTCGAGGTGCTCGTCCTTCGGGCTCGTGAACGGGTGGTGCGCGGCGACGTAGCGCGCATCTTCGTCGTCGTATTCGAACATCGGGAAGTCGACGACCCACAGCGGCTTCCAGCCGGCCTGGACGAGCCCGTTCGCCTTGCCGAATTCCGAATGGCCGATCTTCAGGCGCAGCGCGCCGAGGCTGTCGTTGACCACCTTCGCGCGGTCGGCCGCGAAGAAGATGATGTCGCCGTCTTCCGCGCCGGTGCGCTCGAGGATCGCCGCGATCGATGCGTCGTGCAGGTTCTTGACGATCGGGCTTTGCAGGCCGTCACGGCCCTTCGCCTTCTCGTTGACCTTGATCCACGCGAGACCCTTCGCGCCGTAGATGCGCACGAATTCGGTGTAGCCGTCGATGTCGCCACGCGACAGCTCGCCGCCCTTCGGCACGCGCAGTGCCGCGACACGGCCGTCCTTCGCGTTGGCCGGCGTGCTGAACACCTTGAAGTCGACGTCCTTCATCGCGTCGGTCAGCTCGGTGAATTCGAGCTGCACGCGCAGGTCCGGCTTGTCCGAACCGAAACGCGCCATCGCTTCCGAGTACGGCATCACCGGGAATTTCGCGTCGAGTTCGACGTCGATCGTCGTCTTGAAGATGTGACGGATCATGTCTTCGAACAGGTCACGGATTTCCTGCTCGCCGAGGAACGACGTCTCGCAGTCGATCTGCGTGAATTCCGGCTGACGGTCGGCGCGGAGATCTTCGTCGCGGAAGCACTTGGTGATCTGGTAGTAACGGTCGAAGTTCGCGACCATCAGCAGCTGCTTGAACAGCTGCGGCGATTGCGGCAGTGCGAAGAACTGGCCTGCATTCACGCGCGACGGCACGAGGTAGTCGCGCGCGCCTTCCGGCGTGCTCTTCGTCAGCATCGGCGTCTCGATGTCGATGAAGCCCTGCTCGTCGAGGTACTTGCGCGCTTCGATCGCGACGCGGTAGCGCAGGCGCAGGTTGTGCTGCATCTGCGGGCGGCGCAGGTCGAGCACGCGGTGCGTGAGACGCGTCGTTTCCGACAGGTTGTCGTCGTCGAGCTGGAACGGCGGCGTGACCGACGCGTTCAGCACGTTCAGTTCGTGGCACAGCACTTCGATCTTGCCGCTCTTCAGGCCGGCGTTGACCGTGCCTTCCGGACGGTTGCGAACGAGGCCCTTGATCTGCACGCAGAACTCGTTGCGCACGCCTTCGGCGGTCGCGAACATTTCCGCGCGATCCGGGTCGCACACCACCTGCACGAGGCCTTCACGATCGCGCAGGTCGATGAAGATCACACCGCCGTGATCGCGGCGGCGCTGCACCCAGCCGCACAGCGACACGGTTTGGCCCAGCAGGTGTTCGGTCACGAGACCGCAGTATTCAGTACGCATCGACATGATGTTTGCTTTCGTTCGGTTTGATCAACGGGCGCCGCAACGCGCGGCCCGGGCGATGATTCTTTACTTACAGCGGCGGCTCGACGGGGCGGCGTGCAGGCGCCGGAACCGGCGCCGGGGGCGCCACCACGCCCATCGAGACGATGTACTTGAGCGCGGCATCGACCGACATGTCGAGTTCGATGACTTCGCTCTTCGGCAGCATCAGGAAGAAGCCCGACGTCGGGTTCGGCGTCGTCGGGATATAGACGCTCACGTATTCTTCCGTCAGATGATTGAGCACGTCGCCGCCCGGCGTGCCGGTCAGAAACGCGATCGTATACGAGCCGCGACGCGGGTATTCGATCAGCAGCGCCTTGCGGAACGCGTTACCGCTGCTCGACAGCAGCGTGTCCGACACCTGCTTGACGCTCGTGTAGATCGGCCCGACGACCGGGATGTGACGCACCACGGCGTTCCACCACGTGACGAGCTTCTGGCCGATGAAATTCTGCGTGGCCAGCCCGACGACGAAGATGAACGCGAGCGTCAGCACCGCGCCGATCCCCGGCAGATGGAAGCCGAGCAGCCGCTCGGGCTGCCACGATTCGGGCAGCAGGAGCAGCGTCTGGTCCATCGTGCCGATGATGAGACCGAGCACCCACAGCGTGATCGCGAGCGGGACGAGAACCAGCAGGCCGGTCAGAAACACCGATTTCAGGGTCGTCTTTTTCATCATCTGCCGTCAATGAACCGCGCCGGCGGCGCGGGTTGGTCGCAGCCCGGCCGGGCCGCGACGGTCAACTGCCGGCGGCGGGCGCTGCAGCCGGGGCGGGCGCGGCGCTCGTCGTCGTGCTTTCGGAACTGCTCGATGCAGCCGGCGCAGCCGCAGCGGGCGCCGCTTCCGTCGCTGCCGCCGGGGCTGCGTCGCCCGACGCCGTCGCCGGCGCGCTGGTGCCGCCCGAACCGCCACGGAAATCGGTGACATACCAACCCGAACCCTTCAGCTGGAAGCCCGCAGCAGTGACCTGCTTGCGAAACGCGTCCTTCCCGCATTCCGGGCACTGCGACAGCGGCGCGTCGCTCATTTTCTGGAGCACGTCCTTCGCGAAACCACACGCTTCGCATCGATAGGCGTAGATCGGCATGATATTTTTCCCGCGGAAACTGGAAACAGCTTGCAAAACCTTGAATTATAGCCGAAACCCTGCCGCGCTCCGGCAATGGCCGCGACACCCGCGCATCAGCGGCGACGCCACGTGAGCCAGCGCTCATGTCCTTCGAACACGGGCAGCGAATCGGTCACGGGCAAATCCTCGATCAGCTCGAAGTGCGGCGTGAGCAGCGCATCGAGTTCGGCCCGCTCGATTCCGAACGGCGGCCCCTTCGGTTTCGCCGTCAGGAAGAAATAGCCGGCCAGTAATCCGTCCGCAGGCAGCAGCTCGGCCATGCGCGCCGCATAGCGGGCACGCATGGCCGGCGGCAGCGCGCACAGGAACGCGCGCTCGTACACCCACTGCACGTCGAACGGCGGCCGGTACGCAAAGAAATCGGCCTGCTCGACGACACCCGCATGCGCGCCGAGTTGCGCCTTCGCGGCAGCCACCGCCTGCGCGGCGAAATCGATCGCACGCACGGGCCAGCCGGCTTCAGCCAGCCACCCGGCTTCCTGCGCACTGCCGCAGCCGGGAATCAGCACCGTGCACGGCTCGAGCCGGTGCGCGAACACGCCAAAACCCTCGGGCACGCCACCGAATTCCCACGGCGTCACGCCACGCTCGAAACGCTCGTCCCAGAAAGACGCGTTGCCGGGGTCGCGCGTCGCGAAATCGGCGGCTGACGGTGTAGCGGGTTGCTTCGGATCGGACATCGCCCTGCTCCTTTCGGTCATGTGCCGTACGCGAGCGCGAGCAGTACACGCGCAACGAGCGCCCCGACGCCAACGGCGAGACCGAAGATCAGCAGCGCCTGCAGCAGCCGGTTCGTCCGCTTCTGCTCGACGAGGATCTGGCGCATCAGGTCCTCGCTCGCCGCGCGCGGCGCATCATGGCGCGCGGCCATCGCATGGTGGATCAGGCGCGGCAATTGCGGCAGCGTCTTGCTCCACTGCGGCGCCTCGACCTTGAAGCGTTCGTACCAGCCGCGCAGGCCGATCTGCTCGGTCATCCAGCGCTCGAGGTACGGCTTCGCGGTCTTCCACAGGTCGAGTTCAGGGTCGAGCGAGCGGCCGAGCCCCTCGACGTTCAGCATCGTCTTCTGCAACAGCACGAGCTGCGGCTGGATCTCGACGTTGAAGCGGCGCGACGTCGAGAACAGGCGCATCAGCACCTGGCCGAGCGAGATATCCTTCAGTGCCCGGTCGAAATACGGCTCGCACACCGCGCGGATCGCGCTTTCGAGTTCCTCGACGCGCGT
Organism: Burkholderia sp. AU30280; assembly: GCF_020420125.1. Lineage (NCBI taxonomy): Bacteria > Pseudomonadati > Pseudomonadota > Betaproteobacteria > Burkholderiales > Burkholderiaceae > Burkholderia > Burkholderia sp. AU30280. The sequence goes on from NZ_JAIZRY010000017.1 coordinate 170,185, forward strand.
TTCGGGCGGCACCCAGCCCGACTCGAGGTGGAGCGTCGCGACGCGGTGGTAGTCACGCTTGAAGAACGCAAGGAAATTCTGCGCGAGGTAGTTCTTGTCGAAATCGGACAGCGCGCCGACGATCCCGAAATCGAGCGCGACGTAGCGGCCGAACGTGTTCGGATCGAGGCTCACCTGGATGTTGCCCGGGTGCATGTCCGCGTGGAAAAAGCCATCGCGGAACACCTGCGTGAAGAAGATCTCGACGCCTTCGCGCGCGAGCTTCTTGATGTCGACGCCGGCCGAACGCAGCGTCTCGACCTGGCTGATCGGCACGCCGGTCATGCGCTCCATCACCAGCACCTGCGACGTCGAGAAATCCCAGAACATCTCGGGCACGAGCAGCAGGTCGAGGCCCGCGAAGTTGCGGCGCAGCTGGCTGCCGTTGGCGGCCTCGCGCATCAGGTCGAGTTCGTCGTGCAGGTACTTGTCGAATTCGGCGACGACCTCGCGCGGTTTCAGGCGCCGGCCGTCGGCCCACATGCGCTCGGTCCAGATCGCGATGTCGCGCATCAGCGCGAGGTCGGAATCGATCACGGACAGCATGTTCGGGCGCAGCACCTTGACGGCGACGGCCTTGCCCGCGTGCTGGCCCTGCTTCAGCTTCGCGAAGTGCACCTGCGCGATCGATGCGCTCGCGACCGGCTCGCGCTCGAATTCGTCGAACAACTCATCGACCGGCGCGCCGAGCGACTTCTCGATGATCCCGATCGCGACCGCCGACTCGAACGGCGGCACCTGGTCCTGCAGCTTCGCGAGTTCGTTCGCGAAATCGACCGACAGCAGGTCGCGACGCGTCGACAGCACCTGGCCGAACTTCACGAAGATCGGGCCGAGGCTCTCGAGTGCGTGGCGCAGCCGCACGGCAGGCGGATCGGAATAGCGGCGGCCGATCGTCGTGATCCGCAGCAGCAGCTTCACGCGCCGGTCGTCGATCCGGGACAGCATCACTTCGTCGAGGCCAAAGCGGATGACGGTGTAGACAATCTTGATGAAACGGAAAATGCGCATGCCCTGCGGCCCCTCAGTGCGCGCCGCGCGGGCCGGAACCCGTGCGCGCGCCGATTTTTTGTTCGAGTCGCTCGACCCGCTTTTCGACCCGCGCGAGCGCATCGCGTGCGCGCGCCAGTTCGGCGTCGAAGCCGCCGAGCGACGCGCGCCTGACGACTTGCGGGTTCTCGTCGAGCCAGTATTCGGCGACGGAATCGAGCACGTTGCGGCCGGTGCGTCGCGCGCGCGCGCCGGCGTCGCGCACAACCGTCGCGATCCGGTGTGCCGCGGCGTCGCCGACCAGCTTCGCGAGATCTTCTTCAGGTTCCCAGCGCAGGTGCTCGGCCAGCTTCGCGATCTGCGTCGCGAACTCCGCGTCGCCCTCGATCTTCACATGCTTCATCACGGCCGCCTGGCCGCCCTGCAGGAACGCGGCCACCGTGTCGCCGGCGAGCGCGATCGACACGTCGACCTGCTGCGCATCGTGCGCGTCGACGGCCGACAGATAGCCGTCGGGCTGCACCAGCAGCGTGAGCGTGACGGGAGGCACGTCGATCCGGGCAGTCTTGCCCGCATACGGAATCAGGCGGTCGCGCGCCCACGATTCGCGGGCGAGCAGGTGATTGACAGCAGCAGCAAAAGGCTTGGCGGCAAAGGTCATCGGGCTGGGAAAGAAAAAACCCGCGCAGGCCGGGCGCCCACGCGGGTTTCTATTGTAACGTCGGATCGTCGGCAGACCGTGCCTGACCGCACACCCGGGCGGCAAGCGGTCGCAGTGCGGCGGCCGTTGCCCGGGTGTCCGGCGGCGCGGGCCGCCGGTCACGCTCAGTGCGTGTTGATCTGCTGGATGCCCGCGAGCAGCCAGCCCTGACTGCCCGACTTCGACAGGTTCCACACTTCGTCGAACGGTGCGGCCGACGCATTCGCCGATTCGCGGATCAGGCCATGGAAACGCACGCTCGCCGACTGCTCGATGCCGCGATCCTCGATCGCGACCAATTCCGCGTCGAGCTGCACGACGTCGGTCTGGTTCGACTCGTTGCCGCGCGAATCGAGGTCGATCTTGATCTCGGCGAACATTTCGGGCGTCGTGAACTCGCGGATGTCGGCCAGGTTGCCCTGATCCCACGCGGCCTGCAGGCGCACGAAATAGACCTTCGAGCTGCGCAGGAACGCTTCGGTGTCGAAGCCGGCCGGCACCTGGAGCGGCGCGGCCGCAGCAACCGCTGCCGCGCCGGTGGCCACGGCACCGCCGCCGAACACGCCTTGCGCTTCGTTCGCGTAGCTGCTGCCGCTACCTGCATAGTTGCTGCCGGTGCTGCCCTGCTGGAACGACGGGCTTTGCGAGTAACCGCCCGACGACGACGCCGAGCCGCCTGCCGAATACGCGGGCTCCTGCGGGCGACGGCGGTTCATGAACTTGCGGATCAGCCAGATGCCGACGAACGCGAGCAGCGCGATCACGATCAGGTTCGACATCATGCCGGCGAACGCCTCGCCGAGGCCGAAGTGCGACAGCAGCGCCGCGATGCCGAGACCGGCCGCGAGGCCGGCGATCGGCCCGAGCCAGCGCGAGCGGTTGGGCTGCGCGGCCGGCGCGGGCGCGGCCGGATTCGCACGCTGCGCCTGCGACGGTGCGGCCTGCTGCATCGGCTGCTGCGCAGGCGGCGTGGCCTGGCGCTGCGTGACGGTGGAATTCTGGCGGCCGATGCTGCGCCCGCCGCCCATGCGCTTGGCTTCGGCGTCGAGCGATGCGAACGTGCCGGCCGTGAGCAGGCCGACCATCAGCAGGGTGCCGACCCGTCGAGCCCACGGCTTCGACGGCTTGCCACGGTTTAACAACGAACGCGATTCGAACATCAGCTTCTCCGAATGTAAGACAAATGTATGGAAAGAGCCCCTTAGTACTTGGCTCCCATGTGTAAAGCTACCACGCCACCTGACAAATTGTAATATTTGACGGCGTCGAGGCCCGCTTGTTCCATCATCGTCTTCAGCGTGTCCTGATCGGGGTGCATCCGGATAGATTCAGCAAGATACCGGTAACTTTCGGCATCTTTCGCGAACTTGTCGCCAAGCCACGGTAATACTTTGAAAGAATACAGATCGTACGCTTTTTTCAGCGGATCCCATACTTTCGAGAATTCCAGCACCATCACGCGGCCGCCGGGCTTCGTCACGCGGCGCATCTCGGCCAGCGCGGCGTCCTTGTGCGTCATGTTGCGCAGCCCGAACGCGACCGTGACCACATCGAAGTAGTTGTCCGGAAAGGGAATTTTCTCCGCGTCGCACAGCAGCGACGGCGTCACGATGCCCTTGTCGAGCAGCCGGTCGCGGCCGACGCGCAGCATCGATTCGTTGATGTCCGTGTGCCAGACCTCGCCCGTCGGCCCGGCCGCCTTCGCGAACGCCTTGGTCAGGTCGCCGGTGCCGGCCGCAAGGTCGAGCACCTTGAAACCGGGGCGCACGTTCGCCTGCGCGATCGTGAACGCCTTCCACGCGCGGTGCATGCCCGCCGACATCAGGTCGTTCATCAGATCGTAGTTGCTCGCGACCGAATGGAACACACCCGCCACTTTCTTCGCTTTTTCGTTTTCCTCGACGCTTTCGAAGCCGAAGTGGGTTTTGCTCATCGCGTTGATCCTCAGTAAATGGCAAGACGGCGCCGAGCGGGCGCCGTCGAATTTCAGTGGCAGTGGCCGTGCGACGCGCCCGCCGCCGGCATCGGGGCGTCGCGCTCGACGCCCGCCGCCTTCAGTTTGTCGAAATAGTCGCGCCACAGCGCGTCCTGCTGCGTTGCCAGCTCGTACAGCAGGTCCCACGAGTAGATGCCGGTCGAATGGCCGTCGGAAAACGTCGGCTGCAGCGCGTAGTTGCCGACGCCCTCGAGCGCGGTGATCGTCACTTCGCGCTTGCCCGTCTGCAGCGTCTCCTGGCCGGGCCCGTGGCCGCGCACCTCGGCCGACGGCGAATACACGCGCATCAACTCGAACGGAATCCGGTAGCTGTCGCCGTTCGGGTACTGCAATTCGAGCACGCGCGACACCGCGTGCACGACGACGCCGGACGGAATCGGCGTCGTGGAAGTCAAACCGCTCATGGCTGCCTCGAATCGGTCATGCGTTGAATTTCCTCGCGCACCGCATTGTGCAGCAGCGAGGCCTGCGCCGCGCGCGTGCGCAGCAGCGCCTCGGACACGCTGCGCTGGCGCGGCGCCCATACGGGCTGCGGGAAATGGGCGTCGTTGGAAAAGCGCGGGATCACGTGCCAGTGCACGTGCGGCACCATGTTGCCGAGGCTCGCGAGATTCACCTTGTTCGGCTGCATCACGCGGCGCACGGCCCGCTCGACCGCGTAGACCACGCGCATCAAATGCGCCCGCTCCGGCTCGCCAAGATCGGAAAATTCGGCCACGTGCGCGCCCCAGATCACCCGGCAGAAGCCCGGATATTCGTGCTCGCCCGTCGCGAGGACGACACGCAGCGCATCGTCCTGCCAGAGCACCTCGCCGCCGTCTTCACGGCAAAACACGCATTCCATCGTCGCTCCCATGTGGACGGGCGCCCGCATTGCTGCGCCGGCGCCCGCTCATCCCTAGCCCGGTCGGGCGGTCGTCATGCCCGCATTAGACCAGCACGCGCTCGATCCCGCCATGGTTCGCACGTGCGACATAATCGGCCATCCAGTTCTCGCCGAGCACCTGACGCGCGATTTCGACAACGATGTAGTCGGCCTCGAGGTTCGCGTCCTCGCTGTAGCGCGACAGGCCCTGCAGGCACGACGGGCAGCTCGTCAGGATCTTCACGTCCGGGCCGTTCGCGGCCGCGGCGGCCGGCGCCGCCGCGTTGCCGGCCACGACCGGGATGCTGCGCAGCTTCGCGGCACCCTTGCGAATCTCCTCTTCCTTGCGGAAGCGGACCTGCGTCGACACGTCCGGGCGCGTGACCGCGAGCGTGCCCGATTCACCGCAGCAGCGCTCGTTCTTCTCGATCTTGTAGCCGTCCTTCTCCGCGCCCATCAGCTCGTTGACGAGCTTCACCGGGTCCATCGTCTTGATCGGCGTGTGACACGGGTCGTGATACATGTAACGCGTCCCCGTCACGCCATCGAGCTTCATCCCCTTCTCGAGCAGGAACTCGTGGATGTCGATGATCCGGCAGCCCGGGAAGATCTTGTCGAATTCGTAGCCCGCGAGCTGGTCGTAGCAGGTGCCGCACGACACCACCACCGTCTTGATGTCGAGGTAGTTCAGCGTGTTCGCGACCCGGTGGAACAGCACGCGGTTGTCGGTGACGATCTTCTCGGCCTTGTCGTACTGGCCCGAGCCGCGCTGCGGATAACCGCAGCACAGGTAGCCCGGCGGCAGCACCGTCTGCACGCCGGCTTCCCACAGCATCGCCTGCGTCGCGAGACCGACCTGCGAGAACAGGCGCTCGGAGCCGCAGCCCGGGAAGTAGAACACCGCTTCCGAATCGACGGTGGTCGACTTCGGGTTGCGGATGATCGGCACGATCTTGTTGTCCTCGATGTCGAGCAGCGCGCGCGCCGTCTTCTTCGGCAGGTTGCCCGGCATCTTCTTGTTGACGAAGTGGATCACCTGCTCGACCACGGGCGGCTTGCCGACCGTCGCCGGCGGGTGCTGCGTCTGCTTCGTCACGACCTTCTTCAGCATGTCGTTCGCGAAGCGCTGCACCTTGTAGCCGACGCCCATCATCACGCCGCGCGCGATGTTGATCGTCTGCGGATTGGTCGCGTTCAGGAAGAACATGCCCGCCGCATTGCCGGCGTTGAACTTCTTCTTGCCCATCTTGCGCAACAGGTTGCGCATGTTCATCGTGACGTCGCCGAAATCGATCTTCACCGGGCACGGCGTCGCGCACTTGTGGCACACCGTGCAGTGGTCGGCCACATCGTTGAACTCGTCCCAGTGCTTGATCGACACGCCGCGGCGCGTCTGCTCTTCGTACAGGAACGCCTCGACCAGCAGCGACGTCGCGAGGATCTTGTTGCGCGGGCTGTACAGCAGGTTCGCGCGCGGCACGTGCGTCGCGCACACCGGCTTGCACTTGCCGCAGCGCAGACAGTCCTTCACCGAATCGGCGATCGCGCCGATGTCGGACTGCTTCATGATCAGCGACTCGTACCCCATCAGCCCGAAGCTCGGCGTGTACGCATTGCGAAGATCAGCGCCTTCGAGCAGCTTGCCCTTGTTGAAGCGGCCGTTCGGGTCGACGCGCTGCTTGTACGCGCGGAATTCGGCGATCTCGTCGTCGGTCAGGAACTCGAGCTTCGTGATGCCGATGCCGTGCTCGCCGGAAATCACGCCGTCGAGCGAACGCGCGAGCGTCATGATGCGTGCGACCGCCGCGTGGGCGTCCTGCAGCATCTCGTAGTTGTCGGAGTTGACCGGCAGGTTGGTGTGCACGTTGCCGTCGCCCGCATGCATGTGTAGCGCGACGAACACGCGGCCGCGCAGCACCTGCTTGTGGATCGCCTGCGCCTCGTCGAGGATCTGCTTGAACGCGCCGCCGTTGAAGATCGCGCGCAGCTCGGCGCGGATCTCCTGCTTCCACGAAATGCGGACCGTGCGGTCCTGCGTGATGTGGAACACGGTTGCGCCCGGCTGCTCGTCCGCGCGGTCCGCGAACTTCTCGGCCAGCGCCTCGTAGCCGAGCTGCACGAGGTAGTGCTGCGCCTCGCGCAGCGGCTGGTCGAGGCGGTCGCGCACGAATTCCCAGCGCGCACGCACGCGCTTGAGCAGCTCCAGCGCCTGCTGGACCCGGTCTTCGAGCAGTTCGGCGCTCGGGATCTCGTTCGCGTCGTCGGTCTTGCCGAGCGGCAGGTTGCCGGCACGGAAAAACGCTTCCAGCGCATCGACGAGCTGCAGCTTGTTCTTCAGCGACAGCTCGATGTTGATCCGCTCGATGCCGTCGGTGTACTCGCCCATCCGGTTCAGCGGGATGACGACGTCCTCGTTGATCTTGAACGCGTTCGTGTGCTTCGCGATCGCGGCCGTGCGGCTGCGGTCGAGCCAGAAGCGCTTGCGCGCCTCCGCGCTGACCGCGACGAAGCCTTCGCCGCTCTTGCCGTTCGCCATCCGGATCACTTCGGACGTCGCGTGCGCGACCGCATCGGCATCGTCGCCGACGATGTCGCCGATCAGCACCATCTTGGGGAAGGCGTTGCGCTTGCTCTTGGTCGCGTAGCCGACCGCGCGCAGGTAGCGCTCGTCGAGGTGCTCGAGGCCCGCGAGGATCGCGCCGCCCTGCTTCGACGTTTCGAACAGGTAGTCCTTGATCTCGACGATGCTCGGGATCGCCTCGCGCGCCTGACCAAAGAATTCGAGGCAGACCGTGCGCGTGTGTGCGGGCATCTTGTGCAGCACCCAGCGCGCGGACGTGATGAGCCCGTCGCAGCCTTCCTTCTGCACGCCCGGCAGGCCGGCGAGGAACTTGTCGGTCACGTCCTTGCCGAGCCCTTCCTTGCGGAACCGGCGGCCTTCGATCTCGAGCATCTCGCTCTTCAGCAGCTTCTCGCCCGGCGCGTAGGCGCCGTCGAACCACTTCAGCTCGAACCGCGCGACCGCGATGTCGTGGATCTTGCCCTGGTTGTGCTCGTGGCGCGTGACTTCGAGCCAGTTGCCGTCCGGGTCGACCATCCGCCACCAGGCCAGGTTGTCGAGCGCGGTGCCCCACAGCACGGCCTTCTTGCCGCCCGCGTTCATCGCGACGTTGCCGCCGATGCACGACGCGTCGAGCGAGGTCGGATCGACCGCGAACACGTAGCCGGCCGCTTCCGCCGCCTCGGTCACGCGGCGTGTGACAACGCCCGCGCCGGAGAAGATCGTCGGCACCTTGTGCGCGACGCCCGGCAGCTCGGTCAGCTCGACCGCGCCGAGTTGCTCGAGCTTCTCGGTGTTGATCACCGCGGAGAACGGCGTGAGCGGCACCGCGCCGCCCGTGTAGCCAGTGCCGCCGCCACGCGGGATCACGGTCAGGCCGAGCTCGAAGCAGGCCTTGATCAGGCCGGCGATCTCGGCTTCGCTATCGGGGGTCAGCACGACGAACGGGTATTCGACGCGCCAGTCGGTCGCATCGGTCACGTGCGACACGCGCGACAGCCCGTCGAAACGGATGTTGTCCTTCTGCGTGCAGCGGCCGAGCGCCTTGGTGGCGCGACGGCGCAGGTCGGCCATCTTCTCGAATTCGTCGGCGAACTCGTTGACCGCGCGCTGCGCGGCGGTTTCGAGCATCGCGACGCGCGACGCGCGTTCGCGGCCCGCGTCGTCACGGTGCTCGGTGAGATCCGCGCTGCGGCGCTTGCCGATCTCGGTCAGGCGGTGGTTCAGCGCCTCGATCAGCAGCGCGCGGCGCTTCGGGTTGTCGAGCAGGTCGTCCTGCAGGTACGGATTGCGGCGCACGACCCAGATGTCGCCGAGCACTTCATACAGCATCCGCGCCGAGCGACCCGTACGGCGTTCGGCGCGCAGTTCGTCGAGCACCGACCACGCCTCTTCGCCGAGCAGGCGGATCACGATCTCGCGATCCGAGAAAGACGTGTAGTTGTAGGGAATCTCGCGCAACCGGGGCGCGGGGTCGGCGGCGACGGCAGCGGCCGCGCCATTCGGATCGAAAACTTGTGGTGCGTTCATGTTCGGACGACTCGGAGGGCCGATACCCCGTGCACGGGCGTCGGCAAGCGCGTGGGCGCAATCTTGGGGAAATCTGTTCTGTTACCAGGCGCGCGGCTGTCCTTCATGGGGCCGGAGCGGGCGTTGACTCGCCCCTCGCGGCCGGCGACAGGGCCTGGCGGCACTCGGAACCATCAGCACGATCGCGCGCGGCGCGCATGCCGTTCCGCCGCGGGGGTGGCTGCGCGCGGCGTCGGCTTCAACGGGGCGATCCGAGGGTGCCTCTGCATCTTCCGATCCTTGATTCAAAACGGAATTCTAACCCATGATCGGGCCATGCGTGACACGTCGGACAGGTCGTGGGGCTATCGCCGCGAGCCGCTCCAGGCCTGGCTCGGCGCGATTTCGCGCGATCATTCGCCGTCCGTCCGGTCGGTAACCACGCGGTTAAACCGGTAAAAACGGGCCATCGCGCGCGCCGACGCCCCGTCGGCACGGCCCCGCGAGCGCGCGCTCGGCACGCCGCTTGCATGCGGGCGGACCCTTGGCGCTATCATTGATCCTTTACCGTCTGCTTCCGCACTGCACGCGAGCGTCCATGGCATCCCACGATTACCTGAAGAAAATCCTCACCGCGCGCGTCTACGACGTCGCGATCGAGACGGAACTCGAATCCGCCCGCAACCTGTCGGCCCGGCTGCGCAATGCGGTCTACCTGAAGCGCGAGGACAACCAGCCGGTGTTCTCGTTCAAGCTGCGCGGCGCGTACAACAAGATGGCGCACATTCCGGCGGACGCGCTCGCGCGCGGCGTGATTACGGCGTCGGCCGGCAACCACGCGCAGGGTGTCGCGTTCTCGGCGGCCCGGATGGGCGTGAAGGCCGTGATCGTCGTGCCGGTCACGACGCCGCAGGTGAAGGTCGATGCGGTGCGTGCGCACGGCGGCCCGAGCGTCGAGGTGATCCAGGCCGGCGAATCCTACAGCGACGCGTATGCACACGCGGTCAAGGTGCAGGAGGAGCGCGGCCTCACGTTCGTCCACCCGTTCGACGATCCGTACGTGATCGCCGGCCAGGGCACGATCGCGATGGAAATCCTGCGCCAGCACCAGGGCCCGATCCACGCGATCTTCGTGCCGATCGGCGGCGGCGGACTCGCGTCCGGCGTCGCGGCCTACGTGAAGGCGGTGCGGCCGGAGATCAAGGTGATCGGCGTGCAGGCCGAGGATTCGTGCGCGATGGCGCAGTCGCTGGAAGCCGGCAAGCGCGTCGAACTGAGCGAGGTCGGCCTGTTCGCGGACGGCACCGCCGTGAAGCTGGTCGGCGAGGAAACCTTCCGGCTCTGCAGCGAATACCTCGACGGCGTCGTGACGGTCAACACCGACGCACTGTGCGCGGCGATCAAGGATGTCTTCCAGGACACGCGCAGCGTGCTCGAACCGTCCGGCGCGCTCGCGGTGGCGGGCGCGAAGCTCTACGCGGAACGCGAAGGCATCGAGAACCAGACGCTCGTCGCGGTCACGTCCGGCGCGAACATGAACTTCGACCGGATGCGCTTCGTCGCGGAACGCGCGGAAGTGGGTGAAGCGCGGGAAGCCGTGTTCGCGGTCACGATCCCCGAGGAGCGCGGCAGCTTCAAGCGCTTCTGCTCGCTCGTCGGCGACCGCAACGTCACCGAGTTCAACTACCGGATCGCCGATGCGCAGGCCGCGCACATCTTCGTCGGCGTGCAGATCAAGCGCCGCGGTGAATCGGCCGAGATCGCCGCGAACTTCGAATCGCACGGGTTCAAGACCGTCGACCTGACGCACGACGAACTGTCGAAGGAACACATCCGCTACATGGTGGGCGGCCGTTCGCCGCTCGCGCTCGACGAGCGCCTGTTCCGCTTCGAATTCCCGGAACGGCCGGGCGCGCTGATGAAGTTCCTGTCGTCGATGGCGCCGGACTGGAACATCAGCCTGTTCCACTACCGTAACCAGGGCGCGGACTACAGCTCGATCCTCGTCGGGCTGCAGGTGCCGCAGGCCGATCGCGCCGATTTCGAACGCTTCCTCGCGGCACTCGGCTATCCGTATGTCGAGGAGAGCGCCAACCCGGCTTACCGCCTCTTCCTGTCGTAAGGGCGACACGCATGAATCCCGAACATTCCCCGCTCGGCAAGGCCACCGTCTACGCCGCCCAGTACGACGCGTCGCTGCTGTTCCCGATCCCGCGCGCCGGCGCGCGCGAGCAGCTCGGCATCACGTCGGCGCTGCCGTTCTTCGGCACCGACATCTGGAACGCGTACGAGCTGTCGTGGCTCAACGCACGCGGCAAGCCGCAGATTGCGGTTGCGACCTTCTACGTGCCGGCCGAATCGCCGAACATCGTCGAATCGAAGTCCTTCAAGCTGTATCTCGGCTCGTTCGCGCAGACGAAGTTCGACTCGATCGACGCGGTGCGCGACACGCTCAAGCGCGACGTGTCGGCCGCGTGCGGCGCGACTGTTTCCGTGCAGCTGGTGTCGCCGCACGATTTCGGCAAGCTCGAGATGGACGAACTCGACGGGCTGTCGCTCGACCGGCTCGACCTCGACACCGATGTGTACGAACCCGATCCGTCGCTGCTGTCGGCCGCCGAGGACGAAGCGCCGGTCGAGGAGACGCTCGTGTCGGACCTGCTGCGCTCGAACTGCCCGGTCACCGGCCAGCCCGACTGGGGCAGCGTGCAGATCCACTACGTCGGGCCGCAGATCGATCACGCGGGCCTGCTGCGCTACATCATCTCGTTCCGCAATCACACGGGCTTTCACGAGCAGTGCGTCGAGCGGATCTTCCTCGACATCCTGCATGCGTGCAAACCGGTGAAACTCGCGGTGTATGCGCGCTATACGCGCCGCGGCGGGCTCGACATCAACCCGTTCCGCACCAACTACAACCAGCCGATGCCGGACAACGCGCGCAACGCGCGGCAGTGAGGGCGGCGGGCGGCCCACGGTCGATGTTGGCGACACGTGGCGGCCCCCATACAAAACAGCCCCGTCGGATTCAACCGACCGGGCTGTTTTTCATTGCGCGGAGAAGCGCGAACGGCCTGCGCTCACTCGCTCACCGGCCGCTCCGGAAGAATCTCCATCAGGCGCAACAGGTAGCCGTCAGGATCCTGCACCAGCATCTCGACCTGGCCGTGCTCGATCTCGCCTTCCCGATACCAGGACGTGCGCGGCTCGACGAACAGCGTCACGCCCGCGGCGCGGATCCTGCCCAGGATGGGATCGAGCGCATCGACCTCGATCTGCAGATTGATCCCACGCCCGAACGGCGGCTCCAGCGGGCCGGTCAGCCAGCCATCCGCGCTGTACTGCTCGAGCATCAGCTGGGCGCGCCCGATTTCAAGATAGACGAAGCCGTCTTCCGGACGCTCGAAGCGAATCCGGAATCCGAGCACGTCACGATAGAAGCGAACGCTTCCGGCCAGATCCGAGCAAATCAGCTCCGGCACCAGTGCAGCCCATTCCATGCATGTCCTCTCCGCAGGGTCATGCGGCACATTACATGAACGGGCGGGATGCGTTGCGGCGGTTGCCGCCGCGAGAGCGCCGCCCGCAGGCCGACCGGTGCCCGGCATATGAAAAAACGGTCCCGACGCACGTAAATGCGCCGGGACCGTTGCGTAGCGGCTCGCCGTCGCCGCGTTACTTCGCCGGCGCCTTGTACGCGATGCAGTCGACCTCGACCTTGCAGTCGATCACCATGCTCGACTGCACGCACGCGCGGGCCGGCGGATGCTCGCCGAAGTACGACACGAAAACCTTGTTGAACGACGCGAAATCTCGTGCGTCGTCGAGCCACACGCCGCAGCGCACGACGTGCTCGAGGCCGTAGCCGGCTTCCTTCAGGATCGCGATCACGTTCTCGATCGTCTGCTTCGACTGCGTGACGATGCCGCCTTCGACGACCTCGCCGTTCACCATCGGCGTCTGCCCCGACACGTACAGCCAGCCGTCGGCCTCGACCGCACGTGCAAACGGCATCACCTGGCCGCCCGTGCCCTTCGCTTCGCCTACGCCATATCGCTTCATCGTTTCACTCCTTGTTTCGTCGACCCGGGCAGGCGCATCAGCGCCGACCCGAATCCCATGCAACGCACGGTTGCGGATGCGCACGCCTGCAGCGGCGCGCGCGGGAAGATCGGAACAACAGCCGCGCCCGGACTCAGAACGCAGCCTCGGCACCCACCGGCACGCGCTCGCCGCGTGCGACGAAGCCGCCCGCGCGCTCGCCGGTCGGCTGGCCGTTTTCATAAGTGAGCACGCCGTTCACCCACACGGCGTCGATCCCGTGCGCGGGCTGCTGCGGCTTCTCGAACGTCGCGGCGTCGATCACGCGCGCCGGGTCGAACAGCACGAGATCCGCGTGGTAGCCCACATGCACCTCACCGCGCCGCGCGATCCCGTAGCGGCGTGCGGACAGCGACGTCATCTTGCGGATCGCCTCCTCGAGCGGCAGCAGGTTCGTGTCGCGCACGTAATGGCCCAGCACGCGCGGGAACGCGCCCCACAGCCGCGGGTGCGGCAGCGGATCGTTCGGCAGGCCGTCGGAGCCGACCATCGTCGCGGGGTGCGACAGGATCCGGCGCACGTCGTCCTCGGACATGTTGTGGTACACGGCACCGGCCGGGCGGATGCGCTGCGCGGCTTCCTGCTCGGTCACGCCCCAGTCGGCCGCGATCGCCTTCAGCAGCTTGCCCGCCACTTCCGGGTGCGGCTCGGACCACGTGATCGTGATGTCGATGTCGCCCGTCACCTGCTTCAGGTCGAGCGTCGACGAGCTGCGGCTGTACGGATAGCAGTCGCAGCCGACCGGCTGGTAGCGGCGCGCGCCTTCGAGCGATGCGAGGACTTCGGTACTGCGCCCCCAGTTCGACGGCCCCGCGCACTTCAGGTGCGAGATCACGACCGGCACGCGCGCATGGCGGCCGACCTGGTACGCCTCTTCCATTGCATCGAGGATCGCGTCGAACTCGGTGCGCATGTGCGTGGTGTACAGCGCGCCCGCGTTCGCGAGCGGCTCGGCGAGCGCCATCACCTCTTCGGTGGGCGCCGCGAACGCGGAGCCGTACGCAAGGCCCGACGACAGGCCGAGCGCGCCATTCGCGAGCGCCTCCTCGAGCTGCGCGCGCATGCCGGCGATCTCGGCGTCGGTCGCCGCGCGGTCGAGGCGGTCCATCTGGTTGTTGCGCAGCGCCGTGTGACCGACGAGCGCCGCGACGTTCACGGCCGGACGCGCGTCGTTCACGGCCGCGACGTAGTCGGCGAAGGTCGGGTACCGGAACGCACCGCGCTCGCCGAGCAGGTTCATCGGATCGGGCGGATCGCCCGCGAGCGTCACCGGTGACGCGCTGATCCCGCAGTTGCCGACGATCACGGTCGTCACGCCCTGCGAGATCTTCGGGATCATCTCCGGCGCGCGGATCACGTGCGTGTCGTCGTGCGTGTGCACGTCGACGAAGCCCGGCGCGAGCGCACGGCCGTCCGCATCGACGACGGTCTCGGCAAGCCAGTTCGACAGGTTACCGATCGCCGCGATCACGCCGTTGCGGATCGCGACGTCGCGCGTGACGGGCGGCGCGCCGGTACCGTCGTAAAGCTGCGCGCCGACGATCAGCGTATCGGCGGCTTCGGGATGCGAATGCATGGGTCAGTCTCCTACCGGTTGACGGTCTCCGCCGCCGCGATGCGCATCGAGCGCGTGCTTGATGCGACGCAGCGATTCTCGGCCCGCATCGCCGAGCCGCAATGCGACTCCGGTGACGAGCACGTCGATCGCCATCATCATCGCGTAACGCGATGTCGACGGCTTGTAAATGAAATCGGTTTCGAACGCGACGACCGGAATCAGGTGGTCAGCCAGCTTCGCGAGCGGCGAAGCCGGCGCGGTGATCGCGATCAGCTTCGCGCCGTAGCGCTTCGCGAGCCGGCAACTCTCGAGCAGCTCGGGCACGCGGCCGCTCACCGACAGCGCGACGACGACGGTGTCGCGCGACAGCGTCGCGGCCACCATCCGCTGCAGCACGCTGTCCTGGTAGCTCGCGACCGGCCGGCCGAAGCGCACGAGCCGGAAGCGCAGCTCGTCGGCAAGCGCCGTCGAGCCGCCGCCCTGCCCGTACACATAGGTCATCTTCGCGCCGGCGAGCAGGTCGGCCGCTTCGTCGAACGACGTATTGCGCAGCAACTGATGGTTGTGCGCGAGCGCCACGCGGATCTCGTCATAGACCATCGACGCAGGGCTCGCGTCGTCGGCCGGCGCGTCATCGGACGGCACCAGAAAGCGCTGCCCGACGGCCGCCGCCTGCGCGACCAGCACCTTCAGTTCGCGCACGTCGCGGCAGCCGACCGCTTTCGCGAAACGCGTGACCGTCGCGACGCTGACCTCCGCGTCGCGAGCAAGCGCGCCGATGCTTGCATGCGCGGCGCGCGCGAGATCGGCGAGGATGTACGCGGCGACCTTTCGCTCGGCTTCGCGCAGCTCGGGCGCGCATTCGGCGATCCGCGCGACGATGTCGAGGATCGGCGTAGCGGCAGGCGCCGGATGGAGCTCGGCCGCGAGCGGAACGGACGGAGTAACGGGCGTATTCATCTGCGGAAAAGAGTGCGAAGCTCTATGTTACTAAATAACATCACCGCGCCGATGCTACTTTCTGTACCATCGGCGTGTCAACTTCAGTGCAATGCATAGTGATGATGGAGTGGGATGACATGAAAGTTACAAACTATCAGGAAGCGACGATCGATCCGTTCGGCAAGGGTCTCGGCAATCTGCCGAGCGCCAGCGTGCCGCTCGGCGACGCGGGCCGGCTCGAGTGGAACCTGCTTGCGGAAGACGTCAGCCTGCCGGCCGCCGTGCTGTACGAGGACCGCATCGAACACAACCTGAACTGGATGCAGGCATTCGTCCAGAAGTACGGCGTCAAGTTTGCGCCGCACGGGAAGACGACGATGGCGCCGCAACTGTTCCGCCGCCAGCTCGACGCCGGCGCGTGGGGCATCACGCTCGCGACCGCGCACCAGACGCAGGCCGCGTATCACGGCGGCGTGCGGCGCGTGCTGCTCGCCAACCAGCTGGTCGGCCGCCAGAACATGACGATCATCGCCGGGCTGCTGTCCGATCCCGACTTCGAATTCTTCTGCCTGGTCGATTCGGCGGAGAGCGTCGACCAGCTCGGCCGCTTCTTCGGCGCACTGAAGAAGCCGCTGAACGTGCTGCTCGAGCTCGGCGTGCCGGGCGGCCGCGCAGGCGTGCGCGATGCCGCGCAGCGCGAGGCCGTGCTGGCCGCGATCGCGCGCTATCCGGACACACTGAAGCTGGCCGGGATCGAGCTGTACGAAGGCGTGCTGAAGGAGGAAGGCGAGATCCGCACGTTCCTGCAGGAAGCGGTCGCGCTCACGCGCGAGCTGGCCGCAGCAGGCCGCTTCGCGCGTACGCCGGCGATCCTGTCCGGCGCCGGTTCGGCGTGGTACGACGTGGTCGCGGAGGAATTCGCGAAGGCGTCGAACGCCGGCTTCGCGGAAGTCGTGCTGCGTCCGGGCTGCTACCTGACGCACGATGTCGGCATCTACAAGAAGGCGCAGACCGACGTGTTCGCGCGCAACCCGATCGCACGCACGATGGGCGAAGGGCTGCTGCCCGCGCTGCAGCTGTGGGCCTATGTGCAGTCGGTGCCGGAAGCTGATCGCGCGATCGTCGCGCTCGGCAAGCGCGACGCGGCGTTCGACGCGGGGCTGCCGGAGCCGGCGCGCCACTTCCGCCCGGGCCGCGATACCGCGCCGCGCGACGTCGCCGCCGCCGAAGGCTGGGCCGTCACCGGGATGATGGACCAGCATGCGTACCTGCAGATCCCGCCGGGCGCGGACGTGAAAGTGGGCGACATGGTCGCGTTCGACATCTCGCACCCGTGCCTGACGTTCGACAAGTGGCGCCAGGTGCTCGTGCTCGATCCGCAGTTCAGCGTGACGGAAGTCGTCGAAACCTTCTTCTGACGCCCGTCGCGCGTACCGCCCCGCCGCTCGCGCGGGGCGGCCGTCACGCGCGCTTCAAGCGGCCGGAGTACACTGCGCTTTCGTCCTCGGGGCCCCAGGCGGGCGTTGCACGCACCCGCCGCGCGGGCCCTCAACGCAGTTCCACTGGAGAAAGCCATGGCCGCGAAGAAGATCCTGTTCCTGACCGGTGATTTCGCCGAAGACTACGAAACGATGGTGCCGTTCCAGGCGCTGCAGGCCGTCGGCCACCACGTCGATGCAGTCTGCCCGGGCAAGCGCGCGGGCGACAAGATCAAGACCGCGATCCATGATTTCGAGGGCGACCAGACTTACACTGAGAAGCCCGGCCATCAGTTCACGCTGAACGCTGCGTTCGACGACGTCGACGCATCGCGCTACGACGCGCTCGCGATCGCGGGCGGCCGCGCCCCCGAATACCTGCGACTCGATCCGAAGGTGATCTCGCTCGTGCGCGAGTTCGCCGAAGCCGGCAAGCCGATCGCCGCGATCTGCCACGCGGCGCAACTGCTCGCGGCCGCCGACGTGATCCGCGGCAAGCGCATCTCGGCCTACCCGGCCTGCGCGCCCGAGGTGAAGCTCGCCGGCGGCGAATACGCGGACATCCCGGTCGACGCGGCCGTGACCGACGCGCCGTTCGTCACCGCGCCCGCATGGCCCGCGCATCCGGCGTGGCTCGCGCAGTTCCTCGCGCTGCTGGGAACGCGCATCGAGCTGTAAATCGAAAGTGAATTGAGATGAGATGAAACGCCGGCCGGCGGCGGGATTTCGTGCCCGCTTGCCGGCCGCGATCGGTCGCGGGCGCGGCGCACGCGCCTGCCCGCGTCGCGCTTCAGCGCGCGGCCGGTGTCGAGCCGACGTCCGCGATCCGCGCCTCCAACATCGCCAGCGCGCCCGACAGCGCATTCAGCACGTCGTCCGGCAATTGCGCCATCGTCTGTTCGAGAAACGCCTTGCGGCGTGGCAGGCATGCGTCGAACGCAGCGCGGCCGTCGTCCGTCAGCGTCACGTTGGTCACACGATTGTCGCGTGCGTCGGATTCACGCTGGATCCAGCCGAGCGCGTCGAGCAACTTCAACTGGCGCGTGAGCGCGCCCGGATCGATGCGCAGCACTTCGACGAGCTTCTTCTGCGACGAATGGCCGCCCATCGTGTGCAATGCGACCATGATGCGCCAGCGCGGCATCGGTTGCCCGACGTGCGCCTCGAACGCGATCGTGAACGCACGATACGTGCGTCCGAATTGCTGCAAGATCGCGACGCGGTCCTGTTCTTCCATGCGCTCAGTTCTACTCGTTCAATCGTTCAGTCGGCCGCGACATGCGGCTCGATCTTGTGCCGCAACACGATCGGCGGCACGCGGCGGCACTGCCACACCGACACCACGGCGACGACGGCCGCCATTGCGACGCCCAGGTGGATCGCGCCGACGAGCGACTCGCGGGCCGCTTCCAGCAGCAGCGCGCCATTATGCCCGGCACGCGTCAGCTCCGCGACCAGACCGCCCTGCGCGGCCCGATCGATCAGGATTTGCGGATCGGCGAGCTGCGCATGCCACGAGGTCGCATGATCGGCCGACAGCGCACTGCGCACGCCGCTCGAGTACATCTGGTTGACGAGCGTGCCGGTCAGCGCGGTGCCGACCATCCCGCCGACCATCCGCAGCGACTGCAACAGCGCCGTCGCGATGCCGAGATGCTCGCGGCCGGCCGTCTGCTGCGCGAAGACGGTGAGGTTCGGCAGCACGAAGCCGAGCCCGATGCCGCCCGCGACCATCAGCGCCATCAGCACCCACTTCGGCGTCGTGTGGGTCGATACGACGATGCCCGCGCAGGTGATCGCGAACAGCACGAAGCCGACGTGCAGCATCGCGTTCGGATTGCGGATGCGCGTGACGACCCGGCCGTTCATGATGCTGCCGATCGTGATGAACACGACGAGCGGCGTGATCACGAGCCCCGCCTCCTTCGGCGACATCCCGAACCCGCCCTGGAACAGCAGCGGCGCATAGAACAGCAGCGAGAACATCGAGAAGCCGGCGAGGATCGCCAGCACGAAAAGTGCCGACAGCGCGCGGTTGCCGAACATGTCGAACGGCAAGATCGGCTGCGCGCAGCGCCGCTCCCAGTGCCACAGGCCGAAACCGGCCGCGACCGCGACGACGAGCAGCAGCGATGCCCAACTCGCGATGCCGTACTTCGGCAGCCATTCGACGAACAACTGCAGCGCGCCGAGCGACAGCGCGATCAGCAGCGCGCCCGGCCAGTCGAGCCGCATCTTGCGATCGTGCTCGACGTGGCGCAGGTGGGGCAGGTAACGCCACACGAACAGCAGCGACAGCAGGCCGACCGGCAGGTTCACGTAGAACACCGAGCGCCAGCCGAACGACTGGGTCAGCACGCCGCCGAGCGACGGGCCGACCGCGTTCGCGATGCCGAACGCGGAGCTCATCAGCACCTGCCAGCGCAGGCGCACGACGGAATCGGGGAACAGGTCGGGAATGCACGCGAACGCGGTGCCGACCAGCATCCCGCCGCCGATCCCCTGCAGCCCTCGCGCGAGCACGAGCATCAGCATGTCGTTCGCCATCCCGCACAGCACGGACGCGCCGGTGAACACGACGATCGACGCGATGACGAACGGCTTGCGGCCGTAATAATCGCCGAGGCGGCCGAAGATCGGCACCGTGATCACGGAACTGAGCAGGTACGAGGTCGCGACCCACGCGTACAGGTCGAATCCGCGAAGCTCGGCGACGATGGTCGGCAGCGCCGTGCCGACGACGGTCTGGTCGAGCGCGACGAGCATGGTGACAAATGAGATCCCGATCATCGCCAGCAGCGATTCACGGAACGGCAGGACTTGCCCGCTCGAATGGTGGGCGGCAGTATGGACGGCCATTTTTTGTTGGCGCAACTTTTGACGAGTCAAACAATCTCAAAATTCTAGCATGCCGGAGTAATCTAGGCCGGCGACGGTCAAACTGGCTCAGCCCCCCAAGGAGAAAGATGGAACCGATTTCAATCACCCCCGCGACCACGCTGTCGCAGGAGGATCGGGACGCGCTGTGGCGCGCGAAACAGGTGCTGGAAAGCCCGTCGCTGACGATGAAGCTGACGGGCATGCTGGGCGCGCCGGTCGAGAAAATGATCGCCCGGCTGCCGGATTTCGCGACAGGCAAGATCAACGACGCGACGCAGCTCGCGCTGCGCAAGTGCCTGAACATCGCGCTGCGCACGCTCGGCAAGCCGCCGGCGCCGGACGCCGAGCCCGACAAGCCGAGCAACCTGCTGCACAAGCTCGCAGTGGCGACCACCGGCGCGGCGGGCGGCGCGTTCGGCTTTCTCGCGCTGCCGGTCGAACTGCCGGTGACGACGACGCTGATCTTCCGCTCGGTGTGCGACATCGCGCGCAGCGAAGGCGAAGACCTGAGCTCGGTCGATACGCAGCTGCAATGCCTGGCCGTGCTCGGCATGGGCGGCAACCCGGACAAGCAGGAAGAGGACGCCGATCTCGGCTATTTCGTGCTGCGCGGCGCGCTCGCGCAGGCGATCTCGAAGGCATCGTCGGACATCACGACGAAGGGCATCGCCGCGCACAGCTCGGCGGCCGTGTTCAAGCTCGTGCAGACGGTGGCGTCGCGCTTCTCGGTGCAGGTGACCGAGCAGATGGCCGCGAAATCGATTCCGGCGATCGGCGCCGTGCTCGGCGCGACCGTCAATACGCTGTTCATCGACCACTTCCAGCAGATGGCGCACGGCCATTTCACCGTGCGCCGGCTCGAGCGCAAGTACGGCTCGGTGGCCGTCAAGGCGGCCTATCAGGCGATCGACGCCTCGCCGGCACGCTGAACCGCACGTTCGACCGCGACGCGGCGCAGGAACGCGGCCGCACGGTCGAGCGCGTCGCGCGCTTCCGGCACCATCGGCGCGTACAGCTGCCACACGTGCGGCATGTCCGGCCACACCTCGATCTCCACCGCCACGCCGGCCGCCTTCGCCTTCTCGGCGACGCGGCGCGAATCGTCGAGCAGCACCTCGGTGCTGCCGACCTGGATATACAACGGCGGCAGGCCCGCGAAATCCGCATAGAGCGGCGATGCGTACGGATTCGTGCCCGGCTCGTCACCCAGGTAAAGCTTCGCGGCCTTCGGCAGGGCCGCGCCCGCGAACATCGGATCGGCGCCGTCGTTCGTGCGCAGCGTCGCGCCGGTGGCGGCCAGATCAGTCCACGGCGAGAACAGGATCGCGCCGGCCGGCAGCGGCTCGCCACGGTCGCGCAGCGCAACGAGCGTCGCGAGCGCGAGGCCCCCGCCCGCCGAATCGCCGCCGAGCACGATCGACTCGGGCGGCGTGCCGAGCGCCAGCAGTTGCCGGTACGCCGCCAGCGCATCGTCGAGCGCGGCCGGGAAACGGTTTTCGGGCGCCAGCCGGTAGTCGAGCGAGAACGAGCGCACGCCCGCGCGCTTCGTCAGGCCGAACACGAGCGGCCGGTGGGTTTTCGTCGAACAGAAGTAATAGCCGCCGCCGTGGAAGTACAGCAGCGTGCGGCCGGGCCCGCGACCCGCGCCCGCGTCGGTGCGTTCGAGCCATTCGCCGCGCAGCGGTGCGTCACCCGCCCCGTAGCACTGGCGCAGCCGGTAGCCCGACGGCGCGCGGCGCGGCACATACATTCGCAGGTCGGTAAAGCGCCGTGCGCGGGCAGGATCGAGCACCTCGCGCGTGGTCTCGGGACGGAACTGCCAGCGCAGCAGCCAGCACGCGAACTTGCTTTGCCAACTCATCGGACGCACTCCGTAATCACAGTGTGACGATGGTACGTGCGATCGCACCCGCACCGCTCGACAGGTGCCTCTATATCAAACGCCGGCACTCAGTTCGCCGGCATCACCTGGCCGCGGATCTCGCCGGACGGGTGCTCCTTCGTATGGACGTTGAAATACCACTTGCCGCCCATCAGGTCGGTGACCTGCGCGTCGGTGAGTTCCTTCGAACCCTTGATCGGGCTTGCCAGCTCGTCCTTTGGAATCGGCACCTGCACGCCGGCGTTCTGGCCAACCGGTGCCGGCCCATGGAAGTGCGCGGCGGTGGCCGGCCCCGTGAGGTGCTCGTAAGTGACCTTCCACCGCAGCATGTGGGTGGCCGTGTCATAGGTGGCCTCGACGTCGCCCGAACCCTTGGTCGCCGTCGGCGGCACTTCACTCGACGGCTGGAGATTGGCGGTCAGGCGCACCGTTTCGGCAGCGGCGCTGCCGGCGGCGAGCACGCCCGCGAGTAACGCGACCTGGAGCAAACGCAGCTTGAGCATGGACTCTCCTTGTACGACGTTGTACGCCGCCCGAGCGGGGGCGCCAGACATGATGGTAGTCGATCGCCGCCGCTGCGGGAGTCCCCCGAACGGCCATCCAGCGAATCGCCGCACCACGCACGGCAGGCTATCTCGCACGGCGCGCGACGTGTCAGTCTGCGTCTACCTGGAACGGACCTTTGCAGCCCGATGACTCAATCCGCGCGCGGCCTTTCGCTACACTGCGACTCACAGTTGCTTGTTTCCTTCGTCCGAAGGAGTCTGCGAGTATTCACGCGGCCGCCCGGCCGCGTTTTTTTGGTTCATCGTGGAAAACCGTGGAGGTTTTCGAGGCAATTGGTAATCTGATGCCGCTAGAAACGGGCGTTGGAGGCCAAATTGCTGGATCGCAAAGCACTGCAGGCGCTGGGCTGCTGGAC